>CASJPF010000070.1 GCA_949383255.1 Lachnospiraceae bacterium | reverse complement strand
ACGCCATCATTAGATATGCGATAAGCGAACCTGGCGATGCCGGTCCAACCAGCCCTGCACCAGTCATGTTATACCAGAAAATTGCTGCGATATTGCCGACAATCGGCGCAATAATTACTAGAGGATTCATTAATATATAAGGAAAATAAATTTCGTGAATACCACCTAACAGATGGATAATGACTGCCCCTGGCGCTGACTGCTTTGTCTTTTTGTCCTCACAGAAAAACATGTATGCCAGCAATACACCAAGTCCAGGTCCTGGATTTGCCTCCAGCATATACATAATGGACTTGCCTGTCTCCGCTGCCTGCGCTGTAGCAATTGGCGTAAAAATACCGTGGTTAATTGCATTGTTTAGAAACAGCACCTTTGCCGGCTCAATAAACACTGCGATTAGTGGTAACATACTATGCTCTACCAAGACATTAACCCCTGCCGTCAACACTGCCAAAAGTAAGTTCATAAGCGGACCAATGACAAGGTAACTCACCATAGCAAGAATCATGCCAAGAATGCCCACAGAAAAATTATTGATTAGCATCTCAAAACCTGCTGGCATATGACCTTCCATAGCCTTGTCAAATTTTTTAATACAGAATCCGGACAATGGTCCTACAATCATTGCCGCCATCAGCATTGTCGTGTTTGGGTCACTCATAATTGCACCGACAACTGCAATCGCACCGACAATACTGCCTCGCTCCCCTCCGATTAGTTTCCCACCTGTCGAGGCAATCAAAATCGGAATCAAATAAACTAAAATTGCTGAAAAAATTGTTGCAAATCCCTCATGAGGAATCCACCCACTTCCATTAAAAAACGCTGCGAGAAATCCAAACGCAATCAGCGCACCAATATTCGGCATAATCATTGCCGAGAGAAATTTGCCAAAACGTTGAACACCATTTTTCATACTAAACCTCATTTAATGTATTCGGTTCGTCTCCTCAATTAGCTTAAACAACTTGCACGCCGCGTCTCTTGCAGTCCTCAAGAAATTCCTCTGGAAGATTGTCATCTGATATAATGACATCCACATCACTCAATTCACAGAAAGAGTATGTATTCTTTACACCTACCTTGGAAGAATCCATCAGAAGAATCACTTGTTCTGCCTGACGCATGACAGTCTTTTTTAGTACAGCTTCCTCATCTACACCGCAGTTAAATCCTGTCTGGTCACAATAGCTTGTAACACCCATAAACGCCTGATCAAAATTAATCCGCTGTACCTCCTGAATAGTATGTATCCCGCATACGCTCATACTATACTGATTCATCTTCCCACCAAGTACATGCACAGCTGGCTTTGTCAGTCTGCCAAGTTCCATTGCACATGTTAAAGAATTGGTATAGATTAAACTAGATTGATCTGGAATGCTTGCGGCAAGCATTGTCGTTGTGCTGCCAGAATCCAGAAAAATCGTCGTATCTTTCCGCAAAAACTCCAACGCTTTCTGTGTAATTAACTGCTTTGACTCGATATTTCGCACTTGTCTCCTGCTCAACATATCATCTGTACCTATAACCACATCCACGGACTTTGCACCACCGTGCACTCGCACAATTCGTTTCGCCTCATCAAGAGCCTTTAAGTCTGTGCGCAGCGTCATCTCAGATATCTGGGGAATCTTCTTCTTTAACTGAGCAAAACTAATATTTCCACTCTGATTCACCAGTTCTACGATCATATTCCTGCGCTGTTCCATTGCATCCATACTGCTACCTCCCATAAACCTATGTCTTTTCATCTCTCAGCTTCATACTGTGTTCCTCCTTTCATTGTAACATTTTCTACAACTTCTTCAACCACTACTTTTGTTTTAAAAGTATTGCTTTCATATTTTTGTTGTTTCAAAAGTTTGTACTTTTATATTAACAGTGTTTTACGCGTTTGTCAACTTTTATTTCAACAATTTTAATTGTTTTTTCTTTTCTTTCAAAAATAAAACAATCGGATACGAGAGGAATCTCCCTTGTATCCGATTGTTTTCATAGACAACACTTTTATTTCAAAAGACTACTATATTATCAACAAAATATACATCTATTTTTGTGTGATTACGCCCTGCTATCGCACATTTTCGACGCGCATCAAATCATATGCCTCTGGCTTGTCCGCAAGCTCGACATACAAAATCTGTCGTGAGTGTGGGCAGCTCTCCACCAGTTCTCCTTCTTCATTGTACATAGCAAGCACTTTGGTATGGATATTGCGTCCATCCGGCTTCATTATCTCAATCGTATCTCCCACACAAAATTTATTCTTCTGTTCAAATCTCGCACACCCGCGCTCATCCACGGATTCTACAACGCCAAGATATACATACTCATTGACATACGTATTGTTATCATAAATTTGTGTATGGTCATCTGGTTTTCCGAAATAAAATCCCGTTGTAAATTGGCGGTAGGTACACTTGGAGATTTCTTCCTTATACCATTCCATATTTTTACGGTATGTCTCCTCCGACACAAAAAAGTCGTCAATTGCTTTCCGGTAAGTGCGCGCCACACATGCTACATAGAGCGCTGTCTTCATACGTCCTTCTATTTTTAAGCTGTCTATCCCTGCACTTACTAACTCAGGAATATACTCAATCATGCACAAATCTTTAGAATTAAATATATAAGTTCCACGCTCATTCTCATAGACTGGAAGATATTCTCCCGGGCGTGTCTCCTCAACCACAGCATATTTCCAGCGACATGGATGGGTGCATGCCCCTTGGTTGGCATCGCGTCCCGTAAAGTAGTTAGATAACAAGCATCTTCCAGAATAAGAAATACACATCGCCCCGTGGACAAAACTCTCAACTTCCATCTCCTCTGGAATTTGATTGCGAATCTCTCTAATTTCTATGAGTGAAAGTTCCCTTGCAGACACAACACGCTTCGCCCCTTGCTCCCACCAAAACTGATATGTTTTATAGTTGGTATTGTTTGCCTGTGTGGAAATATGAATTTCTATCTCAGGGCAAATTTCCCGCGCAATCAGAAACATTCCGGGGTCGGATATAATCAGCGCATCTGGCTTCATCTCCCTTAATTCCTTAAAATACTCTCTGGCACCCTCAAGGTCATCATTGTGCGCAAGGATATTTGCTGTCACGTAAACTTTTACATTATGCTTATGTGCAAACTGGATTCCTTCTGTCATCTCTTGGCTAGAAAAGTTTTTTGCCTTTGCACGCAGTCCAAATGCCTCCCCGCCAATATACACAGCATCCGCTCCAAACACAACCGCTATCTTTAACACTTCCAGACTGCTCGCTGGAACTAAAAGCTCCGGTTTTTTTACTATTTTATTGTCCATTCTTCCTCATCTCCTATTTTATTCACTACCTGTGCATCCCTTTTTGCGGAGAGCGTCACTCCATCCGCAATCGGTAATATTGTTGTCTCAAGTTCTTCACAGTGTGTCAACTCATATAGATAAGCGCGCATTCTGTTGTGAATTGTACGGTTTCTGCGAATCACTGCATACTTGGATTCTATCAACTCTCCATCCTGTAAGATATTATCCGACACCAGCAATCCTTTTGGCGACAATAATCGCCGAATATCGGGCAGAAAATTGATATATTGCCCCTTGGCTGCATCCATAAATATCAAGTCAAAGGTGCCATCCTCCTTTAATGACGCCAAAACCTCAGCAGCATCCCCCTCAAGAAGTGTGATACAATCCGATTTTTGCGCCTTTTCAAAATTCTCCTTCGCAATTGGTATTCGTTTTTCATATTTTTCAATTGTCGTGATATGACAGCCTTTGGGTGCATATTCACTCATTAGAAGTGCCGAAAATCCAATGGCTGTTCCCACTTCTAAAATTTTCATGGGACGCCCCCATGTAACTAATAACCTCAGAAGACTTTGCATCTGTGGTCTGATAATCGGTACATTTGTCTCTCTTGCATAGCGTTCTAACGCGGCGAGATACGCCGGTTTCTCACTGTCAAAAGAGTGTATAAATGTCAACATTCTCTCATTCATCATTGTCCTCCACAGAGAAATACCACCAAATCAAAAAGGGCAGACACTGCCCTTTTGATACACAGATCCATGCAAAGGAAATTTACTTCTCTTCCTGCTCCTTTTTCTCATCACACAGTATTTCAAGTATTTCCTCAGCATTCATCGCTGTACTTAACTCATAAGTACCCGGTTTCAGCTCTTTTTTCCTGTAATCAGAAAGCAGATCATAAATGTAGAACACGTTCGCATCATTGACCAGCCCCTTCTGCTCAAGCATCTTGGCAAGCTCTCTGTTTCCCAGCCCCTCAGATATCACCACACTGACTGTTCTGCCTTCTCCTTCACTCACAGGCATATCTGCAAATACCTGATATCCGAAATCATATGCGTATACTGCAAGACGGAACACCGCGACAATAATCACTGCTGCCACTGCAATTTTAATAATTGTCGCGGAAACCGCTCCCAATAACTGTTTTACATCCATACCCTTTCCTCCCTGCCTGCACACAGCTATTTTATATCTCCATAATAATAGGAAGTATCATAGGGCGTCTCTTTGTCTTTTTCCACACAAACTCACCCAACGTATCCTTGATAGTACCTTTAATCTTGCCCCAGTCTGTAATGTTTTTCTTGAGACAGCCAAGCACTCCTTTCTCGATTAATTTGCGTGCCTCGTCAAGAAGTTCATCCGACTCCTTAACATACACAAACCCTCTCGAAACAATATCTGGTCCTGCAAGCAGTTCGCCCGATGTGCCATCCAAGGACAACACCACAATCAAAATACCATCCTCCGCAAGATGCTGCCGATCTCTGAGCACCACATTGCCAACATCGCCAACACCAAGCCCATCTACAAGCACTGCGCCAACTGGAACCTTTCCTGTAATGCTCGCACTGTTGTCATCCAGTGACAACACATCGCCAGACTGCAAAATAAAAACGTCATCTTTATCAATACCCAAATCCATTGCAATTTTTGCCTGCGCTTTCAAATGCTTATACTCCCCGTGCACTGGAACCGCATATTTGGGTTTTGTAAGTGTGTAAATTAACTTGATTTCCTCCTGACAAGCATGCCCAGAGACATGCGTATCCTGAAAAATTACATCTGCACCCTTTTTAAATAACTCGTTGATAACCTTTGTAACCGCCTTTTCATTGCCCGGTATTGGATTGGACGAAAAGATAACTGTATCACCCTTTCCAATCGAAATCTTTTTGTGCATACCACTTGCCATACGGCTGAGCGCCGCCATGCTCTCCCCTTGACTTCCCGTCGTGATAATGACCGTCTTGTCCTTTGGATAATTTTTCAAACGCTCAATATCAATCACAGTATTTTCTGGGATACTGATGCGGTTGAGATTGGATGCGGTCTCTATAATGTTGACCATGCTCCTGCCCTCAACCACCACTTTTCGACCAAACTTATCTGCTGTATTGATAATCTGTTGTACTCGGTCCACATTGGATGCAAAGGTCGCAATAATGATTCTGGTCTTTTTATGTTCCTCAAAAAGCATATCAAAAACTGGACCTAGCTTTTTCTCAGAGGGTGTAAATCCCTGCCGTTCCGCATTGGTACTATCACACATTAATGCCAGCACGCCCTTTTTGCCAAGCTCTGCAAAACGCTGCAAATCTATCGCATCACCGTACACAGGAGTGTAATCCACCTTAAAGTCTCCTGTATGCACCACAATCCCTGCGGGTGAATAGATTGCCAGCGCAGCCGCATCCACAATACTGTGATTTGTCTTAATAAACTCAATCCTGAAGCAGCCAAGATTGATATTTTGCCCGAATTTAACCACTTTCCTGCGCACATTATGAATCAGATTGTGTTCTGTTAATTTGTTCTCGATAATGCCCATTGTCAGTTTTGTAGCATATACCGGCACATTGAGTTCCCTTAGCACGTATGGAAGCGCGCCAATATGATCCTCGTGCCCATGCGTAATCACGAATCCCTTCACCTTATCCTGATTATTTTTCAGGTAAGTGATATCTGGTATCACGAGATCTACCCCTAACATATCATCTGCCGGAAAACTCAGACCGCAATCCACCACAATAATACTGTCTTCATACTCAAAGGCAGTAATGTTCATTCCAATCTGCTCAAGACCTCCTAAAGGTATAATCTTCAGCTTTGCCGTATTTTGTTGTTTGTTCTGTTTCAAAATAAGCCTCCTATCATATTTTTATTCGATCAGGTCGATGTCATCCAACATATTTTCAAAAACACCCGCCACAGCCGCAAGTTCCTCTTCATTCTCCACCATACAGTAAACCTGCTCATCGCCGTCTGCTTCGGGGGAAGCCTTCAAAATATATGCCTCGCCATCATCCTCTTCTTCCGCATCTGTCACCAGAATATAAGTCACCCCTCCAATGGTTGTCTGCTCCAGTACATAAAAATCTACCATTGCATCTTCCCCATCCATCTTAAAGGCAATTCTCTCCATTCTTATTGTCCAAACCTTTCCTTATTTTTCAGATAGTCCAAATATCCCTGTAAAATAAAAACTGCCGCTATCCTATCAACGTGCTCTTTTCGCTCCTCACGTCTTATACCGGCTTCCATCATCGCTTTATCCGCTGCGACTGTGGTCAAACGTTCATCCCACAGCTGTACATCAAGACCCGTCCTTCTCTCCAGCATTTCTTTGAAGGCAAGTGTCTTTTCCACTCGTTCTCCCTCTGTGTCATTCATATTCTTAGGATAACCTAGCACGATTTCATCTACCTCGTACTCTATAATTAATTCCTCAATCCTTGCCAGAGTCTGACGCAGCTTGCTCTCAGACTTTCTGCGTACAATCTCAATCCCTTGCGCCGTAATCAGCAGTGGGTCGCTCACCGCCACCCCCACTGTTTTTGCTCCAAAATCTAGTCCCATTTTTCTCATGTATCTCTCCATATTGGTCAATCAATCTCTAAAACCGTCCCGTTTTGTTCCAACCTGCATTGCGAATGTAAGACCGAAGCATCTCCTCTACAAGCTCGTCCCGCTCCACTTTCATAATCATCGCTCTCGCGCCCTTATGGCTTGTGATATAGGTTGGGTCTCCTGACATGATATAACCAACAATCTGATTTACTGGATTGTACCCCTTCTCTGTAAGAGCAGCATAGACAGAAGCTATCACATCCTTGACCGAGGCAGTCTCTCCGAGATCCTCCGGCATTAACTGTATAAATTGTGTACGTGTTAAATCTTCCATTCTCTATGCTCCTTCCAATCGATGAGCTTCCGTATTTTTGCACTGTTATATTTATCATAACTTAATTCTGTCCAAAATTCAAGAGTTAGCACCAAAATCGAGTAGGGGAAAAAATTTTCCCCTACTTGCCGCACGACCTGTACGCCGCTATAGCGGCTTATTTCCTCTGCACAGGTCTACACATAAAAAATATCCCAACCTATTATATGTAACAATTTCGCCATGCCATTCATAAGTCGCCAGAATATATACTTTCATCAATGATATTAGATCTTTGCTGACAATTTATTTCATATTGGGCGTCCATATAGAATTAATTGTATAAATTGCCCTTAGTGAGCAAGCTCCTACGTACAACTTGCACAATCAATTCTGCATGGCTAAACTATTACATTATCAGAATATCATCTTGTAAGAATCCTTTGATTTTTCCTGTAATCAATTGATTTTCCAATATTTTGCCTTCCACCTCGCAAGCCACTTTCACATACTCTTTTGTATGCCCAATCCAGTATTCCTTTCCTGAAAGAACTTTTTTTTCCTCAAATAACACCTGTTTGTCTTTTCCTATATAAGAGGCACGAAACGCCTTTGAATCCTGCAATTCGATAGCTTGTAGCACATTGCTTCTGTGCGTCTTAATCTCTTCTGATACCTGAGCTGGCATCACCGCTGCTTTCGTGCCCCGCCTTTTGGAATACTTAAAAATATGCATTTCATAGAATCCAACCAACTCAACAAATTGTCTAGTAATATCAAACTCTAGTTCTGTTTCTCCCGGAAATCCCACAATCACATCCGTTGTAATCGCCGGATTATCAAAATACTTACGCAGCAGCCAAACCCCCTCTAAATACTCCTTCGCCGTATAATGGCGATTCATACGCTTTAACACGCTATCACAACCACTCTGAAGTGACAGATGAAAATGAGGACAAAGATGCATAAGCACAGACAACTCTCTTACAAAATCTTCTGTGATAATACGTGGTTCAAGCGAGCCAAGACGGATTCGCTCCACACCCTCTATCATATCGATTGCCTGCATCAAGGACAACAATTCCTCTATACCATAAGAACTAATATGGATTCCTGTCAATACAAATTCCTTGTATCCTGCAGCTGCAAGTCCCTTAATCTCTTTGAGAATAGATTCCTTTGCCCTGCATCTAACACGCCCCCGCGCATAGGGTATCATACAATATGTACAAAACTGGTTGCACCCGTCCTGTATCTTAATATAAGCCCGTGTGTGCTCTACAGTCGATGTTATCTGCATTTCCTCGTACTCCGATGCATGATAAATGTCAATTACGTTCTCCTGAACCACACCATTCATATAGTTTTCAAGAATTTTAACCAAGTCTTTTTTTCTATTATTTCCAATTAAAAGGTCCACAGCGCTGTCCGCCTCCACAGCTTGTGTATCAGACTGGACATAACAGCCAACTGCCACGACAATTCCCTCAGGGTTGGTCTTTTTTGCCCTGTGCAGCATCTGTCTGCTCTTTCTGTCTGCAATATTTGTGACTGTACAAGTATTCACAATATAAATATCCGCTTTTCCTTCAAATGGTACAATCTGATATCCATGCTCCCGCAACGACTCAAGCATGGCATCCATCTCGTAGGCATTTACTTTACAGCCCAAATTGTGATATGCTACTGTTTTCATTTTTATGGTTATCCTTTCCTAAAATCATATTACACAAATATAACTCTTTAATAGAAACAAATTTTAGCACCAATGTCAATTTGTACATATTTTTAGTTTATTTTCGTCAATTTTCATGACAACTGTTTTTTATCTGTAGTTGACTTTTCCACTGTTTCCCTTTATTATTAAAAGGAAGGGATAATAAAAGGAGGTAAATCAGAATGAAAACAGTTCAGATTTCTTTAAACTCTATTGATAAGGTAAAGTCTTTCGTTAACGATATCACAAAGTTCGATTATGATTTTGACCTTGTTTCAGGCAGATACGTTATTGATGCAAAGTCTATCATGGGTATCTTCAGCTTAGACCTCTCTAAGCCAATTGATCTAAATATCCATGCTGAGGGCGGCACAGATGAGATTATGGAAGTATTGAAACCATACTTAGTATAATTTCATGTAAATACATAACTGTATCTTGTCCAATTGAAGCATTTACCGAGTGCATGAAAATGTACTCGGTTTTTGTTTCTGCGCATTTATTTTGATACGATCTCTATCACTTCATCCGTTTCCAACGCTGTCTTTACCAGCGCATCTATTTTTTCATCAAGATTTCTCTCGTGAATCCGTATCACATTGAGATTTGGTTTCGTAACAGGGTGCTTTGCCACAAAAATTGTACAACAGTCCTCATAGGGTTGAATTGAGGTCTCATATGTATCAATCTTCTCCGAAACTTCTATAATCTCCTGCTTGTCAAATCCAATTAACGGTCTATAGACTGGCATTGTACACACATCATTTGTCGCCATCAGTGATTGCATTGTCTGTGAAGCCACCTGTCCAATGCTCTCTCCTGTAATCAATCCGAGACAGCCGCTTTTTTTCGCAATCTCCTCCGCAATCCGCATCATATAGCGACGCATAATAATTGTAAGTTCATCGTGCGGGCACTGGTCGTAAATATACAATTGAATATCCGTAAAGTTGATAATGTGCAACTGTATTGGACCACTGTATTTGGAGACGATTCGTGCAAGGTCAATTACCTTCTGTGTCGCACGCTCGCTTGTGTAGGGGGGCGCATTAAAATATACTGCGTCAATCTTCACACCGCGCTTTGCAATCATATAGCCCGCAACCGGCGAGTCAATGCCACCCGACAAAAGCAACATACCTTTTCCGTTCGTCCCGACAGGAAGCCCACCGGGACCCGCAATAACTGTCGAGTAAATATATATTTTTTCACGCACCTCTATGTGCAGCATTACGTCTGGTTTATGTACATCAACATGCATCTCTGGAAATGCATCCAACAGTGCTTCTCCAATGTTACAATTAATTTCCATAGAATTTTTTGGATAATTTTTGCGTGCTCTACGCGCATCAACCTTAAAAGTAAACTTCTTATCAGGATACACCGCATTCATATAATCAATGACATCTGCGCAAAGTTTTTCAAATCCTTCATCTTCCACGTGAACAACAGGACAGATACCTGTGATACCGAACACGCTCTTTAACTGTTCTATTGTCTCCTCATAATCAAATGCCGAAAGCGCATTGACATAGATTCTTCCTTGAGATTTTGTAACCTCAAATGTGCCCTCGCAGCGTGTCAGCGCATAGCGAATCTGCTCACATAATTTGTCCTCGAACAGATATCGATTCTTCCCCTTCACACCAATCTCGGCGTACTTTATTAAAAATGATTTGTACATATTTCCCTCCATGATGTTATCATAGCCTCTTGCACTCTCCAGTGCAAAAGGCTTTGAAAGTCTATTATCCTATTTGCGGGTGTATTTTCTGAGCATTGGCAGCAATTCACTTAGGCAGTTCACTGTATAGTCAATGTCTGCTTCTGTTGTATACAAACTGAAACTAAAACGCAGTGTCGTGTCAAGATATTGTTTTTCAACACCAATTGCCTTTAGCGTTGCCGATGTAGATGGCTTGTTAGAGGAACACGCACTGCCTGCGGACACATAAATTCCCTTGTCCTCTAACGCATGTAACATCACCTCACTGCGCACACCTTGTATGGACACACTCACAACATGCGGCGCACCGTCACGCCCTACAGGACCGTTAAGCCGAATGCCGTCCAAAGCGCGCACACCCTCCACAAATCGCTCCTTGATACTATATAAATACTCTATTTTTTCATCTAAATCAGAAAAAATTTCCTCGATTGCCCTTGCCATTCCTGCAATACCCGGAACATTCTCCGTACCAGAGCGCATTCCTTTCTGCTGCCCGCCACCAAAAATAATGGGCCGCACTTTTGCCCTTTCGTCGATATACAAAAAGCCAACACCCTTTGGTCCATGTATTTTGTGTGCGCTGACAGACAGCAAGTCAATGTGCATGCGCTTGGGATAAATCCTGCACTTTCCAAAACCTTGCACAGCGTCCACATGAAACAAAGTGTTAGGATTCATGCGTTTAATCAGTTCCCCTGCCTGCTCAATTGGCTGCACAGCACCAACTTCATTGTTGGTATGCATAATCGATACCAGAATTGTGTTTTTGGTCATTGCCCGCTCTAGGTTGACAAGCGAAATTACCCCTTTTGCATCCACAGGAAGATATGTCACAGCAAAGCCTTGTTCTTCGAGATAAGCACATGTCTGCAAAACCGCAGGGTGTTCTATGCGCGTCGTTATAATATGCCGCCCCGCCCTGCAGTTGGCATATGCACCACCGATTAATGCGATATTGTCCGATTCGGTTCCTCCTGATGTAAAAAGTATTTCCTTCTCTTGTACTTTCATGCATTTTGCAATAACTTCTTTGGCATAGCGCACATACTTTTCGCTCTCCACACCCTTTTTGTGCATACTTGAAGGATTTCCATACTCCTCACACATAATTCGTGTCATAAGCGCAGCAACTTCCGGCAAACATCTGGTTGTTGCTGAGTTGTCAAGATAAACTTCCATCATATTCACACCTTCAAACATATATTACCTAAACTATCATATTTATATAAATATGCAGTTTTTTCTATTTTTGTGACTCAAAATCCTGTTTATGCGACATATTTCATCATAACAGAACGACAATGTTTGCGCAATAAAAACATTAATTTCTACTATTCTATTTTTCCAGTCGATATAGAATCCATGCCATAACCGTCATGCCCGCCGTCTCGGTGCGCAAAATCCTTCTTCCTAATGTAATAGGTTTTATGTCACAATCTATTGCTGCCTGAATCTCACTTTCTTCAAATCCGCCCTCTGGACCAATAAAAATAGCAACTGACTGCTCTGGTTCTATATGGTCGATCAACTGTCTTGTGCCTTCCATGCCAGACGCCCCATCCAGCATTTCTTCCATCTCATAGGGAACTAGCTTGACATCCATACTTTTTGCATACAACAATGCTTCCTTATAGCTCATAACTTCATGCACCCTTGGCACAATCGCGCGACGGCTCTGCTTGGCAGCAGCCTGCGCAATGCCTTGCCAACGTGTTTTTTTTGCCGCTGCTTTTTTTGTGTCGAGCTTCACCACGCAACGACTCATAGACACTGGAATTATTTCATGCACACCAAGCTCCACCATCTTTTGAATAATAAACTCCATTTTGTCACCCTTAGGCAATCCCTGAAAAAGAAATACCTTAGCGGGCAACTCCACACCTTCTTCCTTAATAAAACGAAGCGCACACACAACCTCTAAATCTGAAATCTCCGCAATCCCGCATCGATACTCTCTGCCATCTATTCCATTGCTGATGCTAATTTCATCGCCCTGCTTAAGACGGATTACATTTTTAATATGATTCACATCATCACCTGTGATAACAATGCGCTTGTCATTAATCTGAGAAGGCTCCACAAAAAAATGATACATAAACTTTACCTCTATATCTATATCAAAGTCGAAGTAATGCTTCCAGCGTCACTTGAAAAATCTTTTCCCGCGCAGAAAGATTTGTGTTCCAACCTCTGTCATCATATTCTTCATTTCCCACCAGTATATCTCCACTGTACAAAAGCTGTCCGAAAACTTTATTGCGGTATTTTGCAATTGCTGCCATAGCAGAACATTCCATCTCCACTGTTTGACATCCCTGCTGGATTCTATGCTCTACCATTTCTTTTGTCTCCCGATAAAAGCCATCTGTAGACCATGTAGTGCACTTTCTATATGGTATTTTATATTCTGTCAAAACCTGCTCAAAAACTTTTACAGGCTCCTCATCTAATTCAATATATCTGCTTGGCGGCAAATATTTATAGGAAGCCCCTTCATCTCTTAATGCACGAATTGGAATGATACTATCTCCTGCTGGAATATTCGCCAACACACCGCATCCTCCACAACACAACAACACTTCAACGCCTTCCCCATATAGCCAGTCCGTCATCATTGAAATAGAGCCAGAACCTACAACTGCTTGAATTACACAGATTTCCATATCTTTATAGTTAAGTTTATATGCGTGAAATGGTCTCATCTCCGAAATATAGGTACCAATAATCTCGCCGTGGTATTGTTCAACAAACGAATCAAATACCTCCTTAAAAAATGTCATAATACACAGCCGCGGAAAAGGTCCCTTTTGCTGTTCCCCTCTCCATCCGGGATTAATTATTGCATTTCGTTCTGTACTATACTCCAAAATCGGAAATTCATTTTCAACAATCATTTGTTTTTCTCCCATCTGAACTTCATTTGTCGTACTAATTCCTATTTTATTTGCGTGCTGTAACACTTACCCACTCGCCTTGATAAGTAACTTCGATAACCTCAAGCCCCGCAGCTTCCACGGCATCACGCACTATCTGTTCTTTGTTATCAATAATGCCAGAAGTAATATACACCCCACCTGGCTTGAGTTGATTGACAATCACAGGGGTAAGCGGCACAAGCACATCTGCCAAAATATTTGCGACAACAATATCATACTTCTCATAGCCAACTTTATCCTGCACTATCTTGTCTGTGATAAGATTCCCAATCATCATTTCAAAGCACTCTGGCGCAATATTGTTTGCTGCCATATTTTCCTGCACTGCCTCTATTGCACAAGGGTCGAGGTCTGTGCCAACTGCATGTTTGATTCCATACAGAAGTGAAATAATCGCAAGAACGCCGCTGCCTGTCCCCACATCAAGCAGTTCTGTCTTTGGTGTGATATATTTTTTTAACTGGCGAATGCAAAGCTGTGTTGTCTCATGCATCCCTGTTCCAAATGCTGTTCCCGGATCAATATGAAGAACTTTTTTATCTCTGTCTGCTGGCTGAATCTCTTCCCACGAGGGAATCACAAGCAGATCATCAATGTAAAATTGATGAAAAAACTGCTTCCAGTTATTAATCCAATCAATGTCCTCCGTCTCCGAAACCATAATTGTCCCTTCACCGACATCCATAAAGTTGCGAAGTATGTCAAGTTCCCTGTGAATATTTGCCGTTATTTCATCTGTATTTATCAGATTGTTCTCATTTTCTTCAACAAAAAAGCTCAAATATGCAATTCCGTCATCCTCTGGCGCATCCGGTAAAATATCTACAAACATTTGTTCTTTTTCCAATGGGGTCAGTGGAATCTTATCCTCAATCTGTGCCCCCTCTAAGCCAATATCATACAATGTGCTAATAATAATATCCTCTGCCTCTGTAATCGTTTTAATCGTAAATTTTTTCCATTTCATAAAAAATCCTTCTCTACGCGTCACATAACCTGTGCGCCAATAACAGCTTATTTCCTCTTGCATTACACTATTTTGCATACTTCTTAAAATTTTCCGCTTGTTCCAACACTTCTTTATAAACATCATCAATTGCAGATAGCGGGGAACCATATTTATCAAGTAAAACAGTCAAATCCGCTTTCAGAGTAGCCTTGATATCCTCTTTGGTAGACCAGTCTGTATATTTTGCTTTGTCATCTACAACTACCCGAATCTCTTTGGACAATTCAATCATCTTGTCATTTGGATATTCAAACGCATACTTTTTTGACACTGCAAGTAAAATATCATAAAAAGCTTTTTCCTCATAATCAATTCCCACATCTTGAAAAGAATTTCTTTCCGCCTTCAATTCATGTAATAAATCTGCAAGCTGGTTTGCCACATCGTCAAGAATCTCATTTGCAAAAGCTCCCTCCTTCCTTCGATTATTATAAGCGTCAACAACTGCTCTCATTCTCTCGGCAAATTCAACACTTTTGATTTTGTTTACCCGCCTAAATTCCTCAATAGCATAGGACAATAATCTCTGCAACGCTTTGATTTTCGTGTTCGGCATGTTAATTTTTTCAATTCGCGCCATATATTCATCGCTAAAAATATCAACTTCTATATGCTTTCCTGTTTCAAACAATTCTTCAATGCCATCAGACTGTATCGCATCATCCAGTAGTTTGCGGACTTTGGCATTCATCTGAGAAATATCCGGCGCATTTCCTTTTGTCAGTTTAAACAATATGGAACGCACTGCTTGATAAAAATGCAATTTTTCAATATGTGTATTTGTAAACTGTTCACTTGAGCTGCACAGATTAAATGCCTGCTTCATCTTCTTCACTGCTGCCATAAATCGAACTTCCAAATCCTGTGTCAGCTGCACATACTCTACTGCTCTATTTAAACAATTTAACTGTTCAACCGGACTTCCTTCATAGTAATCTTTCGCACTGAAATTACAAAACATTTGGTCTAATACTTCAAGCTGATCCAGCACAATTGTTACTGCCCGACTAATATCGTCCAATTCCTCTTTCTCATAATTTGTATATTTGCAAAGTGCAATATTCATATTTTTCTTGATGCCAATATAATCGACAATCAATCCTCTATCCTTGCCCTCATAGACGCGGTTTACTCTGGAAATGGTCTGTATCAATGTATGCTGCTGAATCGATTTGTCAATATAAATCGTATCAAGACACGGCACATCAAATCCCGTCAGCCACATATCTACTACAATGGCTATCTTGAAATTGGATTTTACATTTTTAAACTGCCTGTCCAGTTCCTTCCTGTCTTCCTTTGTGCCTTCGCATTTTCATACAAATTATTGGCGGCAAAAAATTGTGGATAGCGACATACTATTTTCAAATTACTGTCTGTAGAATCAGGAAAGTAGATAAAATTCTTTATTACTGCAAGAAGCCTGTCCTGTGAAAATAAACCCTCTATCATAGTAAACAAAGAGTTGATGCCATCCTTTTCTTTGTCATCATCATGAACCTTTCTCCATGCATAGAAAAATTCATATGGTGTAAATAGTGAGCCATATTTACTATTTGCCCCGTCGCTAATTACTACAAATGCATTGTATTTGAAAATTTCAGGGATATCTCTCTGGTATCGAACTGTCAATTGCGTGTATGCATCCATTATCGTCGTGTTTTCCTGTACTGCAGTTTTAAATTCCAATACAATAAGGGGAAGCCCATTAATATAAATAATACCATCTGGTATCCGAGTCTGATAGTTATATCCTTCTATCTCCAACTGGTTTACAATTTTAAAAATATTCTTTTCCGGTTCCGCATAGTTTATTAACTCAATCAAGATGTCTTTCTTATCCTTATTTTCCCGATTGAATACAAATCCATCTATTATCATAGACATCACTGCTTTATTTGCTTCATACAATGTTCCGCCTACTGTGCGTAAAGAGAGAATAATGCTGTCAATCTCGCTTTCTGTTAGCTCAGCCGAAGCATATCGGGTATGTAAATATTCTTTTAAGTCGTCTACTATCAGAACTTCTGATTTTTTACGTAATAATTTACTGCCTGTCTGATGGCGGTAACCTTTATTTTGTAAAAGTTCTATAATGGATAGTTCTAATGCGTGTTCGTTAAAACTCATTCTTTAGTAACTCCTTTTTCTCCGAATCGTATTTCACACTCTTTATTTCTAAATCATATTCTCACAGAACACGCAGTTCATGCGCATTCCTGACCCATGAAAATCACATATACCCACTTATCATAATATTGACATATTCACAAGCCAGTGGTAATATAACATTATAAAAGGGTACTGTCGATAGACGGTTAGTCCGCATTTGTAGTGTTAAAATAACCGCTAAGTTTGCGAGGCTTGGGCGGTTATTTTTTGTCTTACTATCCTTACCAATCGAATAGCCAAGACTAAAACAAGCCACACATAAACTAATGACTGCAATAAAGCTTTCGATGGTGAACATACGCAATGTCCTCCTTAGTACGATTTCTGTAAACAGATTTCTATGTAATCAGAGATCTCAGTTCTCTGTTGAAGGACTAACCGCCTACCGTTATGACAGTACCCATAACAGCATTATAACAAATACATATTTATATATCAATCAAAATATAATTAAGGATAGAGTAAACTTACTGTCAGTTGGAGAATCGCAGGAAGCTCCTGCAT
>CASJPF010000069.1 GCA_949383255.1 Lachnospiraceae bacterium | reverse complement strand
TACAGCCTGGAATGAGTCCAATCAAATCAATACCAGTCTGTACAACGTCCATAATAGTATCCATAAAACTTTTTTGACTTTCTGATACCACTTCATAGTCACTGGAACGTTTTAATCCCAACGCCCAGAAATTTGGTCCTTGAAATACCACAGTCTCTCCTGAAAACTGTACAGAGGACTTTTGTGTCTGTAGAATACAGGATTCTAAACCGATAATCATTACTTGGTGTTCATCAATCTTTTCAAATTTTACTGCTGGTTCTGGTGGTGCCTCCTGCTCTCCTCCTGACATCATAGATCCAACCGTTGATACAATCTGAAATGGAGAGGTAATCTCACCTAAGAATCCTTCCCACATCTGTGACGCTAAGTTTTTGGTTAAATCCCATGCTGCATTATAGGAAGTGTTTCCACCATCTGCCGCATATTTTTCCGCACCTGCTGACTGGTCTGTATCAAACTGTTCCATTCTTGTCTTTCGTTCACTGTCAAACCACTCTGTCAGATTTTCCTTTACTGTCTCTAAGTCATTGGATTGAATCAATATGCTGTTTTGTGCTTGGATTGTAATCTCTTTAGAGGAGGCAATATCCACTCCATCTGTGTCAGAAAAAGTAATACGTACACGCTCCCCGCCTTCTCCATCCATCTCTTTTCTGTTGGCAGTCATCTCAATTCCATCAGATTTCTGACGAATCATACAATTATTGGCTGTAAGGACCTTCTCCTCTGGCCTGCCAAAATCTGGGCTGTCTGTATTGACATGGCGGCTCCCCATACACACAACTGTACCATCTGTCTCATAATAACAGTATACAGTATCCCCTATATCTGGCATACAGTAAAAATCATTACTAAATACACTACAGTATGGTATCCACCGCACCCCTCCTGCTGTGCCATCTCCAAATGCCACCTGTACTTGTGTTCCTGCCACATCAAGAACAGTTCCACTCACCACACTCGATACAGACTGTGAACTTCCTCCACTTATACTCCTAGGATTTCTGGCGCTCAAATTTCCAGTAGCAGCCACTTTCCCTGTACTGGTTGGTGATGGTGGATAAGCTCCATCCTGATAGGCAGCCATAACTGCATTGACAAGCAATCCTCCCTGTGCAGCAATCTCACTCCTTACAAGAATCTGTGGGCTAACGCCTCCACAGACTGCATGGCCAACCCCTAATGTCAATATAGGCGTTTGACAGCCTTGTTGTAAAAATTCATATGCAGATGCATTTGGCGCTGTATTGTTCTTTGCACGCCAAAAAGCATGAATATCCTTTGATAGTGCTGGCAGCTCTCCCATACAAAGTGTTCCCTGTGAAAATGGCACTGTTCCAATATGAATCCGTTTTGCTGTAGACTTACTATCTACAAACACTGTATAGCCAAACTGATTTGCAATCCTGCAAATAAATGCCCAGTCTGTCTCCCCCTCTTGAGAAAGCATAATTGGAATGGGAATATCCTTCTGTAATGCAATTGCATACCCATAAGAACCAAATACCCTATCCACCACTTCGCTTAGATGTTTGGAAGGATTCTGGAAAGTACGGCTTTCTGCCTTAATATCGGACTGATAAGAAAAGCTCTTTGCAATAATACCAATCTCCATATATTGGTTGAGGCTGTACAGAGATAATTCTGTACAAATACCAGCATAGATACAGCCACCTTCTGGGGTATACACTGTGACAGGTGTATTTGTATAACGCAGCACTTCTTTTTCTGAGAGCTGTTCTTTGGAGATTAGCCGTAAACGCATACTGCTGTGATTGTTTGCTGTCTCCAAAATATGTAGTTCCTTAACTGCCACATAAGATAGTGGAAAATCAATTAGAATCCTATTTAATTCTAAATACTCTTGGTCTGGCATAAAGCCTCCTCCTTTCCTGTATCTGAAAATGCGATTGGTTCAAATGATATACCTGTCATCTGTCTGCGAAGAATACTTTCTGCTACTGGCAGGGATACAATTATCTTATATTCAAGAATCTCTGCCACACGGAAGATATGACGATTTTCTATGGATGCATTTCTATCCAAAACCAGCTTTTCAAGCATACCATTTGGATATTTTCTACTCTCCCCACCTAAACAAACAACAGGTTCTATATATGGCATCCAATAAAGCGGTGCTGTGTTATCGTCCATGTTATTGGCAAATAACTGTACTCCTTTCAATTCCATCTTGGGTTCATATAGTGCAAAAACGCTCCTAAGTGCATCAGAAATCATAAATGCAGGTTTATAAAGTGCATCACAAATCTCTGTCTGTTCTGAATGGTCAAAATACGCTACATGCAAGCGTTTTATCGCATCAAAACATTCTTTCGAAATGCCATCTTTATAAACTTGCACATCAATCTTTTGAATTTGTATTGGATTTGATAAATCTGGATCCGCTCTTAGTTCAAAATATTTCATGGCTCCCCTCCTATAACTGCTTCCTGAAAGCTATCAGAAAGCTGACATTCCTGCGCATCAACTTTTTCCATTCGACAGTCACAAAAATAACTGGCAGAAAGGTCGCTATTTCTTATATTCACACATGTTAAAAAACAACCTGTAAACTCCGCATTTCCACAGGGAGCCGGAAATATATTCGGCTCTCCCTGTAAAAAGTAGGTAAAAATCCCCTCCATCTCAACCTTTTCAAACTTACAGCCATCAAACCGAGCACCCACTAAATTTGTCCCCTGAAAGCTACATGCTTCAAATGTACAGCCTACAAAAAATGCCTCCTGAAATCCTGTGTTTACAAAACGACAGTTTTGAAAGGTACAAGTGTAAAACCTGCAATTGTCTAAAGCAAACGCATCAAACACTTTATCTTCATACCACACAGTATGAAATTGACAAAAATTAAGATTTGTTTCTTCCTCACAGAAAAAAATATCTGTCTCTTCCCTTGATATCCATATAGGACGCTGCCAATCCATATATTCACCAAAAGAAATAGAAAAATCTTTTCGTTTTTTTAATTTTTGAAACACTTCCTTTTTCTCTATACCATAAAGATAATATTTTACAAACCCTGACCAAAAATGCAAAAAATATCTTGCCTTCCCTAATGCATGGCTCTTAATATATGGCATACGTATCACTGCATTCATGCCTTGTTTTCCTGCTTCTTCGCGCAGTCTACACAGAAGTTGTTCCCAACCAGAAAATATCCACGGCACTGAAAATTCTCTAATAACCAGTGCATCTTCCATAAATGGCACATTAGGATAAACCTCAAAGCGCAGGCAAGGTGTACTACAAACTAATGAGGTATATGGAAAAGAGATACAGATTGTTTGAATCTCTTCTAGTTTCCCATTCTCCTGTAAAAATACCAAATCCGTTAGAAAGGATTCTACAAAGCCATTTAACTTTTTATCAATCTCTGCTGCATGATTTGTTATATCCTGCATGGCATTTACCATATATTCCTTAAAAACAGGAAGAAAACACTGCTCCCTGTACTGTTTTTCCCATTCTGTCCGCTCCATATCATTCCCCCATTCTTACCAAAATCTGCGAATTTGGGCGTAAACCCAAATTTGCCCTGTGAAAAACTTATTTTTCACAGCACCTTCTATTAGTTCAATATAATGTTGTCTGAACTGACTGTTATACCTTCATTTCGGATATCCATATAGGAAGATGCTGTTCCTACCATAACTTCATTCTGGGCAATGATTTTAACTTCTTTTCCTCCTTGAATATTTACTCGGGTTCCCGAAGTAATGTTAATATCCAAATCTGATACAATCTCTATCCCTTTCTCATCACTGAGTTTTAGATAAATCTTGCCTTCCTTGCATATGATAGCAAGTCCTTCTGGCGTCATTAAAATCTGTTTGCCATTTAGCCCACTCCAGCATTTGTCTGTCACATTTTCACGTACATTCTTTGCCACGGAACTGGCAGCAAACGCGTCTTTTTCATTGCCTGATGGAAAGAACACACGCACTTCATCTCCCTCAGCAGGCATACTATACCAGCCACTCCCATCTTGTGAGGAATATGCTGTCGAATATGGAAACCACCAGTCACTGCTGCCGTCTGCCTCTGGGTCCACTGAATTTAAAAACACCTGAACTTTGTCCGCTTCTACTTTTGTCACAATACCAGTCATCATACGTCCAGATGCCTGCTTATTCTTAACTTCTGGCACACGGAATCCAGTTTTTAATGAAAGCGAATAAGTGCATTGTAGTATACCGTCTGTCAAATCTGCCCGCACAGCGCTGACCTGAGAAGTACTTCCGTTTAGATTTACTGTATCTCCTAAATATAAATAATCATAGGAATGCACTTGTTCTGACGAAAAATCTTCCCGCATGGCAGATGCTGCCAGTGAATTATTGGAAGTCATTGACTGATACGCTGCATCACTCTTTGCATAATCATAGGAGACTGTTTGGATTGTCTTTGACTGCCCTGCTGGCGGAAGCCCAATATAAATTTGTGCAGTCTGTGCTATAATGTTGGCAAATGCCGGAACACCAAGCTGAGATGCCATACGAACTGTAAACTCCCAGTCTGTTTCATCACACTGCATAATCAAACCACCTATCGGCTTATCAGAAACCATAACAGATACAGTACCATTCCCTGCCATAATCTGATTTAGAATTTGTCCATATGTCTTCTGCGTATTTTGAAAGGTACGGCTGCATTTTTTTGCATCTAATCGGCTGCTTGTCGTTTCTATAGAAAGGTCAATCACTGCATATTCAGGCAGTTGTTCAATATTTAAACTGCTGATCACTCCATAAAAAAGTCTTCCTGGCTGTCCATCGGCAGTTGTCTTGATCTCTACTCCTGTTGTCTCATCTGCACGTTTGGCAAAATCCCTTGCGCTTTCATAGGGAGCGGTTCCCTTAATCCGTGCATACCCATGTGAATTGGGCGCATGGGTTATATGAAGTTCTAGTACCTTTTCAATTGGCGCGCCATCTACCTTGATATTTTCATATGTGATTGTACTCATACTGACTCTTCCTCCTTTTCCTGCTTAATCCGAAAGGATTTTACCATTTCCAATGTAAGAGGCACTAAACGCTTGGCATATTTCTGGTCAAATGTTACAGATCCAATAAGCAAGCGCCCCTCTAGTGATGCAAAAAACATAATATTATAATTCACAGAATCAATTGTCTGTGAAACAAATTGTAAGATAGATAAACTGTTTCCTTCCTGCGTAATTTTATCTTCTCCCATAAAATGCGCTTTCGGACCAATCCGCTCAATTGCCTGCTTTGCAAACTTTGTAAAATCAAAAATTGACGTATCTGGCATCACATTGTTTGTCCAATTAAATGCCACCATAAAATTTAGATAACCATTAGAAAAAACATACGCGGGTCTACTCCCAAGAAAATATACACTTGCGATCTCTTCTTCCGAACGAGCTGTAAAGTCATTTGGCATTCGCATAAGTACTTTGTCTTCTATAATGCTATGGTCACAAAAAAGCACAGGAATTCCAAATATTGTAACTACCTCGTCATATATGGACTGTTTGGTTTCTTCCTCCACTACTTCCTCTGAATGACGTACTTCTTCCAATTGTTCCCTCTCTCTGCGCGCCTTCTGAATAAATTCATCACAATACTCTTCTGCACCCATATCAATCCCTCCTCTTTATATATTTTTTACATTCAAAGTTACCTACCTGTTTTTTTGGCTTCTCCACTGTAATTGTAACTGCCCCTAACTTTGTGCGCCCTTTATCAGAAAGTTGACTGTCAAATTTCTTTAACGCCATAGAACTTTTCTTTTTTCCTATCTCATTATAGAATGTAAAAGTACGCTCCTTTACATCTGGCTTCACTGGGTCTGGACGAAAAGCGACACATCTTGTATTTTTCGTTGTTGCATACATCATAATAGAAGCATCGGCATTCACCGCCTCATTGCTGACAATCTCTGTATCTGTATCAAAACAATATTGCGTTTTATATCCCCTTTTATTGAGTGCATCTGCAATCCCAAGTGGCATAGCCCCCAATTCAGAGTGCTCAATCTTACCGTAAGGCTCCATCTGTTGTACTGCCTGCATAAAGGTCATATCTGTATCTGGTTCTAATGCCTTAATTGTATTGTAGAAAGCTACTGCTGCACTGCCCGCCATAGCAACAGTGCTGTCATAAATTTTAATGTTTTCCATTGCACTCTGATCAATAATCATTCCATCTGAGTCTATAATATCTGGGTTAGACATCATACCATCAAAGTCAAACGCATCCATTTCAGGCATTGGAACTACTGCCTGATTTTGACCAAAACTTCCGCCTTGTTGCATGGACGTGCCTTGTTGCGCAGGTATGGCAGAAGCTAATGCCAATGCAGCTTGTACTTTTCCAACAGTCTCTGCACCTGCCTCACCCAAATCAGATACCTCCGCCATCGCATCCCCTACTGCCGCCTGAAACGCTTCATTTACAATATCCTCTGACTTTGGTGCTTCCTCCGAATCCCCCACCTCTTGTTCATTAACATCAACTGTATCGAGTGGTGCAAATGTAATACAACCTCCATAGCGGCACGCAAGCTGACTGTCCATTGTCAGTGCTGGTGCTCCTTCAATAATACAATCCTTATTTGTATCAATCCACGGCTGGGGTGTATTGGGCTTACATTGATATGTCAAGATACCCAACTCCTCAAGCTTGTCCAACATTGGACCAGTCAGAAAAGCTCCCGCTGGTCCTAACAATGCCTTAACCAGCATCTCCCGAAATGCCCGTTCAGGGTTTGACTCTGACTTGCATTTTCCAAAATGAATTACATGTTTAGAAGTGTGGTCGTTTGCATTCATAACTGGCTGCGCATCATCATTTCCCCCTGCTAACACCCCGTGATCCGTATCTACATTAATATAGTTTTTCACAGTTCCCTTATCGCACTCCATCTTCATAAGACGTGTAATATATCTCGGTTCATCATTATTAATATCCATTCCTTTTCCTCCATTCTATAAAATCAGTCTATTAATATACTTCTTTGCTTCTTGCCTGTTGCTCTCTTTTGACGAACTCCTCCCTTGACTTCACGCAATATGTCTAAAAGCCCATTATATATTTCGTGATTATCCTCTTTTGGAGTTATCACACCATTATGTAGACGAATATACGCAGTGAGTGCCTCTAAACATACCGCATCTCCATGACTCAAAATCTCTAAGCAAAAGCTAATATCCATTTGATTTTCTGGTGAATGAGAAAGCATTTCTCTTGCGAATGTCCGAAGCAATTCTGGATGTACTGTACTATGTCCTAATGCAGCATATGGAACATGTATCACATTTAATGTGTCATATACTGTTCCCCAATCCTCAAAATCTTGATACTGGCACCGCAGATAAGCCCCCTGCTGGAGTGTAAAGCGGCACATCTCAATCTGCCCTTCTTTCTGTATTGGATCTTCATCCAAAGATAACTCCATCTCATAACGAATCATAGATTCTGTCTGTTCCTCCCCTAGATAATGCAGCTTTAATATCCGAAGTGCATCTGTTGGTGCATAACTGACAGACATTGGCTCCTTAATATAAAATACTTTTCCAAAAAAAAGCACAAGTCCTGGATGCACAATAATTGTATCTTCTGTCGTTGTAAGCTGGCATCCACTAATAATTCCATTTGCATACCCTGTATACAGAAGTTCACCAAACCGAAAACTATAATCTGTAAAAGCCTCTAGCATCTGCGTTCGCAGCAGATGACCTTCCCGAAAAAGTGGAAATATTTGTCCTATCATAATAGACCTCCTTTAAAAATAAATAACCTACTGCATTGTACTATAACCATTAAACACAATCGTATCTCGTATCGCCTCAAATTCTTTCATTGATATTTCCCGTCTCCTATAATAAAACTCATCTTCAGCGGAATAACTGCTTCCCTCAAATCCAGCAGATAACGTAAACCAGTCTATAATACAACAACAGGAATCATACTGCGTTATACGATATATGTTTCTTCCTACATGCATTACATCAGTTCTCTCAATAACTCTCTTTCCTTTCATTTCAACAACGTTTCCAACATCAGTAGTACTAGTAGTTTCAAACAGCCTGTAAACCGTATCCCCTATTACATCAAAAAAGAGACGTGCATTACAATAGCCACGTATAATCAGCTCTTCCTCTCCATCATTATCAAAATCCGCATATTCTATTTCCCCCAATAATCCTCCTCTGCTGTTATCCAATTGTAGAAATCCTCAAAACTTCTCATAACAAAACCATCTTCTGGAATGTCATTGATTTCCTCCACATAATCAACTACATTGGTCTTTCCACTTACAAAATCTTCCAATACCTTTTTGGTATCTGCGCTGGTTCCTATATTCTTATATGCATCTTCTATCGTTTCATACAGAAAATCACAGGGAATCAATTGATCATATCCTAATTCAGATATCTGACTTAAAAATTCCTCATTCTCTATTTCCTGTTTTGCATTATATGTACACCATTCATATCCTATATTTTTTACTTCCAACTCTTTTGTAAGTGAACCATCTACATATTTTAGGTAATAATCATGCCTCTCCATATCAAACCGTTGAATATCATTCACTTCATGAAATGTTCCATCATGAACACGTATCAGCCCCTTATAAGGAACATATTCAAACCAATAAAGCTTCATGTCTGTATAATGATTTTCTACTTGATGACTTGGTCCATATACTTTCATTTTAATCTCTGTATCAGATGGACTTATATTTTTTACCTCTGAACCATCAAAGGAATACAACTGATATGCGCCATTTTTTACAAGCAGCAATTCTGGTATTGCGTCTTCATCTAAATAAATCAATGCTGCCCTCTTTGCATTCTCTCTTCTAAAAATCTCATTATATTGTTCAAGAAATGTTATTTCCTCTTTTGATTGATTTTCTAAAACAGTTCCCTGACAAGAACAAAGAAGAACACAAAGACACACACATAATAAACATAATTTTCTTTTCATTAACAATTTCCACCATAAAATCCCTGTAAATATAAAATGTATATATATTCTTTCACTGTACTATCTTTCTTAACTGTTATTGATGTCAATTCTTCTGACAAAAAATTAAAAAGTAAGTTGCTAGTTCAGCAGTTCACTTATAATATAGCAAATTACATGCAAGCATTCTATTGAATTGCAACCTATCCATATCACCTCAGCATGACTATATTTCTATTAATAATTTTTATTTCAAAAACGACTTGTCTTATAGAGCCTTTGATATACATCTGTTCTATCTATTTGATCCCATTCTAAAACAGTAAAATTTTCAGATACCTGCTTTGTTAATTGGTGAGATAATATGATCTGACTTTCATTCGAAAATATCAGCACCAATCCAACTTCTCTTGGCAACGCAAAATATGTTGGACTATGCGGCTCTAGCTTGACTATCTCAAATCCGATTAAAGTTTCATGAATCAAACTGGCAAAAAACTTTGTTGAATATTTCTTATCATCAGCTTTTATTGGGAATAGCTCCTCTGCGTTCCTTAATTGCTCTGAACGATACTGTCCCTCATATTTTTCTGCCCAAGTTATAACACTACATATTTCTTCGTCACTATTAAATCCTATGACAGTTCCATTATCAAACTCTATAACCAGTGAACCTACCGATAAAGAAAAAGCCAAACTTTCATCAAGTTCATACTCTTTGGAAAAATCCTCTTTCGGACTAATCCCATATCGAATCAATTAATCTACTTTACTATTTAGTACACTCTTTATCAATTCTTCCTGATTAGAAATTATATTTGGTTCATAAATATTAAAATCTATCATAACCTTTCTCCCTTATCTAGTTTTTCGCTTCCTCAATAAGTATATCAAGCATCTTATTATTATTTTTAGATGGTAATTGTCCGACAATCACATCTAACGGGTCCGCAATCACAATATGTCCATCCTCTTTTATCAAAAATTGCAAATCATTTATCTTTATTTTATCATTATTCATTATTTGCCTTATTTTCGTCAAATCATCTATGCTATTTTGATTCAATAAACTTGTATCCGCATTTGGTTTTAACATTACTTTACCCTTTGTTTTATCTAGTACAACAATAGACTTCGAATCTTGAACACATCTATCCATTAAAATCCCTGGTTTTCCACCTACTACATTTTCTCAGCGTTAACTACACAAAGTAATCCATATTTAAATCTTCTTCAAAATCACAGGATGCCACAATTTTTATATTATCAGAATTTAGGTCCCTTAAAAGTTTAGCAATTTGGTTAATATAATTATATTGGTCAATTTGTTTTTTGGGTTCTACATCTATATAGTATTGCCAAAATACAAAATCCTCTGGATCTTCTATTAATCTTTGGGGATTAAATTCGCTATTTTTACGCAAATCCATTTCACACCAATCCGTTATTGTTGTTCTTATAGGTTGTAATCTTCCTAAAACCTTACAATTTATATGTTGATATAATTCTTCTATTTCTAATTCTGAGTTTAAATATACTTTACAATATAGATTATTGTACATGATATACACCTCTAAACTAATTTTTAATAGGAATAAATGAAAATATGAACTCTAAAAGAAGTAAAACTCAAACTTATGTTCAATCCGTTTTTTGGAATTTGGTCTTAACTAAATGACATGGATAAAATAGGAGCAATACCTGAAAATTAAGGTTTAGAAGGCGCCTGTACATAATTTTCATACCAATTAGCCAACGGATAAAGAAGATTCTGTTTCCTCCCAATAATCCTCTCCTGATGTTATATTATTCCTGCTGCAACTGTGGAATTTGCACCTGGTATCAGAGACACTACTGTTGTTCCTGCCGACATCGCCGCTCCTACATAATCGCCCCTTGCAAGCGACACTCCGGTATTAATCAAGTATATGGATATATCCATATATAATCATATCTTACCGAAAATGATGCAAAATCTCCTTTATTAATTTGACCACAACTATCACTAATTTCAATCATATCAAGCCAATCTATTGCAAAGCGTACATAATATACATCTTCGTCCATATCTTCAACTCTTCCGTTAAATGTAACTGTATCCTAGCACATTAATGCATTAAGAATATGCATAGAACTTTGTACAAACTTTTTTTCAAATTTCATATAAGATAATTCTACAAAGTAACCTTTATTTGCAATAGGTTGCTCTCTATACTTCCATACTCCTTTAATAGTTCCAACTTCTGTATCTCCAGTTACAATAATCATATCCTTTTCATATTCTATCTTTTTCACTCCATATCTCATGTTAACAATTCACCTTTCTACATTACTCTGCTAAAATCAAATAAAAGGAAATTCTTTAAATTAAGAAATAAAAAATAATTACTGATATTTCAGCTATAGTTCTCCTAAATATCTATAGTGCGTAAAACAGACCTAATGCCAATTTCTGACACATAAAAATCAAGAAACAGCATAACCTCTAATCCATCACCACAAGATCTTAGTTCATATTCAATCGTATATTCTAAATCTTTAGTTATTTCATAAAAGTGTATTTCATCATTTGATAATTCATCATCTGATAATTCGTCAATATCATCTTCAGGATCTATCATCATTCTTACACACTCCATAGCAATACTCAAGTTATTCATACCTATCTCAATTTCATCTACTACTTCCAGTATATGAACGTACTCTCTACTATGTAGCCTTTTTTAAACTTCTTGTAATACTTTTACAGCACTTTCTTTTACTTTTTCTATTTCCATATTTCCACTCCACAATCATTTTCGCTAAAACTTTATATTTTCATGATAAATTGACTATTTGTACCTAGAAACTGTTCAGAAATAGCTTGTTAATTTGATACGTATTTTAACGTTATCGACAAATGGCTATTGCTATCTATTCAGAAATAGCTTGTTAATTTGATACCCTATAAATGTTCAGTTGCAAAGAAGATAATCGCAGGTTGTCAAGATTATCTGATGCCGCAGATGGACATTTAGGCAAGTCAAATTAATGCGTAATTTTTTAACAGTTCCTTACTTCTTGCACTATTTAACAAGAACTTTCATATCCTATCTAATAGTTAAAACATCATCTATCCTATACCTAATTCGGATAAACCGGAACCAAAATTTTGCTATTTTACACAAGATTTCATTCTTAAGTGCTTAACCTGGATAAGTCAGAACCAAAATTATTTCACCTGTGCGATTGGAGACTCAGAGAAGCTCCAACCGCACAGATAGAAAATTTTCCATTTTATGCAAAATTTCATTGTTAAGTGCCTAATCAATACACTTTAAATTTCCCTTCCTTTAGACCGCCAAACCATCCACAAGGTAAATACCCGCACATATATAATTCCAACATATGCTGATGAAATAAATCCATTGTATAATACTCTGAATAGTAATTTAATACAAGCAGAGTCACAATATTATAAGTCACATCATTCAGCACTGCATCTAAAAGCAACTCTTTTTTTGTTAGTCCTATTGTGACTTTTTTCACAATTTCGTCCAGATATATTGCTTTTATTTCGTCAACCACATCATTCCACTTCTGGTACTGTTCCGTATAATTTTTATGTAAATAAACGGTAACATCGTTGCTCTTTTGCAGACATACCCTTTCCCATTTTAATGAACTAATACGTTCAACTGCCTCCTGGCGGTCTTTCATAAAAACCACCTCAAATCCGTCAAATTTCTGGTTTCCACAGTTTTCAAACCAATTGCAGTTTACCATCTTTTCAATAATATCTTGTTTTAACTCCATCGTTTCCTCCTATTTTACCTGATGCGTTGGTCCAGGTACTGTTGGCACTCTAGATTTATTCGTTAAATTATAGTCTCTTTGTTGTTCATATGCTCTAGACACTATATATGCTGCCTGCTTATTTGACAATCCTGCATAGATCATCGAATCATACAATGCCTTATTATATTCAGCCACTGTAGGTTTTTTTCCAAAAAACTTACCACATGTGCCTTATAATGTTCACTTCCTACTCCAAATATAGCATCACCCTGTAACGAAACTGTTAATCCTTCTTCATATGGAATAACATCATTAAATGCTGCACCTTGACTTATATGATGTTGTTGTGCGCCTGGCTTCTTTTTTGTCTTTTTAGTATTCTTATATGCTCCCATCTGCAAACCATATCTTGATGCTGCTGTATAGTTATTGATCTAATCTAAGATTCGCACTTCATCATCATCTAATTTGCCCCCTTATTTTTTTATTTCTTAAATAAGAGGCTAACTTCTTCTGTTCATTCCTACTGGCAGTGCACTTCCCATCAGGTGTAAACTTTCCCATAATCCATTTTACACCGGGCTCACAAATATTCCCACTTGGATCAACATAACTTACTGGATTATTCCGGCAATAAACATACAGGTTCAGCCCATCTACATTATAGGTGTCTTCCTGTGTAAACCTTCCTATAACTGGATTATAGTATCGTGCACGTAGATAGTATTGCTGGCTTATTGGGTCATACTGCTGTTCATTAAAAGGATTTCCTTATTTTCGCTGTCTACTATATGCGTAATGCTACCCTTGCTCTCCTCTACAATAGTTTCATCACCGTAAGAGTCTAATACCCCGCAACTTGCCGCGGGGTATTAGACTCCTGTAGGTACTCGTAAAAATAAAGGTCACAACATTGCTGTTCTCCTCCATTTCATGGCGCAGCCCTTCTGCATCATAACGGTTAATCTGAACATTTCCATTGAAGATCAAATCTGTCATCACTGCAAAATGATTGATTACACTATACTCATATATATCGATGTTTCCCACTACACATGCTATATTACCTATAGAATCATAGTTATAATACTTTCAATGTTTAAAAATAATTCTGCTATATTAATACAATCTACTCCTATCAGTAAAACTCGCAATCCACTTGGTTTGATTCATTTAAAAACATAAAAAGGTCCACTCCTCCCCAATTAAAAGGAGATTTTGCATCTCCGTCTCCAACTATTCCCAAAAACTTTCTATTCCCCATTTCGTCAGCAGCAGGACACCAGCCTCCTAATTTAGACCTCTGAAGAAAAACTCCATTTTTATCTTCCAACTCCCAATCACTTTTTTCTGTAATCTCCTCCACTACTTCCTTAAATAAAATGTCACCTTCTGGTATTTTAGCTGCACTAACTCCATAATTCTCTGTATTTTCCTTTGCTCCAAGTGGTACTTGTACTACTACAATATCGCAACTTTCCTCGTCATTTATCATAAGCTGATAAATTTGAACACATAGTGTATCAGGAATGGACAGCATTTTTCCATCACAATAAAACTGACATAAAAATGTCCATCCGCCAAACTGTTCATCAGTGGGCCACTGTGGCGGCAAATGTATTGGAAGCCCACCGTATTTATTCAATTTTCCTGTGTACTTATCACTAAATTGCATATAATATCCTGTATATGTCTGATTCTCCATAGTTACCTCCTTTCAGTTCAATATATTTTCACTTGCTTTTCGGTTTGACATATCCTTGTGGTTCTGCAATCAAAATATGTCTCCTTCCTGGAACAATCTGTGTCCAATTAGTTTTCCAGCCTACTCCCACTTGTTGCTGTGGTCTCGATGGCCTCCTATTCGGAATATTATTTAAATAGCCGCCTGCGCATGCATCTAATGCATGTGCCACATCACCAGAACCCTTTCCCAAATATACTCTTGCATTTCTTCTTGCTTTATCATTAGCATCATGCACCACCATATTAGGATCATTATGAAATAAAAATAGATTTAATTCCAGATCCGAAGTATAATATAAGGATAATCTATTTAACTCATTTTGTTGTTCACGTAGGTGCGAAACAAAAGCATCATAGCCTTTCCCTGTCAAATTTGCTGGACCAAAACGTATCTCAACAGGGGGCATCTGCCTTGCTGCAAGACCTGCATCATATGGGATAATTCCAGTGCCTGGCTTATGTGCATTCCTGCTACTCAATGACTCTTGATATGCATGAATCTGTTTATCTGATAACTCAATGCCATTTCTTGCCTTATTTCTAATATAGGCTTCATACTTTTTCCGCTCATTTAACGTTGCCTGGTTCGTCATTATCTTCCGACGGATTGTTTCAGCCGCCGAATCACAGATATTCCCACTTGGATCAACATAGCTTACTGGATTATTCCGACAATAAACATACAAGTTCAGCCCATCTACATTATAGGTGTCTTCCTGTGTGAATCGCCCTATAACTGGATTATAGTATCGTGCACGTAGATAGTATTGCTGGCTTATTGGATCGTATTGCTGTCCGTTAAATCGAAAACGGTTTTGTACTTTCTCCTCGCAGGTAATCAGATTCCCCCATGCATCATACTCATAATGGTTAAGGATTTCCTTATTTTTGCTGTCTACTATATGCGTAATGCTACCCATCTCATCAGATGCATAGTGATAGTAGGTCCTTGCACTTTCCGCATCGGAAGCTAGTAATATGCTAGTGCGAATATATCGTATTTTATCTTCCTTGATTTCCTCTGCGACTATTTCATCACCACGATAGATAAAGGTCACAAGCTTTCCGTTCTCCTCCATCTCATGGCGCAGCCCTTCTGCATCATAACGGTCAATCTGGATATTTCCGTTGAAGGTCTCCACTTTAATATTACGGTTAAAAGCATCACAAAGATAATGAATGTTTTATTACGTTACTTTAGTTAATGTAAATTTTTCACAGATAATATCAAAGCAAATAAAATTACCAATAATCGAAACTAGATATAATTTATATACTTGAAATAAATTAACATTATATCCATACTTATAGTATTTTAAAGAACTTCCCATTTCATCTTTGCTTAATTCTTTAACAAAAATATCTACTATAAAATAAGTAAACTCTTCATCTTCATGCGCTTGACTCTCAATACAGCATTTGAGAATGCCACTACATTCCAAATGTGCATATAACTTTCCATTATAACAACTTAAAAATTCAAATATCATATGATTATTTTGTATTATAGAAATTTCATTCAATCCTATATTTTCTATAATTCGCTCCATATAATCCCACTATTGATATTTGGGTAATTCAAAAATATTCATTTAGAATTCTCCTTCATCCATGTAGCAATCCCTTCCCATTTATATGGTTCAGGATAAAAATCATCTACACTAATTCTGCCAACATTATGCCCCGTAGTATGGTCATTTAACTCATCTGGTATGAACGTTCCATCATAATATGTTCTTTGGGGATATTTTGGCGCTTTCGGTGACGTATTATTAGGATCTTTAGGCAGCCTTGAAACTGGAATAACTTCTCCATCTGGTTTTATTGTTACACATTATCTTCTGTTGCATTCTGTCTACTTTGAGCCTGATCTTTAATGTCTGCTTCAATGCCTTCTATATCTATCCCCATCTGCCGCGCAACATTGCGCCCCTTATCACTTGGTTCCATTTCGAGTTTCATCTCGTAATCTTGCTGATAACTGCCCGTCTTTCTTTTTAAGGATTTCCTCATTTTAGCTGTCTATTATATGCGTAAAGACACCCGAATCAAAAGCACAAAATTCCTCTTATATAGCATCAGCAGGAATATTTCTTGAAAATATCTCAATCCCATCACAGCCAACTATTACTCTTTCCTGAAGGTCTTTATCATCTTCCAATATCCATGCATAGTCAGACTCATTATAATATGCAATCGACAATACTTTTTCACCCTCTAAAAAAATACATAGGTATTTTTCTAAAAAGTCGATTTTTTGGACTCCAATCAGATTATGATATCTGATATTTGCCAGTTCATAAGCTATCATATTGTCCTCCATTTCAATAATGCCCTCCTCCTCTTGGATAAGCTTTTCCCAATTGCTTTTATCTCCTACCCAAAAAGGAGCATCTATGATCAAGTGCATTTTCTCAGGCATCCAATCATTTTCTGGATCTTGATAGAATATTAAGCTAAATGTTTCTGCATATACTATTTCATGCATCCTAGCATCTATTAGCAGCTTTTTAAACGCCTGTTTTTCAAAGATATACTGGCTTTCTGATATTATATACATAATTCTTCACCCCTTGACTATATTAAAAACTTGAAAATCATAAGTTTCAGATCGATATTTTTCTATTTAGGAAGTGTGAAAAAAGTCGTAGCTTCCTACGAAAGGACAACGAAATGCCATCAAAAACTGTTGTCTTTAGAATCATAGAATGGACTTTTTTCACACCTTCTTTTAAACTTTCTCTGACCAACATTAATTATTCATAATGACGATCCATCTTATGGTATCTGACCATGTGTATGACCAATAGCTTTTCTATCACTTCTAGAAACATCTCCTGTAATAGCATCTCCATTTCCATATGTATATTGTCCTGTACCCTGTCCTACACTTCCTCGTTTCACGATTATTGTTCGATTATCATGGTAAGGTCTCGTTTCACCGGGTCTTTGTTGCATTATACGAATCTCAACCTTATTAACTTTTTTATCTGTTGGAATATCCATATAATATATTTGCCCATCATTCTCTCTAGTAGGTCCTATATACTGCGCACCTGCATTCATCAAACTTTGTTTAAGTTGTTGTTGACTTTGAAATACTGGTACATCTCCCTCCTTACCAATCAGTACTCCGTTTGCTCTGCTACCTCTTGCTGCATCCGCTAGTTTTTGTTCTGCTGCTAATCTTCGTGCTGATACTGATGTTTGATCAGGATCGATTTTCCCTTTACTGATCTTATCAACATCTATCCCCATCTGCTGCGCAACATCGCGCCCCTTATCACTGATGGTTCCATTTCGAGCTTCATCTCGTAG
>CASJPF010000068.1 GCA_949383255.1 Lachnospiraceae bacterium | reverse complement strand
CGGCAATTAAGCCAATATGTGGATTCTACAGTATCTGAGTTAGACGGGATTGCACAGGGCAATAGCAACAATGCAGAGAGCATTGAGGAGCAGACAGTAATGACTGGAAATATTCAGCATATGATATTGGAGACAAAACAAATGTCTGATGAGATGCTGGCAATGGCAGAGCGTTCTGGGCAGGCGGTGAAGGATGGGAAACAGACGGTTGACAGATTGCAGTCACAATCACAGAGAACGCGGGAAGCAAATGAGCAGGTGGTTGCCTCTGTCTCTAGTCTGATTTCTAATGCAAAGGCAGTGGAGGACATTACAGAACGTATTTTTTCCATTTCTAGTCAAACCAATCTCTTGGCGTTGAATGCTTCGATTGAAAGTGCGCGTGCCGGAGAGGCTGGAAAAGGGTTTGCTGTTGTGTCTGCAGAAATTCGCACGCTTGCGGATGAGACAAGGAGTTTGACAGAGGGGATTCGCAAGATTGTTGATGAGTTGAAGATGAATGCGGACGCGGCAAAGAGTACTGTAGACAATGTGATTATGGCGTCTGGCACAGAACATGACCTAATTTTAAATGCAAGCACGCAGTTTAATGAGATTGGAAGTCGTATGGAAGGATTGCATACGAATGTGCACGAGATTTATGGAAGAATCGAGGAAATTTTGGAATCAAACAATAAGATTGTGGACAGCATTAATCATATTTCCGCAGTGAGCGAGGAAGTGACTGCGGGCACACAGCAGGCAGCAGATCTTGGCGCGGATACCAGCCGCAAAGCAGAGCAGGCAAGAGAACTGATGATTGGATTACTTGACACGGTTAAAGCTATCGACCGATATCTGTAGGAAAGGGGAGGGCAATGTTAGGCGGTTCTGTATATATCGCATTAATTCGGTATGCAATTAGTCTTGCGGGAACCATTGTATTATTTTCACTCATAAGCGAGCCGCGGTATAACCCAAAGAAAACTTTTATCTGCTATATTGGTTTTGGATTTGTCTTGATTGGTGGTGCATGCATCTGGTATGTGATAGATTGGTCTACCTGCATGAAAATGTCAGCTTTTGTGATGTACTTATGTTTTACTGTCTTTGCGATTTTGATGAGCAGCGATCCGCTTTATCTCTTATTATATAAGTTTGCGCTTAACTTTTATTTGCTTGCAGTATTTTTGATAGGTGGCATTGAGGTTTCTGTGATATTTTTTGATAGAAATGTATGGGCGGATATTATTACACGGATAATTTTAATCTTGTTGATGGCAGTATTTATTGACAGAAAAATTAAGGAATCCATTCGCAGGTTTGGGCGTTATGTGGAGACAGAGCTGGATAAATTTAGCGTTTTTATTATGATTTTAAGCATTTTATTTGGAATTGGGTTTATCTTAAATCCAAATACCATCGATCAGACACCATATCGGCTTTTTCAGCTTATGATGAATTTTTTCTTGACAGGGGCTTTGCAGCTTTTGGTTTATCGTCTTTATCTCCATATTGGAAAAGAGAAAGAGTATCAAAAGGAAAATCAGCTTATGCAAATGAATCATCGTCTGTTAGAACGCAATATGGAATTGATGGAGAAATCAATTGCATCTGGCAGACGCATTCGTCATGATGCCAGACATCACAATGCAGTGATTGCAGAGTATGCTCGCAGGGGACAAAATGATGAGCTGTTGAAATATCTCAAAGAGTATGATAAAGAGACAGAGGAGAGCATGACACAGCAAATTTGTTCTAACACAGCCGTCAATAACATTCTTACAGCTTACACTCGATGGGCACAGCAGGAACAGATAAAAGTGACCCTAGATGTCGAAATTGGCAGTAACCTTGAAATCCCCAATATTGATCTGGTTACAATATTGGCGAATGCTTATGAAAATGCGATATATGGATGTATTGAAGTAAAAAGGCAGTCACCAGAACAGGATTGTTTTATTTATCTGATGCTAAAAAGAAAGCGAAATAAACTTGTGATTTGTTGTAACAATACTTGCAAGAGAGAAACCGAAATGAAAAATGGACAACCAAAACCAGAGTTTACAGGGGGAATTGGAGTATTAAGTATTATTAAGACAGCAGAAAATTTTGGTGGAGAATACGATTTTAAAAATGATGAGGGCGTGTTTGTCTTTCGTTTAATTATGAATATTCCGCATTTAGATGGCAGTGCAGTGGAGGAAAGGGGAACAGACAATGTATCTAATAGCACTCTGCGATGATGAGGAAGCAGACTTAGATAAGACAGAACAGATGTTGAGAAGTTACGGAAGGGAACACCCAGGGACGGAATTGATAATGGAACGCTTTCTAAATGCGGATAGTCTGCTCAACAGAATTAGAGAGAAGAATTATAGACCAGATCTTATATTTATGGATATTTATATGTCGGATAAGTCTGGTATTGATGCGGCAAAGGAATTGCGTGCGATGGGAAATAGAGGCAGGTTGATATTTCTGACGACTTCGCGGGAACATGCGCTGGATGCGTTTGGCGTGGAGGCTTTACAGTATCTTGTTAAGCCGATTACAGAAGAAATGCTTTTTTCTGTGTTGGACCGATTTTTGCGGGAAATAAATGAATTGAGCAAAAAGTATTTATTATTACGAATTGAAGGCAGAATACAGCGGGTGGCGGTAAGTGATATTGTCTGTTGTGAGGTCCAGGGAAAGTCGCAGTATCTATATTTGGCGAACCATACACAGTTTGGTCTGAGAAGGACTATGATAGAAATCTATGAAATGCTTGCCTGCTACAAGGAATTTGTGCGCGTTGGAGCTGCCTATATTGTCAATCTGGAACATGTGGAAAGTCTCAGTGCCCAGGAAGTTCAGATGGATAGTGGGAAAAAGATTTATCTGCCAAGGGGTTCTTATCATCCACTTCGAGAGCGATATTTTAATTATTATTGTGAAAGCAGTGAGATTTTATAAAAAAATAAACACTTTTCCATAAATTTCAATTGGTCAATACGTATCTGTAGTAGAAAGATAATTCGTTATTATGACAAAGAAAGGGAAGGGATGTTTATGAAAAAGAAATGGAAAGGATTGCTCTCTGTGTCTATGATTGTTGTAAGTTTACTGACAGGTTGTGATGCATCAGGGGAAGCGAAATCTATCATGACATCAGATTCAGCAGCGCCTGTTATGAACAGTGCAGTGCGTGAGAATTATTCTGGGGGTGTCGCCTATAACAATACAGAATTGGCAGTGGCGGCGGAAGAAGAGATGCTAGAGTATCCTATGGAGAGCGGAGAAGGAGCGACAGCAAGTCAGAGCCAGCAGCAGACACCACCTCTTGACGACATAATACTTTTGGAGGAAAAGCTGATATATCACTGTAATCTTAATATTGAGACACTTGACTATCCGGCGGCAATCGCATCAATTAAGGAAACCATTTCTAAATATGGTGGGGTGATTCAGTCGGAGAGTGAGAGTGACAGTGGACATGATTGGTACTATGCGGATTATCGCAAGACAGGCGGCACAATGCATAACTACCTAGAAGTGCGAATTCCATCAAAGGACTATGAAAATTTTTTGTCTGAGCTTGACGGAGTAGGAAAAATTATTTCAAAATCAACGAGTGTGGATAATATTAGCCAGAAATATTATGATACGACAGCGCAGATAGAGGCGCTACAAATACAAGAGAAAAACCTGCTCGCAATGCTGGAAAAGTGCGAGACAATTGAGGATATGATCACAGTAGAACAGCGACTGTCAGAAGTTCAGTACGAGCTTAATACATTGCAAACCAACCGTCGCTATATGGATATGGATGTCGCATATTCTTATGTCAATATCAATGTATCCGAAGTGATGGAATATCGTCAGGACAGTGAGCCTATCAGAAGGAATACTTTTGTGGACCGGCTGAAAAATACAATTTTGTCTACCGGAAGAGGATTTCTGTATTTTCTGGAAGGATTGTTGTTTTTTATGATTTATCTAGCGCCATATATGCTGATTATTGCGTTGATTTGCTTTGTTTTTCTCAGGAAAAAGATACGATATATTTTGGAACAGAGAAAAATAAAAACAGCCCAAAGACATGTACAGAAACCGCAAACTCCTTCTATGCCGTCGTTTTCAGTGCAGCCGCCGTTTGTACAGTCAACTTCAGTGCAGCAAGAAATGCAGGATTTCCAGCAAAATCAACCAGAAAACAAGGATTAATAAGTTCTTTGCCTGATGTTTCCTGGCGTGGTTCCATAGACTTCATGAAATGCTCTATAAAAGGAGCGTAAGCTGTTAAATCCGCTGGCAAAACAGACTTCTGTCACAGACAATTCAGAGTGTGTTAATAACCCCATCGCATGTTCTGAGCGCAGGTGTTTAAGGTAATCATTGTAGGAACAGCCAAAGTTATTTTTAAAAATATGGGAGATATGATACTTGTTGTAGCCGAGGGCGGCTGCAAGCTGTGACAGGCTTAGTTCTTCTGTGAAATGCTGGTTTAAGTAATTGGAAATATCCTGACAAATGCCAGTGGGGATTGTACTTTGTCTGACAAGTGTTATCTGAGACAAAATCATAGTGGTAAGAATATACAGATATCCTTTTGCAATGCGGATATCTGTATTTTTTTGCGCACTTTCTGACAGCCCGGATATTAGTAGTGAAAATTGTTCAGGATTTTGTGGGTTTGTGATAAAGGGAATCTGCGGGCGTTGTGTGTGAAATTCTGCAGAGAAGTCAGGCAGAAAATCGTGATTAAAGATAATCATAAGTGCCAGAGAGTGTTCGGGGGTATGCGTTTCATGCACAATATTGGGAAAGGCGATGGAAATCATACCTTTTTTTAAAAGTTTTTTTTTGCCAGAGATAGTGATTTCAATAGCGCCGTCAAGCACATAAAAAATTTCTACCTGTCGGTGCATATGTGCAAGATAGTTGTTGTTTTTAGTCTCCTTGACAAATAAATATTCGTCCCTTTTTTGATAAATCATAGTGAACTCCTCTGTGATAAGATGTAGAAGTGAGGGCGATGACAAAGCTTGTTTTCCCTATTATAATACATTGTAGAAAAGAATCCAAGAGAATCGCAATATTTGGCAAGAGAAAATTAACACAGGGTATAGAAGTTTGCAAGAGGAGTGTCGTATACTATTTTTATTAGAGAATAAACAAATAATATGAGAAAGGCAGGTATCAAGATGATTGCAAGCAATATTTGGAATGCAGATTTAGGAAACGGAAATTACCGCAATCCAATTCTGTATGCAGATTATTCAGACCCGGATGCAATTCGTGTCGGTGCGGATTATTTTATGATTGCGTCGAGTTTCTGCAATGCGCCAGGGCTTCCTCTGCTCCACTCAAGGGACCTTGTAAACTGGAAAGTGGTGAATTATATCATTCATGAAATTCCAGAGGAACGCTATAAGGCGCCAATTCATGGGTGCGGTGTGTGGGCGCCAGCGATTCGGTATCATGAGGGGACATATTTTGTCTGTTTTCCTATGCCGGACGAGGGAATCTATATGTGTACTGCAAAAGACCCTTTTGGAACTTGGTCAAAACCAGTTAATATTCGCCCAGGCGCAGGGTGGATTGACCCTTGCCCTTTCTGGGATGAGGACGGCAAAGCATATCTCGTTGCAGGCGTTGCAAAAAGTCGTATCGGCTACAAGAGTGTCCTTCATCTGGTAGAGATGCAGCCAGATGGAATGGGACTGATTGGAGATGCGGTTAAGATTTTTGATGGAAATGAGAATGACCAGGAGACTATAGAAGGCCCTAAAATGTACAAGAAAAATGGTTGGTATTATATTTTTGCTCCGGCAGGAGGCGTAAAGACTGGGTGGCAGGCAGTACTTCGCTCCAAAAATGTGTTTGGCCCTTATGAATATAAAGTTGTGATGCGCCAAGGCAGCAGTGCAGTAAACGGACCGCATCAGGGCGCATGGGTGGACACTGTTACTGGAGAGGATTGGTTTCTTCATTTTCAAGATGTTTATGCGGCAGGACGCATCACACATTTACAACCTATGAGTTGGCATAACGATTGGCCAATCATCGGCGCTGCAAAAGATGGAAACCATTATGGAGAACCTGTGATGGAGTATCGCAAGCCCAATGTCGGTGATGTGGTTACAGAGGTGTGTGAGCCGAATACTTCCGATGATTTTACAGGAAAGACATTGGGGTTACAATGGCAGTGGAATGCGAACCCGCAAAAAGAATGGTATGCATTTTTGGAAAGTGGTTTGAAATTAAATGCAGTCTATTTGGAAACTGTCTATGGAGACTTGCCAAATCTTTTGCTGCAAAAATGGCCAGCACCGGAATTTACTTGTATTACGAAATTAAATCTCTCTCATCTTATGGATGGGGAAGAGGCAGGGATTATTTCTATGGGAATGCGCTATGGCCTGCTTACTTTCCGAAAAGATGGCGATTGGTTTCAGCCTCGTTTTATAATAGGCGTACAGAATTATGGAAAAATACTGCCAGAGACAGTACATGAGAGAGCAAATAGCCTTCCTAAAATTAATTGTAACCAAGCAGAGGAAATTTATGTGAAATATGTGGTAAAGCGTGTTGGGACACAGGATTTAAATGACAGAGAAAAAGCGTTTCCACTGGAACTCGTTACAATAGAATACAGTACAGATGGCAAAAATTATCAGAAATCAGGCGAGATGAACGCAGTTCCTGGACGCTGGGTGGGTGTCAAAAACGGAGTGTTCTGTACGTATGCAGGTGCTGTAAAAAAAGAACACAGTGGTTACGCAGTGATTGATTCTGTCGAATATTTTCGTGCGTAGAGATTTTTGATTAAAAGCTGTATTTTCCTACAGCTCCTTAGAATGGAGGATTTTATATGAGTAATACTTATCAAAACCCAGTACAGAGAGGTTTTTTCCCTGATCCATCAGTAGTGCGCGTCGGGGAAGACTATTACATGGTCAATTCAACATTTCAGTATTTTCCGGCAATTGCTATTAGCCATTCAAAAGATATGGTGCACTGGCATGTAATTGGACATGCTGTCACGGACTCAGACGAATTAGATTTGCAGGATATCAAGGATTCGCATGGTATTTGGGCACCAGATATTTCCTATTCTAATGGCAAGTTTATTATTATGGCGACGCTGCGGCTCAACGCGGATGGAAAGCGTGACAATAATGTTATGCGCAGGCAGATTGTTGTTACTTCGGAGAAACCAGAAGGACCGTACAGCAAACCGAGCTGGTTGGAAGTGGATAGCATTGACCCATCGCATTTTGTAGATGAGGATGGAAAACATTATATGGTGATTAGTCCAGGTATCAATCTAGTACCATTAAGTGATGATTGTACAAAAGTAATTGGAGAAACAATTCCAGTGTGGCCAGGAACCGGAGAGCGTTGCCCAGAAGGTCCCCATTTATTAAAGCGCGGTAACTATTATTATGCGATACTTGCTGAAGGTGGAACCGGTTATGGTCATGGGATTAATGTTGGACGTTCTAAACATTTGTTTGGACCTTATGAGCCATCGCCTTACAATCCTCTTATGCGTCAGTTTGACCCAGACGCGTCAATTCAGAGAACAGGACATGGTAAGCTGATTGAGACACAAAATGGTGATTGGTGGGTATATTATCTGATGGGTAGACCCAATCAGGGACATTACACAACAATAGGAAGGGAATCCGGTCTAGACCCAGTTACTTGGCTTGAGGACGATTGGTTTATTATCAATGACAGAAAAGGACCAAGCACAAAACAAACGGCGCCAGACCTTCCACAGCACCCATTTGAAAAATGGACGCGAGATGATTTTGACAGTGAAGAATTAAATATAAATTGGGAATTTGTGCGCAATCCAGCCCAAGGAAGCTATTCCCTGACAGAACGGCCAGGGTATTTTCGTATCTGGACACGAGATGGACAGCTCTCTGAAATTCGCGCAAAAAATACCCTTGTGCGGCGGGAACAAGAGTTGAATTATACTGCTTCAACCAAAGTGGATTTTTATCCGTCCAGAAATGGAGAGCAGGCGGGACTTACCTGCTATTATAGTACAGCGACTTACGCAAGATTTTCTGTCTGCTATGAAGGGGGAAGAAAATTGCAGTTGGTTATCAACCGCAATCACGGTGAGGAGCTAGTCGCATCCGTCGATGAAATAAAAGAGCAAAGTGTCTATTTGAAAGTTGTGGTGGAGCGGCTTACTAGAAGTTTTTACTACAGTTATGACGGCGCGGATTGGATGCTTGCTGGCGTGCTTGAAAATTGTATTTATCTCTGTGATGAGGGTGTTCCTGACGACCCCAAGCGCCACACAGGGACCCTGGTTGGCATCTATGCTAACAACGGAGGTTGCGGCACACGAATACCAGCAGATTTTGACTACTTTGAATATAGAGATTAATCTATATCTGACCGCCGCAGGCGTTTTAAGCCCCCTGCGGCGAGTGGTTTTTTTGGATGCAGGTCAAATAACTTCTGTGCCATGTTTAGATTTATATTGGTGCCTAATCCGTTGAGATAGCAGGTGCCCAGCATGTCAGAGCCCCATGTGCTGCCTTTAAAATATGCTTTGCTCAACAGCAGAAATGCCTGATCGTAATCTGGCAGAATATTTTGTCCCCCGCGGAAATAAATTTCGCCCAACAGATTACAAAAACCAGCATCATCTGGAAGGCGGGAATAGCCTTCTTCCAGATAGAACAACGCTTTTTTTAAATCCAATGACAGAGCACCGTTAAATGTGTAGAGTTTACCAAGACAATAGTATGCGTAGTCGTCCTTGTGTGACAGTGCGCGCTCATATAATTCAACCGCTTTTGTAAGCTCGCCCTCATCACGATATTGATTGCCGATAATACGCTCATAAGCGCCAATACCCATATCAGCACCTTTGCGAATATAGTTTTTTGCTCGCTGGTTTTGTACTGGAGCCCCATGTCTGCCCGTGCGGAGGATATCTACCAAATTGGGGATTGCAATGCCAAGTCCGGCAGCTACGCACACCTCATAAAGCCGCATTGCTGTTGCAGTCCATTCATATTGAAAACGCTCATATTTTTTATTGCCTACATGTGTGGGCGTAAGGTCTAGGAAATCACCGACCGTACCATAATAATAGGCATTTGCAATTAGATATTTACAGAAAATGTGCCCTTGTTCTGCGTTTTCGGACACAACGTCCCAAAGTTCCTTTTTTGAGTGGTAGGGCGGATGAATAAATGTGTTGTTTGGCGGTTCAAATCCGTCCTGATGAATAGCGCCAAACATACCAACAGCACTCTCAAGTGTCAAGCTGGTGCGAAGACACTCAAAAGCAAATGGCTGGTCAAGGGGAAATTCCATCACAGGGTCCACATAACTTTTTCCAAGATAGCAGCGTCCAAGAAAGTAATAGGCATCTCCATCGCCCATATTGGCGGCTGCGCGGAGCATGGAAAGTGCTTCTTCGCGCCGTTCGGGGTTTCTTTCAAACCATATAATCTGAACCGCATTGTCTACGCGCTCATCAAAAAGTGCTGTCATTTGTTATCATGCCTTTCTTTGCAGTTTTGTATTTTCTAAAAAATTTGTTCCCTTCTATTCTTTATTGTATCATAGGATATCTTAGAATACCATGGAAAAATATAATGCAACCAAATGCAGCAATATGGTATCTAATTTATAGAAATCAAAACGTTTTGAAATTCATATACCAACAATAACCTTGGGATTTTATGGGTTCTAAGAGGCTGATGTTAGAGCGGAGGAGGAAAATGGATACGAAAAATACATTGGTGAGGCGTGCGAGGCGTGGTGACGCAGAAGCATTTATTGCATTGATTGAGGCGTGTAAAATGTCTCTTCGGCGCGTTGCGCTGAGCTATCTGAAAAGTGAGGAGGATGTTGCAGATGCGATACAGGATACTATTCTTGATGCGTATGAGCACATTGGCAGTTTGAAGAAAGAAGAATATTTTAAGACATGGCTTGTGCGGATATTAATTAACCGCTGCACAAAACAATACCGCATCAACCAGCACAAGGCATATCTGGATGATTACACCGAAGAGGCACAGTGCGATGCAGGGAAGGCAGAAGTGGAATTTCGCGAAATGCTGTCTGCGCTTCCAGATGACAGCAGAGTTATTTTTCAGTTGTATTATGGAGAGCAGTTCACAATCAAAGAAATAGGTGAGATTCTCAATATGAATGAGAATACAATTAAAAGTAAGCTGCGCCGCGGCAAGGAACATTTGCGCGCTGTATTGGAAGGAAAAGCGAACAAGTTTGCCTGATAAACGTTCTTGCATGTTACGGGAATATGGGTTGTAATGAATAAGGAGAAAATTATGATACAGGAGAATGAATTGAAACAGATTTTAAGCGCTGATTTGGGACCAAGTGTAATAATTGATGCTAAGATAGAGGAAGCATATAACAGGATAAGGAGTACAGAGATTCCATTGACAAGCAACAAAAACCTGCTTGTACGCAGAATTATGGTGGGAATGGGCAGTGTTGCGGCAGTGCTTGCATTGATGGTTACATTCTGTGTTATGAATCCTGTGCTGGCAAGAGAGATACCAATTGTAGGAGGTATTTTTAACAAGCTTTCGGAATTGTTTTCGTTCGGGCAGATTCCAGAGGAGGAAACCATCACGTTGTTTCAGGAGGCGGAAACTACTGCAGTGCACTCGGAAGATGCAGAAGCACAAAGCATGAATGAGGCTGCAACTTATCAAAAGACATCAGGGGATCTTACGATTACCCTGACAGAAGAGTATGCTACAAATCAGGCGCTTTTTATCGGCGTGAATATTAAAAATATACAGGAGTTTCCACAGATGGCTGTTTTTATGGACGGAACGCAGAGCCTGTCCCTGCAGACAGAGGAGCAGTATTCATTTCGTTCTGACAGTGTGCCAGCGTATCGCAGGATTGAGGGGCGGTTTATAGATGCTCATACCTTTGAGGGGATTCTTAGGATTGATTACTCTGAAATTAATGTTGATGACCGAAAATATTTAGAGGCAGTAAAAGATTTAGATGTAAAAAATATGCCTGCTGTTGACAGTGAAAATTATATGCAGTACATGGAAGAGTACGAGATACCGGAAACTTTTTCCATGAAGTTGAACGTTATAAATGTGATTGGGGAGCTTAAAGATCCGTTGCCTTTAGATCAGCAGAAATCAACAGAGGAACTGGATCAGATGAGCGATGAGGAGTGGGAAGCATACATGAAAACACTGCCCCAGGAATGGTATGATTATCCCAATAAATATCAAAATTGGTGGCAGGAAGGGAGCTGGGCTTTTGATCTCACAATCACAAAGAAAGACAGCGTTTCCCGCGTGATTGAAGTCAATCAGATAAATAATGATGGTATTGGCGTCAAGAGTATTGAGCTGTCCTCTGTAGAGATGACATTAAATACCGTGGAAAGAGATGATACGATTGCAGTTGCTTTAGATGCAGATGGCAATAAAATAGAGCCTGGCAGCAGCAACGTTTATGAACTTGCAATTGCAGGACACGATATTTCCAAAGTATATATCTATATTTGTGACTGGGATGCCTATATGAATGAAATAAAAGGGTATGGCATTTCGGGCGGACAGCATGACAGAAGTTTTCAGGAATTACTGGAAGAACGAGCGCTGTTTAAGACGGTTGTTTCTACTTGTCTGGAATGATCATTTCTTTTTCATTTACAAAGTTTGCTGATTATGGTAAATTATAGATAATTGAGCAATATAAATAATGAAGAAAGGAATGAAAACAAATGCAGAATAAAGGCAAATATTATATTACAACAGCGATTGCATACACATCAGGCAAACCGCATATTGGAAATAATTATGAAATTGTGCTGGCGGACAGTATTGCCCGCTACAAGAGAAAAGATGGCTATGATGTCTATTTTCAGACGGGGACGGACGAGCATGGACAAAAAATTGAGTTGAAGGCAGCAGAGGCAGGAGTAACCCCCAAGGAGTTTGTGGATAAGGTGGCAGGTACAATTCAAGGGCTCTGTGATATGCTCAATATAAAATATGACAAATTTATTCGGACCACAGATCCATGTCATGAGAAGCAGGTACAGAAAATTTTTAAACGTCTGTATAATCAGGGGGATATCTACAAAGGCGCATATGAGGGACTGTACTGTACTCCGTGTGAATCCTTCTGGACAGAATCACAATTAAAAGATGGCAAATGCCCTGACTGTGGACGTGAGGTGAAGCCAGCAAAAGAAGAGGCATACTTTTTTAAGATGAGCAAGTATGCAGATAGACTGATTGAGCATATCAATCAGCACCCAGAATTTATTCAGCCAGTTTCTCGCAAAAATGAGATGATGAACAACTTTTTACTTCCTGGATTACAGGATTTGTGTGTGTCGCGCACCTCGTTTAAATGGGGGATTCCTGTGGATTTTGATGACCGTCATGTTATTTATGTGTGGCTTGATGCGCTCACAAACTATATCACTGGTATTGGTTATGATGCAGATGGAAACAGCACGGAACAGTATCAGAAGCTATGGCCTGCTGATTTGCATTTGATAGGAAAGGATATTATTCGGTTTCATACAATTTACTGGCCAATTTTCTTGATAGCGCTTGGTGAGGAGCTACCGCATCAGGTGTTTGGACACCCGTGGCTTTTGCAGAACAATGATAAGATGAGCAAGTCAAAAGGCAATATTATGTATGCAGATGACCTAGTGGAACTGTTTGGGGTGGATGCAGTTCGCTATTTTGTGTTACATGAAATGCCGTTTGAAAATGATGGGTCCATCACATGGGATTTGATGGTCGAACGGTTGAACTCGGACCTTGCCAATACACTTGGAAATCTTGTAAACAGAACGATTTCTATGAGCAATAAGTATTTTGACGGCATCGTGGAAAATAAAGACGCTGATGATGCGGTTGACGCAGAACTCAAGGCAGTTGCAATAGGCACTTATGATAAGGTTGCGGCAAAAATGGCACAACTTCGCGTTGCAGATGCGCTGACGGAGATTTTCAATTTGTTTAAGCGCTGCAACAAATATATTGATGAGACAGAGCCGTGGGTGCTTGCAAAGGATGCGGCGAAAAAGGACAGGCTTGCAACAGTATTGTACAACCTTGTGGAAGGTATTTCTATTGGAGCGGGATTGCTTGATCCATTTATGCCTGAGACTGCACAGCGGATTATGAGACAGTTAAACAGTGATGTACGCGATTTTGAGTCAACGAAGACTTTTGGCGTGTATGTGTCTGGTACGAAGGTAACGGAGACGCCAGAGATATTGTTTGTGCGCCTTGACCAGAAGGAAATTAATGCAAAAGTAGATGCGCTTGCGGAGAGACAAGCAGCGGAGTCCGGTGCCGTACAGGGGACAGAAAAGGACACAAGTGTCACAAATGATATTGACATTGAACCAAAACTAGAAATCACATATGAGGATTTCACGAAAATGCAGTTTCAGGTAGGTGAAATTCTTTCCTGTGAGGCAGTGCCAAAATCAAAGAAACTTCTGTGCAGTCAAGTAAAAATTGGATCACAGGTAAAACAGATTGTGTCTGGTATCAAGGCATTTTACAGCCCTGAAGAAATGGTTGGAAAGAAAGTGATGGTGCTAGTAAACCTGAAACCTGCAAAACTTGCAGGGGTGTTGTCGGAGGGAATGCTCCTTTGCGCTGAGGATGCAGATGGAAATCTTGCATTGATGACCCCGGAGAAGGAAATGCCATCAGGGGCAGAGATTATGTAAAGACGTGAAACACTTTTCTAAACAGTTGTTTAGCATAGCAAAAAGAGGATTAAAATGGGAAATAATATAGAGGCAATTATATTTGACTTGGATGGAACCATGTGGAATGCGCTGGATGGGATTCATCTGACATGGAATCAGGTAGTGGCAAATCATTCGGACTATAGAAAAGAACCGATTTCCTTTGAGGAGTTGGAAGGCTGTCTGGGGCTTCCTATGACAGAGATAGCAGCGAGATTGTTTCCGAGTACAACGGCAGAACAACAGCAGGCGTTAATGGATGAGTGCTGCGCGAAGGAGAATGATTATCTTGCGGAGCATGGCGGTATTCTTTATCCAAGATTGGAGGAGACATTGCTCAAATTGAAAAAAAGTTATCAGCTTTTTGTGGTGAGCAACTGTCAGCCAGGATATATTGAAAGTTTTATTAAGGCACATAAGCTTGAAAAGTGTTTTGATGACATTGAGTGCTGGGGAAATAATCTGTTGCCAAAAGGTGAGAACAACAAGCTTATTATGGAACGCAATAAAGTAACGAGAGCAGTGTATGTGGGCGATACGGCGGGCGACGAGGAGTCCGCACGAGTGGCAGGAATACCATTTATCTTTGCAAAATATGGATTTGGGGAGGCAAAAGCGCCAGATTATATATTGGATGCGTTCTCAAATCTCCCAGAGCTTATGGATCAGATTGATTCACAGTAATATTGTATTGGGAGACAATAATGATACAAAAAGCCACAAAAAAGGATATAAGGACTTTGGCAGAACTGGCGATTTTGCTGTGGGAGGATTCTTTTATTGATGAATTGATCAATAATTTTTCAGAGATTCTTTCAAAGGAGGACGCTCAGATATTTCTGAAATATGAAAATGATACGCCTGTTGGTTTCGCACAGTGTCAATTGCGGCATGATTATGTGGAGGGAACTCAAACAACACCTGTTGGATACTTAGAGGGAATCTTTGTTTTGGAAAATTATCGTCACAGAGGTTATGCCAAAGCGCTGTTAAATGCTTCTGAGATGTGGGCAAAAGAAAAAGGGTGCGTAGAATTTGCCAGCGATTGTGAAATGAACAATATTAATAGTTTTCAATTTCACCAGGCAATGCATTTTACGGAAGCAAATCGAATCATTTGTTTCACAAAGAAACTTTAAAAAATAGAGGGACTGTGTAGAATATTGGAGGGTAATGAAAATGAGTACACGAATAGGAATTTTAGGATATGGTAATCTGGGACGCGGCGTTGAGTGTGCAGTACGACAGAATGAGGATATGGAACTTGCAGCAGTATTCACACGCAGAAATCCAGAGTCCGTTTCTATTCTGACAGATACTGCAAAAGTATGTAATATTGCAGATGTGGAAGCATGGAAAGATAAGATTGATGTGATGATTATCTGCGGTGGCAGTGCTACCGATCTTCCCAAACAGACACCAGAGTATGTAAAGTATTTTCATGTGATTGATAGCTTTGATACCCATGCACGCATTCCAGAGCATTTTGAAAAAGTAGATGCCGCTGCAAAAGAAAGTGGACACATTGGCATTATTTCTGTGGGATGGGACCCTGGTATGTTTTCCTTGAATCGTTTATATGCCAATGCGATTTTGCCGGAAGGAAAGGATTATACATTCTGGGGAAAAGGGGTTAGTCAAGGGCATTCTGATGCGATTCGCCGTATTGAAGGCGTAAAAGATGCAAAACAATATACAATTCCAGTGGAATCTGCATTGGAAGCAGCGCGCTCTGGAAATAATCCAGAACTGACCACACGTGAAAAGCACACAAGAGAGTGTTTTGTCGTTTTGGAAGAGGGCGCTAATGCGGCTAAGGTTGAGGAAGAAATTAAGACAATGCCAAACTATTTTGCCGATTATGATACAACGGTGCATTTTATTAGTGAGGAGGAATTACAAGCAAATCACAGCGGGATTCCGCATGGTGGCTTTGTGCTGAGAAGCGGAGTGACTGGTTGGGAGAAAGAACATAAGCATTTGATTGAGTATCGCCTGAAATTAGATTCCAACCCAGAATTTACAGCGAGCGTGCTTGTTGCATATGCAAGAGCGGCATACCGTCTGGCACAAGAGGGACAGAGCGGATGCAAGACTGTTTTTGACATCGCGCCAGCGTATTTGAGCGCGAAGAGTGCGCAGGAGCTAAGGGCTTCCATGTTATAAGGATAACTAGTACATCGTTTTTTAATTCCTCATATACCAAGCACTCGCTATTTGTATACGAGGATAAAAAAACGGTGTACTAGTATTCTATCGGGTCATAACTTTAATTTTTGTCTGGATGAAGTAATAATAACGAATCACATACAATTGTGGATGCTATCTCAGCTATTCGTCTGCCAGATTTTGTGACCAAAGAAGATTTTGACTGGGCAGTCAAGGAAACTGCACAGGGGGCATGTAAGGAAATTACCAGCTTACATTTTTTGGGATAATATCAAATTTGACAGTAATCTGACCGCCATAATTCGGTGCTTTTCCATGTATCGTGATACTTCCTTTATTTTTTCCAGCAGATATATTGGTTCCGTAGATGCAAGTATATTCTGTCTCTGCCTCCAATAATTGAAATCTCTACCTTTTAATGCAGCATCAGATAAAGGAGTTCCTAATTTAAGTTTATTTTTGTCTTCTGAAACAGTTTTAGTGTCACTGTTATATGATGTTGTGATAGTGTCTTTTTTGAATACAAAAAACACTGGGCATATCCCTCAAATCCCAGTGTTTTTATAAATCGTTGCGACAAGATTCGAACTTGCGACCTCTGCGTCCCGAACGCAGCGCTCTACCAAACTGAGCCACGCAACGAAATAATTTGTTTGCAACAGCTACGAATTTATTATACTTGATTTTATCAAAAAATCAAGTACTTTTTTTGTTTTTTTCGTTTCTAGTACAACGAAAGTTACTTTTCACACCCGCACCATGCACTTGCTGCATGGTGTCGGAGCCAGTGCCAAAATACCTGCTTTATGGCATTTTGTGTGCATCAATTGTTGCAATTCACACCAAATCATCATAAATGGATACGAAATCTGGCGTGGGTTGAATTGTAACGTTATAATTCTTAAAAATTATACCAAGTTGTGAACGGGCGGTTGGCGCGTATATGGGGATAGTATCTTTCTCCAAAACTGCTTATGAGATTGCTTGTAAGTATTTTTGGGACTAAGGACTGCATAAAAATTATAACTGGGTTGGACTTTTCATATAATAAAAAGCGACTTGTTGATAAAAATTGCAATTTCCTATGTGTCAGAGTCTGTAAGAACATAGAGGAGACAAACTTTCTTGACCAGATCGAGACAATGTTTTTTATTTCCTATAAGAGTGATGATTTTTAAGAATATACTATTCACTTTCTACTTATTTTGTATAATAAATCCAAATGAATAAGAGTAACAATACAAAAAACTTTTAATTTTTTTGTAAGAAAGGATATATAGCATGACCCAGAAAATAAAGGGAAAGTGTAAATTTTGCGGTAGTGAATATGCTTATTATGATAGTGGCGCAGTTTTTTTTGTGTGAAAACTGCATAAAAGTGCTTCCATGTGACGAGGAAATGCAGACGAAAGTGTGTAATTCTCCACGGATGGGTGCCTGTGCTTATGATGGAAGTGATAAATATCCAGACCAGTTTGTGTCAGATGAAACGATGTAGTGTTTGATATGAGGAGGTTACAGCGCCTTAGTGATTCTGCAAAATACAGATGCCACTATAAAGTGCTACGATAAATTGGCATGGGAACAAAGGAAATAGCAAGTGTAGTCTTAAAACATGTATGTTGGATTTCTGCGCAATATAGAGTCTGAGAGATGACGGATTACGCAGGCTATTTTCCATGAGGAGGAATGAAAGATGAGTGCATTTATATGGAAGGAAACTAGATATAATCTGTTTATTCATAAGTGGGGAATTGCTATTATACTCAAAGCGGGATATAAGATTTTAGCGGAAATGGAGAATCGGCAAGATGTCATTAAAATTGCAGAAGACTTATATTTTTATCCATCACTACAGTCGTGACCAAAAAGTCAGCAGTTGATAGAGGAAGAAATTTTGTGTTTCTGTGAGGGATTAAAGCTTGTGTGCGAGGATATCTTAAAGGCAGTGCGAAATCGCCCTTGCCTGATAACCTTGCAGACGATTCATTTTTCAGCCTGTAATATTCAAAATGAGGCATTTACAGCGTGTGCGATTCAGTGGGCAAGTGAGATTTTTGGGTTTCCTATGCCAGAAGTCAAAGTTGCATTTGATAGCACTGAACCGCCATACGGGAGATATATCTATGATTTTTCAAATAAGCTTTAGTATTCCATCCAGACAGAAATTAGGAATTGTAGGAAAATAAGTGATGCAGATTGCGTAGGATATTTCTTCGAG
>CASJPF010000067.1 GCA_949383255.1 Lachnospiraceae bacterium | reverse complement strand
AGAAAGGAGTTTCACTATGAAACAAAAAGACATTTTAAAATTGACAGCGGCAACATTTGCCATTATTGGTGCGGGTACGATACTTTTTAATTCGGCGGCAGAAGTGACGCTGGCGGCAAACAATGGAAAGGTGGAAAAAGTTCCAACCAGTTATCAGGTTGCGGACAGTTTGGAAACGACATTGCCAAAGGTCACAGAGGACGGGAGGGACAAAGAAAGTGGCGGCGTCAAAGTAAATTATATGTTGAGTATGGACAGCCTGAATACCGGAACGCCTACGGATACGGATTTGACAATGGAAGAGGCGGCTGAAGCAGGAAGACAATATTTGGGGAATATTTTCGGGCTGGATTTGGAGGGGGCTTATGTATATATGAGCTATAATCCGGGAACCGAAACTTTTCCGAGGGCTTTTTGGTCGGGAGATGTTTTGTTTCAGAAAGAGCAGAAACCTGAGAGCACAAGATGGACATATATGATAGACGCTGTGACAGGAGAACTTTTTAATATCGGCTATGGCAGACAGTTAGATGTAAACGTTCCGCTTGGCTACGATAAAGCGCTGGAAAAGGATTACAGTGTCTATGCGGAACTTGCCCAAAAGAAAGCAGAGGAATATAAGCTGATAGATAGTCCGATAGACCGAGTCGAGTATAATTGTCAGGGATATGCCGGAAATGACCCGACGATTGCAGTGGATGTCATTGGTAAGAATGGGGAAATTGTCAATATGGATTTTTCGCGATATGACCAGACATTTTTGGGGCTCATTACGGACACTTCACGCAGAGTAACAGAATCCGCATTTGACAGTGCAGTCGGAGAGGTGGAGGTGGAGTCTGTTGAAGCGGAAAAAGTTGGGGAGAATACAGTAACATGGACAACGAGCATTGTAAAATAGCAGATTGATTTGAGAGTCAGATAAACATGGAAAAGCGTTTGTTGGAAGAAATCCAATGAGCGCTTTTCTGCATTTGAAAATTACCATATACTGTCGTCCTCTGCTAGTCCTTTCCTAGTTTCAGATACATTGATTTTTAGAAATGGAGGACAGGACATTTACAGAAAAAGAAAATAGAGAAGATAAGACGGTACGGCAGTTTATATTGTTCTGCCGCACTGCCCTGAAATATGAAAAACTGAATTATTACAATGAACAGAAATACAGGGCGGAACGAGAAAACCACATTGATATACTGACCGCAAGGCAGCTTGGTATGTCGGGCAGGTTTTTTGATACATGCCATGCTGATTATTTTTCAGTTATGGGATATGAAATCGGCATAGTTGACGGTGATTTGGCACAGGCGTTAAGGGAACTGTCAGACAAATATTTACAGATTGTGTTACTGTATTACATTGTTGGTCTGAATGACCGGGAGATTGGCGAAATCTATGGCACAGGAAGAACTACCATTTGTGACTAGAGGAATAATGCCATAAAAAAGCTGCGGCTGCTGATGGAGGAAATGCGTCATGGAAAGTAAATACAACAGCATTACCTATGAAACATTGGAAAAAGCAGTGTCGGGCGATTTTGAAGCTATGCAGGAGGTTATAAGGCTGTTTAAGCCATACATGACAAGACTGAGCATTGAAGATTGCAGATTTAACAATGAACTCTTTGAAAGGCTTGTACAAAGGCTTATTTTTATTACATGGAAGTTTGATATGCATTACAGTGAAAAATAATCGGGCGTGGTGAAACACAGGCGGGGACATTCGGTATATGAGTGTCCCTTTTCCTATTCTCGTTATCCACTTGACTTCCAGATTGACAATATGAAAAAGAGGCTTTCTTCTATCGTGAAAGAACATCATTTTGATTCTGTTCAGGCATTCTATAAGGAACTCAATGTAACAAAAAAGGAGAATCAGGATTATGAATCAGCTTGTGTGGAGTATGAAAAAACTTATGGAGAGGAAGCAGTGAATACAAGGAGTGTCAGAGAGAGAATCCAGCAAAAAGAACAGATAGTAAAAGACAAAGAGCTGGGTAGAGAGAATCCGGCAAAGCAAAAAAGATAAAGGGGCGAGGTAATAAAGGCAGACGATGGTAAAGTGAAAAATGTGGTCAGAAAAAAATTAAAGCAATATGTAGAAAAAGCGGGGCGTTACAGATGGAAAGGAAATACAGTGAAAGAGATATAAGTCACGGGGGTGGGTGTATAAATTGTCAGCAATAGGAACTGCATTCGTTCGCAGTTCTTATTGCTTTAATGTAATAATGGTATGAAAAGTGAGCATATCATCATTATAATACATCTGCAAATTGCCATGATATTTGCTGACCACTTTGCGAATGCTTTTTAATCCAAATCCATGTCCATTTTTGTTTACGGTTAGCTGCCTGTCCTTACAGAGAAAAGGATTTTTTCGGCAGGAATTGATAACTGTTATCACAATAAATGGTGTTTTTTCACGTTTGCCTGTATTAATCTCAATAAAAGAGTCAGGAATAATGCCTGCTGCCGCTATAGCATTATCCAGCAAATTGCAAAACAGAGAGGTAAGGTCATTGTCTGCAATAAAATCCGTTGTCCCACTTCGTATGTCGGCATGAAAAGATATATGGCTGTCAGTGCATCGCTGCATATAGCGGCATAGGATGGAATTCAGCATTTCATGGTCACATAGTCTGGAAAATTCTTTCAGGTCTGGAGAAAGTACCAATTGCCGGATATAAGCGCTTATTTTAGCATACTCTTTTTGCTCATTCAGCAGGTCAATGGATTGCAGGTGCTTTTTTATGTCATGGATTAAAATACGCTGGTTTTCATTCTGTACATTCAGCATTTTATAATATTGGGCTGAATCTGATTCTTTTTGAAGCAATAATTGTATTTCTGTAAATTCCATGTTTTTTTTCTGATGATAGTGGTTGATTTCAAACATGAGCAGGTTTGCTGTCAGCAAAAGAACAGCACCCATAGTAACCATCCAGTCAAGTGACGATGGGAGCAGAACAGATTCGCCAATGCTTACGAAAGTAAGCATAATAAAGATTGAGGTCAGGGGAATGAAAACAAGAAGAAAAACAGACTGATCATGCTGCCCTGCATCCTTCTTTGTTTTTTTCATAAGGTGCATCAGTATATAAGTAACTGCAAAAAATATGAGTTTACTAAAGACCGAAAAAAATAAAAGATGATAAAATTCCCTGCCGTTATCAAGAAAGCGAGGGGCAAAGTGCTTGGTAATTCCATAAACGACTAATTCACTCATTGTCATAACAGCCGCCAGTATGGAAGAATGGAATAATGCTGTATACCAATTTAGATAACATTGTGTCAGCAGGAAAATGAAATTCAGCAAAAAATATAAAACGATATTGATCCATATAAATTCGGACAGTGACACGCAAAACAGAATAAAATATAAACCGCATAGCACAGCAAGTTTTCTCCGTGGGGTGTGTCTGACAGGAAATAAATTGGAGGAGTATTGCCAGAGTATAATTGCTTCTACAAGAAAACTGAAAAAATAACAGATTGTATTTATCATTTGCTTTACCTCGTACTTTCCAAATAAAGGAGATAGGCTTCCTTAAATGCGCTGTATTTTCTTTTTGTCAGATAAGCAGACTGATTATCTGACATATGGACAAGATTACGGTCAAAATCCGTGACATGTTCAAGATTGATAATGAAACTGCGGTGTGTCTGGAAGAAACAGTTTTCAGGGAGAAGTTCCAGCCAGTACTGCATATTGTGAATGGATTCAAAATCACACAGAGTGGTATGTACCGTTACTTTTCTGCCCTGCGCTTCCACTGCTATGACGGAAGATGCAGACAGTGTATGCACACCTTGTTTTGTTTCAACCGGGATTTTTACTGTCATAGTGTTATACAGGTCAACCGCATCTTTCATATTACGGAAAAACCGTTGTTTAGCCAAAGGCTTTGAAAGATATCGGAATACATGGAACCGCATTGCATCATCAAGATATTCAGAATAAGAGGTCACAATAAAAATAATAATCTTATCATTCTTCTTTTTTAATTCCTTTCCCACATAGATACCATTCATTCCGGGCATTTCTATATCAAGAAATAGAATGTCTTTTTCACCTTTATCTGCCAGCAAGGATTCCCCATCAGAAAAACAGACCAGTTCGGGGCATTTTACGCTTATGTTTTCAAAAAAGTTTCTGATATATTTTTGAAGCTGTTCAATTATCAGCGCATCATCGTCACAGATGAGTATTCGCATTTTTATACCTCTTTTCATGTAATTTACTACATATTTACCCTCTGTATTATACAATAAAGATCAGGAAAATACAAAGAAACTGCATGAAAAGACATTTTTTGGTGGATTTTGGGCTGAAACGAAAAATATATGAATAAAATAAATTCCCGAACAGAACGCCGGGAATACGGGAGATGCAAAATCACGGAAACATATAGCCGTTTTGGGTGTTTCCTGCGCTATTTCTTTTTACAAGAAGTTCAATAAAATCTCTGGCAAGTTCTATATCGGACTGATTGCATAAACGTAATTTATCTAAAATATCCTGTGGAATGTTATATGCGTGCATCGTTCCGAGCAAAAGATAATCGGGTGTAACATTAAGGCATTTGCAAATACCAATAAAGGTATCGAGACTTGGTTTTTGCCTTCCGTTTTCTATAGAGGACATATGGTTGTTTGATATTTCCAGTGTTTCTGCCAGCTCTGCTTGTTTTATTTTTAATTCTTTACGCCGTACTTTTATGCGAGTTCCCATTTCTTTATACTTAAATTCCATGCAAATCACCCTTTTTCTTGTATCTTATCAATAGAAATGGCAAAAGCAAAGAAGGCAGTACAGAAATATTCTGTATCATATGTAATAAATTAAATTTGGAACATAATGTTTTCTGTGTTGCATATATTTTATGTGTAAAAAGTATTATATTATCCCAAAATTGCCACAAATTGTTCTGCTCATACCAACGGACTCGCTTATTGAAGAAAAATAGTTTATTATGTCATTGTGAAAATCAATGACAATCTAGAGAGAGGAGGGGACTTGCAATGAAAGGTAAGTTATCAAAAGTGGTTGCAAAGGGAACAGTATCAGTTTTGAACACATTTCTGCGTGCTGATGCGAATTCTGCATCATGTGCTATTGCATATCAACCTAAAGCACCAAAAGAATTAGCAAGATACAGGAGAAAGAAATGATTGAGAAATGCGCAAATATAATAGCAGATTGGCTGATAAGCTGTAATGTTGTGGAGGAAACAGATAAAGAATTATACAGTTATGCTGTATATAGTATTCTTTTGTCATTATCTCCATTGGCGTTAGCTATAGGATTTGGAATTTGTATGGGATGCGTCAGGAGAAGTATCACGATAATCATGCCTTTTGTCATAATCCGAAAGTTTAGCGGAGGATTCCATACAAAACATGCATGGTCGTGTCTGATATGGTCATGCCTGCTATTATTATTGTGCATAGTAATGTCATTTTACATCAAATGTGGATGGGGAACTGCATTGATTACTGTGGGAGCAGCTGTAAGCCTGATACTTAACAGTCCAATTGATAATGTGAACAGAGAGTTAGGTTGGGAAGAGTATCTTCGCTATAAGAAGATAACAATTGTGCTTGTAATAATATTTATGTTTACGGCAGTTTTGCTTTTTGAGTGCAGGCTATATACATATTCAATCTGTATTTCAATTGGTATCGTGTTATCTGCAGGCTTACAGTTACCTTGCATTTTCAAAAAAATGAAACAAATATTTGAAAAATGACTAAAAAAGGGCAAAAAATGTCGTTTCATGCAAGAAAGGTTGAAATTATGGCAAAAATAGGAATAATGGAAATTGTCATTGATTTCACAGAACAACTAAATAAAACATTAGTATGTAATACAGAATGGAGGAATTTGATATGGTAGAAACACGAAAATTGAGTGGAAAGAAGTTGTTGGCATTGGGATTATGCATGATAACGTTGCTGTCAACAGGAATACTTGCCCATGCAGATACAAAAGATTTTACTCTGACGGTAAATAATACTGGATATCAACAGGATAATTTATCGAAAAGGACTTTGAAAGCAGGCGGTTCTGATTATGAAAACAAATGCTATGTACGTGCAACTAGCTTTCAGGGTACAGGAACAGTTTATGTGCAGTCGATTAAGTTGAATGACACAAGCATTCATTCAAAAGAAGAAATTGCATTGGGCAGTGCTAGTTCTGTAAATGTAAGAAAAGATAAGGAATATAATAAATATGCTCCTTCAGGGGAATATTATTATTTGCAGGGAAGGTTTGGAGCATCAGCATCAGGAGATACGCTTAAAGTAGTTGGACGTTACACACCATAGGGATTGTTTTGAATTTAGCGGAATATCAGAGGTGATTCTCTGATATTCCACTATTTTTGGCAGTATAGATATGAATGTGGTGATTTAAATAAGCAGTTTAAAAGACTGTGAGGTGCGGAAAATCTATCTGTTGAGTGAAGTGCCGCCTGAATATCCCAGTAGAAAAACTTAGGAACTGTAGAAAAATAACTGACACATCTTGACTTGTCTATTTCTCCGATTACGCATGTCAAAAATCCTCGCCGTAGCCCGCTACGACTACGTTTTTTGACATACCTTCTCGAAGAAATATCCTACGCAATTTTTATCACTTATTTTCCTACAATTCCTAATATTTTGCGATTTTTGTTTTTTTGAAAAGGAGAGAATCGAATGAAAAAGAAAATATCTTTGATGGCAATTGCTTTTTTTTCCCTATCCTTATTTGGCTGTGGAAATATGGAACAGGGACGGGCTGCTGAAAACAAAGCGCCTGATGTCCGAAATGAAACGAGTTCCGAGATGGAAGAAACTTATGTGGAAAACGATATATCCGATGCGGAGTTCACATTTCCAGAAAGTTATAACAATACTATGGGAAATGTTGATTTTAAGATGGCTGTCATTGTTGATGCCGATTTATCTGGAGAACCTCCAATTACCGCAAAAGCCAGAATGTTAAAAGTAAATGAGGATCAAGCATTCCGATCACTATTTAGCGGGAATGACAATTATGAAGTATACAGCTATGAGGAAAAAAACGAATATGGGGAAAAAGTAAATACAGCAACTTATGTCACACCGGAAGAAACAACATTGTCTTATGGTCCGCTTTCCAGCCAGATGTCTTATATGCAAAGGGATTTAATGCCATATATACGCAGCTCTTTTGTGCTTGATCCAGCAGATGAACGATATAATGCGGATTTATACTCCACAGAAGAACAGTTGCCTTTTATGATTCGTGAAGATGCCTTCCAGATTATTGACAAAACCTTGACGGAAGTGGGTATAGAGTTTAAGCATAGTTATACAGGATATGCATTAGATTATAATTGTATGCAGTCGCAAGAATACCATGAAGACATGGACGGAAATATTGATCAGGCAAATTATAAAAATCAATGGTCTGCCTCAGATGAAGGCTATTATTTTTGTATTAACCAAATATACAGAGGATTGCCTCTTTATCATGTGTACTGTGAGGTATTTTCAGATATGGCAGATGTAAATGCTCCAATACAGGCATTTATATCAAAGGATGGAATAGAGTATTTGGACATTGAAAAAATATTTGAGATTTCTGATGAAGGAATGTCAGTCCCACTGGCTGCAGTGGATGTGATTGCTGAAACGGTGGCAAATAAGTATAATCAAATACTCGGAAATGCGACGTATGAAATAACAGAGGCGAAATTATGTTATTATGTGGATCTGTCTTCGGGGGCAGGCATATATGATGTAAAGCCTGTCTGGATTGTGAGGGGAATTGAAAAAAGCGAACAGAAAGAACAGGGCATTCAGACCATTATTGATGCACAGACGGCAAAGGAGATAATACCTTGAGAAAATTTTGCTATTATTTTAAAACAGACTTAAAGAGGTCTGTATGCTCGATGAAGCTTGTGATATCAATTGCATTAACGATGGGCGTGCTGCTTCTCTCAACACTGGAAGGCATTGCGTTAGATACAAATGTGCTTTATGTTTTTTCTATTGTCATGTATGGAATGCCGGCTATGATGATATTGGTATGCGGAGCCATTGCATTTGCGGACAGCTTTTGTGAGGATATAGAACACAAATATGTTATGCAACAAGTGATTCGCGGGGATATTGAAGGGTATGTTTCTGCCCGGATATTCAGTATCTTTTCTGTGACGATGCTTTCTGTTACATTTGGTATATTTTTATTTGCAAATATAATGCATTTTAAATTAGCATGGGTGGATGTATCTGGTTTGCAATATGATCATATCATACATGCCGGGGGATTAAGATTCTTTTTAATACATAAATGGTACTCTTTGTATTATTTCTGTTACGGAATCCAATACAGTGTACTTGCAGGAATTTTATCTTTATGGGCAGCTTATCTTTCCATGTTCATTTCAAACCGTATGCTTGTGTTATCGGCACCAATGGTTCAGTATTATTTTGTGGATTACATTTTGTCGACAGCTTCCTCTGGGACACTGAATTTGGCTACGGTTTTTTCACCTTCAAATAATATTTTCCTAAATGATTATTTGTCCTTGCTGCTAGTGGTTATGATAGCGGCTATCAATGTGGTTTTGCTTAGAAAACTTTTAATTAGAAAGTTGAGGAGAAAAATCTGTGAATAAAACAAAACATGTGTGGCAGGATTTTGTGAATAATTTTTTTAGCAGGCGGTTGTTGTTTTTTTGTGTTTTTCAGTTTTATATTTTACATTACTATATTAATTCAGTGAAACGATTTTCTATTGCTGCGGATTATCCTGCATCGCCTTGGATATTGCCTTTTGTTGGGCAAAATGTATATTTTCTATTTATATATGGAATCTCTGTAATTTACTTTTACTCTAATATACCTTTTATGCAAAGAAATGAAATGTATGCATTAATAAGGGAGGGAAGGAAGAAATGGGTATATGCTAAAATATTAAGAATTTGGATGTCTGCTGTTTCGCTTTCATTTATTGAAGTGGTTTTAAGCATATTGCCGTTGTTTCCATGTCTGGAATGGACTGCAGAGTGGGGGAAATTGTATAATTCGCTTGCTATGACAAATGCAGGGCTGGAATACAATGTGAAATTATCTTTTTCTTATGAATTGATTATCGAACATGATCCCTTCATAACCATGTTGATATTTGGGATAATCCTTTGTATATCTACCGGATTGGTTGGAATGATTATGTTTGCTGTGAGTATCTGCGTGAACAGGACAACCGCTGTACTTACGGGAACTTTTCTTTCCGTTTTATCGGTTGTATTTGCTAATCTGTATTTATACCAGCAATGGATTAGCTTTATTTCGCCGTTTTCATGGATGAATTTGCTCCTGTTGTATGGAAAAGTATGTAAAAATGCGCCTTCCTTTTCGTCGGTAATTATTATGGCAGCAATTTCAGTACTTATATTAAGTGGCATTTCTTTGAAGAGAATATATATAAAAGATTTGGATTGGACGGATGAGGAGTGATTTTATGAAGGATAAAAATATAAAAGTAAAAGATGTATGCAAATATTTTGGTAAAACGCAGGTGCTGGATCATGTCAATATGGAATGCAGACAAGGAGAGATTACAGGGATTATAGGGAGAAATGGCGCAGGGAAAACAGTTTTATTTAAAATAATATGTGGTTTGTTGTCGTTGGATTCAGGCGAGATTCTAATAAACGGTATAAAGCGGGAAAGACAGGCAGATGTTCTTCCTTCGGTTGGAATTATTATTGAAGAACCGGCTTTTTTAAAAAATTATTCCGGAATAAAAAATTTGGAATACCTATATATGATTAATAATAAGAATAACAGGCAATATTTAGAAAACATTATGGAAAAAGTAGGACTTGATCCAAAATCAAAAAAACATGTAGGGAAATATTCTATGGGGATGCGTCAAAGATTAGCTATAGCACAGTCAATTATGGAAGAACCGGAATTTTTGGTTTTAGACGAACCGTTTAATGGACTGGATAGTCATGGTGTGAATGAAATGAGGGAACTTTTTCTTGAACTGAAAAAAAGAGGAAAAGTTATTTTAATTGCCAGTCATAATTCAGAAGATATAAATATACTTTGTGACAATGTTTATAGTATGGAATCAGGGATTTTAAAAGTTATGCGCTAAGATTTATGCTCTTTTCAAAGGAGAATCTCCGAAAAGCACTGTCAGGATATTTGTTGAGATGTCCGGTTTCCAGTTCTGGCAGCTTCGTTTTTGGCTGGCTTAGAAGTTTTTTGTAACGCCTGCATTTTAGAATGGAGGTACTGTAATCGCTGTGAAGTTGTTCGGCTAAAATATTAGTTGCAATGATGAGTTACTTGTTTTTAAAGAGAAAAATTTACAAACATACTTGACAATACGTCTCTGAACTGACCGGAGGGAAGGGAATCACGTTTGCAACAGGTACGCCGATCAGCAACAGCATGACGGAGCTTTATACAAATATGCGCTATCTCCAATACAATACCTTGCAGCGTCTGGGATTGGGGCATTTAGACAGTTGGGCGGCATCGTTCGGGGAAACACAGACAGCGATTGATATAGCGTGCCAGTTATAGGCACATCAAACAAGATACAGGGCAGGAACACACAAAGAAAAGGGATTGCGAGATGCAGTCCTTTTTTGATATGGGAAAAGGAGAATATCAGATTATGGCAAATTTAACAAAATATGAAATGGAAACAGTGGTAAACTACAATGCCGGAGAACAGACGGCAACCATCTACACAAGAGATAAATCAGTGATGCGCAGATTGGATCGGCTTGTGGCGGATTATCCTGACAGCTATAAGTTGTTAAGCCAGATGGACATCGACAAGACCTATTCTATGCCAAAATCATTTGTTACTTACCGTAAGCCGAGAGCAGTAAGCAACGAACAGAGGGAACAGGCAAGGCAGAGAATGGCAAAGTTAAATTCTGCTGATAATTGGGGTGCAAAAGTATAGATTATTTTATTGGCAATACCTTGTTTGCATGGCATGGACAGAGAGCGTCTTATGCAGGGCGTTTTATCCCAAAAATCCCCGTTTATTATCGTGTAAAAAGCAAAAGAAAAAGGAGAGAGGGGGAATTCCATGCCAAATAATGAAAATAGGAAAAAAGCCGCTTAATGAGGGAAAGGAGAGCCAAATAATGGATTTTGAATATTTTTATGGAAAACAGAGCAGCCAGTATGCTTTTTACCGCATACCGAAACAGTTATTTACGGAAAGCCAGTTTGATGCGCTGTCAATCGGGGCAAAGCTGCTTTATGGAATGATGATTGACCGCATGGAGCTGTCACAGAAAAATGGTTGGATTGATAAACATGGAAGGGCATACATATATTTCACAGTTGATGAGGTAAAAAACAGATTTCATTGTGCCAATGACAAGGCTGTGAAGTTGATGAAAGAACTTGACAGTGACAAAGGGATAGGCTTAATCGAAAGCGTAAGGCAGGGATTGGGAAAGCCGAATATTATTTACGTCAAAAACTTTGTAGGCGGTTCACAGGTGTAGGAAATATCTTTTATGTAAGATAGATAGGAATGAGAGGGAAGGATTTAGGATAGGATTGATATGATTGATTCAGTATGACTATATTCAGTATAGTTAATATCAGTATTGTTACATTCCAGTTTTCGGAATTGCAGAAGTTTAAAAATTGGACTTCAAGAACTCCGATCTTCGGAAATCAAGAAGTAAAGGAAGTAGACTTCAAGAATTCTGGTTTTCAGAATATAGAAAAAATTTATATAATTAGTAGATATATATTATGAAATGTAGGGAATTGAGCCAAAATAGAAAAAGCTATGTTGAAGCATAGTCTATTTATATTTCTGTCTGTTGAAAAATATGGTAAAAGGAATTGTCAGTCAAAGTATCGGGATTACCACAATGCATATAAGCAAATCAAGCCGAAGAAAAAAGAAAGGAGAGGTTAAAAGAGTAAGATATATTATTGTGATTCAGTTGGGTGCGTGCTATAATTTCAATATTATTGATAGCGGCAAACCGATATTTAGGAGGATAAATTTATTATGGAAACAGTGATTTATGAGGGGATTCCCAATTATGCAAAAGAAGTTAGACAGAGAGTATTTGTAGATGAGCAAGGATTTCATAATGAATTTGATGATATAGATGAAACAGCTACACATATTGTAATGTTTGACGAGGATAAGATACCTATTGCAACATGCCGCATATTTTGGAATACAGTGATGAATACATATATATTAGGCAGGCTTGCAGTTATCAAAGAATATCGTGGTAAAAGTATAGGTTCTGTTATTGTCAAAGAAGCAGAAAAATATATTCAAAAAAGGGGTGGAAAATGTTTAGCTTTACATGCCCAGTGCAGGATAACTGCTTTTTATCAGACTTTAGGGTTTACTGAATTTAGTGATATTGATGATGATGAAGGCTGCCCTCATATTTGGATGAAAAAAAGCCTTTAAAGATAATAAATTTGACGTTTATAACTGTCAGTTTGGAGGTGATTATGGAACTTAAGAAATTGGACTATGCTATGACTGTTTGTAAAGTTGCATCAGAACTTGATATTGATTTGAATAAAGAGTTTTATTTTATTGGAAAAACAGATGAAGAATATTCCCTAGTATAATCTACGCTAAATACCTTAATGTTTGGCGCAGAATATTTTTCTGAGAGTGCTGCTTCACAAACGCAGGCGTAGCGGTGGCTACGCTGAGGCTTGGGGAGTAGTGCTATCAGGAAAATAGGCAAGCGAAACATAAGGTTATTTAGCGCGGATTATACTAGTATGTATTACGGAGGACACGCCTATAAACACAATTGAGAGAGAAGATGGGTGGAAAGGTTTCAGAATACAAGGAGTGTTAAATTTTTCATTGATTGGAATTTTATCTGAAATATCTGGTATTCTTGCTGATAATAATATTGGCATTTTTTCTGTATCAACTTTCAATACAGATTATATTCTTGTGAAAGAGGAAAATTTTGACAGAGCTTTGAAGGGATTAGCTTTTGCTGGATATAATATTGTCTAATGTGAAGCGATTTACAATCAAAATATTATCAGGTTACTTAGTTTGGAGGAAGTATGACATTACAGCAATTAAAATATATGATAATCGTTGCGGAAAGAGGCTCTATTACAGAGGCGGCAAAAGAATTATATATTTCTCAGCCGAGTCTTTCTGGTGCTATTAAAGAGGTAGAAAAGGAAGCTGGAATCACAATTTTCAGCCGATGCAGGGCGGGGGTAGCATTGACTAAGGAAGGAATGGAGTTTTTAGGATATGCAAGGCAGGTAGTTCAGCAGATGGAACTTCTTGAATCAAAATATATTGATAAAAAGCCCGCAAAACAGAGATTTTGTGTTTCCACACAGCATTATACCTTTACAACAAATGCGTTTGTGGAATTGATACAACATTTTGGGCAGGAAAGATTTGAGTTTATCCTGAATGAAACACAGACGCATCAGATTGTGGAAGATGTGCGAAACAGGTTCAGTGACTTAGGAATCCTGTATCTTTGTAACAGCAATGAAAATGTACTGAGAAAGCTGTTTGAAGAATACAATCTGAATTTTTTTGAGTTGTTTATTGCAACGCCCCATATTTTTATAGGCAAAGACCACCCGTTGGCAAAATGCAAATCTGTCAGGCTGGATGATCTGAAACCATATCCCCGTCTTAGTTTTGTGCAGGGAACGTATGAATCTTCCAATTTTTCGGAAGAGCTTTTCAGCAATGAACCTGCCGAGAAAAGTATTAAGGTGAGTGACCGTGCGGCTATTGTAAATCTAATGATTGGGTTGGATGGTTATACGATTTCAAGTGGTATTTTTCCTAAATACCTGCAAGGGGATTCTATTGTTTCGATTCCTTTGGAGGAAGATGAGGTGATGCATATTGGATACATACTGAACAAGGATAAAGAACTATCAGAGTTAGGGGAGATTTATGTTGAGGCTTTGAAACAATACTAGACATAAGTGAAACATAGGCTCAACCTATGTAACAGCATATAAAACAGATATTACCTATTACATGGCATTCCGTGTTAAGATATAGAAGCGGAAAGGAGGCATAAAAATGCCGGGTTATGTATTAGGTAATTTTTTTATTTATTCTGTTATCAATGCTTTTACGCCGGGACCGGGAAATATACTGGCGTTAAATACGGTAACGAACTATGGATACAAAAAAGGGAGACCGCTCTATTGGGGGATATTTGCAGGATATTATGTTGTGCAGGTAATATGTGCTATTTTCGTGTTTGGAGTAAGCACTTTTTTACCGGATGTGCTTGGTATTATGAAATACATAGGCGCTGCTTATATTTTGTGGCTGGCAGTCCATATTGCGTTAAGCAAACCAACTACAAGCACTGTGGAAAAGTCAGCATCATTTCTAAAAGGATTTTTGCTGCAGTTTGTCAATGTGAAAATATACTTATTCGGAATTACTGCATTAACAGGATATATCACGGAATATAGTGGCTCTTTATGGATTTTGCTCTTATTTGAGATTATCATAGCCACGATTGGAACGATTGCAACGCTTACTTGGATTGGTATGGGTGTCCTGATACAGAGAGCATACCAAAAGTATTACAGGGTAATTAACATTATTCTTGCATTAACGTTATCAGAGTGTGTGTATAGCATGTTGAAATAGCGAAAGGGGCATTATAAAATGCAGATAAAGAGAAATGTTCTTTTAAATCCCGGTCCCGCAACAACAACAGATACCGTAAAAATGGCGCAGATTGTACCGGATATTTGTCCTCGTGAAAAGGAATTTGTGTCAATGATGAAACAGATGTGTGAAGATTTAGTTCGGATTGTTCACGGCGATTTGAATAAATACACGTCTGTACTTTTTGTGGTTCCGGAACAATTACAATGGATGTGTGCATCAATTCCCTTTTGCCGAAAGGGAAAAAGATACTGATTATTAACAATGGCACTTACAGTATGATGGCAGTGGAAATCTGTGAGTATTATAATCTTCCGTTTGTTAATTTTGATTGTCCGATAGATGAAATACCAAAATCCAGTAAGGGAGATTGGTTTGCTCGTACACAAATATGGTGCTGTTTTTATCGTAGATACAATTTCTACCTATGCAATGAAACCGATTGACATTGAAAAAGATAATATTGATTTTTGCATGGCATCGGCACAAAAAGGACTTATGGCGATGACCGGACTTTCATTTGTTATTGGAAATACAGAACTGATAAAGAAGTCAGCAGCTTATCCAAAACGCTCATACTACTGCAATCTGTATATGCAGTATCATTTTTTTGAAACAACGGGACAAATGCACTTTACGCCGCCTGTTCAGACGATTTATGCTGCCCGTCAGGCACTTGATGAATATTTTAGGGAAGGCGAAGAATCAAAATGGAAAAGACATTCAGAGGTGTTTGAGGCGATACACGCAGGACTTGATAAACTCGGCTTCAAGGACGTTATCAGGAGGGATTTACAGGCAGGTCTTGGTGTTACAGCAAAATACCCAGATGATGAAAACTGGAGTTTTGAAAAGGTACATGATTATTGCTATAAGCGTGGATTTACGATATATCCCGGAAAGACATCGGCGCAGAACACATTTCGGCTTTGTGCACTTGGAGCTGTCACAAAGGAGGATATTGAGGACTTTTTTATTGTTTTATATGAAGCACTTAAAGAAAACAATATTCAGATACCAATTCATTATGATGTTTAATAGTCTGTTTCATGTCAAAAAAAGAGAGAAAAATTTAGGAGGAATTGATTTGAAAGACGAAACGAAATGTTTACATGCAGGTTATCAGCCTAAAAACGCAGAACCGAGAGTTATGCCGATTGTGCAAAGCACCACATATGTTTATGATTCTACGGAAGAAGTTGCAGCCGTGTTTGATGATCCGATGAAATCACTGATTTATTCCAGATTTGGGAATCCGACAGTAATGGCGGTTGAAGATAAGATTGCAGAACTGGAGAGCGGAATTGGTGCGATGTGTACGACTTCAGGTCAGGCGGCAGTGTTATTGTCACTGCTCAATATTTGCAATGCGGGGGACAGCTTTATCAGCACAATGGAAATTTACGGAGGCTCTGTCAATTTGTTTTCACATACCCTTAGACGGTTGGGGATTGAGTGTATTTATATTGATAAAAACGCAGCAGATGAAGAAATAGATGCAGCGTTTCAAGCAAATACAAAGGCGGTATTCGGAGAAACGATTGCGAACCCTGCATTGACAGTTTTTGATATAGAACGATTTGCGGCTATTGCACATAAACATGGTGTTCCTTTGATTATAGATAATACGTTTGCAACGCCTATCTTGTGTAAACCCTTTGAATTTGGGGCAGATATAATCGTTCATTCCACATCAAAATATATGGACGGTCATGCAGTACAGGTAGGAGGAGTGATTGTAGATAGCGGGAATTTTGACTGGACAAATGGAAAATTCCCAGATTTAACGGAGCCGGATGAATCTTATCATGGTATTTCTTATACGGAAACATACGGAAAGAAGGCATATATTGTAAAGGCAAGGATGCAGCTCATGCGTGATTTTGGTGTTTATCCTGCCGCACATTCCGCATTTTTACTGAATCTTGGTCTGGAAACATTGGCTGTCAGAATGAAGCAGTATTGTGAAAATGCTATGACAGTAGCGAAATATTTGGAGCAGTCCGACAAAGTGGAAAAAGTAAATTATCCGGGATTAGAGAGCGATGAAAACTATGAATTAGCAAGGAAGTATCTAAGCGGGTGCAGCGGCGTTATTTCTTTTGTTATCAAAGGCGGAAAAGAAGCGGCGGTAAAGTTTATGAATAAGTTACAGCTTGCATCAAATGAAGTTCATGTTTCCGATATACGAACCTGTGTATTACACCCGGCAAGTGAGACGCATCGGCAGTTGACAGATGAACAGTTGGTTGCTGCGGGGATTGAGCAGGGACTGGTTCGCCTTTCCGTTGGATTGGAAAATGTGGAGGATATTATAGCGGATCTGGAACAGGCATTTTTAGGACTGTGAAATTAAGATATTGAAGTTTTTTTATTTTTGAAAGGAGAGTAGAGAGATGATATTGCATAATATTTATTTTAGCGCAAAGGGTACAACAGAGATGTGTGCAGGCTGTATAGGTCAGGGATTAAATCTGCAAATGAAACCATATAACTGGTTTGAGAAACCGTGCAATGAGTTGTTGGAAATTTCTGGCGAAGATGTATTGCTGTTCTGTATGCCTGTGTATGGGGGATTTATTCCGCAGCCATGTGCTAAAATGGCAAGGAATTTGAAAGGCAGCAATACTCCGGCTATTATTGCCGCAGTATATGGAAATCGGCATTATGATGATGCTTTATTGCAGATGAAAGATATTTTAACAGAGCAGGGATTTTATGTAATAGCGGCAGGGGCATTTATAGCGGAACACTCTGTTTTTCCGTCCGTGGCATCAGGACGCCCAGATGACAAAGATAAAGCAGCGATGAAAGCGTTTGCAGCAAAGTGTTGTCAGCTTTTGAGTATTCGCAGTTTGAAAAATTATAAAGAAATCAGCTTGCCGGGAACACAGGGATATGATGGGGTCTCTTATGAAGGAGTACCGTTTAAACCGGACGGCGATGATAAGTGTGTCGCCTGCGGGGAATGTAGAAGAATTTGTCCACAGAATGCAATTAGCGAGAGAGATTTTAGAAAGACAAATAACGAATTGTGTATTGCTTGTGGGGCTTGTATAAAAGTGTGTCCTGCTGGGGCAAGAAACTATCACAGCGAAGTATATGAACAGGTTCGCAATGATTTTGAAAAGATGTGTTCAGAATACAAAGTGCCGGAAATGTTTTATGTAGAGGGGGCAGAGTGATGAAGAAAATTCTTTTAGCGACTCCTACCATGCATATGGAGGAGCAGCAGTATATTCAGAAAGCATTTGAAACAAACTGGATTTCGCCGTTAGGACCGAATGTAGATGAATTTGAGGATAAAGTGGCAGCTTATGTGGGAGCATCTTCCTGTGCTGCGCTTTCGTCTGGAACCGCTGCATTACATCTTTCGGTTATTTTAGCAGGTGTAAAGGAAAATGATATTGTATTCGTTCCCTCCCTAACCTTTGCAGCAAGTGTTAATCCGGTAAAATACGAGATGGCAACTCCTGTTTTTGTCGATTCAGAACGTGATACTTGGAATATGGATGCAGCGGCATTAAGGAAAGCGTTTGAAAAATATCCCCACCCGAAAGCTGTCATGGCTGTGCATTTGTACGGCACATCAGCGAATATGGACGAGATCTGCGCTCTTTGTAAGGAACATAATGTTCCCTTAATTGAAGATGCGGCGGAATCGTTGGGTACGACATATAAAGGGAAAATGACAGGTACTTTCGGAGATTATGGAATTTATTCATTTAATGGAAACAAGATTATTACAACTTCGGGCGGAGGCATACTGGTTGCCAAACAGGAAAAAGATGTGGATAAAGCCCGGTTTTTATCCAGACAGGCTCGTGATCCTGCCAGACATTATCAGCATT
>CASJPF010000066.1 GCA_949383255.1 Lachnospiraceae bacterium | reverse complement strand
TCGAAGAAATATCCTACGCAATCTGCATCACTTATTTTCCTACAATTCCTAAGTAAGAATACGAACCATCAAAAGCGCTATTCTATATATAAATTTATTTATAAAATGAAAAGATATCGACTAAAAATATCCTTCTTCATCAAACTAATAATTTCTCATCTCAGTCTATCAAAGGCCTCGTCAGAAATCACATTCCCATCTGCTGTATAAATATTGGGATTTACTTTCTTTAGAAATGTAATTAATTCTTTACCAGATTCCTCGGAACATTCCGCTATGGCACGACTTCCATTTCTGCTCAAAAGCATGACTGTAAGAAAATCCTGCTTTTTATGTACTGGCATACTGTCTACTGATATGGTCTGCTTGACTAGGCAGGCCGCCGAAAGATCGGAAAGCTTCAGAATCGAATAATGCGCGTCTGCCAGATAAATGTAATCCTTTGTCAAAATACCGTCTGACTGTCCATTTGCTAGAGCTTGCGCTGTGCCAAGAAGCTTAACTACACGACACTCCATTTTCATTGTCTGGCGCTCAAACTCATCCATATCACTTACAGTATATCCATTGTCCTTTGCGCATTTTTCTTTCCATTTTTTCGCCCCGCGCGCATGGCGAATGATTGTAATAATAATGCATGCCAAGCCAATGACAGCAAAAAATGCAAAAACACCCATTATTACATAACCAGCGCTAATAAGATCATCTTGTCCATCGAGACGATAATCTTCTATCCTACCGCGTGCCCAGTAGACACCATATGCGCCCCCCAAAAACACAATCCCGAAAAAAATATAAATTCCAAAAGAAATCTTTGCCGTTTTCTTTCTAATCGAACGAAACACACCCTCAGCATAATGCTTCCTCTTGTAATCCTCGCTCATGACAGGTAAATACCTCTCCATCTAAAAACTCCTTTCCTAAACAAAATATTAATATTTTTCTCTACCAATCATGAACATTTTATCATAGGACCAATTAGATGTCATTCATTTATCTATAAAAGTTTACTTTATTTTAAAGATAAAATATGGGATTCTCTGTCTACTATCTATATTTTATTAGTAGCCTTGTACTGTTTTTATATAATATTTCAATCACAATAACCACGCGAAATGTTTCTTACAACCATTGAGAAATATATTTCTTATCACTTAATAGTACTGACTCTCCTATTCCTCTAACGCGCTAATTATATCCTGTATTTCAAGCACAGCATCTTCCACGCGCAATCCAACTTCTTCACTCCAAAATCTATTTCCGCCGGCCAATTCATCTATCAAGTTAAAAATAGACACCACATCTGTAACTGGTATGACTCCATTTGCTTTCCACTCATCTAAATGTGCATTCAGATAATTTATGATATCTGCAAATATCTGCTCATTAAAAGAATTATGTACACGCAACTCAACCAATAATCCATTTTCGCCCACAGTCAAATCGAAAAGACTCATTCTAACACCTCCATTCGTAAAAAATTTTACACGATTCTCTTCCACTTTACAACAGAATAATCCTATTTTGCCACTGTCAGCAGCACTAAAATTATATCACACACCCAACTTTGTTATTATACTAAACTCGCAGAATTTATGTTATTGTTCACACCATCTGATTTTGGTACAATTTCGTTCATTGAAGACGTAAACAACAACATATTTGCACGCAAAATGTGAAAGGGTACGCATATTGGCACACGATTTTTACTACTTTGATGAACGAGTGAAAAGTCATGAATTTATTAAATTTAATTTTATGTGCTGAAAGTGTATATTGCGAACAGAAAACCTTTACTGGTATAATAAAAGAAAAAACAAATTAAGGAGTCCTTATGAATTACATCCATTTTACTGGCTACGATGCCCAGCATCCTGATGACTTTATCTTTGAGGTCACAGAAGGCTACAACTGTTATCTCCTTCTGCTTACCCACACACCCGCACGCTTCTGTATTGATGGCATGACAGAAGAATATCCTGCGCACTGTGCCATGCTATACCCACCACATACCCCCATCTGGTACAGTGCCAGCACAGACTGCTACAGTGATGACTGGGTGCGTTTCTCATCAGACGAAACCTTTGTGCAAAATTTTCCGCAAACTAACCGCCCATTTCTTATCTCAGATCCAGATTACTGCCATAACCTCATACAGCTGCTTACTTGGGAAACATCCCTGTGGACAGGCACTTCCCGCTCTTTTCACCACGCAAAAGCAGATGACTGCGCAAATCAATCAAACGAAAGCAATAGTCCTGTTATTTCCCAGTTGCTGCGTATCTTATTTCTGAAATTGCGTGACGATGTGTTACACCATGCAGTCTTTCCACACGACCATGCCCTTCTGATGCTGCGCAGGCAAATTTCCAACAACCCACAGCTTCCATGGACAATACAAAATATGGCAGAACTGCTACATATTAGCTCTGGACATCTGCAGTTGCTTTACAAACAACAGTTTGGTGTTTCCTGTATGAATGATGTCATTGACTTTCGACTCCGCAAAGCAAAGGACTTGCTTGTCTACACAGAACAGAGCATCACGCAGATAGCAGAACAATGCGGCTACAAAAGTGCAGAACACTTCTGCCGACAATTTCACAAAAATATTGGCTCGACTCCCGGAAAATTTAGGAAAAGTATAGCCTCTCGCCAAAACTTTGAGCGATTCCCTTTTTCTTGATCGTTACTGCTCACTTGTTCATCAAAGTAGTAAAAATCGCGTGCCAAAATACGCGTCCTTTTGCACTTTGTATGGAAGTATGTTGCTGTTTACGCCTTCAATGAACGAAATTATACCAAATTCAGATAGGGTGCAAACAGTAACTTTTGATCGATTCCTTATAATAATTTACTACAAATAACTCTTGTTTCCACTATTATTTTTATGCTATCATAGAAATAGTAACAAACCAACGCTCTTCTTTGTCTGTAATTTTGTAAAAATTACAGACAATCGTACTTTAGCATCTGCTAATGCAGTCACTTTTTGTCCATCAAAAAAGAATTTCCAATCTGGCAGATATATCGCAATTGCAAAGAACGTGAGCGAAAAATTCAAATAAAAAGAGGTGTAAACAAATCATGCATGTAGCAATATGTGACGACAATGTGGCAGACCGCAAACACCTAGAGCGACTACTCTCTCGAGAGTCTGACAAGCGTGCAGGTACGCCAAATATTCTGTATGTTGACTCCTATGGCGAAAAAATGCACTTTCTCGCCAATCCTTTGAAATATAACCTAATATTTATGGACATGAGTTCTGAGCCGGGTATTGTAGAGTTTATCCTTGAACATCTTGATGAGATGGGCTACCACGCCCCACTCATTCTGTACTCTGACAAGATTGATTATACCAAAATCCCCAATTTGCCAGACTATGTGGTGCACGCAAAAAAGCCCTACATACCAGATCCGCTCCCCGATTTTCTGGCGCTGGGTGACGCCAATGTCGTCGGACATGTTATCTCTGTCAATGTGCACACAAACTCCGTCGTCAGCAGTATCCCAAAATATATGATTATGTATGCTGTCGAGGAAAACAATACCTGCACGCTGTATCTGACAGATGGTACCTCAATGAAAGTTGAGGAAAAAATAGAGGAATTGCGCCAGATTTTTGAGCCATTTGAAGAATTTGAACGTGTCAACACCAAGAGCATTGTCAACTTTAAGTATGTCACCGCTGTCATGCCCATCTCCGTAATGATGCAGGACTCCAAAGAGTTTAAAATATCTCTCCTGCGCTATCGAGAATATAAATGGCTAAAACAGGAAATTGATGAACAAAACTAAATATTACACACCAGATGAAACTTTTTCAAAATATAAATACAAACTCAATCTTTTGGAGTATCATACAAGCGTCAACAAAATATATACGAAAAGAGAGGAGTTTGTATTTATCGTTCTCTTTTTTTCTTAACATAGCCACAAGTAAAAGAAACAAACGCCAATATCAGCAATATAAAGATAGACATTATATCTCATACATCACAAATTGGCTCTGCTATCATTTTCGATAATATTCCATTGATGATAAACATAAATGGAATCGCTCATAAACAAATGATGCCTAAACCTACTAATTTTCTTGTTTCCCAATACAATTAAAAACAGCCACCTTTTTTGGTGGCTGTCTCTACACATCATAGGGAATGTTTCTTCTGCCTAATCTATATTATGTTTCTGCTTGCATCATTATATTGTGACAATTACACCGCCTTCATTGGCGTACATACTGCTCACCCCTGCTGCATCCAGAATCAGTGTCTCCTTAAAATGCAGTTTTTCCTCAATGTGACGCCGAACACACTCTGCCGCTTTCAAATTGTTACAATGTGTGATCATCAATCGCTTTTTCCCTGCCTCCACCGCATGTTCAATCGCTGTTTCTGCCATTTTTGCCAGCGCCTTTTTCATGCCGATGCCTTGACCAAGCTGAATAATACTACCATCGTTTGCCCCCATCACTGGCTTAATGTTAAGCGTGGACGCCACAAGTGCCTTAACACCGGAAAGTCTGCCATTTTTCCGAAGCGTATCCAGATTTTCCAGCACAAAATATGTGTTCATATCCTTTACAAACCGCTCAATCTGCTCTGTAATCTCTACAAATGCAAGTCCTTTTTCCTCCAACTCCATAATCTTGTAGACAATCTGTGTCTCACCACAAGCCGCTGATTTGGAATCCACAACGTAAATATCCTTTTCCCCATATTTTTCATGATATAAATTTTCCCCAAGAACCGCGCTGTTATAGCTGCCGCTAAGCTTTGACGACAGCGTAACCACATAGACGCGCTCTGCCTCTGTCTCATATGCTTTTCGGTATCGTTCTGGGGAAGGGCAGGCTGACTTTGGACACTCTGGACATGCTACCACCACATCAAGAAATTCCCGCTGGTCAAACTCCATGTTATCTTCCTTTTCATAGTTGTCTCCCACAATCAGCGTAAGTGGCACAATTTCAAACCGCATATCATTTTTTAAATCCTGTGGAAGCTCACAGCAACTGTCAACTACTATCTTATATTTCATCAGTATCTACCTCTCATTTTTCACAAAACCATTATATCTAGTATCGATAACTATGTATAATCTTATCATATATCACATCATTTGAAAAGCACTTTTTACAAATACTTGCAGTTTCCTAAAAATACCTTTATACTAATACAGTACCTTTGCTCTATTTTTTGTCGAAACAATAACCCAGTTAAAGGAGATAACATGATTGCATTAGAGATTAAAATCACAAAAAATATTATGAACGCACTGCTCTTGTCGGAACAGTTCGATTCTTTTCTGGTGGAGGAAGCTATCATTACTACCTACAACACTTTTCACATTGATGGTCATCTTGTTAGGGATTTCTATACCAACGAGGAACTTGAACTGCTTGAGAGCGAAGAAAAGTCCACCTCCTTTTCCTGTTGGAAAGACCTCCGTCCGTTTTGTTTCCAGCTCATCAAAGGAAAAAAGACTCCTGTATCGTTTAAAGTAGTCCTCCATGCCACGCCGCAGCTCATTGAAAAAATAGCTGCAAATCCAGAGTGCGGAGTTGCAGCCAATCTGATTCGTTCCCTTGTACTTAATATCCGATATGACAACGGAAAAGTGACTTGCATCACTGGCAACGCATTTACAACATTTGTTATGGACAAAAGCGTTGATAGACTGTGGGATTCCTATATGCGCCAGCTACTCTCCGATTTCGGACTGGATTTTGAGGAAATATAATTGAAATATGGTTATGCTTTGGTCACTTTAGAGTGGAATATCAAACTTGCAAGATAACCGAAAATCAGCGCGGCACTGCATCCAATTGCACCGTTTGTAAAACCTCCCTTAAACAACCCAATAAATCCGTCTTGGTCCACTGCCTCCTTCACGCCTTTCATCAAAATATTTCCATATCCCAGCAGCGGTACATTGGCACCTGCCCCTGCATATTCTGCAAAAGGCTCATACCAACCGAAAAAGCTTATAACTGCCCCTGTACAGACAAGAAGTACCATCACACGACCAGGAAGCATTTTTGTGCGGTCTAAAAATATCTGTGCGAGGGCGCAGACCAGCCCCCCAACCCAAAATGCATTGATATAATCCATCATATAAAAATCACATACCTTTCTATTAATTTCGGAACTGTTCGCAAATAGTGAAATTTATCTGATTTGTCATTTGAGAACAGTTACTTATATGGTAATTAGTATGTGGCTTTTTCTGTATTTTATGAATAATATTGTTTTTTATCCTAGGAACTGTTACAATTTAAGAAATCCAATATTTCAGGAGGAGAATTATATGAGCAAAAAGAAAGTCGTTGTTGCGCTGGGACATGACGCGCTGGGATCTAACACATCTGCACAGCTTGACGCAGTGAAAAAAACGGCAAAAGCGTTAGCAGATCTAGTGGAAGCAAACTACCAGTTAACCATCACCCACAGCAACGGACATCAAGTAAGCATGATTCACAAGGCAATGACAGAACTCCGCCGTGTCTATCCCGATTACACCCCTGCGCCTATGTGTGTATGCTCTGCAATGAGTCAAGGTTATGTAGGATATGATATTCAAAATTCGCTGAAATCCGAACTTTTAAGCCGTGGCATTTCTGTTCCAGTCAGCACAATTCTAACCCAGGTAACAGTGGACCCTTATGATGAAGCCTTCTATACCCCTCAAAAAGCAATCGGCCGTTACATGGCCAAGGAAGATGCAGACATAGAAGTAAATAAGGGAAATTATGTTGTTGAAACGTCTAATGGTTTTCGCAGAGTCATCGCAGCGCCACAGCCCATTGATATTGTTGAGATTGCTGCTATTCAGACTCTCTCTGATGCGGATCAGGTCGTTATTGCCTGCGGTGGCGGTGGTATTCCTGTAATTGAACAGCAGCATGTACTGAAAGGCGCCTCCGCAGTGATTGAAAAAGATTGCATTGCCGGCAAGCTTGCTACAGATCTTAAAGCCGACGAGCTTTTAATCCTTACCAGTGTCGATTATGTATATCTCAATTTTGAAAAAGAAAATCAGGAACCGCTCAAAACTTTGACTGTCGCAGATGCAAAACGCTATATTGCAGAAGGACAGTTTGGTGAGACAGACATGCTGCCAAAAATTCTGGCTGCGATATCCTATCTCGAAGCAGTTCCAAATGGAAGAGTCATTATTACTTCCTTAAATAAAACTGCTGCCGCTATCGATGCAAAAATTGGAACAGTTATCACTGTATAATATATGGATGCATCTTAGCATCTTATTTCCTCTGCATCGGCATACGCATAAAACGGCGGACAGGTCACTCCTGTCCGCCGTTCCATTCACTCATAACAAACAATATGGCTCCAATCATAATCCCAAAATCAGCAAGATTAAATACCATTGTATTGATTTTGTTGGCAAGTTTTTGCAAAAAACGATTTTTCATATTTTTTGTTTCAATCGATACAGAGAAATAATCAACCACGTACTTTCTTTTAAGACGGTCGTATGTGTTGCTATAGGCACCACCCAAAACCAGTGCAAGTCCCGTTTTCTGTATACGTGCTCCTTTTCTTTGCAATACCGCAACAAATATTCCTGACACAAATGCACTGAGTACCAAGGAGAGAATCGCAACCAAATCTTGGCTCTTATCACAAAAATTAAACATAGCTCCTTTGTTGTGATATTTTTTAATTACAATCCTATGCTTGCATGTTTGATTCGCAGCCCAATTCTTTTCAATCCAGCTTTTTATTATACTGTCTGCTGTAAAAAATGACACAAGTGTCATAATATATGGCATATCTCCACACCCTTCTAATGCATATTATTATTTAACGCTATCACAGGTATGCATAATTGTCAATTATAAAAAATCAAAAACCATCAAAAATGGTAACAGTTCAGCCTTCGGCTTCCTGCTACAAGCATCAAGCCATACAAAACCACTTCGTGGCGGCTTGATGCATCTCAGCCACTGCGTTATTTCACGGACTTTGCAGTAAATGCAAAGTCCTGATGCTGAATTGGAACCAAAAATGTTACTATTCACGGCATGAGAGCCGCTCATAGTAACAATTCGGGGCGATATACAAAGTTTTGCTTCGCAAAAATCGCCCCTCATTTCTGAATCATGTTTTCACGGAATACGCAGTATATGCGCATTTCTGACCCATGAAAAATAACTTAAAAATCACTATAATCACTTGTTTACAGTTCCTTGAATCACAGTGTCAACAGCTCCACCATTATTTTTTGCTGTATTATTAGTGCTACCCTCCACACTGCTGTTCTCTGTATTTTGATTTTCCAAAGTACCATTTTCTGTAGCATTACCTTCTGTAGTATTGTTAATTCCACCATTTACAGTTCCAGTGCCGCCAGAAGTCGTATTATTATTTTCTATTTGTCCAGCATTCGTATTGTTACCATTTGTCACATTCTTTACATCAAACCGCTCATGCAAACTGCGATAAAACGCTTCCATATTATCATTGAGCTTAAAATCATTTGTCTGTAAAACATTGATATACTCTTTTACAACTTTTGCCAAATTACTGTCTGGATGTGCATCCACGAACTTCTGATAGTATTCCAGAGCATCCTTATTTATTGTATCGTTTGTATCTCCTTTATAATAATGTTCCACGCCCTCTGTCTTATCATATCCACCACTGATCGCATTTGTCGCAATCTCTTCATACAGTCTTGCAGCAGCAGCCGACGATGCTTCATTTGGAAATTTTTCCAAATGCTGCTCAAACAGACGAGCTCGTTCTAACATCTCAGACAATGTCATATTGATAGTTTTCCTATTCTCCTCATCTGACATGATCATAGAAGGAGTATCTCCTTCAAGACGCATCAACTCCATGAAAGCAATCATATCTTCTGGCATATATTGTCTACTGTCCTCAAGTCGAGTAAAATCAATATCCCTAATATCATCTCTAAAATTTAAAAGCCCTGAGAAAAAATTTCTAACATCTGATACTGCTGCTCCTGCAATATTGGTATTAATATAGTCCATAATACTGTTAGGGTCTGTATTCTCATCTCCAATCATTGCATCAAATTCACTATAATCACCGTTTGCAGCACCAGAGTCTGTCTCACTGCCCCCTTCATCGCTATTACTCTCATTTGTCTGTGATTGATCTGCACCTGTGATTGGGTCCTTATTCTCATTCCTGTTATCTCTCTTCCCACAAGCTGATACAGAAAGTGCGCAGGCAAAGCATACTGCTGCAAATGCCGCCTTCTGTGCTGTTGAACCTTTTTTTAGTATAATCTTTTTCATAAATCTTTTCCTCCATGAGATTACATAGTTGTTACTGCTTTTCCTATTGTTTCTCATTTTCGGAAAAATATGCAAAATAAACTTTTGACTGCTTTAAATAGAATTCATTGCTTCATATTCCAAAAATCTTAACCAAAATCCCCAAAGTATAATACTTTGGGGACTCTTTTTTTCCTTATTAGCAAACGCCCTGCGCGAGCATTGCATTAACCACTTTCTCAAAACCTGCTATATTTGCGCCAGCTACATAGTTACCTTCCATTCCATATCGCTTGGCTGCATCATCAATATTATGATAAATATTAACCATAATATTCTGTAATTTTGCGTCAACTTCCTCGAAACTCCAGCTCAAACGCTCACTGTTCTGTGACATCTCCAGTGCTGATGTCGCAACACCGCCCGCATTTGCAGCCTTACCACCGACAAACCATACACCGTTCTGCTGTAGATATTCTGTCGCATCAATTGTGGTAGGCATGTTTGCCCCCTCACAGACACACTTGCAACCGTTTGCTACAAGCTGTTTTGCATCGTCCATCAGAAGCTCATTCTGGGTTGCACATGGAAGTGCAATATCGCACTTAATCTGCCATACACCGCGTCCCTCATGATATTCTGCACTTGGTCTTGCTGCTGCGTATTCTGTCAGTCTCGCTCTCTTCACTTCTTTTACTTCCTTGAGCAGCGCCACATCAATTCCCTCTGGATCATAAATCCAGCCTGTAGAGTCAGAGCATGTAACCACCTTTGCACCCATCTGTTGTGCCTTCTGTGTCGCATAGATTGCAACGTTTCCAGCGCCAGATACAACAACTGTCTTACCTTCCATAGACTCGCCGTGACATTTCATCAATTCCTGTGTCAAATAAAGAAGACCGTAACCAGTTGCCTCTGTACGTGCCAAGGAACCACCATATGTAAGTCCCTTGCCTGTGAGCACACCCTCAAAAGTACCTTTAATTCTCTTGTACTGCCCGAACATAAAACCAATTTCTCTTGCGCCCGTTCCAATATCACCGGCTGGAACGTCCACATCTGCGCCAATATACTTGGAAAGCTCTGTCATAAAGCTCTGGCAAAACGCCATAATCTCTCGGTCTGACTTGCCCTTTGGATCAAAATCAGAACCACCCTTTCCACCACCAATTGGCAGACTGGTGAGAGAATTTTTAAAAATTTGCTCAAAGCCCAAGAATTTAATAATACCTAAATTTACAGAAGGGTGTAAGCGAAGCCCTCCCTTGTAAGGTCCAATCGCATTATTAAACTGTACTCGGAATCCCCTGTTTACCTGCACCTGTCCCTTGTCGTCCACCCACGGAACGCGGAACATAATCTGGCGGTCAGGTTCTGTAATTCTCTCAAGAATTGCGTTCTTTCTGTAAAGTTCCTCATTTGCCTCAACAACAGGTCTAAGCGAATTTAAAACCTCTGTCACAGCTTGAATAAACTCCGGCTCGCTTGCATTCTTTTTCTTTACAAGCTCTAAAACCTCATCTACATAAGACATACTAAAATCCTCCTTGGTTGATAAAAATATCCATTTCAAACAATGTCTTTTTCAACACTTTAGTGCGCTAAACTTAACGAATATATTATAATTTAATTTTTTTTCCAGCACAACAAAAAATATGCTGTCCTAATAAATTTTGTACAATTTACTAAAAATTGTTGGTATAATTCATGATTTTCAGTATGTTTTCACGTATATTTCGTGCGCTATAGCGCATTTTTCTTTTTTCCTACTTTATGGCCTTTCCAGGCAACTCATAGCGCCGCAGACACTCTTGGCACATTTTATCAAATGCACTCCCCGCTTCTTTCTCAAGCTGTTCCACATACTCATGCGCATGTGTATCATCTTCATACAATTGCATCATATTGATTGCAAGATTGGAGCAATGGTCGGCAATTCGTTCATAGTTATTTGTGATATCAGACAGGATAAAGCCCAATTGTGGTGTGCACTTTCCTTTTTTAAGTCGCTTCATATGGCGCTTTTTCATCTCTTTTTGTAAAATATCAATGGCTTCCTCAAAAGGCTCGATTGCCTTTGCTGCCTCTTCATCCTCTGTTTTTAAAACCTTTACAGACGCACTGACAATATCTCTGACCGCCTGCGAAAATACTTGTAACTCTTCCATCGCCTTTTCCGAAAAATGCTGCTCCTTCTTATCCATCTCCTTTGCACAACCCACCAAATTTATAGCGTGATCCGATATTCGTTCCAAATCGCCTACGCTGTGAAGAAGCATTGTGAGCTTTCTCGAATTTGGTTCACTCAAATTTCGGCTGGAAAGTTTGACAAGATAACTGCTAATCTCGTCATCATAGCGGTCCACAAGATTCTCAATCTGCTCTACTTCCTTTGCATTTTGCTTGTCATACGCAAACAGATTATCCGCTGCCAAATTTAATGCTTCCTCTGTCAACTCTGCCATTTTTATGGTATAAGAATAGGCCTGCTCCAGCGCAAAGGACGGTGTACTTAAAAAGCGCTCGTCCATCTTGGCAAACAACTCATTCTCCTGCGCTTGACGTTCTTCCTCCTCATCTGGTTTGATTAGAATCAGTGATAATTTTTCCAAAATGTTTGCAAACGGTAGCAAAATTAGAGTTGCGCTGATATTAAACCCAGTGTGCACCAACGCAATTCCAGCACTGTCTGCCGCCTCCTCCATAAACGCAAAATCAACAAACGCGTGTAACACATAAAATACAATGAGAAAAATCGCTGTTCCAATCACATTAAAAAGTAAGTGAACAATAGAAGCCCGCCGCGCATTTTTGCTTGCCCCAACACCCGACATCATTGCTGTTGCACACGTGCCAATATTCTGTCCAAGAATAATTGGCACCGCCGCTGCATAGTTAATACTTCCCGTCGCACATAATGCCTGCAAAATACCAACAGATGCTGAGGAGGACTGAATGACTGCTGTAATAAGCGCTCCTACAAGCAATCCAAGAACTGGATTCGTAAACATTGTAAAAAGCCCTGTAAACCATGGAACCTGACTCAACGGCTTCATAGCCGACGACATTGTATCCATTCCTGTCATCAATATTGCAAAGCCAACTAAAATCGAACCGAGATCGCGCTTTCTGCCATTTTTTACAAAGAGGATAAACACCACGCCAATAACAGCAAGAATCGGTGAAAAAGAAGTTGGCTTGACAAGCTGTAGCAAAAAATTATCGCTCTCAATACCAGTCAAACTCAAAAGCCATGAAGTGATAGTGGTTCCAACATTGGCGCCCATAATAATTCCAATTGCCTGCGAAAGTTTCATAATGCCTGAGTTTACAAAACCAACCACCATAACTGTGGTTGCTGATGAAGACTGAATCACCGCTGTCACACCAGCTCCCAACAGCACAGCCTTAATCCTATTGTTTGTCAAATTTTCAAGAACGCGCTCAAGACGCCCACCTGAAAGCTTTTCAAGCCCCTCGCTAAGCAGATGCATTCCATATAGAAACAACGCAAGACCGCCAATCATTGTCAACAAATCAAAAAAATCCATAAACTCCTCCCAATCGTTTCAAGCAGACTCTCAAAATCTCCTTGAACCTAAATCTGTATCAGTTATTCTTCTACAACTCCTAAATATTTATTAGCAATCGGATAGGAAAAAATAATTTTCTGAAAAGACCTTGTTTGAGAACATATTATTTTTTTAGTTGAAAGCCATCTTTAAAGGCTTTGCCCACTCTCTCTGTCACTTTATAATATCCATGCGTATATGGATCAAAAGCAATCGCATTTACCAATGCCATATCAAGCTTACCATCTGTCATAACATTCTCGTCCGCAGTGACATTCACAACCTTGCCAATCACGCCACATCCATATGCTCCATTTTGATATTCAATAAATTCACATTCCAAACAGAGCGGAAACTCATTGATAACCGGTGCGTCCACCATTTCGGATTTACTTGCAGAAAGACCACTGTTTTCAAACTTATTTGTAACTTTATTGCCAGACTCCACGCCAAAATAATCGGCTTCCACTACATGCACTGCATCAGCAATGCTGACAGTAAAAGCACCTCTTGCCTTAATATTCCTTACCGTTTTATGTGTTTCTGTTAGATTGAGCGCTACAACATCTCTTTCCTGCATCGTCCCCCACGCAGCATTCATAACATTTATGCTGCCATCTTCATTATAAGTCGCCACCATTAGCACTGGCATAGGAAAAATTCCTTCCGTTATATTAAGTTTCTTTCTCATTTACTACCTCTTTTCTTTTAATAAATGTAATTGTTTGTGACATTGTAGTACTTGCATTATTTCATTGAGATAAAAATAAAGTGATTGTCTTTTACTTGTGTTCATTTACGTCATATATTTTTGATATATCCAATCCAAAATATAAAGAATCAAAAACACTCACCTGTACTTTCATTATAATTGGTAACAAAATAATTACAAGTATTATTTATGTAGAAAACATAAATTGTAACTAATTTGTTACTTTTCACATCGCATCATGCACTTGCTGCATGGTGTCGGAGCCAGCGCCAAAATGTCTGCTTTGTGGCATTTTTTGTGCATCAGTTGTTGCAATTCACACCAAATTATCATAAATTAATACAAAATCTGGCTTGATGCATCTCAACCACTACGTTATTTCACGAACTTTGCAGTAAATGCAAAATCCTAAAGCTGAACCGTAACATTGTAACTATAATTTTAATGTGAATTTAAAAAATAATCCTTAATTTTAAATGGTTAAGAGATTTTTTGTATATTATATGTATATTTTTATTAAAATCTTTATCCATTTTATACTATTCATATTTGTATCACAATGTGAACACTCACACGACTAAAGTCGCGTGCTTCCAGTCCTTTAGAGACCAGAATACTTATCTACAATACAGATCCCAACTCAGATATTATACAGTTTTTCTGCACAAATCCGCATTGAGCCTAATTAATGTAGACAAGGTGCGCGTTGTTCCCGTACCATAATCAGAGTCTTTTGTCTGGCTAGGCAACCTCTTCCTCACGGAATCGGATTTTAAAAGTCCCCGTATAAAATATCTCGCACCTATGTTGTAGCTTGCGTTCAGGTCACAGTTATACTGCTTGCCATTCTTGAACAGGCATATGGAGTAGTTGTATTTCCTCTCTCCGTTCTGGTAATACTCTCCGCGCTCAACTTTCCCAGAACCGTCAAATGCCAATCTGCTCGTGTTCCATGCACATATCCTGCTTATCCTAATTCCAAGAATATGCGCCCTATGCTCAACTATCTTCTGTATTTCCTGTTTCCTCCATAGGTGAAGCCTTTGCTTTTTACTTCCTCTCTTTTTGCCACTTGTGTCAAGGTGTTCAAATACAATGACATCCGCATTATGCAACACTACAAAATCTATAATCTGTTTTGCTGTCTTTCTGCTAATATCAGTGTTGATGTCATTGACATGCTTCCATAATATAGGAGTTTTCCTCACCCCATTTTGCTGTACTTTCTTTACCCTGTTTAATGCTTTATACAAATGGTCTTTTTCTGTCGCAAGATTGATGAATTTTCTTGCAGCGACAGTTCCATCAGACTGCATTATTGAGCATGTAGCATTATTATTAAGCCCTAAATCCACAGAACAGATCGTCTGGTCTTGTATGTCCACATCCTCAAATTTCACCTTGTCTTCAAAGGGAAATACCAGATACCAGCATTTACCTTGTTTCTTTAATGTTGGAACATATTCCTTCTTGAATGCACAATGGCTTTTTATGTATCTTACATCCTGATTGTTCAGTCTTATGTCCAGCCAAATCCAATCGTTCCTATGGAATATCTTTATCCTTGCCGTATCATCTCCTGTGCGTATATACATATTGTCCTTATATAATGTCGGCATTACATTCCTGTCAAGCTGCAATCTAGGCTTTCTTCCCAATTGGTTTCCTTCCCAGTTCTTTAAGTTTGACCGATAGGATGAATAGCATCCAGCAGCAGTATTGATTGCAGACCTGCGCAGGTAGCCTGGCATTTTATAAAACTTACTATTGAAATCATACTTAGGATTTAGATTCTTCTTTGTATGCAAAGATAATTCTTCAATCTTTCTGCATCGCTCAAGATTCTTCAACGGTTCCAACATATCCCATTCTTTATCACATATATCTATGAAGAAGGATACTGCTTCACGATATATTCTTACTGTCTCTTCAAATATCTTGTTGTAGTTCTTTATTTTGACTTTGTATGACGAAAATATATTCATAGTATCCTCCTTCCTGGTGGTATATGTTATAACTTCTATATTCTCCGCTCACTTACTCATGACTGAAGTCACGAGTATGCGTTCGCTATTTAATCAAAAGGACTGCTAATCGCAGCCCTTTTTCTACGCCTTCCCCGACCTTTTCTGCCTCTTGACAATCGGCGTCAAGAACGGCAGCAGGTCAACACCGCAACCAGTATTACAATAAAAAACAGGAACCAATTCACTTTCGATTACTTTCATATTACTACTCATATGTTTTCCACTTCTTTCACTAATCCTGTACCTACTAGACAGCCAAGATAAAATAGATAAACACTGCCAAAATCAGTTATGTTTTTAGGTGTCTTCTTTTTTCTGTCATACCCTGCGCAATATATCTGCTGCAAAAGCGCTTCATCATAATTGGCAATAGGGATTTCACTGTCTATCTGTTTTTCAATTAGCGGAATAATGGTCTTTGCTGTATCCTTTGCCTTTTGTTCTGTCTTCTGTTTCATTCGCCATGTATGGGCGTCTAAAAGCTCTCTGCATGTGTGGTGTCCATATTTATAATACACATAATCAAGAAATGGACCTTTTGCTTCATTATCAGCTACCCCATATTCTGGAAATAAAATCACTTCCAAGAATCCATCAATATCTTCTTGGGGCACTTTCTTGTTGACAAACAAAATCTCTCTCTTGTTGTCCACCATTGCGATAAACTCATCACGCTTCGCATGATACAGATTCTTCAAACGAAAAACAAGGTTCGCTGAAAGTTCTACTGGTTGAATTTTCTTTACTACCATTAAGATTCTCCTTTATCTTTTTTACTTCCCCAACCTCTCAAGCGTCAACTCTGTGCCTTTCTACCTTGTCAGGTTGTGAGCTATGAACTCACAACCTTTCTTGGTAGTGCCATAGCAAGGAAGTATTCTGATTTTTTACATTTCTTCTGGTTCTCCAAAATAACGCTTATATACTGTTTCATGTATTCCAGATGGATACTTATTCATGAATGTATGTGCCTCTTTCTGGCTTAAAACTTTATATTCATCACCTCCTGCTAAATCATAGGTTGTCTGTAAAATAAACGTTTTGCCTTTTGCATAATATAACCGCTTTGTCTGCGTATTAAAATCAAAAAGCGCTCCTTTTCTGCTGATTACTGCCTCACACAACAAATCCTGATTGGACAAAACATACTTTTTCCCGTTAATAATTATGCCTGCCATACTGCCGCCTCCCTGTTTTCTAGGAGTTTTCATGTACAACGCTCCTTTCTCTCTTTACTTCCCCAAACTTTCAAGCGTCAACTGCTCATACTCTAGCTCATTTACAAAGTTATCTGGCAGCATTATTCCAAACTGCCCACAAAGCATTTCAAACGCCCTCGCAATGTCATGTGGTCTGGAGTTCTGCCGCACCATTATCCTGTCCATGACGGTTGAAAGCCTTGCCACTTCCCCAACAGGAATATCTGCTTTTGTATACTGCCTATCGCTGAGTTGTTGTGTGTACTGCGGAAAGAAAGCCGCCGCTAGTACATCTTTAGCTTTGAGTTGATATTGCAAGAGCTTTTCAATAAATTCTGGACGTTCTTTCCTTGTCTTTTCAGTTATAGTTATTTTAGCAAGCCACATTGGAAGGTAATCAAGTTTAAGGCAAAACACCGCTCTATCGCCTGAACCTTTGTTCAAGATCAGATTAGATCCCGAATCTTTCAGCAATAGGTCATTCTGTATATTAGTAATCTGCCTTTTGTACTGTCCGTCCGTCATGCCCATGCCTTGGCAAATCCATCTAATACCAACCCAGACAACCCCATTGTTGTCTTTAGCCGCTGTTATACTGTCTCCAAATAAATCTACTTCCTTCACTACTAAATCGTTCATAATTAAAAATCCTCCTATTTGAAAAAATGTTTGCCAAATAGAGGATTGCATGATATTATATTTACAATCCTCATTTCGGTGGGGTGTAGAGTGCTTGCAACTTTGATAGGGGAGCGGCACTCTATTTTTTAGCTACTGCTTTTCGATATTCATTTTCTATACCATTTCTGACCACTTCTGATTTTGTAATACTTAATTCTTTTGACGCAATTTCCAGTTTATGTACTGTTTCTTCATCAATACGAACTCTAAGCATTGTATCCTTGCTGTTATCAGATTTTGGTCTACCTGTCCGTGGCGACATTAGCTTTCCTCCTTTCTTATTGTCGCTACAATAAATATAATACTGTCGCTACAAGAAGTCAAGCACTTTTTTATTTTTTTAAAGTTCTCCGCAATCTTGTGCGGCGCTAGGTTTTGTCGGACTGCAACTTTGTCCATGATTTTAAAGTAACTGGCTAGTTCGCCAAGGGATATATCAGAGGGGTTGATAATTGTTAGTTCGTCCTCCATCTCGTGAAAACGATTGATGTATGTAGCAGTAAATTTCGTCCCCTTCTCTCCTGTCAGTTTGTGAGCAATAAACTCGCAGCCTTTCTTCGTGACAAGGTAGCAGGGCATTGTCTTATTCTGCTCTGTGATATAGGTTGATTCTGTGAAGAAATCGGAGAGTCCAATTTTGGCTTCTCCTAATTGGGACACATAATTCCGAATATCTCTCAATAATTTAGAATGGTCTTTACCAACCATCTGCGATACCTCAATAGATGTAAGAACCTGTCCGATTTTAAACATAATAATACCTCCTATGAAAAATATGTTGATTTTCCCATAAGAGGCTGATATAATAATACTTGTCAATCTCTTGTGGGATTGGTGCTTTGAGTAGTCGTATCGGGTCGTCAAACTAGAAACGGCTACTCTTTTAATTTTCTTATCCCTCGTCTGATAGCTTCTGCTTTTTCGACTTTCTCTTTCTCACAATACTCTTTCAGTATTTCTGAGTGTTCCCTATCAAGCCTTACAGTTACCTGTTCAGATTTAGGATTGTCAGACTTTGGTCTGCCCATTTGTGACATATTCTTTTCACCTCACTTTTTGAATGTCACTAAGTATAGTATAGTTTATGAATGTCAAAAAGTCAATACCCAAAATTAAAAAACAGCAAATTTTTTCTACTGTCCTAAAAAGAGAAGGCTTTCACCTTCTCTTTACCCAAATATTA
>CASJPF010000065.1 GCA_949383255.1 Lachnospiraceae bacterium | reverse complement strand
ATTTTATAGTATAGGTTGTTCAACTTTTTCTGTCCACACTTATATACTAACACCACACAGCCGTCTTAGTCATGTTTTGGACTTTGGCAAAGAATGGTTTGGTGTTCCTTGCTCTGCACAGTATTGGGCAGATGTGAAACCCATCTTTGATAGGCTTAAAGTTGAAAAAACCAAAGGGAGGAAATGGTCTGAACTTCCCGATAAGGAAGATGGAGTTTATATTCCTCTACTCAAAGCTTTTATGGACGAAATAAATCGTGCATATAAAGTAGATGTTTCCATGCCAGAGAAGATGGTCGAGTATCTTATTGGGACAAGTGATTATTACAAAGTTGTGAGTCACGATAAAAAGCGAATGACATTAATTCATACATTCAACATGCATGATACTTTGAATAAACCGAGTAAAATCAAGGTGTCCGCAATCAGTGTTCCGATTGTTGAACTTCCAACGGAACTTGTTGCTATTAAATTTAAGGGAGGAAGCAATAATACTGTTGAAATATACTTGAATAATGGATGGCAGTTGAGTTTTCGTATTCATAGTGCAAGTACTAAAGTAGAGCCGAGTTTGAAGTTTGATGTTCAGTTTATTGGAATGCCTATTTCTATTCTCAACATTGAGTGTAAGTGGAATTAAATAAATGACCAAGCAAAATTGGCACGAACCGATTTAAAAAGTTCGTGCTTTTTGTTATTAGGACATGCCCTGATTCTCCATTGAGGAGTATTTCACTGATTCGAAAAATGGAATTTTGAAGAACAAATAAACGACCTATTATGTGATTAGTCAGTGGTATTGATTTTGCCCATTTTGTAGAAAGGACTTCCATATTTATTTAGGAAGTGAAGTATTATTTCTGTAGCATTTCGTTATATACTGTTTTTTATTTGACAGTAAGCAACAAGTATATACGCACGAAAATGTAATGACAATTTCATACCGGAACAGCAACTATCAACATAGGACATATAGATGTAATTCTGTATGTCCTTTTTATGTAAAGGAGATTAAGAGATATGTCAGAGAACACAGAACCGAAGCAGACGGAAGAACATAAACCGCACTTTGTAAAGACCATAGGCAATACAACTTACCTTGTAACGTGCCACTTTAGCGAAACGAGCAAGGAAACCTTGCAGGATAAGCTGAAACGCATGATTTTAAGGGATATTCAAAGCGGAAATTATTAAATTTCAAAGGTGTTAGTCAAGAAATGGGTTGGTAATCTCTTTTTGCAATTTGTGTAATTGTTTGACCTCTATATTTATGGTTTTTTGCGACTTGGCAACCGCAATATATAGTCTTACAGATGCTGCCAACACACTTATTGACTAACACCATTTCAAATTCACACTTTTTTTGTCTTGACGGAACAGACCAAAAGGTGACCATGTAGCCTGAAATGGTATAAGACATTTCACGAATTCATGATGCTTCCACCCCAACATTTCTACGATACACCAACACAGAAAACATACACCCCAACGCAAATACCACCATCACCACAATCGTGCTTACCGCATAGACCGAAAACAAGTCTGTATACATCATGATGCCAAGTGCATGTACAGAAAAATACGTTGAGACAGTCATTACCACAAAGGGAAGCACATATGCACTTACCAACTCATGCGCAATTGATTTTGTGAGCGTCTGTGATGAAAATCCAAGCTTTTTTAACACCAGATATCGCTCCCGCTCCTCAAAGGAATCATTGTAAAGTTTCATAAACATAATACAGCCACCCGCGACGATAAATACCAAAAACATAAAGATACATAATGAATGTAAAACCTTAACCCATTCCAATTCATTGTCAAATGGATCAACCGCCACGCGCGCCGTAAAATTTTCATCTGTGTTGCTGATAAGCACATCAACTGCTGCGCGTGCCCTCTCAAAAGCTGTGTCATCTGCAATTTTATAATTATGAATATACAATATTGCACTATGTTCTTTCATATGTTTAAAGGCACTATCTGACACAACGTAGAAGCATCCCATCTCTCTTTGCATATATCCAAGACAAGGTTGCCGCACAGTTCCCACTTCTAAAAATGTTTCATCCCCGAGTGTTACTGGCAAAATTTCCTCCGATAATCGAAAAGATATTAATACCTGATGAGACAGATAAAAAGCCTCATTTTCTATTGGTGCTGTAAACGGAAACAATCCTCCAGCCTCCTGCGTCACACGTGTTATATCGGAATATGAGACTACAAGATGATCTGCATCTGGACTTAAGACAGGAAGCGAAGTCTGACAGGCAATATCGACCTCTTTTTGAATTAATTCTGCCGCCCGCTCTCCTAAATTGGACTGATTGGTAAGCAATTGAAAGGTGTATTTGTTATCAAAAAGAATCATGTTGTGATAGCGCTCTTTCATTGCAAAGCCAGTTGCAAGTGCAGTTGCGGAACAGATTCCCATAATGGCAACCATCGCATAAGTCCGATAATTTTTCCGCATTCTAAAAATCATCTGGTTGATCCACAGACAACGCTATCCACTGTACAAAAAAGATTTCTGTCTTGAAAGAGTCTGAAAAATCAATGGTATTAGACCACCAAACAGCAAATATACACCGACAATGACAAGCACCACTGCCAGAAGAGCGTTTTCCATCACTCCTTGTTTACCACCCCTGTTTGCAAGATAATATCCTATTACCGTCACAGTAACGCCAAGCAATGCTTTTATGCATAAAATACTATTTTTCCTATGCACATACTCATTCTGTCGCGCTGCTGAAATCATGCTAAGCACGCTGCTGTGCACAATATTCCAATAACCTTTCCATGAAAAAATCAGATACATTATCAGAAAAGTGACTGCTGTAAAAATGACTGCTCTTGGAAAAATCCCAAATTTGACATTGATTTCCGTCTCAGAAACCGCTCCTAGAATCATTTGAAACAATCCTGCAAACAGCCCACCAAACCCAATGCCAATCACAAGCGCTGTAACACCAACAAAACTGATTTCTATCAGATAGAGACTGGCAATTTTCCGATTTGTCATTCCCATAAAAATATAAATGCCAATCTCGTGCTTACGCCTTGTCAGAAATACATTGGTTGCATACCAGAGAAAGAAAAACATAAAACACAACAGCACAATCGTTACTACCTGAATCAGCATATCAATATATTCCTTGTTGTGCTGTCCCAACACCGCAAATGCCTCCGAATAAATAATATTCTGAAAATTATACAAAATTAGGATTGTAAATGACAGTGAAATTATCAAAGACAAATAACTCTTAAAACTATTCTTAAAGTTGAGAAAGGCAAGTTGTATCATTCTCATAAGAAATCACCTCCAATTGAGGCTTGCAAATCAATAATTTTATTGTAAAATTCCTTTCTGTCATTTCCTCTGCTAATGCGACATTTCATTGCACCGTCACTTAACAAATACACATCTTTTGCATAGGAAGCGCAAAGCGGATCATGTGTCACCATTAAAATTGTTGCCTGCCCGCTGTTATTAACCCTGCGCAGACAGTGTAGCAAATCCTTTCCCGCCTTAGAATCCAGCGCCCCAGTCGGCTCATCTGCAAAGATAATCTCAGGGTTAGTAATGAGTGCCCTGCACACTGCGCCGCGCTGTTTTTGACCACCTGAGAGTTGATATGGATATTTATGCAGTTGTTCCAATAAGCCAAATGCCGCAGCCAGTTCTTTGATTTGCTCCAAAATCTTTTTTGATGGCACACCGTCAAGCGCAAGTGGCAAAGCAATATTATCCTGTAATGTCATAGTGTCTAACAGGTTATAATCTTGAAAAATAAAACCAATTTTATCCTTTCGCAATTTGGCAAGTTCTTTGTTTGACAGCCGCGCAATCTCTTTTCCATCTAGCATTACCATACCTTGTGTGGGCTTATCAATCGTCGAAAGAATATTTAACAATGTTGTCTTTCCAGAACCAGATGGTCCCATAACCGCTATGAAATCATCTTTGTAGATACTCATATCGATACCCTTTAACACAGTTGTCTGAAAATTCTCTTCACCATAACTTTTGACTAAATTTTTGATTTCTACTACCTTTTTATCACTCATGCTGTTTCCTCAACCTCCTTATAGACTTCCCAAGTCTATCGCTATAAGGACCTGCATTCATTATTTTTCTGCAGCTCCCAACTATTATTTGCAGTTCTTATCGTAATCTATTTTTTAGAAAAAATCCTTACATTTGTCTTACAAATCATATAGATAGGAAGCTCTTTTCTTTCTAAAGTTGAGGTTTCTATAGTATAATTTCTACCTTAGTCCCTTTTCCCTGTTCTGATGTAATCTGAAGCTGATGTCCAAGTCTTCTTAATATCGCCTGACACAGATATAGTCCTATTCCAGTAGAATGCCTATCTGCATGGCCATTATACCCTGTATAACCTTTTTCGCAGACTCTTGGAAGATCTTCTGCGCGAATGCCAATTCCTGTGTCTTCCACTATAATTCGCACGCGTTCTTCTGCGGGCACCTCCTTCTCATACCAGTGCTTTAGTTCTTTTTCCTTTTCAACGCCAGTTTCCAAATTTACTTTCTGTGCTTGAGTTATACGACACACCCGAATTGTAACACCACCCTGTCTTGTATACTTAACGGCGTTTGACAGCAACTGATCCATCACAAAACCCAGCCATTTTTTATCGCTCACAGCCGTGATGCGCTGTGGATCGTAGGTTAATCGAAGCTGTTTGTGAATAAACAGTTTGGCATACTTATGAATTGACGGCCGAATTGCCTCGTCTAACGAAATATTCTGCAACACAAAATCATTGGTCTCCGCCCCCAGACGTGTATATTGCAATGCCATATCAACATACTGCTCAATCCGAAACAATTGATTTTGTTTCTCTCTTGCATTTATGACACGCATGTCATTTTCTTCTATTTCATCTGCTTCCAAAACTAGATTTATCTCCTCATCAAGCAAAAGTTTCATCGCTGCAATTGGCGTCTTAATCTGATGAACCCACATGGAATAATATGCGGTTAAATCCTGCTGGCGATTTCGCATTTCATTTTGAATTTTATCCTTCTCCTGCACAAGCGCCAAAATACAATCCTGATAATATTCTTCATACAAATATTCTGGTTCTTTTATATAATTTGATATTACAGCAATATTTTTGCGCAATTCATTCAGCAGACACAAACTTTCACAATGTCTGCTGAATCCAATGACTGCTGCCGCAACAGTAACAAAAATACACAGCAACATTCCATATCCAATTTCCCGAACAGGAATTCCATTCAGAAGCATAGTTGCAGTCATCACCAGTGCGATAAACAATATCACTGCAAGCCATCCAATATTTTCTCTAATATATACCTTAAAATGATTCATCCAATGCCTCCATCATGCCACTTTAACCCACACGATACCCAATTCCCTTTTTTGTCTGAATAAAGTCTACAAGTCCCGCGTGCTCAAGTTTCTTGCGCAATCGGTTTACATTTACCGACAATGTATTTTCATCTATGTAGCTGTCACTCTCCCAAAGTTTTGTCATCAGCGTATCTCTTTCCACCACTTTTTCCTTATTCTCCATAAGCACCTGTAATATACGCAGTTCGTTCTTGGTAAGCTCCAGCTTTTCTGTACCGTATGTCAGCGTTGCCTCCGTCAAATTTAGCATTGCGCCTTGATGTTCCAAAACAACACTTTGACTCACAAAATCATAACTTCTACGCAACATCGCCTGAATTTTTACTGTCAACACATCCAAATCAAATGGTTTTGCAATAAAATCATCTCCCCCCATATTAACCGCCATAACAATATTCATGTTGTCTGCCGCCGAGGAAAGAAAAATAATTGGCACTTTGGAAACTTTCCGAATCTTACTACACCAATGATATCCATTATAAAATGGCAGCTTAATATCCATCAATACCAGTTGCGGCGCCGCATGTACAAATTCTGGCATAATATTTGCCAAATCCTGTGCGCAAGTGACTTTATAACCCCAGTTTTCCAGATGACGCTTTAATCCTGCCGCAATCATCTCATCATCTTCCACAATAAATATTTTATACATTGTCATTCCCCATTCCCTTTATTAATTCATAAGTATTTATCTCTCTCAAAAAATTTTTCTTCAAAACGAATTGTAAAAAATTTAGAAGACATACGACAATTCAAACAAAAATAAAATTTTAATCCCACCAGCAATAATATACAGAATATGCATCATGATATAACTTTGCACTTGAAATTAGATCACCATTCGTATCAATAAGAAATGTTGGTTGCGAAAAAACAATCTCCTCTCCAATATCACTTGGAAATATATCTTCTGGTTCATTAAAAATTTGCTTTATCTCAATAAATGGTTGTTTGCTAAAAATAATCAAGGTATCTGCATAAATATATTGCTCTTCATTGTCTTCTAATCCATAAACTTGCACAAAAACTTTCGCACTTTCATCTATGCGAAGCAAATTTTCAATTAGAGTAACGTACCTTTGTTTTCCATCAAGGCGTTCACACGAGAAATCTGTAAATTCATCTGTCGGATCTAAAAAATCCTTATATGAGAACCAATAGTTATTTGTATAATTTCCGTTCATTTCATCAATTTTTAGTAATGTTAGAATCATACCTTTTTGTTGATTATTCATATAATTGCTCCTCTGAAATTCCGATATATTGCTATCAGCAACACAAAAATTATATCACACAACCAATCTAATCACAATAATAGAAGCATCCGAAACAAAATAGTACGCAACATACGTGTTGAAATTTTATCTTCCTCAAGTGTACCTCTTTGGAACTGCTCAAAAATAACTTGTTGCAAAGACACTTCTTTTGCTATAATAGATGCATACTAAAGGAATTTATGAACGGTAAAGGAGCATTATCTATGACAATTCTCTTAATTGGAATCAATGCAAAATATATTCATTCAAACCCAGCAATTTACAGTCTGAAAGCCTACGCGGACAAATATTATTCACCTCAACCGAATCATGGTATCCTTGAGATTGCAGAATACACAGTCAACCAATCTCCAAGTGTTATCCTAGCCGATATCTACCAAAAAAGGCCACAAGCAGCCGCCTTCTCTTGTTATATTTGGAACTGGAATATTGTAAAGGAACTATTGGTGGAACTTCCAAAACTTCTGCCTGAAACAGAACTTTGGCTTGGTGGACCAGAAGTTTCTTTTCACGCTGAAAAAATAATGCAGGCATTTCCTCAACTTGCTGGCATTATGGTGGGTGAAGGTGAAGAAACTTTTCTGGAACTGCTACACTATTATTGGGAGAAAACGATTTCTTTATCGAGTGTCAAAGGAATCGTCTGCAAAGATGGTTTTACGGGTGAGCGTGCACTTACTGACATTGGCAAACTTCCATTTCTGTACAATCCTTATCTTGCTGTGGGCAAAGCAGACAGCGAAAACAATACTCTTGCCTGTTTTAAAAACCGCATTCTGTACTACGAGTCCCAGCGTGGGTGTCCATTTCAGTGTGCCTATTGCCTTTCCGCCATTGATAAAACAGTGCGTCTGCGTGATATTAATATAGTCAAATCAGAACTACAATATTTTCTGGACTGCAAAGTACCACAAGTAAAGTTTGTTGACCGCACCTTTAATTGCAATCAGGCACATGCGCTTTCTATCTGGCAGTATTTGTTAGAGAATGATAATTGTGTCACAAATTTTCACTTTGAAATCGCAGCAGATTTGTTGACAGCCAAACAAATCGAACTTCTGCGCAATATGCGCCCTGGTTTGATCCAACTTGAAATTGGAATACAGTCTACAAATCAAACTACTTTAAAAGCTGTTAACCGCCACACAAATATGGAAGCGTTGCGCAAAAACATCATGCAAATCCACAGTTTCCAGAATATTCATCAGCATCTTGACCTAATTGCGGGACTTCCCTATGAAGATTATGACAGCTTTGTCCACTCCTTTAATGATGTGTACGCAATGGCGCCAGATCAGTTGCAGCTTGGATTTTTGAAAGTGTTAAAAGGCTCACCCATAGAACAACACACAGCAGAATATGGCATTGTGTACCAATCGAAACCACCCTATGAAGTCTTGTATACAAAATGGCTTTCTTATGAGGAGTTACTCAAGTTAAAGAACATTGCAGAAATGGTGGAAATTTACTATAATTCTGGTCAGTTTTCCCATATCATTTCTGTCCTGCAACAAGAATTCATTTCACCGTTTCATCTGTTTGCCGCCCTCACAGACTATTACAATACAAACGGATATTTTATTAGCACACCATCAAGAAGTTACCGCTACCAGATTATATTAGAATTTGCCTGTTCCATCGCCTCAGACAAACGAGAACTTTATATAGAACTGCTTACATTTGATTTATATCTTCGCGAAAATCTTAAAAGCAGACCAAACTTTTCTCCCGAAAACAGAACTGACCGCCAGAAGCTAAACAGATTTTATATTCAGGAAGCGCAAGCACCAAACTATCTCAAAGGCTATAGCGGATATACTTCTGCACAGCTTCTGCGCATGACGCATGTTGAGTGTTTCTTATATCCTGTCTGGAAAGAACTCTCAGAAGACTGCACCAAAAAGCTACAAACTCCTGCCTACATTCTGTTTGATTATCATAAGCGCAATCCACTAACACATAACGCAACCTTTCATGAAATAATATTATAATAAATGATTTATAAATAGCAATCTTCTTTATGTATCGTGCAAAAAAGAGCCTTAACACAAATCGAGTAGAGAAAACTTTCCCTACTCGATAAATCAATACCATTATAAAAAACGGTGTACTAGTATAATCTACACTAAATACCTTAATGTCTGGAGTACAACAAATAATAATTAGCTGACACATTGGCTTGTCAGATTGTCCTCCGCAGCCACTGCTACGACTCATTCCTCCGCCATGTATAGGAACAACCATACTGCGTCAATGTGTCAGAAACTTATGATTCGTTGTACTAATTCAATCCAAGCTCAGCCCAGCTTGACGCGCCAATGTATGGCAGTGCAAAATTTGCATAAGTTGGATCTGCTGTATCCATATACTTAAACATCTCAAAGGATACCTTTGGAGCACCGCCTGCATCTCTAATACCAACTGCCATACCATCATTTGCAACCTCAGAAGCATGGTCAATCTGTCTGTGAATCACAATACCTTCAATAAAAGGATTGGAAGAAGCCAGTTTATATGCGTACTGCATTGCTGCTGCCTGAATATTCTGGTCTGTTGCCAGTTGCGGGTTCATAGAAGTAAATCCCATTTCAGAAATTAAAATATGACGTACATTTCCATTTGGTGCAAGTAAGAATGGCTGTGCCATATGGTTTGTTACAACCTCTAAGTTTGTTGGATTTACCATTCTCGTATTATCAGAATGCACTACAAGGTTCTTCATTCCTGAATATCCTGGAGGTAACTTCCAGAACTGGCAGTTAAACAGTGGAACTGGATGCGGGTGAATTGACAGACCCCAGTCAATATTGCCGGTAGCATTGATAGACTGTGCAAAATTATCCAATACATTTCTGCCCGGATATGCATACTTGTTGGCATCTGTATGCATCCAGCGCTGATCAATATTTATAAACACCCTTGCTCCTGCATTCTGGCTCTTAATTGCATTGTAGCAAAGACGGAACTCTTTTGCATAATACTCTGAAAACTCTTTTTCTCCAATATCACCTGCATAGTGCCACGGTGAATTGTTGTTAATCTCATTTCCAATAATCCATGTATGTATCGCGCTATTTTGGTCCGCATATCTTCCTGCAAGGAAAGACATCAGCGCTTCAATCTTTTCTACACCACCCTGCTCTGAAACATTCATGGCATAGCAGTTTTTACCTGGTACACGTGCCAATGGAGCAATCAAATCCGCAGTTGCCGCATTGAAGGAATTTTTAATGACCATAATCACATTGCATCCTTCTTTTGCAAACTTCTGGCATACGATATCATATTCCCCTACAACGCCAGAATTAAAACTGTAGGTTTTTCCATTATAAGTATAGTTTGTACCGCCGCCTGTAAAGAACCGGCTAATATCAAGCTCGTATGCTGCATAACCTGCGCCGAGTGCGGAGAGGTCTGTGCTGTACTGCCAATCCGCTGTCAATCCTTTTTTGCTTCTGATTGGATAATCTGTAGATTTGGAAGCAACTGCTTCTGGATTGGTGATGTAAGACTCATTGCTGACTGGAACAAACACACCATTCTCCACTATTGCCACTACAAAGCGAGAATACAGCTTAGAATTTGCTGTATTAAAGTCCAACGGGACGGTAAATGTAGCTACCTCCGCTGCTGGCACTGATGCACAGTAATTTTGCCTTGCACCAATCCCCTCCTCATAGGGTTTTAACTCAAATAAATAATACATTCCATCGGGAGCTGGCTGCACCTGTCCTGATGCTACAACTGTAACATCTTTTCCTGTAATCACGCAATTATTTACTGTCAGTGTTACCTCCGCGGCAAATGCCTCTGCTGGAAGCCACACTAACAATAGCGCTGCAAACAGGAATGAGAAGATCAGTTTCGCTGCCTTCTTACTCCATTTTCCCTTTTGCATAAAACACCTTCCTTTTCTACCTGCTTTTTTGCAGACTTTATTTTTTAGAGCTTGTTCCAACATTCCTTGAAATGCACTCAGTTACTTGTCCATTGTATCACACACACAATTGGGCTTCAACAACATTTTATAACAATTCTTTGTATACTCGCATAACATTCCGAAACAGAATCCGCTCAATCTCATTGTCTGTAAAATGTTGATGTTCCAGTTCCTGAATCAGTTTGTACATCTGTCCGCAGTCTTGTATTTCCAGCCGTCCATTCATACCATCAAAATCAGTTCCAAGACCAAGGCATTCCCCACCGCCAACATTTAGGATATGGCGCGCGTGTTCCGCCATTCTTGCAACACTAGAATAATCATCATTAACCGCATTCAAAAACCGTCCATAAAAGTTTAGACCAATCACACCGCCACGGTCTGCAATTACCCGAATCATATCATCTGTCAGATTGCGTGCATGACCACACAGCGCACGCGCATTGGAATGGCTTGCGACAAACGGCTTTTTTGTGTGTTTCGCAATATCCCAAAATCCTGCATCAGACAAATGTGAGACATCAATAATTACACCCAGCGCCTCCATTCGCTCTATAAACTGGAAGCCTTTTTCGGTTAATCCTACAGAAGTATCAAACAAAGGAAACCCTTCTGCAGAGAGCGGAGACTTCTTGTCAAAAAGATTGGGACTGGCAAGTTCATTGGGATAATTCCATGTGAGTGTCATCATGCGCGCTCCCAACTGGTACAGCGTCTCCAGATTTTGGATCTCTCCCTTACAGCAGCCACCCTCCTCTATTGTCATCAGCGCAGATAACTTCCCCTGTTTTTCATTTGCAATAATTTCATCATATGTCGTTACAAACTGAATCTCTTTCGCATTCTTTTGTATCTCATTCTGAAAGACATCAACCAATTCCAATATGTATGCAAATGGGTCAAGTCTTTTTTTCATATCAATGTAAAGCGCAAAATTCTGTAAAATATAATTCGCCTTTTTCATCTTTTGAATGTCCACATGCAGACTGTTTTGAAAAAGTTGTTGTGGCTTTCCAGTCCTTTGACTTTCCCAGATTTCAGAGATTGTATCACAGTGCATATCTGCTATTTTCATTGCATTCCCTCTCGTTCACTTCTGACACGCTATGTTATTGTTTTAAAGCTACTCCAACCGTTTAAAATCCGATGCTGGGTGCTTGCACCACGGACATACAAAATCTGCTGGAAGTTCCTCTCCCTCATAGATATACCCGCACACAGTACAGACAAATCCCTTTTTCTTGCTCGCTGCCGCAGGCGCCTTTTTAATATTGCTTTGATAATAGCTGTATGTCACTGAACTGTCTTGCGACAGCACTTCGCCACCTGTCACATCGGCCAAAAATAAGGTATGTGTACCAAGATCTGTCGCGGAAACCACCTTTGCCGAAAGATACGCATTGGTTTCCTCTGCGATATAAATCACCCCATTTTCTGAACGCGCAAAAGAAATCGCTATGGTCTTGTCAACCTCTGCGCCGCTCTGAAATCCCCAATGCTGATATGTTTCAAATTTGGATTTCTCCGTCAAAATAGACACATTAAATATCCCCGTCCGCACAATCATATCATGCGTGTAATTTTTCTTATTCACTGCCACCACAATACGGTTTGGCTCCGTTGTGACTTGCGAAACGGTGTTGACAATGCAGCCGTTATCCTTGTCGCCCTCCTTTGCTGTCAAAATAAACAAACCATACGTTAAATTGTACATTGCTTTTTTGTCCATCTCTATCTCCTCCTTTACAATAAGTTAGGTTCCCGGAATCACAAAAGATTCCGAGCGTCTATTATTCAATTAACTCTCATTTTTTTCCAAGTTAGGAACGAACTGGAAAATGTAAAAGTTTATATAAAGTATAGCACAGAATACAAAACAATGTAAATTATAATTGAGTAGGGAATATTTTCCCTACTCAATTATTTTTCTAAAAATATTCTTTTTATGTTCTTTGTGTAATCACTTTGTCAATCAGTCCAAATTGTAGCGCCTCCTCAGCAGAAAGATAGTTGTCCCGCTCCGTTGCAAGTGCTATCTCCTCTAGCGTTCTGCCAGTATTCTCTGCAAGAATACGATTCAGCCGCTGTTTACTCTGCTGTATATGATCTGAAAAAATCTTGATATCCGTCGCCTGACCCTGCACACCATTTCCATGAATTGCAGGCTGATGAATCATCACCTCTGCATTTGACAATGCAAAACGCTTGCCTTTTGTTCCGCCCGCAAGCAGAAATGCTCCAAAACTTGCTGCAAGTCCAACACAGATTGTTGACACATCACATCTAATATACCGCATGGTATCATAAATCGCAAATCCCGCTGTTACAGAACCGCCAGGACTGTTGATATACAACTGAATATCCTTATCTGGGTCTTCTCCTTCTAAATGAAGCATCTGCGCAACAACCAAACTAGCCGTTGTATTATTCACCTCTTCTCCAAGGAAAATAATCCGGTCGGACAACAGCCTAGAAAAAATATCATAACTGCGTTCCCCTCTACTTGTCTGTTCTATTACATATGGAATTGTACTCATGCTGCCATTCTACCTCCCATATGATAATTTCTTTTGCACAATCTTTGTGACATACACAATACAATTTGCATTTGCACTGGATAAAATATGCCATTTTTTCGATAGACTTGTGGAGAACACTGATACACTCTGCTAAACGCCTGTGTAAATGCCTGCTGCGAACTATACTGTGCCTCGTAGGCAATCTCAACTATCGGCTTATTGGTCTCAACCAGTTTCTGCGCCGCCTGCGTCAGTCTTCTGCCCTGGATATACTTATAAATTGTATAACCTGTTCTTTTTGCAAAAATCCGTGCCATATAAAACTTGGAATAATTGAATACCGCTGCTATCGTATCCAAAGAAAGTTCCTCCTCTATATGGTCATCAATGTAGGTCAATACTTTTTCAATTACGTTCTCATCACTCATAGCCAATCTCCTTTATAGATACTTGGAGTTTTTTGTATCGAGTACAATATTGTCTACATAACAGTGAAAAACAGTACCTCGTATTTGTGTCAGGACAAGGCGGAGGAAGGAGGCAATGCGGTGGCATTGTTAGCTGACAACAACGTGGTACTGGCACAAATAGCAGGTGCTGCATTCACTGTTATTTATGCAATACTGTACTAGGTATGAGTATAGCACATCTCTCAATCACAGTCTTAATTAAAATTGCTCTGTTTTCATTTCTTCATGGATTCAGTCTACTAATGAGTATGAGAAACCCATTCCATTTCACTCCGTCAGGAAGCTCATAGTACTTTCTCATCCATTCCTCTATAAAGGCATATTCTTCTTGATATGGCATTGACTGCGCATAGACATCATTTTTTAATTTATATAAAACTACTTTCTCTATCATTTCTGTTTCAACTTGGTCCTTTACAGAGCTTAGAATTTTATGATTTTGCTGATTTAGGAATTGTAGGAAAATAAGTGATGCAGATTGCGTAGGATATTTTTCTACAGTTCCTAACAGCAATCAATACAATAATGGCAGCCTGCGTCAGTTGCATTATTGGAAGTCCACCAATACGAAATAATATTATTTCAAAGAAAAAATATAGTATCCTTCCACCCCAGTTTAAATAATGTGCTTTTAATATCTATCAACCCATACGACATACCAGCACGATTCTCAAAACCCGCATAGGGTAGGCTGGCATATCCATAGTCATCAAAATACATATAAACATAACGATGTTGTATCAAAATCAATAAGGTCATAATACAGCTCATAAAAATCATTTTATTTTTTTCACTAATATGCATTACATCCCCTTTAACTTTCTCTCAATCTTAGTTAGAGTCTGAGAATGCAGTGTAATCAATAATACCCAATCAAGCACTTTCTCTGCATAATAACTTAACATTGTTTGTTTTCCAGCCAAAAAATGTAAAATTATCTGTGGTTTTATCTTTCCTTTTTTCACATATTGCGCCGCGGAAATACATTCTTCAAAGTTGCGCTCATAAATATTAGCCTCATAATATGCATGAATATTTCGCCATGTTTTCTTCCTATCTGGACTTGTTAGATTGTGAATTGCTTCCAGATATTGCTTGCAGTATGTTGTACACTTGAACATTTGTAATATCATTTTGTCACCTACTCTGTCCGCTATGCTCTGATACAAATCTTCATAACATTTTTGCTGCTTTTCCGCAATATCTTCGATATACGAATGCGTATAGGTCTCCGAATTTAGGTTGACGCGCCAATAATATCCTACATATGCAATTGTACTAACACACTTAGCACTCGCTAGAGCCTGTGTCTTAACCAATAAGTCATCTTCAAAATTAACATATCTTCTAAACTGTATCTGATGTACTCTCCAAAAATTCATACGAAACATGCATGACCAAATATGTGGATAACGATTTTTTTCACCCATCTTAATTGGCGGTGCAAAGCCATTGAAAAGAAGTGGATATAAAAGTTGTTCTAAAATGTCCTTACCCACATAACACGCATCTTCTGACACTTCAAAGGCAGAGTGTTTCCCATCGATACTTCGCCCGACACTGCACATACACAAATCACTTTTGTCCAGCTCCATACGTTCCATTTGCTTTGCATAACACATTGGATCAACAATGTCATCCTGATCACAAAAACAGAGATATGTCCCTGTTGCTTTTGACACACCGTAATTTCGAGCAGTAACAACACCACTGCTTTGCTGGTCATATATCACAATCCGAGAATCTTGTTGGCGCATATGCTCACAGATTTCTCTGCTATTATCGGTAGAACCATCATTGATAATCAAAACTTCAATATTTTGATATGTGGACTGTAAAACGCTGTTTAATGTCTCTTCAATATATTTCTCTCCATTATACACAGGAATAATAACACTTACTTTGCCATTTTGTTTTATCATATTCTTATTATGTTACTCCCATAATCTACTCTCGAACAACTTTTATGGTCTTTTCAGCAAACAACTTAATCTTTGAATTGCTGTAATTGAAATAAAGGAACCTGCCGCCGCCAATCTATTTTTTAGTCTTGCATTTGAATCCAACAGCACTGTTTTTCGATACTTCCTAATTTCCTGGACAATCTGCATATATTCTTCAGCAAATTCTTTTTTGTTATTTCCAATACAGGACAGCAAGTCAAAGCAAGCGCTAAAATGTCTTGAAACTGCAGCCTTTGTCAGTTCAGGATGATTAACCTCCATGTGCCGAATACACTCTCTTGTAAATTCAATGTAATCCATACGTTGTTTGCGAAAATCCTTATTCACAATACTATCTTCGCGCTGAAAATAATAGTATTTCTCAGCGCTTGTACAAACTATTTTCTCCGAAGAATCAAACAATCGATACATCACGGCAACATCCTCATGCAACTTCCCCTTTGGAAAACGGATTTCTTCAAAAAGTTCCGCTCGAAATAGTCGTCCACATACAGATGTAATCATTTTCCTCTGATATAACAATCGAAATAAAGCTTCCTTGGAATCATATAAGTTCACTGTGCCAACTTCTGAATCAAAATTCTCTTTTATTTTAGCGTTGTTTTCTGACACTTTTCTATATCCGCAAATTGCGATCTGTGCCTGATTTTTTTGTAATAACCGATAAAGATATGCAATATAATCTATGGCGATATAATCATCACTGTCAATAAATGCATAGCAAATACCGTTCGCATAACGAATCCCAGTATTTCTGGCACTTGATAATCCTCCATTTTTCTGATGAATCGTTCTGACACGTATATCCTTTTTGGTAACCTCATCACAAATCCTTCCCGAACAATCTGTTGAGCCATCATCTACTAAAATAATTTCTAAATTTGTATAAGTCTGCGCAAGAATACTATCAACACACCGTTCTATATATCGCTCCACATTATATACAGGAACAATCACACTAATCAATGGCTCACTCATTTTGCAGCAACTCCTCCACCTTCTCCGTCATCCTATCCCATGAAAAGCGATATGCCTCTTTCCGCACATTCTCGGCAAACTGCTCCCCCATATCTTCCTTATAATATGTGATGACTGCCTGCGCAAGCTGCTGTGGATTTTTAGGTTCCACAACATAACCTGTCTTTTTGTCTATCACAACATCTGGCAGACCTCCTACATTGGTTACAATTACTGGTTTTTCAAATCCATATGCAATCTGTACAATTCCACTTTGCGTTGCTGACTCGTAAGGCAGTATTACTAAATCGCAGGCGACAAAATATTTTTCCACCTCATTGTCTGGAGTATAACCATCTATCACTTCCACACAATCTTGAACACCACAACTGTGTATTAGATTAAAATATTCCTCCTTATCACTGTCAAACGCACCTACAATCATAAGTCTAATTGTATCCAGTTCCTTTTTAATGAATGGTATTGCCTGAATCAGATATCGTAATCCTTTATATTCCCGCACAAACCCAAAAAACAACAACAGCTTTTCCTCTGGGTCTTTTCTAAGTTCCTGACGTGCTTGTTCCTTCGTAAGTCCACGCAGCGAAAATGCATGATAAGTTGGATGTGGATTTATCCGAAACTGTGCGTTCGGCTTGATTGTACAGAGGTCAACACTGTCACTCTGCGCGTGTACCACAAAAAAATCCGCATTTTTTAGGACTATTTTAGTCAGAAACTTGTCCATTGGAAAACGCTCATGCGGAAATACATTATGGCAAATAAACATTTTTTTGACTTTTTTCCCAAGCACAGCTTCCAAAATGCGATAACAGGGGGCAAAATATGGATGCCACCACTGCAAAATAATTAAATCTGGTTTCTTTTTTTTGATTTTCTGCGCTGTAAGTATAATATTAACTGGATTTGCTGTATTGATTAGGAACTGTGCTTCTGGAACGCGAAACATGTCATTGCAATAATCTTTTTGTTCCTTCCGAAATAAGAATTTAGGATACTGCATCTTAAACGAAATCAATTCAACTTCATATTTGCATGAAAGCGCGCGATACAGCAGACTTGTATAATGCGCAATCCCCCCCTTATATGGATATACTGGACCAATCAGCACAATCTTTTTCATCTTCCCACCCCTTGCGTACACTTTGCTTTTTATCATAGCATGTATTTCTATTTGAAGCAAATATTTTCCTACAGTTCCCTAACGCTGCCTGTTATATTCGTTACAATTATACCTGCGATTTTCTTCTTTGCATATGAACACTTATACGGTCTCCTTGTCACAAGTAATTTCTGAACAGTTCCTTACTTAAAAAATTTGATAAATGGTTTGTATCAAAAAATATCTAATAATTCACAGTTGCAAGACTGATTATAGCTATAAAAAGTTTAAGTTATTGACATTGACCGTGAATGGTAGTGCTATGCTTTTCTAAGGAACTGTTAAGAAATGACTTTTAAATAGTGTGCTTGGTTTTTCTGCGAAAGTGGTGCTATCGGAGAAAAAGACAAGCAGTATGAAAAATTATTTTTGAATAGTTCCTTAGACGAAATAAACCTCCCAAAAAACATGAAGCATATCTTTTATATTGCATACATAAATTAAATCAATATAAGATAAGTTGGTGAACTAGGCTATGATGAATTATATTTGGGGTGGAATGCTGATTATTGGCATTATATTTGGCGTGGCAACAGGCAATATGCAAGCTGTGACAGACGCAGTGCTCCAATCCTCTAAGGAGGCTATAACACTTGGTATTTCTATGCTTGGCATTGTGGCATTTTGGACAGGATTAATGGAAGTGGCAGAAGAAGCCGGGGTCATTACAGGACTCACAAGGCTCATCTCGCCTTTTATGCAGTTTTTGTTTCCGAAAATTCCGAAGGGACATAGAGCATGGGATTCATTGTCCGCAAACTTTGTTGCAAATATTTTAGGACTTGGGTGGGCAGCAACACCAGCGGGGCATTGAGTTATAATAGTGACAGGTTGAAGAAATCATTGAAAAATTAAGGGTTTCCACCGATTTAGTCCTAATGAAAAAATGCAGTTTTGCATGAAAAAGCTTCTAATTTTTCATTTGGACGGCGCCGATTCAAAAGAAAATAGAAAGAAATGTCAGTAATGTAACTCAAGGTGCCTTTAGGCGATGATAGAGTTACTGGTTTTAGTATAGCATAAGGAGGGCAGAGGGTAAATAATTTAATTACATATTGATTATTTGGGTAGGACTAAATTAGTGAATGGCAGAAATGCCGTTATTACTAGCTTAGTCCTATTTATTTATCAAAGATTGAAAACAAGTAGGCAATTGCGAAACAAGTTCAAAATCTTTTGAGCCGGACTTACAGGAGGT
>CASJPF010000064.1 GCA_949383255.1 Lachnospiraceae bacterium | reverse complement strand
CCTGCGACCTCCTGGTCCCAAACCAGGCGCTCTAGCCAAGCTGAGCCACACCCCGCTGTCCAACTTTTTATTTCTCACAGCGACGAATATTATTATACATAAAAACATCTCTAATGTCAACACTTATTTGAAATTTTTTTAGATTTTATTTTTATAAAATTCCTCAATCAATATAATGCAATGTAAACTCTGCCTTACCAGCCGCATTAATATCCATTATTATGTATGATGGTTTGCGATTTTCCTGTCTGGGATAAGATAAACTGCCCGGATTAATCGCTATAATGCTGTCTGAGATATCTATCACAGGTTTGTGTGTGTGGCCATACATTACAATGTCAATCCCTTGAGCAATTGCTTCCTTCTTTAACATTTCGCTGCCCATACTGATATAATAACGATGACCGTGTGTTATCATAACACAATAGTTCCCTATTTGTAAAGTCTTTTCGGAAGGTAAATTGGAAAAAAAATCATTGTTTCCAGCAACCATCTCGACAGGACAACCTGCTGCTTCCTGAATTGTGTACTCACTGCCCTCAATATCTCCTAAATGAATGACCAAATCCAGCTTTCCAACCTTCTGTAAAACTTTCATATAATTCTCATTTTTTCTATGCGTGTCACTGACAATCAATATTTTCATAATCACTCCCCGCACTGCTGTCACATCTGCGCTTTTAACACCTTTTTCATTTCCTCTAAGGCCTTTCCCCTATGACTAATGCGATTTTTCTCCTCTGGTGCAAGCTCAGCAGAATACTTTCCATATTCTGGAAGGTAAAAAATTGGATCGTAACCAAAACCGTTCTCTCCTTTTTCTTCATACCCAATTCGTCCCTCAATTGCAGCTTTGGTACTAAATGTTCTGCCATCTGGAAATACAGCCGCAATCGCACACACAAATCGCGCAGTGCGCTTCTCATCTGGAACACCAAAAAGTCGCTCAATCAGATTGGCATTCTTAACTGTATAGGAAGTGTTCTCGCCAAGGTATCTCGCAGAATAAATTCCCGGTTCCTTATTCAGATAATCAATCTCAAGCCCAGAATCATCTGCAAGCACAATTGCTTTCAGATTACTTTTTTTCAGTTTCTCTGCAATAACTGTTGCCTTAATAAATGCATTTTCCTCAAAGGTTTTTCCATTTTCCACAATATCTATGTCTACTCCTGCCTCCTTCATAGATTGTACCTCAAGTCCAAGATCTGCCAAAATCATTTGTATTTCTTTCATTTTATCAGCATTTCCTGTTGCAAATATAATTCGATTCACTTTCATTTTTATAGTCCACCTTTCTGCAAAAGGCACCAATGCGTCATAAAACTTGTTGGTTACTTTTCGCTTTCTAATCCATCCTCCTCCCATTAAAATTTCTTTATAAGACCGACACACTACAGAACACATGGAAGGAGTGGCAGGGGTGTATAGTGGCACCCCCACATTTTTATGTGTTGTCGGTCATCCATCAAGGCATCAATGAATGACGCATACCATAGCCTGTAAACTGATCTCTTCCAAAGTCGACTCGATTTTGCCGGATAGCCAGTCACTGTCAACTTATAATATAAATTTTAGTTAGGAGGTTATCTTTTTGTCTTTTAAAATTCTTCGTAAAAACTACTGTGGGCTTGATGTCCACAAAACATAGCGCTTTGCCTGTATTGGCATTGCGGATTCCAATAATCGTACTGAAATAAGCAGACCCGCTTTTCTTCCTTTACCAAAGGTATAACACTTCAGATTTCCCGTACTGATTCTTATTTTAAACCAGTTCTAGTGCTGCATCCAGTCAGAAATCAGAATTGTGGGTTGTATGTTTCGTGCCAGTGCTAAGCGAAATTTTGACGGCGATGCGGTCAATGTGGTGGCATCGTCTAGAAATTTTAATGGCTTAATGGTGCGAAACAGGTAGTCCACGAGTCTAATTTCTAACTGGATGGAATACTAGTGCAGATTGCAAATGCTTTAATCAAATCGAAGAAGCATCCTCAAATAACAGACCATTACCATCGCATAAAAGCGCACCGTGGTCACAGGAAAGCTGTCATTGCTATTTGCCACCACATACTCCTGACGCTATCTCCCATGTACTTGCAGATTTAAAACCCTATACAGCAGAAGATTTTCTTGAATCCCATCCTGTGAACGAATCTAAAAAACTAACCACAGCACAGGCACTTAATCTATTAAGACAACGAGGTTATATCATTACTGATGCTTTTCCTGTTTCCTAATTAGGTGTTTCGTCTATATTTAATTTTTCACCCACTGTAAGATGACTCGTTTGCTATGCAATTTACTTTTTCTATATCCACTACTCCTTTGTTTCAGACTTATTCTTCCACTTAAATTCATCTTTATTATTTTTTGGCGGACGCGGTCCCATAAATTGATAATAATAAGTTTTCATCATGCCATTGTATACTTTTCTGTTCTTATCTGCGTTCCTTCCAATATTTTGCTGCGCATCCTCAAAGGAGGTAATTAGATAAAGAGACCATGTCTCCAAAGCGCGAAACCGCTCCCCCAATTTCTTATAGAGGGCTGGAATCGCTGCCTTTTCCTCAAGTCGCTCGCCATAGGGAGGGTTTGTTATAATAAAACCATATTTCCCTTCATGTGCAAGCTGTCCCACATCCTTTACGGCAAACTGAATCATGTGTTCTACTCCGGCAAGATGAGCATTTTGTTTTGCAATTTTTACCATCTCTGGGTTAATATCATACCCTTCTATTGTGACAGGAACGGATAAATCAACTAATTCTCTTGCCTCCTCGTAACAGTCATCCCACATTTTCTTCTCAATAAGATGCTTCCAGCGAAGTGCTGTAAAACCTCTTTTCATACCTGGTGCTATCTTTGCCGCCATCAATGCCGCCTCAATTGGTATGGTTCCGCTTCCGCAAAACGGGTCCACAAGTATCCTATTGCTTTTCCACGGCGTCAACAAAATCATCGCCGCAGCAAGATTCTCCGCAATTGGTGCTTTTGCAGTATATTTGCGGTATCCTCTTTTATGTAGCGACTCGCCTGTGGTGTCTAATCCCACTGTCACAATATCTTTCATTAGAAAAACACGAACTGGAAAGCTCTGTCCTTCCTCCGCAAACCAGTTTACATGGTAGATCTGCTTTAGCCGCTCTACCATTGCCTTTTTCATAATGGATTGTATATCTGAAGGAGAAAAAAGTTTGCTTTTTATGCTGGCAGCCTTTGCCACCCAAAACTTCCCATCCACAGGAATAAACTCCTCCCACGGAAGTTCTTTGGTATTCACAAACAATTCCTCAAAAGTCTCCGCATGAAAACTTCCTACTTTGATTAAAATTCGTTCAGCAATTCTCAATCCTATATTGGCACGACATATCGCTTCATCATCACCGATAAAAGTCACCCTTCCGTCTTCCACATGAGACACATCATATCCAAGTTCTATAATTTCCCTCTTTAATAATGCTTCCATTCCAAAATGACAAGGTGCAATCAATTCATATCGCTTCATCTTTTATTTTACGCCCCTTCTTTTTCAAGGATTCCTAAATCACGTTTACTTTTAATATATTATATTCATTCGCCTTATCTGTCAAATAGAATTTCGCGTATAACTTGCGTTATAAAACTTACTATTTATATCTCTTTAGATTCCGATACAAATATTAATTTCCTTTAAACACCCATATACACGGGTCTGTGCAATGGAGTAAGAGACTCTCATCTTCCCCACTCGCCGCGCGACCTGTGCGCCACGTTAGTAGCATATTTCCTCTGCACAAGTTTGCACACAAAAAGGCAAGACTTGCAATCAAGCCTTGCCTTTTCGAGTCCCAACAACAATTATTTGTTGTTATTGCTGTTCTTGCAGTTCTTCTGATTATTCTCAGAATTGCTGTTGTTTGTGCTGTTAGAACCCTGAGAATTCTGTGAGTTCTGAGAATTCTGAGAATTCTGATAGCTGTTATTTGACTTGTTCTGATCGTTGTTGTTTGTTCCAGACATAATGATACCTCCAATTATTTGGGATTCATATCCCTTTCTTTTGACATACAACTGTTTTTGCGTTTATTTTGCATGCCATCAGCACTTGTTTCATGCTACACAGATATGATTTGCACAAATGCACTTTTTTATTCAAGAATTTTTATTTACATATCATGTTAACTTTGGATACACTGCCCAAATCTGACAATTATTGTTTGTTAAGTTTTATTTTCAGAAATTAGTTGACCTTTCCGAACATACTTGATATACTAATATTAGTAAAGAGATACTCCTTCAATCCTCTTTACAACCCTTATATATTAATTATTTATACTCCCCTTAATGAAAAACGACCTTTTGTAAAAGGTCGTTTTTCTACTTTATTTTCCCTGCCACCAATTGCGAACAGCCCGAAATAAAAAAATAGTCAATATACAGACGATAATGTACGGCGCCAAAAATACAAACATCCGAAATATTCCTGAGAGTATCAGCAATACCACTACCACAACGATACAGGTTATAAGCCACCTTGGAATCCTATTAAGTTTTTCACCATTATCATCCGTATACCTGTCATTTTCAGTGTATGTGTGTGATGAACTAAAATTTCTATAATCAGCTCCACTCCGACTCTCAGACGCAAACTTCCTACTCTCTTCAATTGTCTTTGCCAAAAGCCTAGGATCTCCAAGCGAATAAAGCACATCAGATTCACTTCTGCCAGTTGCAGTTTGACTATCGATGTATGACCTATAATAATTTATATTCTCCTGTATCAGACTCTCTGAGACTTTGCCTTCTAACGCATCATGAAATTGCCTTAAAAATTCTTCACAGTTCATAAATAACCCCCAAGTATCTGTCTACGCCTGATCCATTCCTCTGCCCATTGTTAACCTTTTCACATATATTGCAGGTTCCTTTTTCATATCAATCATATCTCTAAATGCGTGAAGCACCATTCTGTCCTTATTGCAGGTTGCTGTATTTTTACCCGATTCTCTAACAAGATTGTATCGATTCATCTGCCATATATACAAATCTGTCAATCCATATCCCTCACAATGCACCTTATCCATCAGATAATGATGTTCTAAATAAAATACCAATTCCTCTGTCAGTTGTGAATCAAATACTAATTCTTCCCAGAGTGCATCACACCACTGCCTTGACTCACACGCAAGCTCCCCAAGTGCCATAAGTCCCTCATAGACTTTAATACGCCTAGCATCATACAATATCCCTGCCATCTCACTGCCTCACCTTTTCGCCATAGTATAACACATTTCTAAAAATACCAAATAATTGTTGTAATATATAAACGTAATTCAAATAATTTAGTATAAACTATTGAATAATTTCATCATATCATACAAAACGAATAAGGTAAATTAACGAAATATTAAATTTTTTGTGGAACTTGCGCAACAGAATTGCCCAAAATCAATTCTCCGCTCATTGTATGCTCACAAATAGGTGTTTCCTGCGGATTTTCAATCAAATGGATTAGTTCCTCTGCTGCCATACACCCAATCCCTTTTGTATTCTGCCGATATGTTGTAAGTTGCGGCTCTAACTGAGAGGCCATCAAAATCCCATCATATCCTGCAATTGATATATCCTTCGGCACTCGAAGTCCTCTGCTTTTAATTGCATTCATGCCACCAATCGCCGAGAAATCATCTGCATATAAGATACATGTCGGCGGTTGATTATAATCCAACAACCTGTTTGTAATCACTCCCGCAATGCCGGAATCCCTGTATCGGCCTTTATACAGTAAATCCTCTCGAATTTTTAATTTTTTTTCTTCCATAAAACGATAGTATGTGGAAATTCTACTTGCTGTCACCATAGAATCCTCTCCATATATATAGGCAATTTCCTGATGCCCTTGTGCATAAACATAAGAAAGCAATTTCTCCATACCAGAAACATTGTCTGACATTATGGATATCCTTCCATGATAGCAATAATCAACAGTGACAACCGGGAGGTCGCTACACAAAAGCTCCATTACTTCAGGGTCACTATAATCCGCAACAGCAATCATCACACCATCCATTCTCCTGTAAACAGAATGCTCGAGATAGGACATTTTATCTTTTCTGGTCTTTGAGTTGGACAAAAAAGTGATATCATACCCACTGTTTTCTGCCGTATACCTAAAATATTCCAAAACTTGCGAAAAATAATCGTGTGTCAGTCCGCTGCCAGATTTCTCCTTATACAAAACCCCGAGATTATAAGAGCGATTTGTCTTCAATGTTCGAGCTGACGCATTTGGATGATAACCGAGCTCTTTTGCTATAATTCGCACCCGCTTTTTGGTCTCCTCTCCAATATCTTTCTGATCATTCAATGCTTTACTAACTGTAGCGACCGACACGCCACATGCGACAGCGATATCTTTCATAGAAACCATATATTGTACCTCTTCTCTTATCATAATCTTTTAGCCTGTTTGGAATTTCTTTATGTAAAACTTTTTCTAATCATACAATAGGAATTGCTTTTTTGCAAATAAGGTTCCTATTCACAGCCCAAAAAGCCGCTCATAGTAATATTTGAAACGATATTTAAAGTTTTGCTGCACAAAAGTCGCCCCCTCCCCCTAAATCATGTTCTCACGGAATATACATTCCTGACTTGTGAAAAGTAAACAAAGAAGCAATTATGTAACAGGAAACGAAAAAATTATCTTGCTTTCTGTTTTATTCTATGCTAAATTATGCATATCAGGTTAACTTAATCGTTTTCGTAAATCTTTTGAATTATTGATTCTTGAGATTGCTACTTGTCACTACAAAGCTTTTTATTAAAATTATAAATTAAAAAGGAGGAACATACAATGAAATTTGGATATTTTGATGATACAAACCGAGAATATGTCATCACAACACCCAAAACACCACTTCCGTGGATTAACTATCTGGGATGTAGGGACTTTTTCTCCCTAATCTCAAACACTTGTGGTGGTTATACTTTTTATAAGGATGCAAAACTTTTGCGTCTGACACGTTATCGCTATAATGATGTACCCTATGACACCAACGGAAAATACTTTTACATAAAAGATGGTGACACAATCTGGAATCCGGGCTGGCAACCAACCAAGACAACACTTGACACCTATGAATGCCGTCATGGAATTGGCTACAGCCGCTTTACTGCCGCCAAGAATCGTGTGCAGGCGTCTGTCCTCACGTTTGTCCCAATGAATGATAATTGTGAAATCTCCCAGATAAAGATAAAAAATAACGACACTGTAGAAAAGAAAATATCTTTATTCTCTTATGTGGAATGGTGTCTGTGGAATGCTGATGATGATTCCAGAAATTTTCAGCGAAATCTGAGCACTGGCGAAGTGGAGGTCGACGGTGCAACCATCTATCATAAGACAGAGTATCGTGAGCGCCGCAATCACTATGCAATTTACACAGTCAATACAAACGTAGATGGATTTGATACCATTCGTGATAGCTTTATTGGCACATACAATGGCGCTGACAAACCTAAAGCTGTGATAGCTGGTAAATGTACAAATTCTATGGCAAGCGGCTGGTCTCCAATTGCGGCTCACCAGATTGATATCACACTAGCCGCGGGAGAGGAAAAATCCTATGTATTTCTTCTTGGTTATCTGGAAAATCCTGTTAAAGAAAAATTTGAAGCGCCAAATATAGTAAACAAAAAACCCGCCAACGCAATGATTGCGAAATATAATTCTGATGCTGCTGTGGACGAGGCATTTGCAGAGTTAAATGCATACTGGAGCGATTTGCTTAGCCGCTATGTCGTAGAATCCTCCAACGACAAAGTAAATAGAATGGTCAACATCTGGAACCAATATCAATGTATGGTAACGTTCAACATGAGTCGGTCTGCCTCCTACTATGAATCTGGCATTGGACGCGGAATGGGTTTTCGGGATTCCTGCCAAGATTTGTTGGGCTTTGTACATTTAATTCCTGACCGCGCAAGAGAACGCATTATTGATATTGCTTCCACGCAATTTCAAGATGGCAGTGCATACCATCAATATCAACCACTCACGAAAAAGGGCAACTCCGATATTGGAAGTGGCTTCAATGACGACCCACTCTGGTTAATTGCTGGAACAAGCGCCTATATTCGTGAAACAGGCGACTTGTCCATCTTAAAGGAAATAGTCCCTTATGACAATAACATGCATGTAGCAACACCACTGATGGAACATTTAAAACGCTCCTTTGACTATATTGTAACGCACAAAGGACCACACAATCTTCCACTCATTGGGCGTGCAGACTGGAACGATTGTTTAAATCTCAACTGCTTTTCCGAGCATCCCGGAGAGTCCTTTCAGACGTTTGGTCCAAGTGAAGGTCCCGTGGCAGAATCCATATTTATTGCTGGAATGTTTGTTAAATATGGTGAAGAGTACGCACAACTTGCAGAACTGCTTGGTGATGAGGCGGAGGCAAACCGTGCGAGAAACGAAGTTGCTGTCATGTATGATGCAGTGCTTAAAAATGGCTGGGACGGTGACTGGTTTGTGCGGGCATACGATGCGTATGGCAACAAAGTCGGCTCCAAAGAATGCGAGGAAGGACAGATTTATATTGAACCACAAGGGTTCTGTGTACTTGCAGGCATTGGTGTAAAAGAAGGACTTGCAGAAAAAGCATTAAACTCTGTAAAAGAAAAACTAGACACCAAATATGGTGTTATGATTTTACAGCCTGCCTATACAAAGTATCATGTCGAGCTAGGTGAAATCTCTTCCTATCCGCCCGGATACAAAGAGAATGCTGGTATTTTCTGCCACAACAACCCTTGGGTTTCCATTGCAGAAACGGTGCTTGGACACGGTGACAGAGCGTTTGAAATTTATCAGAAAACATGCCCCGCTTATGTGGAGGAAATCAGTGAAATCCACAGAACAGAGCCTTATGTATACTCACAGATGGTCGCTGGGCGTGACGCAAAGTATCATGGAGAAGCAAAAAATAGCTGGCTCACAGGAACAGCCGCATGGACTTTCACCAATATTTCTCAGTATATTCTTGGTGTATACCCCACACACAAAGGACTCCGCGTGGATCCTTGTATACCTACGGATTTTGGCGATTTTAAACTAACACGGCGCTTTCGTGATGTCCTTTATCATATTACAGTCAAAAATCCAAATAATGTGCAGAAAGGTGTTGTCTCTATGATAGTAGATGGCGTAAAGATAGATGGCTGTGTCATACCATTAGAAACCAGAAAATCTGATGTAAATGTTGTTGTTACAATGGGTTAAATCGCATAGAGAAAATTGTCAGCTAGACTGACCTGTAGCCAATACGCGAGTAGGGAAGAAAAATCTTCCCTACTCGATAAATTCTTTATCTGAAGTTCCCGCACTGATATCCGTATACATATCAAGCAACCCTACTGTCTCTGTAGCAGGTCTGCCATAACTGTGGCAGCACTTGTGAGACACTGTCTTTGCTTCCTTTGCCGTATCATCAAAAATAACACTCATACGGACTGCCCCATGTGCCAGCTCACCATCCAGATGTTTTAAAACTTCTTCAATTATACTATCATTATAATCCATAATTTTATCTTCTCCTTTCAAAAACCAAACATCAAGCCAACCAATCTAACCCCAAATGCACATATCCATGCAATTGCACACTGACCAAACACCATAATCACTGCAGATTTTCCGCCCAGTTCTCGCTTCACGGAAGCAATTGCTGCCACGCATGGCGTATAGAGCAGACAGAATATTAAGAGACTGACCACAGCAAGCGGCGTAATAGAAGCAAGAAGATTCTCCGTATCTCCAAATAGAACGGACACTGTTGACACCACGCTTTCCTTTGCCATAAATCCTGTTATTAATGCGGTAGAAATTCGCCAATCACCAAATCCCAAAGGCGCAAATACCGGCGCAATAACTCCGGCAACCATTGCCAGAATACTATCTTGAGAATCCTTTACCACATTCAAACGCAAATCAAAGTTCTGTAAAATCCAGATTAGTATCGTGGCGGCAAAAATCACGGTGAATGCTCTTTGCAAAAAGTCTTTGGCTTTCTCCCACAAAAGTTGCGCGACATTTCTCGCCCCCGGCATACGATAATTTGGCAGCTCCATCACAAATGGAACCGCCTCTCCCTTAAAGCGAAACCTGCGCATAATTAACGCTGCCAGGATTCCAACAAAAATACCTGCAAAATAAAGACCTACCATGACAATAGCACCCTTCCCACGAAAAAATACTGCGGTGAAAAACGCATAAATAGGAAGTTTTGCCGAACAGCTCATAAATGGTGTCAACAAAATTGTAAGCTTTCTATCACGTTCTGATGGCAATGTCCTACTTGCCATAACACCGGGAACCGTACAGCCAAATCCAATTAACATTGGCACAATACTCCTGCCAGACAATCCAATTCTGCGCAAAAGCTTATCCATAACAAACGCCACTCTCGCCATGTATCCACTGTCCTCAAGCATAGACAGGAAAAAGAACAGCGTCACTATTGTTGGCAGAAAACTCAACACGCTCCCCACGCCATTAAAAATTCCATCAATGATAAGTGACTGAAGCACACCATTTACCTGCCCTGCCTTCATCGCAATTGTGACAGCATCCGTCAAAGAACCAATTGCCATTTCTAAAAGCCCAGAAAGCCATGCGCCAATTACATTAAAAGTCAACCAAAAAACAGTCGCCATAATAATAATAAAAGTTGGTATTGCCGTATATTTTCCTGTTAAAATTCGATCTATTGCAGCGCTGCGTATATGTTCCTTGCTCTCATGCGGCTTAATTATAGTCTCTTTACAGATTTTGCTAATAAATGAAAATCGCATATCTGCTATGGCAGCCGCTCTATCTAATCCTCGTTCCTTTTCCATCTGGCAGATAATATGTTCTAATGTCTCCTGTTCGTTGTTATCCAGATTCAGCCGCTCGAGCACACGCATATCTCCCTCTGCAAGTTTAGCAGCCGCAAAACGAACTGGAATTCCTGCTGCCAACGCATGATCGTCAATTAGATGCATAATGCTGTGAAGACATCGATGCACTGCTCCTCCATGATCTTGCGCGTCACAAAAGTCCTGTCTGTCAGGTCGTTCCTGATACTTTGCTATATGCATTGCATGGTCAATCAACTCGTCAATTCCCTCATTTTTTGCCGCCGATATTGGTATGACAGGGATCCCCAGCAATTCCTCAAGCTCATTCACTCTGACAGAACCACCATTTTCCCGCACCTCATCCATCATATTGAGCGCAAGCACCATTGGAATATCTAACTCCAAAAGCTGCATTGTTAAATATAGATTCCGCTCAATATTGGTCGCATCCACAATATTAATAATTCCTTTGGGATTTTCATTCAAAACAAACTGTCTAGTGACAATCTCCTCACTTGTGTAGGGCGAGAGCGAATAGATGCCCGGCAAATCTGTCACAAGTGTATTGGGTCTGCCTTTAATGCTGCCATCTTTCCTGTCCACTGTCACACCCGGAAAATTCCCCACATGTTGATTTGAACCTGTCAACTGATTAAAAAGCGTCGTCTTTCCACAGTTTTGATTTCCTGCCAGCGCAAACGTTAGCAATTCTCTCTCTGGTAGTGGATTCTCATCTTTCTTTGTATGGTATTTACCGCCCTCACCTAATCCGGGATGATGTGTTTTATGCCCCACCTGCTTTAGTGTATCCTTTAGAGATTCGTGCCTTGCTTCATGTACCTTTTCAATTGTAATTTTCTCAGCATCCGCTAATCTTAAAGTAAGCTCATAACCATGAATTCGAAGCTCCACTGGGTCTCCCATTGGTGCATATTTCACCATTGCTACTTCCACACCCGGTATCATACCCATGTCTAAAAAGTGCTGCCGCAACGCACCTTCGCCTCCTACCGAAGCAACAACTGCCGCCTTTCCAATCGGTAATTCTTTTAATGTCATGATGTCATCTCCCTTGTGTATCTTTTATCTACTCTTTGTGCGCGTCCATCCACGCTTTGTTATATCATAATCCCAAACTTGCTTTTTAGTAAATACTTTTAAGGTTCTATTATAGAATTATGCAACCACATTATAGCAGAGTACAATTTCTTTTGCAACTTATGCTGTCCTTGTGACAGGAATCAAAGCCTTTCAATCGTTTTGTACTAAATTCCTCCTCTAACAGTATTGTTTCATTGCTATCTTTTGTCTCCTGCAATGCAGTTGTCCTGCAAATTTTTTTTTGCGTATATTGTACAGCAGATGCATTTTTTCTCTCAAACTCCTTAATTTTCTTTTTCGCTGTTATACCTGTAAGTTCTCCTAATACTTTTGGAATTTCAAATATCAGAAAAAGGATTGCTGCTCCCCCACTACATAAAATCGCAATAAGTTGGCAACAATAAAATATCTGATGATAATGTACTATTCGTTCTTGAACTTGTACAATGTCTGCTATTAAAATATTGTTGTCCATCACAATTCCCCACTTTCCAGCACTCTTTGTGCCTGTGCAATATTAACTCTTAACTCTTGCACAAGCTGTCTTATTCTATCTGTCTCCTGCTTGGAATCAATATCAATCTCTTTATCCAAATGATTTCCAATGTCGATTAATTGCCTTTGTAAAGTTTCTTTTGAGATTCCTGCCTGCTCAAACTTTATTGCATTTGCATAAATCTGATATACCATCTCCCGGTATACCATCAATGCCGTCGTTGCATTATCAAGTGCTGTTATATTTTCTCTGGTAACTTCACAGAGGTCTTGCCAGTACTCTGCATAACTGATATAAGCGTCTCCAGATTTGCTTTCAATACCTAGCCGGGCATAGTATTCTGCAATCCTGCCAAGTTTCGATGCTCTCTGAATGTGGCGCACATCCAATGTTGTAGCATTTGCTGCAATTGCCAACCATTTGGCTGATAAAGCTTTATTTCCATGCTCTTCATAACAATAAAAATAAGCCATTCCAAGCTTGTATGCCAATTCCTCATACCCTGAAATATGTTCTCTTAGTTCTTCCTCATATGTTTTTCCTGTGTTTGCATGTCGAATTAATAAAGAACGTAATTGTTGATCCTCCTTTGCTGTCAGAATATCATCCCTTAAATATAACTTATCGATCAGTTCCAGATAGGCACGCTCTTCACCGGGCATTAGCTGCAATGCTTTCTCATAGAATGCAAATTGCTCATTGGCAGTTGCACTGCTTTTTGCAGCTTCTATATAATCATTATACTTTTGCGCTATAATTGCAAATTCTGTTTGATGTGCCCACACTGCTATCAAGGAAAAAACAATAGCAAGAATACACACTCCCAAAAAGAATACCAATCGGAATTTCTGTCTCAGAGAATACCTGCTGTCCAATTCCTGAAAATGCTCCAAATCATATTGCATTTCCGCGCAAGATTGATAACGTTCATTCGGATTCTTTTGCGTGCATTTCCATATAATTTTTTCCAGACCTTGTGATAACGCTGGATTCCAATGTCGAATTGGAAATATTTCATATGGAGGTTGTGCTGGATTATGTCCTGTCACAAGATGATACAATGTTGTTCCAAGACCATAGAGATCTGTTCTTGCATCAGTCTGTTCTTGCCCGCCAAATTGCTCAGGTGCTGCATATCCCTGTGTTCCTAATGCTCTGGTATCCCGCAACGCATATGGCTTATATTCCCGCGCAATACCAAAATCAATCAGTGCAATACTGCCATCAGGTTTAAGCATAATATTATCAGGTTTCATATCTCTGTAAATAATTGGAAATGGTCTACTGTGAAGGTACCCTAAAACCTCACAAAGTTGTTTTGCCCACTCTATCACATCCCCCTGAGGCAGTGCGCCATACTCTTCGAGTGCCTTGCGAAATGGTATCCCCTCTATATAATCCATAACAATCAAGAAACTGTCCTCTAAATCAATTACGTCAATAATTGTCGGAAGATATGGGTGTCTTAATTTTTTGAGCATCTCCATCTCCACAATCAATCCCTGCCGCACAAACGCAAAATCTCGTACACCATCTTTTCGTACTTCTTTTACTGCCCACTGCTTATTCGCACGCTCATTTATTGCAAGGTATACAACGCTCATTCCCCCTTGACCAATCTGATTCAATATTTTATATTTTCCATCAATAATAGAACCAATCTCAAGCATTGCTTCCTCCTGATTTTTTCTGTTTCTTTTGTCGCCTCTTTCTCACTTGAACAATCCCTGCTGTCATCAATACTGCAACTATCATAACAGTACTGACACTATACAACAGATAGTTCTCTTTTTCATAAATTGGCATTGTTAGGCCATCCGTATATTCTGTCGCAGACTCCATTGCCGTATCGACTTCTATATTTTTTTCTGCCATTCCTTTTCTAATATTTTTTGTTTTTTTCACGGCATTCTTGTGAATAACTTCCTTTCTTGAAGATATTAACACTCCATCAAACATCTGTTTCTGCTCATTCTTTGCTTTATCTCTAGCTGTAATAACAATCTCCCGCTCTGCATCCTTCTCCTGCAAAAGAAACGTAACAATGCCATTTTTCTCTGACAGCGTTTTCCCTGACATACTTAGTATAGTTTCCCCATTGTCTGTGACCTGCAAATCTGCAAGACACAGATTATCCTTTACATCCAATGTAACCTTTTTCTGCCGTTCTGTATAAATCCCACCCGATTCTATGCCATCAACCACAATGCTAGGCGCTGTTGTATCCAATACAAACTCTATTTCTTTACCCTTAATACGATTGTCTGATGCATTCCGGGCTTTATCAACAGAATAAAATCCTATTGAATAGATGCCATCCGAAGAAAAATTATCCGTTTTTATCTTATATGTATAAGATTTCCAGTCCGTATCCACACCTTCTTTGGTAATATTATAGTCTTTTCCACGTACAAGGGTTCTAATTTGCCCATCTCTGCTAACAGTAACTTCTCCATATTCCAACGCATCAATATTAACTTCTGTAACTGTTATCACAGGCGCTTTTGCTGTATAATAATTGTCAATTAGTTGTTGGGTATCTACACTAATTTTATAGGTTGATCCAAATCTATTAACAGAAAAACTAATCTCCTCCTCTTTCTCATTTCCTGCCAAATCTACTGCTTTTATCTTCAATGTATAAACATCATCCATCTCTTTTATATGTGCAAAATCGGGATAAGACAATCGTATCCCATCTGCAATCACACTTCTTTGTGCATTTGCTGTCTGGTCACTGTGATTTGTTCCTGTAAGCGTCACTGTTGTCGCTGACTCATCTAAAAAAGAATCCGTATAGTTTACCACTGGCATTACAACACCACGGTTGGCAGAGTTTGCGCGCACCCCCTCAAAAGTAATTTGCGGGGCTGTCTTATCAATAACAAAAACTGTACTTATATAATTCTTTGCACTGTTTCCTGCCAAATCCCTACAAACTATCTGAAATCCATAGACCCCTTCCTCGGTAAAATTTATCGTAGCAGTATGTTGTTCCCCGTCTGTCTTCCATTGGCTTATAACAGGAACCCTATCTATTTTTGCTATATCTAATGCCTTTATCTGGACAAGTTGCTCTGAAAAAGCTCTTTCCACAATTGTAATGGTTGCGGTTCTCGAATCATTGTAATATTTTTCATTTTTGACATTGTTGTTGTCAAAAGACACTGAAATTTGTGGTTCTATTAAATCAATGACAAAACTACCACCATCTATGGTATTTGACAGATTACCTGCCTTATCTTTGCAAAAAAATTCAAAATGATACTCCCCATCTTTTTCAAAAAACACCTCACAAATATAGTCTGTTCCCTCCTGTCTCCATTTACCAATTTTTGGTCTTATGTTCTCCGCACCAAAATCAAAATTTACCTCACAATGCTCATCAAAATTAACATCTGTCACAATCACTTTCGCTGTCCGCGGCATATTGTAATATGTATTATTTTTTAAAGTATCCTTATTGTATACAATCTTCACAGATGGCGCTGTGCTATCAATAATAAAAAATCCTCCATTTTCCAATTCCATTTTTCCTTCATTGCCTGCTTTGTCTCTGCACTGAATACGAAATCCATAAAGACCATCCTCCGCAAAATCGATTGTCGCACTATGTATGGTTCCATCCGACGACCATTCTCCCACTGTTGGTAATACATGCGTTGCCGCTAAACCAATTGGCTCAATAAAAACATTTTCCTTGACAAAATTCTGCTCTGTTATTTTAACAACTGCTGTCTTTGTTCTATGATAAGTTTTTCCATCTTTTATTTCTGTATGAGCAAACTCTATTTGAATAACAGGTGCAGTATTATCAATTATAAACCTGTCCCCCTGAACAATATCCGATAAATTTCCAGCCTGATCCATACAAGAAAATTGAAATCTGTACGCTCCATCTTGTTCAAAAGTAACCGTACAAGAATACTCATATTCATTTGTGTGTTCTATACTCTTCTTTGTCCATGTACTGATTGTCACAGGAATATTTTTAGGAGTAATATTAAAATTTGTAGTACAATTTTCATTAAAAGAGACGTCTCGCACTGTGATTCTTGCTGTTCTTGAACCATTATAGCAATCGTCTGTCCGCTTTATTCCCTCATAATAGATATCCACAATTGGTTTGTTTCTGTCAACAAGAAAAATTTCACTCTGATAAACTTCTGCTTCATTGTCTGCCTTGTCTTTGCATCTTACTGTAAAACGATATATTCCATCTTCCTGTATCCAGTATGTCGCTTTATATGTATGCTTTTGTGCTTTTTTCCAAGAAACTTTTAAGTTTGTTTTCTTTGCATTTTTTTGGTTGTACAGTAATACCTCAACAAACTCTCCAGAAAAGTTTTCTTCTGTTATTTCAAGGCGCAACATTCCCGAAGGATTTAGATTCATTCCTGTTTTGCTTTTTTTATCTATATAGGAAGCCTGAATAAATGGAACTGTATGGTCAATCACCAGAATATCACTAGTTACAATACTGGACATATTGCCTGCCTTATCCTTGTAAGCGCATTGAAACTGATATATACCGTCTTCTGCAAACTGAACTGTGCAAGTATATTCATCTGCATTTTTTGCCCTTTTCCATTTGCTAATAACCGAACTTTTACCTTTTGGCATTACAATCAATTCGGGATTTTGTGTAATGTCAAAATTCTTATCTATCACTGTGATTGTTGCCAGTTGATTATAATAGATTCCTTGTTCCTGCCCCTCTTTTTCATAAGAGATTGTCACATCAGGCGCAATGGTATCAATCACCAGCTTGTCCATCTTATAAATAGATTTATTTCCTGCCTTATCTGTACACACTATTTCAAAACAATATACTCCATCATTTGAGAAAGTAAGTGTTGCGCTATGCTTTATCCCCTCTGTACTCCAACCGATAACCTTTGGAACTTCTTCTTTTTGGGAACCAATTGGCAAAAATACAAGATCACTTTTAGAAAAATAAGGTTCCTCTATAAGCAGACGGAACTGTCGCCTGTTTTGATATATTTTATCAAGTCCCCCCTCCAATTCTATTATCGAAATTACAGGTTTCGCCGAATCATATATTATTTCAAATGTATATTCACTATAGTTGCCAACAGCATCACAAGCCCGCAATATATACCTATTATGAATATACTCCTTTTTGGAAAACATCACGACAAATTCACATACACCATCAACTAACTCTAAATTTTTTGAGTAATGTGTTCCATTGTTTTCTTTTGTCAACAATGTCAGTGCAATTTCTTCTGACAAACAGCCACCATTTGTCTTGTCTGTAACAGCAATAACTACTCTACAGTCTGTATTTGTGTAGTATTGTTCTATTGTTCCAGACAACTCACAAGAAAATGGATTTCCACCATCCTCCTGACTTTTATAAACAGAAAGTTCTATTTGTGGCGCAGTAAAATCAAATAACAGACTAAAATAATCTGTAAAAGTGTTCCCTGCCTTGTCCATCAAATACAATGTATACTCAACTTTTTCTGTACTTTTATCAATTTCTTCCTCTGAAAACGTATATCCATATCCCTCTTCGCCTTGTGTCAATAAGAACTTCTTTCCTTCTCTCTCAATATATGCTTTCCAAATTCCAGATTCTTTCTCACAGACAGGAATCTGAAATGTTCTGTTTTGTATCGTTTCTATCTCATTCTTTTCTATTCGCCATGTTGGCGCTATCTTGTCCAAAAAGACTTCATATACTGCCTCTGTACAATTTCCTGCAAAATCAGTAATAAGATATGTTATTGTGTCTGATTTTCTAACCTCAAAATCAAATTGATAAGATATGATTTCTTCCCTATTATCTGACATAATAACAGGCTCTATAATAACTCCATCAATTACTGCTTCCACTGTCACAATTCCAGAAATTTTATCCTGTACTTCAAGCTCCGCAGAAATGTGTTCTTTGTTTGTGTAAATTCTACAAATGTTATTTTCTGTTGTTTCTTTATAAAGTAGTCGTCTGTGTACATCCTCCACAATAAAAGGTGTTATCTGAATATCTGGCGGTTCTGTGTCTAAAAAAATCATCAGTTTGTCACTTATATTTCCAGCATTATCTATTGCAACAACTTGCAAAATCATATTTGCGAGCGGTTCTGTAAAAGTACACGTTATTTTATTTACATTAATATTGATATAATAACCTATTTCTTTCTCATTTGCGTCTAATATTCTAACTCCTCTAATTCCTGATGCTTGATATTCCTCCTCATTAATTTCAAACACAATTGTTTCGCCTGCTTTAATTATTCTATTTTGATAAATCTTTCCACTGTCAATTTCTTTATTATCGACCTTTGTAATCACAGGCAAAACACTATCCTTAATAATGGTGAATTCGCTTCTGTCTTTTTCTCTTCCCTCCAGCATGAAAGAAACTTCAATTTTATTGCATCCTTCTAACAATGTAATTTCTCCTATATAGTGTCTGCTGATTAGGTTTAAAACACTTGATTTTATCGACTTTTACCG
>CASJPF010000063.1 GCA_949383255.1 Lachnospiraceae bacterium | reverse complement strand
GAAAGGGGCTAAATTTATGCCTAAAAATCTAGTTTTCGGACAGGCTGAGGGGGGGAGTGACTTTTGGCGGCGGGGAACCACTCCTGCAATCGGCGTTTATTCATGAGGTTTGCGAACTGGCAGATGCGTATAGAAACTTCTTTAAATGTTCCTTGGGAATGCGCGGAGCTACTGATCAATGACATTGATGAATAGATTATTGATATTAAAGATATGGATTCTATGATATATGAAAAATATACAGGAGTTAAAATTGACAATTTGATACATAATATTGATAGGCTGAAAGGATTGGTAGATGCATCAAAGTTTCATATAAGAGTTCCGAGGATTCCAGAATTTAACAAAGAAGAAAACATTGAAAACTCTGTAAAATGGATAAAAAATGTTTTGAAAGTAGAGCCAGAAGTATTTGATTATTTTCGGACTGTCCAAGTCCCGGAATTGTGATTCTTTAACCTTGACAAGAAAGGACGATTCAGACTATACTGTAATTGAAGAATCAGATAGAGAAAGGAGTATGGATGCGAAATGAATGTAGAGGATATTCCAATACCATCAATGGCGGCGATTCGGGTAAGTAAAGAAGGAAAATCGGCGCTTTTCGAGACAACGATTATCCAGACAACGGATAATAAATATATATATGCCATGCCAGTCAGAGTCGATCAAAAGCTTGTCAATTTTGAGGCTAAAGGGCTGTTGAAGGAGATAAAAATAGAGTTTGCACCGTTTGAGTTTTATGAATGGAGAAATATTTCCATTATTAGGTTTGTCGAGGATGGGCGGAGCTATCTGAGAATCCGAACAACAACGCCAGGTATTCGAGCAATGGCATGGTCCGATAAGCCCGTGACTTCAACAAAGAAAAAGAAGGAGAGTATTATTAGCGCGGAGGCGCTAGAGGTGGTGAATGCAGCACAGTCAGTCCAAACACAGTCAGGAGGAGAAAGTAAGTGAAGAAGACAGCGATTATTGTGGCAGCAGTGGCAGGCAGTGTGCTGACAGCCGGAAATATAAGCGGTGGCAGAACACAGACAAAAAACTCGGATTCCTATGTGGGCGGTGTTGTCGATGAGATCGCAACACAGGCGGCTGATGAACTAAGGAAAGCTTTTACCAGTGAGGTAAGTGATTTTTTTGCTGGTGATGATCTTGCAAAATCCCTTGGTATTAGTGCTGAAGAGCAAAATCAAATTGAGGATTCAATTAAATCTTACATTCGCGATTACAGTATGGATGAGGAAAAGTTGCATGAGGCAAGAGAATCGCTCGAACAGCTTCTTAAAAATGCACAAGACTTTTCAGCAGATGAGTTGCAGGGAAAGATATCAGAAGTTTTTGGTGGAGAATAAGAGAAATTGAAAAACCGCGTGTAAAGGGATTGTTTCCCTGTACGCGGTTTTTTTTCGGTGCATGGACGCAGAGAGGAAGTATGCTGTGGAAAAAAATTCCTAGATTTGATTGTTTTTTGTTGTTTAATTGGTCAACATAACTAAAAAGTTATGTAAATTTGCACAATTTGGAAAATAAGGATTGATTTATAAAATTACATATGCTACTATTTATAAAAAGTAAATAAACATGGAAAGGAATAAGGGGCTTAAATATTTTTCATAACTTATCCAAAAAAATACAAATGTTCGTGGATAAAACTGTTTGTTTACATAATACTAAGGATGATTGTGTTTCTGCGCCGGAATCATTGTGGGAGAAGATGACCGGGAATGAGACTGATCATATATCGCTTTGATTCATCTGATGGTACGGAATGTGCCGGAGGCACCTTGACAACATAACGAAAATAATTAATAGGATTATTGCCTGGGGTATTGTTGGGGACTGCCCGGGTCGGAATAACTTGGATGGGGCAGGTTATCCAGAGCATATCTCATGAAAAAGGGTTGAAAGGGGAACAATAACATGTTAGTAGCGAAGAGAGAAGTATCTGAGAGAATTGATATTTTAAACAAGAAGCCTATGATTCGGAAAAACCAGTCTACCGGAGAGATGGTTGCGGGATTTCTGGACCCTATGACAGGGGCTTTTGAGGTAGCTATGGAGATTAACGATGAGAGGGATATTGATGAGTTCCTTGAAGAGTATGACCTTTCTGTCGTAATGATCTCAAAAATGTAAGGTTCAAAAAAGAAAAGCAAAACAACTTCATATGCATAAAGGCGCAGAAGGAGAGCTGTTTAAGCAGCTTGGCGTCTGAGAGAGTGGGCAGACAAAGGTCTGCCTGAATGCAGGGGTGGCAATCAAAGCAAAAGAGACGGGGGCAGATGGGACTGCTCCCGTTTTCTTGATGTAGAAACCTGTGCAGAGAACGATATATATAGTTACTTTTCACACCCGCACCAAAATGCCTGCTTTGTGGCATTTGGTGTGCATCAATTGTTGCAATTCACACCAAATCATCATAAATCAATACCCAATCTGGCGTTGGTGTGAATTGTAACGTATATAGGCAAAGTGGGATAGGAAAGTGATATTTTGATTGAATTGAAACAAAAGGGGTGTTATTATGGAAAGGAAAGATTTTTATATTCCGTCGCGGGACGGTGTGCATAAATTGCATGTAGTGCTCTGGGAGCCGGATATGGCGCCGAGGGCTGTTGTACAGATTTCTCATGGTATGACAGAGATGATTGACAGATATGAAGATTTCGCAATGTTTTTGACCCGCAATGGTTATGCGGTAATTGGAAACGACCATCTAGGACATGGTTTAACTGCTGGAAATGACAGTGACTTAGGCTATTTTTGCCCGAAAAATATGAGTGCCACAGTTGTTGCGGATTTGCATAGAGTCACCAAGTATGCGAAAAAAAAGTTTAAGGGGATTCCCTATTTTCTGCTGGGGCACAGCATGGGGTCTTTTATGGCCAGAAGATATATTATGACGTACGGAATGGATTTAGATGGGGCAGTCCTCTGTGGAACAGGAAGCAAAAGCCGCCTGGTTTTGACGGTTGGCGAACTGGTATCGAATGTGCAGCGCGCACTGTTTGGAGATCGTTTTCGCTCCAGATTATTAAGGAAAAGTGCATTTGACGGCTATCTAAAAAGGATTCCGAATCCGCGCACTGCAAGCGACTGGCTGACGCGGGACGGAAGAATTGTGGATTTTTGCAGGGGCAACAAATATTGCAGCTTTCTCTTTACAGTGAATGGCTACAGAACAATATTTGATGTGCTGCAATTTATTCAAAATAAATGCAATATTAATCGGATTCCCAAAGAGCTGCCACTTTTTTTTATCGCAGGCGGCGAGGATCCAGTTGGGCATTATGGAAGAGATGTGCAAAAGATATCAACAGCGTACAAAAAAGCTGGCATGGAGATGGTGTCTGTAAAAATATACCCGCAGGACAGGCATGAAATTTTAAATGAATTAGATAAAAATCAGGTCTATCAAGATGTGATTTCGTGGCTGAATGTACTATCATAAGGAAGACATGCGACCTGATGTCAGTATCCTAAGGAGGGATTACGTGTGATGGGCAACAGGCTGACGGAAGAGGAACGCTACATGCGGGAAGCTGTCAAACAGGCAAAAAAGGCGTATGCACTCGGTGAGGTGCCGATTGGCTGTGTCATTGTATATGAAGGTAAAATTATAGGGCGTGGCTATAATCGGCGCAACACAGATAAAAATACGCTTGCACATGCGGAGATTACAGCGATTCGCAAGGCAAGTAAAGTGATAGGAGATTGGCGGCTAGAGGGATGTACAATGTATGTCACACTTGAGCCCTGTCAGATGTGTGCAGGTGCGATTGTGCAGGCGCGCATTTCCAAGGTGGTGATGGCGTGTATGAATCCAAAAGCAGGATGCGCAGGGTCTGTCTTGAATATTCTTGACATGCCAGCATTCAATCATCAGGTGGAGATTGTGCGGGGAATTTTAGAGGAGGAGTGTTCCCAAATGCTAAAAGTATTCTTCAAAGAGTTGCGTGTCCGAAACAAGGCTGAAAAGGATCGGCTGCGGTCTGGGGATACTGCGGCAATAAAATGAGCAAAAGCGGAGGCATTGAATTTATGGATGAAATTGCAGTACTTATTCCCTGCTATAATGAGAGTAAGACAATTGAAAAGGTGGTACAGGACTTTAAGAAGGCATTGCCCAATGCAGTAATATATGTGTATGATAACAATTCAAAAGATGGGACAGACGAGATTGCGCGGCGGGCAGGAGCAGTTGTGCGCTATGAATATCAACAGGGAAAAGGAAACGTGATTCGGCGGATGTTCCGCGAGATTGACGCCAAATGTTATGTTATGACGGACGGTGATGACACTTATCCAGCGGACGAGGCTGGAAAACTGTGCGAGGCAGTCCTTGCGCGCGGTGCGGATATGGTTGTGGGGGACAGGCTTTCCTCCTCCTATTTTGAAGAGAATAAAAGACCGTTTCACAATTTTGGCAATTCCCTGGTGCGCGGTGCCATCAACAGTATGTTTAAGAGTGACATTCGAGATATTATGACAGGGTATAGGGCGTTTAGTTACCAATTTGTGAAGTCCTTTCCAGTGCTTTCCAAGGGATTTGAGATTGAGACGGAGATGAGCATTCATGCCATTGATAAAAATATGCGCGTGGAGAATGTGATTATCCAGTACAGGGACAGGCCAGAGGGAAGCGAGTCAAAACTGAACACCTACTCCGATGGAATCAAAGTGATTATGACCATTATAAAACTCTACAAAAATTATAAGCCAATGGGATTTTTCTCTTGGATTGCGCTGATATTGGTGTTGATCTCAACGGCTTTTTTGGCGCCAGTAATGGTAGAGTTTTTTGATACAGGGTTGGTGGAGCGCTTTCCGACGCTGATTGTGTGCTGCTTTGTATACTTGGCGGCGATGCAGTCATTCTTTGCGGGATTGATGCTTTCGACAATGAAGCAGAAAAACATGCAGGATTATGAGATGAATCTTATTTTTCTGGATAAGGAATACAAAGATAAAATACAGGGATAAAATGATATGGATATACCAATGAATTATGTGGCTCTGGATATTGAGACGACAGGGTTAAATCCAAAATATGACAAGATTATAGAAATTGGAGCGGTGCGTGTCAGGGACGGGAAGGCAGAGGAGACTTTCTCGTCGTTTGTCAACCCGGCAAAAAGTCTGCCGCCAAGGATTGTAGAACTCACAGGTATTCAGGAGGCAGATGTCTGTAAAGCGCCTTATATTGACGAGGTTCTTGATGCGTTTCTGTCCTTTGCGGATGAGGATATTCTGTTGGGGCACAATTTGATCTTTGATTATTCTTTTGTGAAGAAAGCCGCGATAAACAACAAAAAGTCTTATGAGCGAACAGGTATTGATACCTTAAAAATTGCCAAATGGTTTCTCAGTGATTTGGAGAGCCGCAGCCTTAGCTTCTTGTGTGAGCATTTTCAGATAGCGCTCGATGCACATAGGGCGTTAAATGACGCGATTGCAGCGCATACTCTCTATCAAATCCTAGTGCAGAATTATGGAAATGTGGAGGAAAAACCATTTCGCCCAAAACAGTTGGTATACAGTGTGAGAAAAGAGAATCCCATCACACCAAAGCAGTTAGAGCTTCTGTTAAAACTTGCTGTGCAATATCATCTGCATCGGGAAGGATACATGTTGTCTCCAGTGGCCGATGTCACAGACGAGGCAATCGATTTAGAAAAGTTAAGCAAGAATGAGGCGAGCAGGCTTATTGATAAGTTGCTCTCAAATTTTCGACGATTGTATCCTTTAAGATAGAACGTATATTCTGCGCTTGGGAAATCAGTTCTTCAATTTTTTCGGACATGCCGGCTTCCTGATAGAGTTGTGCAAGCAGATAGTAGCTTTTGCTGACGTCGGTTCCAGTGGAGACAGCAAATTCAAGTGTTTTGACAGCAAGGGCATCTTCCAGGATATCATGCAGCAGTTCTGCGAGCTTTTGTAGCAGAGTTACTAGATTTGTGTAATGAAAATCATAATCGCTTAATATATTGATATTAGCGGTTCCGTATTCCAGTTTTAAGTCGGTGTTGGTATAGCCCGTAAAATTTACAATTTTAAATGCGGACAAGTCATTTAGATCGCGAAGACAGTTCTCAATCTCTGAAGTCATGTAGTCTGGTTTCATCTGTAGGATTTCCTCTGGGATTGTGATGTAGTTTAGATTGTCAAGAGATTTTTTGCGGGTAAAATTTGCTTTTTGCTCGCGCTCCCAGAAATCTTGGTCGAGATTCTGCTCAATGCGCTTTGTCTTGTGCAGCGCAATAGAAAAAATAATACAAAATATGGTAAAGCTTGAAAATAAGAATAAATTCATATATAATATCCTTTCGAAAAGAGGTGAACAGCCATGATGAACATGAATCATAAAAAAACACAACGTACAATCGCAACGGTTATCGCAATTATTCTTGTGCTGGCAATGGTAGTTCCGCTGGCGGTCAGTGTAGTCGGATTCTAATTGATTATAACATACTGCACGATTTAGGACAATGCAAAAATCAACAGTTTGGCCTCAGAACTTTGCATTTGCTGCAAAGTCCGTAAAACAGTGCAGTGCCAAAGATGCATCAAGCTACCATAAAGTGGTTTTGCATGGCTTGATGCCCGTAACAGGAAGCCGAAGGCTGAACTGTTACAAAAATCCAATTCGTGTATGGAGGATTTGTATGAAAAAAATAAGAGAGCGTGTGGGACTGATTTTGGCAGTCTTTGCATGGGTAGTTATTCTTTGGGGAACATTTGGGTCAAGTGAAGTTTTGGCAGCTTCGGACAAAGATGTAATATTAGATGGAATTTTCATGGGAGGGATTGAGCTCTCCGGCATGACGGCTGAGGAAGCAAGGGCTTCTGTCAGTGCATTTGTAGAGGATTTAAAACAGAAGAATATTACGTTTGGCGCAGTCGATAACCATTATGTGTCTATTATGGTAGGCGAGTTGGGGCTTCGCTGGGAAAATGAGGCAGATATAGACGCAGCGGTTTCTCTTGGCAAGAAGGGAAATATTGTCAAGCGATACAAGGCAATGCAGGACTTAAAACATGGAAACAAAGTGTATGATCTGCGACTTACGCTCGATAAGGAACTGATTCGTTCTGTGTTGGAACAACAGTGCACCGAGTATGATATTTCGGCAATGGATACAACATTGACTAGAGTGAATGGTCAGTTTGTTGTGGAAGGCGGGCAGACAGGACAGAAAGTAAATATTGAGGAGTCTCTCAATAAGACATATGACTATATTACAAATGATTGGGACTATCAGGATGCATCAATCGACCTTGCAATTGATGTGACAGAACCACGTGGGAGTGCGGAAGAGCTGGCAAAGATTAAAGATGTTTTAGGTACTTTTACAACGAGTTACTCAAGCAGCAGTTCATCAAGATGTAAGAATATAGAAAATGGTTGTCGTTTGATCAATGGTACATTGTTGTATCCAGGAGATGAGTTTTCTACGTATGATACAATTAAGCCGTTTACCGAAGCAAACGGATATTATCCGGCTGGTTCTTATATGAATGGAAAGGTGGTTGACAGTCTTGGCGGTGGTATCTGCCAAGTGTCGACAACATTGTACAATACGGTTTTGCTTTCCGAGTTGGAAGTGACAGAACGGAACAATCATTCGATGATTATTTCCTATGTAAAACCATCAATGGATGCAGCAATCGCAGAATCGGCTGGAAAAGACTTTCGCTTTGTCAATAATTGGAATCATCCGATTTATATAGAAGGAATTACAGAGGGAAAGCAGATTACTTTTACAATCTATGGTGTGGAGGAGCGAGATCCAGGACATGTGGTGCGCTATGAGAGTGAGACACTCTCAACGACACGTCCCGACCATGAGATTATCACGCCGACAGCAAGCCAGGGTATTGGATATGTCAGTGTGGAATCCGCACATATTGGGTATACGGCGCAATTGTGGAAAGTTGTCGAGGAAAATGGTGTGGAGGTCAGCCGTGAGGTGATTAATAAAAGTTCTTATAAAGTATCGCCGCGGTCAGCAGTTGTGGGAGTGAATACAGATAATCCCGTATATGCTGAGCGAATGAATGCAGCGATTGCATCAGGTAGCATTGATGTCTGCAAAGCAGAGGCTGCGGCAATTAAGGCGGAGATGGCAGCGGCAGCACAACAGCAGGCAGATTTGGATGCTTACTATCAGGCACTGCAACAGCAACAGTTGCTGGAGCAGCAGGCATTGCTTCAGCAGCAGCAGCTTTTAGAACAGCAAGCTCAGGCTGAACAGCAGGCGGAGCCATAAGAACTGTTATACTGACGATGATGGAAAGGGATTTGTCATGAAGTGCGGAAAACTGACACAGAGTATATATGATCGTTCCGTCAGAAAAATAATGAAATCAAATGGCGCAGATCTGAGGGCAGACTGCGCCGTTTTGGCAGGGAATGCTGTTTGTGATGGTATCTTGTCAGGGCAGGCACTCGCGTTCGGAACGGACAAGAGGACTGCGGCGCGGGCGTATCTTGCGGCAGTCAATCATGTGATTGCCTGCTGTGCGAACCGTGCGGTGTTGGGATTGTTCGACACAAGTGCAACTATGACGCTTATGATTCCAGAGCGAATGCGGGAGATTAAAGTTCGCATGATGATGGAGGCGGTAGCTTTACAGGCGGAGGAGACAGGGATTCCGATTCTAAGCTGCAATGTTCAGGTGCTTCCAGCGGTTACACAGGTGGCAGTATCTTGTGTGATTAGTGCCGGATTAGAGAAGCGTTCGGAGGGAAATGTTGTCTCCATGAAAAAAAAGACTCTGATAGAAGAAGACATTGTGATGACAAAGTGGCTGGGACTTGAGGGGACAGCGATTATGGCAGCAGAAAGTCGTGATAAACTTTGTGCGCGCTATCCGTCTGATCTGGTGGATACAGCAGCGGACTTTTACAGATATCTGTCTATAGCGCCGGAGGCTGCAACCGCCGTGAAGTCCGGCGCAGATTATCTGCTGACATTGCGGGAGGGCGGTGTATTTGGTGGTCTCTGGCAATTGGCAGCGGAGAATGGCGTTGGACTGGTCGCAGACTTAAAACGCATACCTGTGAGACAGGAAACCATAGAGGTATGTGAGTATTTTGATTTAAATCCATATGAGCTGCTGGCAGGCGGCAGTTTACTTGTCTTGGCAGCTAATGGCGGGGAGCTGGTGCGCGCATTGGAAAACGCAGGTGTGCCAGCAGCAGTGATTGGGCGCACCACACAGGGAAATGATCGCGTGATACGTCACGGGGAGGAGTCAAGGTTTCTGGAACCGGCAAATGGGGACGAGATTTTCCGGTACTATGCGCAGGCGGAGACTTCCTGCATTTAAACAACTGTTTAAGAATAAATGAAGCAATGGAGGAAAAAACATGAGAGAACAAATTTTATCGATCATAGAAAAAAATAGTAGGATTGATCTGCATGAACTCGCAGTGATATTGGGCATGGAGGAAGCAGATGTTGTCAATGAGATGGAGCAGATGGAAAAAGAGGGAATTATCTGCGGATATCATACCCTGATTGACTGGGAAAAGACCTCGGTGGAGAAGGTGAATGCGTTGATAGAAGTGCGTGTGACTCCACAGCGCGGAAAAGGCTTTGACAGCATTGCAGAGCGCATCTATAAATATCCAGAGGTACATGCAGTGTATCTGATTTCAGGGGGGTATGATTTGCTTGTAAGCCTGGAGGGAAAGACGCTCAAGGAAGTTTCAAATTTTGTGTCGGATAAACTTTCTACTTTGGAGACTGTCATCAGCACAGCGACACATTTTATTTTGAAAAAGTATAAGGACCACGGAACAGTTTTGGACAGAAAACAGTCTGATGAAAGGATGCAGGTGACACCATGAGAAATCCGTTATCAAAAACGATTGTAGAGATAAAACCTTCGGGAATCCGCAAATATTTTGATATTGTGAGCGAGATGAATGATCCAGATGTCATTTCGCTCGGTGTGGGAGAGCCGGATTTTGAGACGCCGTGGCATATTCGGGACGAAGGAATTTATTCCTTGGAGAAAGGACGCACATTTTATACGGCAAATGCGGGACTTTTGGAGCTGCGCGAGGAAATTAACCGTTATTTAAATCGCCGCTTTTCTTTAAATTATGATCCGAAGGATGGGATTTTAGTGACAGTTGGCGGATCAGAAGCAATTGACATTGCGCTGCGTGCGATGGTGGACCCAGGCGATGAGGTAATTATTCCACAGCCAAGTTATGTATCTTATGAGCCATGCGCAATTTTGGCAGGAGCGAAACCTGTGATTATTGAACTGAAAAATGAAAATCAGTTTCGCTTGACAGCAACGGAGCTTGAGGCGGCGGTCACAGACAAGACCAAAGTGTTAATTTTGCCGTTTCCAAATAATCCAACTGGTGCAATTATGGAGCGAAACGATTTGGAAGAGATTGCAAAGGTGATTGAAAAACATGATCTTTTTGTGCTTTCTGATGAGATTTATTCGGAGCTTTGCTACACAGAAAAGTATGTTTCTATCGCGAATATTCCGGGGATGTGGGAGCGGACAATTCTCATCAATGGATTTTCTAAATCTTATGCAATGACAGGCTGGAGACTTGGCTATGCATGTGGCCCAAAACAGATTATCGAACAGATGTACAAGATTCATCAGTTTTGCATTATGTGTGCGCCGACCACCTCACAGTACGCGGCGATTGACGCGCTAAAAAACGGTGACGCGGATGTGCAGATGATGCGCGAATCCTACAATCAGCGGCGGCGTTATCTGGTCAATGCTTTTCGCGAGATGGGCTTGGAATGCTTTGAGCCGTTTGGTGCGTTTTACATATTTCCATGTGTGAAACAGTTTGGTATGACGAGTGATGAATTTGCGTCACGGCTTTTGCATGAGGAGAAGCTTGCTGTTGTGCCTGGAAATGCATTTGGTGATAGCGGTGAGGGATTTTTGCGTATTTCTTATGCATATTCGCTTGAAAAGCTCAAGATAGCAATTGGACGATTAAGACATTTTGTAGAGCGATTATAAAAATGAGCAGGTGAGAGCATGAACATCGTACTCTATCAGCCGGAGATTCCGGCGAATACTGGAAATATTGGACGCACTTGCGTTGCTACTGGATCTGTGCTGCATCTGATTGAACCGCTGGGTTTTCGCTTGACAGGAAAGGAATTGCGCAGAGCGGGCATGGATTACTGGGAGCATCTTGATGTGCGACGGTATATGAACTTCACAGAGTTTGTGGAGAAAAACTTTACAGATCAACCAGATGCAAAACTTTGGATGGCGACAACTAAGGCGAGAAAGGTCTACACACAAGCAACGTTTGGCGAGCGTGATTATATTATGTTTGGAAAGGAGAGCGCGGGGATACCAGAGGAGATTTTAGTGGATTATGAACAAACATGTATTCGCATTCCCATGCTAGATACAATTAGAAGCCTCAATCTATCCAACAGTGTTAGTATTGTGCTCTATGAAGCGTTACGGCAGCAAGGTTTTGCTGGAATGCAGAAAGAGGGAGCGCTTCATCATATGGACTGGCGGTTACAATCTACGGGTCAGGAATGCGCTGAACTGCGCATTCCGTGAGAACATGATTCAAGAATGAGGGGCGATTTTTGCGAAGCAAAATTTTAAATATCGCCCCGAATCGTTACTATGAGCGGCTTTCATGCCGTGAATAGTAACGACTGGCGAGATACACAATAAGATTTGACAAAAACAGCGTGCCGTCATATAATAAGAGCAGATACAATAACAGGGAAGTTATGGAGGATGGAGCTCATGGGGGAGTATAAGATTCAAATAAGCAGCTGTTTGGCGCTTGTCACTTTGCGGGGGCCAAACAGTTATCGAGGAGGTAACTGATATGCGTATAGTAGAGAAGGTACTGTACGGATTTGGTGGCTTATTGGCGCTTATGCTCCTTTTTATTGCGATATGCCACTACAATCCAGAACTGGCGGTCAAGATTGGCGCCGATTTAAAAGCAAATGCGGGGGAAGCGAATCCAGAGTATACTATGGATTTTCAGACGGTAAATACGACAGTGACACATGGAGTGCTCCCAGCAGCAGAAAAGACATTGACAAACAACACTATACCAGTAGGCACAGTGCGGACAGCAGACGATGAGGACACTGATGCGGATGCTGAGAGCAAACTAAAGATTCCTAGTAAAGTTGCAGGGCTGAACGGTTATATTCCTGTCAAGGCGACAGGAAAGGAGATTACCCAGAACAAGGCAGATGAGATTGCAAAGGAGCTTGGAAAAGGGGAAACCGGAAGCAATCTGACGTTCGATACGGAAATGTATCCGTATTATGGCATTATTAATGAGACGCAGAAAGCAGTTTACCGGCAAATTTATGCTAATGCAGAAGCACAGAACAAACATTTTGCGCCGGTGGAGGACATTACAGCAAACGATTTGAAAAATGCATTTACCTCTGTGGTAAATGACCATCCAGAATTATTTTGGGTAGATACAGCGTACAAGTATCAGTATACGCCAAAGGGAAGTGTGGCAGACATAACCCTTGTGTTTAATGTGACGGCGAATGATCTGGACGCGTCGAAAATTGAGTTTGAGGCAGCGGCAAAGAAAATTACGGATGAGACATACGGGAGCTATTCAGATTACGACAAAGAAAAAATTGTGCATGACACATTGATTCGCGGGGTAAAATATGATAGGAATGCACCGATGAATCAGAGTGCTTACAGTGCACTTGTATATGGAAGAACAGTGTGCGCCGGCTATGCGAGAGCGTTTCAATATTTGTTGCATCAGCTAGATATCCCATGCTATTATGTGACAGGATTTGCCGGTGAGAATCATGCATGGAATATTGTGAAACTCAGCGATGGCTATTACAATGTGGACAGCACGTGGGATGATACCAATCCGAACACTTACGATTATTTTAACTGTTCCGATGCAGACTACGCGCCAGATCATGTGAGAAAGGATTTGTCGATTTATCTTCCGCCATGCAATGGCAACCGTTACAGCGGACTTGAGGTAAACCCATCAGAGACGCCGCCCACGGACACAACAAAACCAGGGACGACTACAAGACCCTCCACAAACACAACAACAAAACCCTCGACAACACCGTCTGAAAGTACTGGCAGCAGCACGTCAAATCCGACTACTGCAACTAACACAGATTCGATTACTGTGATTACGGTACGAGGCGGCGGTGATGCGCATTATATAGACGATATTGGAGATTACTTTAATGAGTGCTTTGCGGCGATGATTAACAATGACAACGAAGTGATAACATTTGACCTGATTATTACAGACAAAAAACTCTGGAATAGTATTTATAAAGCGTATGATAAAGGTGACTGCCAGGAGGGATATATTGACCGTTATCTGGTAGAAAAGCATAAAAATGCGTGCAGCATGTATGTGGAAGCCGTGCCGAGAACAGACGGAAGCTATTTGCTGCGGCATCGCGGAGTGATTAATTAATAAATAGGTGGTAGTAAAAAAGATGAGTGTATTGGCACTCATCTTTTTTACTACTGTTTTAACAGTTCGTTCATATGGTCAACCATCTCATTGATAGTGCCTGCTTGTGTGGCGATTTGTGTGGTATCGTTCGCATTGCTCTCGGCCATTGCATTGATGGAATTGAATTGTTCATTTTCGTTCTGAATGCTCTCGGCAATATCCTGATTGATAGAGACGGTTCTTTTAATAACTTCCGCCTGTTTGTTGTGGGCATCGCCCATCGTTGTAACTGCGTTGGCAGATGTATTCAAAAGTTCTGTCATATCTAACATACTCTGGATTACATTTGCTACAGATTGATTCTGTGTTTTCATTTTGGCAACGTTTTCTTTCACCTGTGCTGAAATTTCCCTTACATTTTGGTTTACGCATTCAATGACTGATGCAACTACTTTTAAGGATTCCTGTGTGCTTTTTGCCAGATTACCAACTTCTGACGCCCACCACAGAGAAACCTCTGCCGGCTTCTCCCGCCCTTGCAGCTTCAATTGAAGCATTTAAGGATAACAGATTAATGGAGTAGGAGATATCGCTGATTAATTTTAAGGTCACACCGATTTCTTTGACGGCCTCAGATAGCCTTTGTGCTACGTCGGTTGTAACTTTCATGGATTCAGATACCTCGCTGTTGACAATGTGAAGGTTGTTCATCAGCTTTTTGCTTTCTGTGGATTTATCCAGTAGATCCCTAGAAGAAGCGTTTACTTTGTTAACATTTTCTGCGACAACACTTTCCCATTCGCGCAGCTCATTGAGGTTGTCCATGCTCTCCTCTGTTTTTGTGCGAAGTATATTGTTGCTTTCCACCAACTGTTCACTGGTGGCTGCAAGCTGTTCAGCGGATGCGCTCTCATTTTCAGAAATGGAAGATAGTGCTGATCCGGCTGTGAAACAAGCGGTCTGACAATGACTGTATCTCGTCTAATACAGTTTTTAAATCCTCTTCTTTTTTTGCGATTATTTTAAATAATAGGGTAGTGCGGTAACTAATAAAGCAGCAGGCTGCAAGCAGCACAGTGTAGACAATTGCTGTAAAAATCCAACCGATTACGCTGTGGAGTTTTAGAAAGCCCGCTGGAAAGAGAATCATCATGATTGCATTGACAGCGACAGTGACAAGATAACTGGTCCGAATTAGCTTCTGTTCGTAAGGAATTGTAGGAAAATAAGTGATGCAGATTGCGTAGGATATTTCTTCGAGGAGGTATGTCAAAAAACGTAGGCGTAGCGGGCTACGGCGAGGCTTTTTGGCATGCATAATCGGAGAAATAGCCAAGTCAAGATGCGTCAGTTATTTTTCTACAGTTCCTAATATGGAACCAACAGTAGAGTAGCTACAAAATAATAATGAATTAGACAGACATAACCAGGGCTGTCATTTGTGCAGGATACAGCCGCCGTAATGGCACCTATGACTGGTGGGATACAGGCATACACATACTTTGCCCTGATACCTAAGCTTTTTTCTAGAAGTTTGGTTATAATTGCGGATAAGCCTGACAGCAGGAAAATACATTCGCGCATACTGCCATTTAAAAAATCATAACAAAGGCCCATCCTGAAATTGCCACCACCAGAATATAAAGAAATAAAATGTTGTTGATGAGTTTTTCCTCATTTTTTATTGACTGTAAATGCATGATTCATTCCTCCTATGTAACTGTTGTAAATACTATTTGACAGTGCTAGATGTCTATGGAGGGTATCTTTTTGTCGGTATATAAAATATGATTGATTAGCCAGCCTAGCAGAAATTCCAACAGTTCTTGCAGATATTCCTGGGGGTTTTGATCAACTTGGTTGAGATCAATGTTGTCAAGCTTATTGATAAATGCTTCATGTGCGCGTTTCTGTGCACTTAACCCCTCATAATGGATGGCTTCCATATACTCTTCCTCGTCGGCAAAGTGTTCTTTAGTGTATTCCTTTAGCTCGTTTAAAATTTGAATAATATTGTCATATCCTGAAAGGCTGTCAAGGGATTTCACAAGCTGATCAGCTTTGTCAACAATGCGGAAAAGCTCTCTGTGCTCAGCGTCAACAAGGGCGATACCTGTTAGGTAATCATCTGTGAATTCACAGGGATTTTCGCGGATCATCCACTCTTCTAGTGGTGGCAGCTTTCCAATCATAATGTCACTGCTGAGGATATGGCGGTATAGCCATTTTGCGAGGAAACGCACGAGTTCTGTGAGTACTCGCTGCTGTTCGTTCTCATCATCAATATTGACAAACTCGTACTCGCGTATTTTATCGCGGAAAAAAGCGTGTTGTGTCCGCTGCCGAATTAGTTCCGGGTCACGGATCTGCATCATATACTCTTCCTCATGTGTAAAGTGTGTTTCTGCATAATCATCCAACTCTTCGAGAATGTTTTTAACTTCTTGATAGTAGTCACTATGATAATCCGTACATGCCAGATTATAAGCCTTAGAGAGTAGCGAAAACAATTTGCGGTGTTCATCGTCTATCATGTCGATTCCAGTTATACAGTCCTGCGTAAATTCAAATATCATATTTTTCATCCTTTCTAGCCGTATTATTTCGTATAGTATATCACATATCCGCGAGTTGTGGGGAAAATTTTTCTGTAGTTTCAAAGAAATGGAGAATTTCAATAGAGTAGAAAAAAGTTTTTCCTACTCGCTGCGAAATTTGTGTGCATAAAAAGCCATTCACAAATGCTCATGTACGGTAAAGAAGCAAGCAACTGAAAACAACAGATAGACCGCCAGCAGCCCACTATTCCGTATTTTTTCTTAAATCTTCTTAAAAGCACTTGCTTGTGACGCAACGTAATGAGATATACTATTCGAGGAGGTGTGACATGGATAAACATAAAGCGATACCACAAGGTTATATGACCGTTGGTGAAATTGCAAGAAAAATGGACGTTACTGTACGGGCATTACAACATTACGACAGAGAGGGCTTGCTTTCCCCCTCTGCCATGAGTGAAGGGGGGCGTAGGTTATATACAGATAAAGACATAGTAAAACTTCATCAGATTTTATCGCTCAAACATTTGGGATTTTCTTTGGACGACATAAAAAATCGACTGATTCTGCTTGATACACCAGATGAAATTGCTGATGTTCTAATGGAGCAGGCAGTCACTGTCAAACGGAAAATAGAAAGTCTGTCTGAATCGTTGAGAGAATTGGAGGTGCTGCGGGAAGAAGTCCTTCAAATGCAATCAGTTGATTTCAAAAAATATGCGGATATTATTGTTAATCTGCAAATGAAAAACGATTTCTATTGGCTGATTAAACATTTTGACGACCAAACGCTTGACCATATCCGCAACCATTTTGACAAAGATAGCGGAACGGCATTTGTGAACACTTTCATGCAGCTTCAAAACGAAGCAATAAGACTTCAAAATGCGAATATTCCTGCGGATAGTGATGAGACACAGAATTTTGCAAAAGCCTATTGGGATATGATTATGGATTTCACTGGCGGAGATATGAGTATGCTTCCCAGACTGATTGAATTAGGGCAGTTTCAGAATGCAGACCATAAATGGAAAGTAGCCCAGGATATTGCGAACGGATATGTTGAACAAGCATTAGGTGTTTATTTTTCCCGTTTAGGCATTGACCCATTTAAGGAGGAAACAGAATGAATGAAGCTATAAAAATCAGCAATTTATCAAAGAGTTATGGAACTCACATTGTGCTGAAAGGTTTAGATTTTAATATACAACAAGGAGAAATTTTTGCTCTGCTCGGCGTGAATGGAGCTGGAAAAACCACGTCGCTTGAATGTATCGAGGGTTTAAGAAAATATGACAGCGGAAACATTACTATAAATGGAATCATGGGCATTCAATTACAATCGGCTTCTTTGCCGAAATACATTAAAGCACTGGAAGCTGTAAAGCTGTTTGCTAAATGGAATAAGACCTCTCTTGACAGAGCAACGCTTGACGCTCTTGGTATTTATGAACTTTCAAAAAAGCCTTATTATCAATTATCAACCGGGCAAAAGCGGCGGCTCCATCTGGCGCTTGCATTAACACGAAATCCCGACATTTTGTTTCTTGATGAACCAACAGCAGGACTTGACGTTGAGGGGCAAATATCTTTACATGAACAAATCCGTCAGTTAAAAGCAATCGGAAAGACAATCATATTAGCAAGCCATGATATGGCAGAAGTTGAGAATTTGTGTGACCGGATTGCTATTCTTTCCGGCGGCAAAATTGCCTTTATCGGGACTGTCGGGCAACTGGGCGATACAATCGGGAAGCATTATAATATCACAATCCAAACGGAAAACAGGACTGAAAACTATGAATCGGAAAATATCGGAAATTCCCTACTTTCGCTGCTCATGCAGTACAAGGAAAAAGGAGAAACTATCACAGATATTAAGATAGACCGTGGTTCACTGGAACAGCACTTTATAAAAATTGCAAAGGGGGAGTAACAATGGGAGCTTTTTTATACGGAGTTTCTTTACAATGGAAGTTAGACATAAGGAGTAAGACATTACTTATAACCTGCTATATCGTACCTCTTTTGTTCTTTGTAATTATGGGCGGTATATTTACATCAGTCATGCCGGAAGCGAGATATACGCTTATTCAGTCCATGACTGTATTTGGTGTGACAATGGGGGCGTTGATTGGTCTGCCGCCCTCTCTTGTTGAAATTTACAGCAGTGATATTAAAAAAGTCTATAAAGCAAATGGTGTTCCGTTAATATTAGGTCTTGCTTTAACAAACATTTCAGCGTATATTCATTTGTTCCTCATGAGCATTATTTTATATATTGCTGCGCCACTGGCTTTTAACGCTGAAATACCAAAAAATCCGGGTATGTACTTCATCAGCCTCGCTGTTTTTATTGCAGTATCATTAAGTATTGCCAGCATAATTGGTTTGGCAGTAAAAGACCAGGCAAAAACTTCTATGTTTTCTATTATTGTTTTTTTGCCGTCAACCATGCTTTCTGGAATTATGTTTCCTATTGAACTACTTCCAAAAACGTTTGAAACAATAGGAAAACTATTTCCGGCTACATGGGGATATAAACTACTGGCGGAAAATGCTTTTAAATTTGAAAGCCTTTTGCCACTGCTCTTGATTTTTATTTTAGCTACTGTTATGTGTAGTATTCTGTTACGAAAAATTGATAAATAGCAAAGACAGACGAGCCAGTCAACGGTCAAGATGAACGGGCTTCGCCCGCCGTTGACAGCCCCGTCTGTCTTTGCTGCTGGGTAGTCAAGGAGCGACAGCAAAAAATGCTGCCGCTCCTTACTATCATTAAAATCTTAACTGCCACTTAGTAGGAAAGGAGGAATCACTTATGTCTTGCACAGAAGCATACAAGGAGCATATCGAATATACATTTAATGCCTTTTGCAGAGTAGTCATACGCTATGCGGCTATCAACGCATGGCGTGACAGGGATAAGCGGCGGCAAAGGGAAATATCTTTTGAATACCTCACGGAAGAAAAGTTTTACCCGTTCAGCACAACAGATAAATATTTTTCAGACCCCTGTAAGCAATACCCTGTTATGATATGTGGTCAGAGGGTTATCTTCACAAACGGGGAGCTTGCCGAAGTGCATATTATATCGGGTGTATGATGGATCAGGAGCTTCTGAAACGGATTCTTATT
>CASJPF010000062.1 GCA_949383255.1 Lachnospiraceae bacterium | reverse complement strand
ATTTATTATATCTTATTAGCCACTCCTGTTACAACTTTATTATAGCACTTCATACTGCACATGATAATCACCTGTTCTTAACTGTTCAGTGCCTTCACAGTTATCGCAGCCCATTTAAAATCACCTTCGGTGATGGGGCTGCTCTTACAATGTGCGAAAGGTTTTCTTACGTTCCACGCAGTAAATGCGTGGAACTGCCCTGAACAGTATTTTCCTTTCTCATATTCTCATTGACTGAAACAAAAGAGAAGTTTTTGCCGGCATTATCCTCTCATACAGGAGAGCCTTGTCTGCTGTTATCTGATAACTGCAAGGCTCGCCTGTATCAGAGGATAACGTGGCGTTTCCGCCACATTACCCCTCTGTTCAATCTGAAAATATCAGACTGGCTCTCGCTGTCCCCGAACCGGGTAACATACACTGGGACGGCGATCCCACACTGCGCCTCCATCATGCCCAACCAGACGGAATCCGCAGGCAGCCACTCCCGAAAAATGCTTTCGCTGAAATTCCGGTGCCGTTCTATCTCATTACCCCTGGTTGCCATACCAGTAGGCACAATCCTCTGCTCCATACCTTCACGGGCAACAATGTTATCCATTGCAGGTATGTCTTCGCACGAAATGGGATTCTGCCACCCCCTTATCCCTGCAAAATCATAGACGGATAAAAAGGCGAAAATAAAATCAGGTGTATGCGTGTCCTATAAAATTGTTTTGGCTTTTTCAAGCCTGCAACTATCATAACTGAAAGGGAGTTGTTTTCAGAGTGCCAATATCCGCTATTTATGGCTGATATATGCCACCTTGACTATCAGGCAGAAAACAAAAAGAGCCAGACTCCAGATTTAATCTGATTGTCTGACTCTCTGTAAATTATTTTTCAGCTAATATGGGACATCAATAATTCTTCACCCTTTATATAGCATTCAAATTGTCCAAAAACTTCTCGTAGAACTCACGTTCTTTTGCTACGAAATCAGGATGTGCTGGTGGAGATATAGGATTATAAATCCTCTCCAAAATTTTTTTTACCATAGCTTTTGCTGACTCAACAGTGTTTCCCAAGAAATCGGAACTTAGCTGTTCTTTACCTTGTTCAACATGAATAACCAATGCTGTTGATATTCGGTTCATTGGAAATGGATCAATTCCTGTATCTTTAAGGGTTTTGTCATATGCTTGCATGACTTCTTCTGAACAGGACGGCTTGAATGCATCCTCTCGTTGCTTTTCATAGGTATCAGTACTGTCTGCTTTTTTTCGCATTATTTCTGAAAAGCATTGATTATCCTGCTTCCGAACCGAATTTACACCCATCAGATTTGTTGAATTATAATTTGCATCGATCCTCATGACTTACACCTACTTAATATTAATCCATGTTGACATGGTATTCCACGGTGAGTTGTAAGATGTTGCCTTATATGTAAATTGACCTGACCCATTCATTCCGCTCAAATCCCACAAATACAACCATCCATCCACAATCCTGTCATTGTTGAAATCCAACGATGCATAGTCAATTGACTTAACCTGCGTTCCACAATAAGTTGCATAATCCCTTCCTTCACCATTCTTTTGAGTCACAACATACATTTCGGCGCCGCCATGATCCACCAGTGTTGTATATTGATTTCTGGGAATATTTTCATAGCCACCTTGCGTTGAGCGTACCTGAATAACCCCTACATACGAAACTGGTGCCGCAGGTCCTCTTGCAACAGTTCCTTTATTGTCAGATGCTTCAAACTCCGCCTTCATATCCTGAATACGCTCATCCAAGTCACCATTCTCATACATCTGCTGCAACTTTCCTGTACCTTCAAATGTGATTGTTACATCATCGGAAACTACTACATTATCCAGCTGCTCCTCTGCTGCCATAACGGGTACTGAAAATAACATACATCCTGCTAAAACTACACCTAAAAATTTTTTAATCTTCATTAACATATTCCTCCTCTAAATCTAATAAAATTAGCATGTATACAGCTTATGCTTATATTAACACTTATCTAACATACTTCAATACCTCTTGCAGAAAGTGGACTGTTTTTGCAGAAAACGGAAATAAAACAACTTTACCATACTTAATGGTAAAACCGCTCTCTTTGAACTACTATGTTCTTCTTATTATTCAGTCTATCTCCTTGCTACTTCCATTGACAAAACTGCAATAAATTCTTCTGGGCTTGGCAACCGTTCTAATCCAAACAGGCTATCCCACTTATGTCTTGTTTCCTTGTTTAAGAAACCAATCATAATCGCTTCCTCTATTTCCTCTCTGATTTCACTTTCACTTTTTCCTTCTCTTTTAGCAATTTTTTCAATTGCATCTTTAGCGGCTTTCTTACTCATTCGTCTCTTTCCTTTCTTGTGGTATAACTTCCTATCCGTAACATTCTATAACTGATATATTAATTTTAACTAATGTATACTTAATTAGTCAAATAGTTTGTGTCTACACTTTATGACACTTTTCGACAGGAGGTACAAAATTGAGCCAAAACGGAAGTATTAAAATTCACTTAGGACAGCTACTCAAAGAATCTGGTTTAAGCAAAAACAAATTCTGTCAGAAGGCAGAAATTCAACGCTCTCAACTAAACGGATATATCAATAATACCATTACAAGGCTGGATACGGAAGTACTTGTACGAATATGCAGAACATTAAATTGTTCCATTGCAGATTTATTGGAATACATACCCCCCAATGAGTAATAAAAAATACAGCCTGAAATTAAATAATCATTTCAGGCTGTATTTTTTTCAATTTTAAAGCCAAATTTTGAACCACCCGTAACAAGCAAATTATATTAATATCCTAAAGGCATTTCCTTAATCAAAACATATGGACCGCCAAAACTAACTGGAAGATTATTTTGATTTTTCTTCCCACAACCTATTTTTATAAAATCATATATTTCTATTTCATTTGACAGTGCCACAATATTACTAAAAAGCTTTATGGAACGTCCAGATATTTTGGGAGCTATTACTGGTCTAAGTATTTTCCCATCCTTAATTTCATATGCCACATTAGGTATTATTGAATAGTAAAAATGTCCACTGCATTGTTTAACAGTTTTTATGTATATACCATTCTTTATTTGCCTAAACATATCTTCTTTTTTGCAATTCCCCGATTCAATATAAGTAGTCGTCATTCTTGGAATTGGTTCATGAGAATAATCTACTGCACGAGCATTTCCTGTACTACACATGCATTTCATATCTATTGCTTCACTTAATGTTGTTAATTCTTGATTCAGTCTGCTATCTTTTACAATATATGTATCTTTTTTTAATATTCCTTCATCATCATATGCCAATCTTCCAGATACTCCCACTTTTCCTGAATCCACAACATTAATACTCAAACGTGTGTTAATCATATAATTTTCTTTAAATAATTTTCTGATATATTCTTCATTCATATCCGCCTCTGCTAAATGTCCAATACACTCATGCGTAAAAATGCCTGAAACTCTAGGATGCAATAATATATCATACTCTCCACTAGATAATTCATCTGCTTCTAAAGAGTACTGATAAAGTTGTTTTATAAAACGGTAACTATTGTCTAGTTCTTTTTTTAGCAGTTTATAATTCTCTACACACACATTAAATTCATCAAAGAATGTGTTATCCCTAATTTTAAATTCTATATCTATAATAATACCAAAATGTATTGTTTTTTGAATTACTTTTGACTTCCAACTAGAATGATATTCTTTTTCTACTATTTGCTCAATAAACCGAATATCATAATTGGAGCTTTTACTTATATATGATTCATTAACCTCAAAGAAAGAACGGAGTATTTCCTGTATATCTCTATCTGAGGGCTTTTCCGCAATCTTAATTATAATGTCATTATTTGTCTCATATATATTTCCACTCTGTCTAAACTCTTCCTGCCCATTGCTACCCACTTTTTGCTTTAAAATACTGTTTATTATTTCATAATCATCGGAATCTATACTTTCACAGATCCATTTTCCATCTACATATCTGCGAAGCATAGCGCCTTTTTTTTCTTTTTCCTTTTTTTGCATTTTCCCATCAATAAGTTCATATTCTTTAATTACATCTGTCTCAATCCTTATGTCAGACACACCACTTAAATTAAAATCAAATTCCATATTATTCTTCCTTATAAAAACTCCCCATCAATGTCTGCAAAAAAGTTTACCCAATCGCAGAAATTAATGGGGCGCATTATTGATTAATTATTTTCCAAGTAGCCTATAACACCCTTTTGCTCCATCTCGTATATGACTTTTTCTATTCTATCCAAATCGTTTTCCACATTCATCTCATTCAATAAAATATTTTTATACCTGATCATATCTGACACATTGAAGCCAAATGTTATGCCATCTAATATCTTATTGATATAAGTCAGCGATTCCTCATAACCATCGTTCAAATAATTTATATATGATACATAATAAAATAGCTTTCTTTTTTTGCCTTCTCCCATCATATTAAAAACAGGACTGGATAATACCACTTTAAAGTATTCCATAGCTTCATCATACTTGCCATGATCAAATAAAGATTCACCGATTTTAAAGAAATCATCTTTTTGAAAATCTAAGAGTTTCCACTTAATTTTCTCTATTTCTGTAGATGTAAAAAAGGATTTTTCTATAAAATAATTGCCGATACACAAAACATCTATGTCTGTTACCATAAAACTTTTTATAGCATCATACGGTGTTTCTACTAAAGGTTCTCCATTAACATTAAAAGAGGTATTTAATATCACTGGTTTCCCTGACAATTCTCCATAGCTTCTTATCAAATTGTAAAAGAGTTCATTATCCTCCTTATTTACGGTTTGCACTCTAGCAGTACCATCTACATGCCTTATTCCTTCCAAGTCCGCATCCAAAACGTCAGAAACCAAAAGCATATATGGTGATCTACATATTAATTTAAAATATTTTGAAGCTTCTTCCTCTATAACTGCTGGTGCAAATGGTCTAAAACTTTCTCTTCTTTTAATATCACTGTTAATTCTGTCACGAAGTGCAGCCGACAAAGGAGAGGCTAAAATACTTCTATTCCCCAATGCCCGTGGTCCAAACTCACTTCTTCCCTGATACCATGCGACCACCTTATTCTCATTTATACATTCTGCCGCCTTATGTTCAATATCATTTATGAATTCATAGGGAATTTCATAAAGTTTAAGAGCGCTTTCAATCTCTATGTTTTCATATGTTTTCCCAAGATAAACATTCTGCAATTTGCAACGATTGGTACTCTGCAATATTTTATAATATCCGATATATGCATATCCAATAGCTGTGCCATCATCCGTTGCTGCTGGTTGAATATAAATTTCCTTTATATCAGTCTTTTCTAATATTTGATAATTTATTATAGAGTTTAGAAAAACTCCTCCTGCTAAACAAAGTCTTGTTATTCCGGTTTTTGCAACCCAATAATTAACCAAATCAATGATTACATTTTCGATCTCCATCTGTGCTTTACATGCAATGTCTTGTCCTTCCTGGCTCTTCCATTCAAGTTCATTCAAATACTTTTGAATTTCTTCCAATATGGTATGATATTTATATTTATATTCCATCTTAAAACTTTTTAAAGAAAAGTCTTGTGGTAATACTTTTTTAGACTTTAGATAGTCAATCAAGTTTTCCCAATTTACTACAATATTACCATTCTCTTTCATTTCTAAGAGCGCAATATTATCTGTCTCATGCCCATAAGATGAGAGTCCCATTAATTTACCAGCCGCAGGAACGCTTCCGTCTGTAAAACCTAATATTACAGAAAACAGATCATAAAACATTCCAATACTAATGTCTGTATAGTTTCCTTTAAAGGACTGCAATTCTTCAATTCCGCTGTTTTTTCCTATGTATATTGATTCTTTCTCAAAAGTATTATCTTCAAGCCAATGTCCCTGTTCATCTATAACTATTATCAAACTATTATCAAATTCTGAAGCAAAATAGCTACTATAAGCATGGGCTTTATGATGACTGGGAATAGGAAGTTCTTTGATTTTTCCTTTGTCCTTAATTGGTATATACTTCATAACATCATCAATACATGATTGCATAGACCTACCAATTACAATTAAATCCAAGTCATCAATCGAGATATTTTCCGCTTCAAGACAATAATTGATAGCTGCCAATGGCGGAATTACAATTGATTTAGAATTATCACCATAAAATCCTTGTGAATGCTTCCTGCGGTCAATTCTTTCCTCACTAATAGCACAAACGATTTTGCCGTCCTTTAACAATGCGGCACTCCTATCATGATTCGACGTATTAATACCTAATACATACTTTTTATCTTTCATTATTCGCATCTCCTTTTTCGCTATAGTAAAGATTTTTATCTTTACGAGAAATTAATGTTAATATTATCCATATAATCGCCAATGCGATACCTATTTCAAGAACAACACTCAGCCCGAATAGGTCTATTATCTGTCCAAAAACCACTTGCATTATGAGATTTACCAATGTTGCTAGTGCATTGACCAAAGAAAAAATAGAGGCTTTCAATTCATTAGGTGAATTCTTATTTGTATACGCAACTACCAACATGAACACCACACCTTTGCCCATTCCAAAAGCAATCATGCCTAATATCAAAAAGATATTATTACAATTCAATACGGCACATAAGAAAAGTGAAAAAGTTAAAATGTAAACAAAAGCAATTACCGTAATATTAGTATCTGAATTTTTATTGATCCTTTTCCCACCTATATATGCAGCAATCCCACTGGCTATCAAGTAAACGCCATATATTATTGGATAGTAGTCTATGTTAATTTTACAAATTTCTGCTATTGGTTGCCAAACAAATAAAAATATAGTAAAAAAAAGATATGCAATTATATTGATACCAGCAGCATATATGACTTTTTTGTTCTTCATCAGAAAGATAAAACTATTCTTTGAATTAGCAAGCACACCATCCTGGCTCCCATAATTTTCCTTGAGGCAGAATAATACAAATAAAGTCAAAAAAAGGTAAATGAAAAAGCATATTATAAACACATAATCAAGATTTTCAATTTTAATGAAGAGAAAGAGAATTGGCATAACAAAACTTGAAATACCTTCAATTAGTTTTTCCAATGACAATATTTTATTAAAGACCTCATTTTTTTCCACTGCACAAGCAAGCCATGCTTCCAAAGAACCACTTATTAAAGCTGCTCCAATTCCTTTTATAAAATACGACAGGCATAAAACACCAAAATGTGCTTTACTTAAAATTAAGAGGTATGAAACCGAAGTCAAAAAAATGCCTAGACTATATATCTTTTTTCGCCCAAACTTATCTGCAAGTCCCCCACTAGGATACTCCAATAAAGTTGTCCCCAATAAGAAAAGCATAAAAATCATGCCCATCTGAGTATAGGAAACACCTTTACCTAATATATATATTGTCGCAAAAGAATTAACAAGGAACTCAGATATCAATACTAAAATATTTATCAAAATAAATTTGTTTCTAATATTTATTTCTTGTTTCATAATGAACCTCCCATATTAGAAATAAATTCATGGAAAGCCTCAAAATTATAATCTCCCGGAACATATTTAGCTGGTAAATAATCCTTGTTTTGCTGAGCGTCTTGTATTATTAGTTGGCTCAATAGATAGTATACAAAAATCTGTGTACTATTCATGCTGTTTTTTAATGCATACTGAGGAAAGCCTCCCTCTTCCAACATATCTTCATATTCTCTAACATTAATAATACCAAAGTTCTCTTTCTCATTATAAAACGCTGTATTGGGATGCGGGCAAAAAACATATGTATTAACATTGTCTACTACCTTATTTATCAGCAATAAATAAATCATATTCAGATTTTTTATTGCTGATTCGATGCTTTCTCCCGGTAATCCTACAACCCATTCCAATGAAACATCTAACTCTTGCCTTTTGGCTATATCACATGCCCTTAAAACATCTTCAAACTTTTGCTGTTTATTTGCTAATTCTAGGATCTTATCATCACAATTTTCCGCACCAAAAACTACTGTTCTGCTAACTTTTTTAATCTCTCTTGCAAGATCATCGTTGAAAATATCAACCCTAGAAAAGACACCATTCAACATAACTTTATGCTTTTGAAAAACTTCAATAACTGCTTTCACATGCTGCTCATTCACTGTAAATAATTCGTCTGCCAGAAAAACAACTTTTATACGATCTCCCCATATTTTATGCATATAAACTAATTCTTCATCAATTTTATCCCCGGAACGCACATAATAAGCATTCCAAAATTTCATACCGCCACAAAAATTACACTTTCTTGGGCAACCATAAGATGTTCTAATCGCCACTGGTATTGTATTCATGGGCATCTTATTCACAATTTCAATCCATTTCAACGTATCCTCCAGCAACTCATATGCAGGGACCGGCAAAGAGTCAACATTTTTAACCTTTCCCACACCTTCACCACAATATACACCTTCTGAATCTTTCACATAAATATAAGGAAACCCTTTGATATCAGTGGACTCAAATACCCTATCGACTAAATCCACTATAAATTCATCAGCTTCCCCTTTAACTACTATATCTAATGTATCTATTATATTGAATAGTTCCTTTCCTAATGTTTCCCCATTTTTTCCTAACAGCATTGTGATAATGCCATTATTTTTTTGTTTTAAATAATCGCAAATAATCTTTACTGAAAATAAACTTGCCGTACTGCTGTTTGACATAAAATAGTCTGTGTGGAAAATAACCAAATCCACATCATAAGAATCCAAAATCTCATATAGCTCCTTTGCTTGATCGCTTTGATATGATTTGAACACATTTTGCAAACTAAGGAATTGAACATCATATTGATCCTTAAGCATAGCTGCTGTTACAAGAGGAGCGACATTAATAACTTCCCAAAATGGATAGTTTTTTACTATAATTTCCTTAAACTTAGGTTTTCTAAAAGGCTGGACTATCAAAATATTTCTTTTCATTAATCTTCTCCCTCCATATTTAATAAAAATTCATCAACTGCCGTGCAAAATTCCTGAAAAATTTCAGCTTCCTTAAATTGCTGAGTAATACTGGTAAGCACTTCATTTATATCATCTTTTGAAAACTTCTGATCCTGTGCTAATTTTGCAGTCAGTGCATTGATAGCTTTATTTTCACTATACGCACTCAAAATGATATATACCATATCATTTCCTTCTATGTATAACCCTTTTCCTCTGATACTGCATCCAAAATCTTCTTTATCAATTCTATACTCAACTTTTTTATCTTCAATAAAAAACATGGTTTTCCTCCTCTGCTTATGAATTAAGTAACGGGCAAAGATAATCCTCTCCTTCTAAATCATTAGTTTGATAAAATGCCCTTATTCTACAACCTGCCCCACACAATTCACATATATCGCAGTTCTTACATCTATTGCTAATATTATCTACCTTCATACTTCTCAGTTTCATAAGAAGTTCTGATTGATTCCATATTTGCTTAATGCCCTGCTCTCTTATATTACCACAACACAACTCTTTTTGGTGTCCGGCTATGCTACATGGATAAACATCACCATTTGCAGCAATATAAATATTTGTTACTCCCGCATGACATCCCAGTTCTCTAAATGACCGATAACTATCTAATATCAATGGACTTTTATAATTCCATATACTTTCTACGGCTTGCTGATTGTATCCCGCCTGTATTAACGGTAAATATATTTCCCAAGGACATGCAATAGATAATTGGCACCTGGTTAATCTTCCACTTTCTTTCTCTTTAGTCATTTTAATTAAAAATTCTTTCCACGCATCATATCCAACTTCCAAAACACTTTCATATTTTTTCCCTCTACTTGCAGCAATAAATTTTAACACTACAATGTTCGAAACTCCTATATCTGTCATTTTTTCATATGTATTATAAAAATCAGATATATTATATTTGTTTAATACAAGTGCTATAGAAAATGACATTTTCTCATGAGCTGCATACTTTATATTTGCCAAAACTTTGTTGAAGTTCTCTTCTCCCCTACAACTTTTTCTAGCCCTATCATATATCTGCTGTTCCGCACTATCAAAACTAATTAATAAGTTCACGTTCTTCAATTCATTTATAGATTTTAGATTTTCCTCTGTTAATAACGATCCATTTGTAACTATGGTAGCATTCAATCCTCTTTTTTGGTTCGCATACTCCATTATATCCATTACATCATTACGCAAAAATGGTTCTCCGCCTGCAAATGTTATATCCATAACCCCCCAGTTATAAAGTTCATCTACAAGCATTTTTATTTCAGCAAGAGTAAGCTCATCGTCAAATTTATGCTTAGCATCTGCACAACAATATATACAATCATAATTACATGCATTTGTAACATCTATATCTACCTGAAAAGGAAATTTGTACATTTTCTCACCTCTTTAATATTAAACTACCCCGCAGCTTAGCTGCGAGGTAGTCTCTCCAACCCCACTTTGCCTAGTAAAGTCTAGTCATAACAAGCTACAGGAACTTATTCCCTTGATTAGTTGAAGTTGGAAGTATCCATATCAAATACGGACACTCTCAGGTTGCTGCCGCCATCTTAGTCAGCTCTCTGTGTTCTGTTCCACTGCAGAGAAGTTGTTGCGATAACCTTGATCTTAGGCATGTCAGCTTTAACAGTCTTTTTCTTTGTCATGGAAACTTCACCTCCTACTTAAAATTAGCAAGTCATATGATATATAACTTACTTGTATATTGTTATATCACGTCAAACTTTTTTTCAATACAATTTGTGTAAGTGGGTTTTCAAATTGCCTAATCCGTCAAAACTAGACAATTTCTACACCCAATAACCTGATTAATTCTACAGCCTGCGCCGTACTTACTTTCATTCCTTGTATTTCTTTTACCCCTACATTTATACCCTCAATATCACATGTAGAAAAGTCAACTCCCCTAAGCATAACGCCATTAAACCAAGCCTTTTTTAAATTACACTGCTCTAATATATTTTTTTTCAAATCACAATTATTAAAAAATGCATTCTTAAAATCGGACTTCGTAAATGTACACTTCTTTATTATTGCGCCCGTTGCATTCATATAACCACCTATCACATTATCTAACTGCACTTCATTCAAACTACTTTCAGAGATATTAACCCCTATCATTTTACAATTCTCAAAGATACAATTATTGATTGCCGCATTTGGTATATAGAGATTTGACATATCGCAATGCACAAACTTAGTTTTATAAAAATCTGCCTCATATAAATTGCAACTTAAAAAAGTTACATTTTCAACAACACAATTTGATATAAATATCTTCTTATCAAGATTTTCTAATATCTGATCCTTTATTAAGCAATTTTGAATTACTTCCTCCTCGCTTATTAATTTTTCAATGTCATCTATTGAAACCTGACGTAATCCTATTTCCATAATCTTCACACCTCTTTTAACAAATCATCTACCAACTGGTTATAACTATCCCAAAAAATTTGTATATAATCTGCAATGTTGTTTAAATCTATGTTAATACTTTTAAGCAGCTCGTATTGTGACTTACTTGCCCCCGCTTCAAGTACCGCAATAAATTGCTCTGGCATTAATTGCTTTGTATTAAGCATATAGACAATCTGATGAGCAATTAAATATGCCAAAGGATACTGGATATTATAATATGGACGATAAATATTCAAATTTCTAAACCAATCTGTATAAACCACTGAGGAACTTTCAACTTTTTCATCAAAAAACTCCTTCATTAGCAAATTAAACCCTTTACCAACATCAGCTTTTCCAACTTGTATTATACCACTAATACTCATATCTTCAAGCAAACTTCCAAACACCTGCTTTATCATAATGAAATTCATTTGTCCTATCATGTAAATGATAGTTTCTTTATTTTTCTTACTATCTTTTATCAGAAAATTTTGCACTAAAATTTCGTTTACTATTGCTACAATTTCTGATAAGAATATTGGATATTTAAAAGCAGCATCTTCTTCCCGGTTTCCATTTGCCAAAATAGCGTGTACCGCATGTCCCATTTCATGGGCAAGATCCAAAAGACTTTTCAGATCATTGCAATAATTCAAAAAAATATAAGGTTGCAATTTGGGAATACCCCAACAATATGAACCACCTTTTTTTTCCTTTTGGGGATACACATCAATCCAGCCACCGGATATTTCCTGTTGAATACATTTTTGATATTTTTTACCAAGACAATTAAGCGATACCATTAAATACTGTATCCCTTCATCATAAGCAACATTTTTATGATTTAATATTGTTAATGGACCGAAATAGAATTCACTATATGTTATTGTTTTTCTCTCAAAAAATCTTTTTTCTACTTCTATGAACTTTGTGTAAATAAATTTATACCTTTTCGTTTCAGAAAATATTGTTTGTACTGCACTTTTATTAATGCCATACTCATCACATTTTAAATCCAATATGCTAGAACTATGTCGATTGCCCAATTCTCTTAAATATTCTGTTACAAAAAGTATATAGTTATGCTGTAACTCTTTTGCACGATTTCCTAAAGCATATAAATAATTCATATGAATATTATTTATATTTTCAAACTTATGTAGTGAAATAATATTATTTATATTCTTGTATGTAACGTCTACATGATTATTGGAAGATTTAACTTCCTCTAACATTTTTTGGCTTTTTCTACTATAAGTCTCTTCTACATAATTAACATTGACCTCGGTTTTGGGAAAACAGCTCTGCTCTAAATCGCCTAGCAGTTTAATTCTATCAATAAGCTCTAAGTTATCTCTTTCAATATCTGATCTTAGGTATATATATACCCGCAATCTCTCTATGCTCCGAAGTAAATCTTGCTTCTTAAGCAATCCGCTTTTAACCTTGTCATATTCCCTATCCCATACATCAATATCTAAAAACAATTGCCTTAAATCCCACTTAACATTCATATTTGCTCAATCTCCTTTTAAATAAAACTCTATTATAGCCAAAATTTTTTTCTTCTTGTTTTTGCTAACAGGTAAAGTTTCTCCAGTTTTTAATTCAATCTCATCATGCGAATAACTTTTTATATATTGCATATTTAAAATTATTGCATTATGGCATCTCACAAAATTACTATCCAAATTATTTATATGAGATGCCAAAGTTCGATTACTATAAATATCTCCATATAACGTGTGGATAACAGTATGCCGCTCCGAAGTTTCTATATACTTAATATCAGAAAAATATATTTTATAAATACCATTTTTATTTTTTTCAATATAGTATCTATTCTCATAATCCTTCAACATTTTTGTAGCCGATAACACACTTTTATATAGCATTTCTTCTTCCATTGGTTTTATCCAATATTCCGTAGAATAAATATCATATGCCTTTACTTTATAATTTTTTAAAGTTGTTAAAAAAATTATTTTTATTTTAGAATCTAAGTTTCTCAGCTTTTTGGCTATTAAATACCCATTTTCTTTTTTCAAATTCATATCAATAAAAATAATATCAATATCTCTTAACTGCGTATAATAATCAAATATCTCCGAGATTTCAGTAAACTCCAGATATATAATTGGGATATTTAATGCTAATGCGACTTTTTGTACTATTTTCTTTAATAGCATTTGAAATTCTATGTCTTTATCGCAATTTGCTACTTTCATCATTACGTCCTTTCTTTCAGAAATCATTTTCCCTCAATTTTATCACAAAAAGATATGCTCTTTAGATACGTTGTAATTTTACCGAGTTTCCATGTAATTTTTATTTGTAAGAAAGTTTTTAATTGATTAAGCAGATATATTTTTTCATGCCAGAATATTTTTGAGCATAAGTTTAAGCTATATCAAACAAAAACAGAAAAGACATAAAAATTTATATGCCTTTCCTGTCTTTATTCTATATTTACGATAACTTGCTCAATTCCCCTGCCATCTCTTCAAGCATATGTACTAAGTACTCTTGTTGTTTTTCACTTTTTCCATTTAATACATTTTGAATACGCTCTGTTACAGGAATTTTATTTAAGCTTTCGTACAAAAGATAAGATACAGGAACATTCAATGCATCCGCTATCCTCATAAAATTTTCTAATGACATTGTTCTGCTACCACACTCCACCCGTTTTATAGAGTCTACCGAGAGATCCGCTCTCTCTGCCAGTCCAAGTTGTGTTAAATTTCTTTGTTTCCGGTATAATCTCACATTATCCGCAATAATATATCTTATATCCTTCATTCTTCTATTCTCCATTCTGATTTATTTTTGAAATGAAGAACCAAATGGAGGACATCGGATACAAACCCGGACATAAAGCTGCATTTTTCGACAGGCATAAAAAAAGAATACATTATGTCAGGGCGTACCCTTTCATATGTATTCTTATTTTGGTATGAGCTTTTATTGAATCGGGAAATCTTCTTATCCCATATGCCGCTAACATAAAAATATGCAATATACCCCTGTCCTATATTTGCGCATAAAAAACACACGCATGAATTTCAAATATTAAATATCATTCGTGCGTTTTCGCAATCTACTGTACAGAATGTCTACTGTATATTTTTAAGTTCATTACGTTCAAAATGAATTGGCTGAACCTCTTTTCCAAAAAAACTACCATATATGCAAGTTTCCTCACACATATGGCAGCATTTTTCCGTATGCAGCTTTCTTATCGGGAAATCTTCTTGATCCCTGTCGGCTGCTTAGGCTGATGCAGACAGTACATACATCTGCTGTCGGCTGCTGCTTTTGCAGAGTTGAGCGCCACTTTTCCCATAATTGTTGCTACAATGTTTTTCTTTTTGTTGCCTGACATATCACACACCTCCAATTTCATTTTTCAAAGCCAGTATATCTTATTTTACTGGTTTTTCCCTTTCAATGTTGAAATTCCGATACAGCATGTAATTTTTTCCTTAGAAAATTCCATACCGATATTTTATCTATATTTTACTCATATATGCGTATTTGCCTACTCACTCATGTTGTTGTAATATTTCTAACTTATGTGTAAAAATAATACTTGAAAGGAAGTTGTACATATGCCAAACAATCGTATTCGTGAATTTAGAAAGAGTTTAGGCTTATCCCAAGAAGCTCTTGCCAAAGAACTAGAAACTACACAACAAGCGGTAAGCAGAATGGAAAATAACGCCTATGATATTCCAACTGACATACTTTTAAATATGTCAGACACATATAATGTCACTACTGATTACATACTTGGAATTTCTGATGTAAAACGTGACTACAACGGACAGTACCGCATGAATCAGGAAATGGATAGATGCTATGATATTGTCCGCCGCTATCAGATATTATCCGAAATCAACCAAAAGACACTCCGCTGCATACTTGAGCGTTTAGAGCAGGCGCAAGTAGAGAGCGAAGAAGCATCTGCAAAGGAAGTGGATAAAAATGCTGAGAATAGCGATCTGTGATGATGATTCCAAATTTACCGGGGAAATTGAAGCTCTGGTATTTCAGGAAAGCCAGAAGTTGGGTATCCGTGTGGAAACCGAAGTATTTTCTGACGGCAAAACCCTTTTAAAAAGCATTCAGGACGGCGAGCATTATCAACTTATATTTATTGACATCGAAATGAAGCAGGTAGACGGAATAACGGCTGCAAGGCGTATCCGTGAGATAGACCGGACGGTACTACTGATTTATGTATCGGGTTATGACAAATATTTAAAGGAACTGTTTGAAGTGGAGCCATTCCGCTTTCTGTCAAAACCTTTAAACCCTGCCCAGTTTGCCCGCTATTTTAAGGAATCCTGTAAGCGCATCAATGAGACGGAAGTATTCTATCAGTTTGCATTCAACAAGGAAATACGGAAGGTGTCCGTAAGAGACATCGTTTATTTTGAAAGCAGCAACAGAATCGTCTATATCCACCTGAAAGACGGCTCTGATGAACATTTTTATGGAAAACTCAATAATGTCGAAAAGGAACTGGCAGCAAGCAGGCAATATTTTCTGCGCATACACCAGTCCTTTCTGGTAAATTACGACTATGTTAAGAAGATGAACTTTTTCAATATTACTATCAGCTACATGGGAAAAAAAATGGCATTGAAAATCAGCGAGGACCGGCAAAAGGAAGTGCGCCAGCAGCTTTGTAAGATTGCAGGCGGAAAGGCGGTCATAGAAGAATGACTGAATATTTAACGATACTATCAGAACTGTTCCTGTCGCTGTTCCATCTCCTCATTATACGGAAATACATGAATGTATTTTGGGAACCGGAGATCCGGAATTTGAAAGGTTACATAGAGTGGGGCGTATATTATGTTTTTCTGCTCGTAAGCAATATCAGCTCGGCTACCCGTGAGAGAAGCATTAAGCAGCGCTGCATATTTTCTTTATTGATATGCACAGTATGGATGTTAGTGGAAGTCATTGTCATGATGATACTGACATTTGTCGGTTTTGATTCCAGGACGCTTCAAGATGCCGGAAGTTTCATATCTAAAATATGTATGCTGCTGTTATCAGTCATCATAAACCACTGCATCAAGGATAAGAACTATTCCGAAATTCCCCTGCTTTACTTTTTGAGTATTTTACTGATACCAGTCAGCAGCATTTATGTGATGCACCATATATTCCTGATTGCGGCTGTTCATAGTGAGTATATGATACTCTCCGCCACAGCAAGTTTCCTGCTGCTTGTTGTAAACTATATTATCTTTGAGGTCTACGACTGGATCAGCCGGAACGCTGAACTGCGTGAACAAAACCGACTGTATGCGCAGCAGCTGGAACTTTGCAGCCAGCAGGCAGAAGAACGTGAAAGCCTCTATCTTGAAATCCGCACAATCCGGCATGATTTAAAAAATCATCTTTCCGGGCTTCTTGGAATGGTTCAGACAGGGCAGATCAGCAATGCGGAGGAATACATACTGCGAATGTTGGATATTGGCGCCGGAAATCGTCCGGCGGAAGTTTCCCGCAGCGGTAATATCGTTATAGATTCCTTAATCAATAATGCATATGCCGCAGCGCAAAAAGATAACATACAGTTTGATGTCAATGTTCTTGTACCCGCATCCCTTCCATTTGAGAGCGGACATTTAGCTATAATTTTAGGAAACCTACTGGAAAATGCTCTGGAAGCCTGCCGGGATATTCCAGACGGAAAAGGGTTTATATGCCTTGATATTTCTTATGCCAAAGGCATTTTTCAGCTATGCATAAAAAACAACTATCAGGCAAAGCGGAAAAAAGATAATATCGGTCACTATCTAACCACCAAAAACGATAATATATATCATGGTCTTGGGCTTTCATCCATAAACCATGCTGTTGTAAATTATCATGGGCAAATGGATATAACGGACAATGACAATCTATTTCAGGTCATTGTGGTCATGTATGGTTCATATTCAGAGAAAGCCGGATAACAAATGATTGATTTTATATTTTTAAGGAGCTGTCATGGAACATTTAGCAAAAAGGTTAGCAGAGTATATATGTGAAAAGGAAATTATTACCGAAGAAATGATAGAAATCTACCAATACGGTTTCCAGTGCTTTTTAGAACTGTCTGTGAGTACCATATGCAGCATTATAATAGCCCTGTTTCTTGGTATGCTGCCTGAGTGCCTTTTCTTTTTCCTGCTTTTTATCCCCATGCGCTCCTACGGTGGCGGCTTGCACATGAAAACATATTTTGCCTGTTTTATAGGCTCCTGCCTGATACTCACAACTTCCCTGATGGCAGTAAAATATTTAACAGTTCCCATTCTGATCTCTTTTACACTGTATCTGTTTACCGTCATACTGATCCTGTTCATCGGTCCGGTTGACCATCCAAATCGGGAAGTAGATGCACAGGAAAACCGCACATTCATTAAGAGAACCTATTTTACGATGTTTATCAGCTTTTTATTGGCTCTATTTTTCATTTTCATGCAAAACACAAGATATATGCTGCTTCAAACAATTGTATTTGTTTTTATCTCTGCTACTTCCCTCATCGGATGTCTGATGTACAAACAGACTTAACTTTCTTTTTGCAAGACAGCCTGTATTTTATCCTGCCAGCTTAGAATCTCCCGCTTATACTGCTCCCGAAGGCTGTCCGGCACTTCATCATCAAGCCTGCAAATATCATCATAATCTTTTCGTGGGAGCAGTTGCCTGTTTTCATAAAACCACTGCCAGCGCCAGTTGCGAAGCAGGCTTTCCGCCATAACCTCCGGCGAAGAAAATATTTCATCAACTATCATTGACAGGTTCTGCCCTTCCGCTTTGCTCAATAAACCGGCCAGGGACACATAACCCACCTGATAGATATACGCAATATGGTAATCCTTCGACTTTTCGAGAACCTCCGAGAAAACACTTATCAATTCTTTGTATTTGTCCATCATACACTCTCCTTCGTCCAATTCAGGAATATGTACAAGCCACATTTCCCGCAAATATGAGTTTTGAAATCTTATTGAATTTATAGAAACAGTTTAATCATAGCGAAAACCTATATGTACAAAATCTTTGCATACATATTTATCATAGCAAAAATACATTCCAACTACACTACCTATGCAGAAAACGGCTTTATATTGCAGAAAACGGCAAAAACTACAAGCTTTCTTCCACACTTCGCACCCATTCCCTTACTTTTTCGACAATTTCCCATTTCCTTTCAAAATGCAGATAATGTCCGCCGTCCAGCCGCAATACCTCACTCATATCTGTTTCTGTAATAACTTCCCTGTGCAGCAGCTCCCATGTATCCAACAGCTCACAGTTATCACCCGAAATGAATTGCAATACCAGGACTATTTCAGGGAATTTCATATCCCTTACAGACTCCAGACTACTCTCCATATGCTTTATTTCATTCATAATATCTTTGCTATATGCGAAATCCATAGTCAAAATGCGGAATACTTCCAACTCCCTATCTGAATATGGATAAGCAGCATCTGCATAAATACCATTTTCAGAATGCCCAATAGGGCGCAGACGGGTAATTCCTAAAATATTTACTGCTTTCTGGAAATACGCTGATAGCTTATTCAATGCTGCCATGCTGATCAGGAGCGGCTCTTCATCGGACTGTTTAGGAACAGACGGATCAATCCCTATAAAGCCCTTTACTTCCTGCGGATAGGCATTTGCCCAGTATAATGAATACAGACCAGAAAGCGAGTGCGGCATCAAATAATACTGATCACAGCCTAACTTTTGGGTACATTCATGCAGTCCTTCCACAACAACACCAATTTCCCGTTCTGTTCCAACTCTATCTGAAAGCCCATATCCAAACGGTTCTATGGCAATAACCCGGAAATCCTCTGACAGTTCTTCCGCCAATGGAAGAAATTCCAGAATCGGCGAGGGCGATCCCCAACCGGGCAGCAATATGATTGTTGTTTCGTTTTCCTCTCCCTTTACATCCGCCACCATGCTATGCCCGTCCACTTCAACCGCCGTTCCGTATGCAGCTTCTATTTTGGTCTGCTCTGCTTTCTTACAGAAAAAAATTCCAGACCATCAATGCTACAGCAAGTCCCAATAGAATTAAAACTATTGTTTTTATTGCTTTCCATATTTTCTTTTTCATGCTATTCTCCTTGTCTTTTTCCAAATTGTCTTTTTTACGTTTTGTAAAAATAAGCATACAGCCAATCTCTGAAAACACAATCTTCTTTATCCTGTCATTATTGACTGAATATCCGGCTTCACTGCTTTCTTCGATTAACTCTGAAGCATTATCAAGCATATCACTTATTCTAATCTGCATTACTTCCATATCCCTCTTTAATCAGAAATTTTTTAAGCACCTCTCTTCCACGCCGCAGCCTGGTTTTTACTGTTTGGGGATTCATCTGAAGCTCCTGTGCAATCTCGTCCAATTTCTTGTATTGGTAATAATAATCCACAAAAATTTCCCAGTCCAGCGGCTTTAACTGCTTCAGGATTTTTGCAATAATTCGCTGCTGTTATCTCTGGACAATAAGCTGTTCCATACTGTTATCAATGATAAGGACATCATCCATCAACTGTAAATTCTGCTTTGGCAGCTCTCAGCCAGTCTTTCGCCTTATTCCTCGCTATGACTGCTATGTATGCTTTGATACTGCTGTATTCCTCATAATTGATTCTTTCAGCCGTATTCCACAATGCTATAAATGTGTCTGCAACCACCTCCTCCACATCTTCCTTTGTTCCCTTTGAGCTTAATAGGTTCCTGGCAATGGCAGTGACATAAGCGCTATACAAATCAATGATTTCTTCAAATGCTTTTTCATCCCTGTTCCGAAGTTTCTTTAGTATGCTCTTTTCGTCTATTCCTCCAAAACCTATCTGCTCAAATTTTTTATCATTACGATAGTTGTAAGAATTTGGTTTCACTTTTAGAAAAAACAAAAAGGCGTATAGAAAATCCCTATACACCTTTCCGACCGCTTTGCACTTGTTATAAGAGCCTGTCCAAACCAAATGAAATTTCTTCCAGCATATGCAGTAAATATTCCTGCTGCTTTTCACTTTTGCTGTTTAAGATATTTAGAATACGTTCTGTTACGGGGATTTGGTTAAGATTTTCATACATGAGATATGAGAGGGGGACAGCCAATGCATCTGCTATTCTCATAAAGTTTTCCAGCGACATTGTTCTGCTTTTATGTTCGATCCGCTTGATAGAATCAACTGAAAGCTCCGCTTTCTCTGCCAGTTCAAATTGGGTTAAATTTTGCTTTTTCCGGTATAATTTCACGTTATCGGCAATAATATATTTTATATCCTTCATTT
>CASJPF010000061.1 GCA_949383255.1 Lachnospiraceae bacterium | reverse complement strand
CGTCCGCCATTTCAAAATAGCTGTCCAGCGCAGTCGTCACGGTGATGATGTTGCTTACGCCAGAGGACATGAACATCGACGCGAGTATAATAAATACCAACAGTATCACGTTCATTGCCCTTTTGCGTTTAAGGTCTTTTTTCAGTATTCTCCAGAACATAGTGTATTCCTCTTTTCTTGAATTTGATTTTTCTATATTCTGAGTTATAACATATAAATTCTTAACAAGTCTTTAACTTTTGTCGAAATACAATAACGTATAAAGCAGTTACCAAAATAAAATAAGCAGAGTAGTTTAAATTGTCGAATTTTCACTTTCTGTTTTCCTCCCGTTTTCTTTTATCTGCCGGCTTTTCTGCATCCTTTGGTATCAGCCACAAGCGGCTGAATTTTGCCACGTCGGGTATACGGTTTTCCTCACATAGCTTTTGCACCGGTCTTTTTGAAATGCCCCATTTTTTTCGCTGCTTCCGGGGCAGAAATATACTCTAACATCTCATTCACCCTTTCATTCAATTCTATCAGTATAATTATATGCGTCCAGCCGAATAAATACAAGATTCTTTTTGTATATAACAAAAATCAAACAAACATCATGGAAATGTGCATAACTGGTTATTCCGTCATGGATAACTCCATAAAACAGTCAGTTATATGACATTTCCACAATGTTTATTACGCCGGAATCCCCATCATTCTATCTTTCTTATTCAAAAGCAGCATTAAGAAAAGCCTGCATTGCACAGAGCCTTTCTAATCTTTGTTTAATCGCTAACTAGCATCTGATTTCTGAACGAAACCGATATTACAGACATATTCCTGCTGCTTTGGCAAAATCGGCTTTTCTCCCAATAAGTTCCGACTGTTTTTCTTCCGGCAGGCTGTCAAATACTTCCTCATAATGGATTTCTTCCAGTTTCATTTCCTTTGCTATCAGATACAGCTTTGTATTAAGCCATTCCTCCCACAAAGCATCAAACAATTCCTCACTGTCGGTATATGCTTCATCTTCAGCAAAACCGCTTGACAGCTCATAGTATTTCAGCATGACAAAGCCATACCTATCTGCATCAAGCACCATGATCTCTGACACCTCGTACAGTTCCCCAAACGCATCAGCCACCTTCCTGCATTTTTCCCATTCTTCCGCTGTGATATAAATCCGTTTTTCCATAGTGTTCTACCTCTTTCCTTATAAAATTTTACCATATTTATTTTATAAGAATCACCCGCACACCAGTGATAGGAGTACTTTCTTTTTGAACTAATATATAATACACTGTTTCCAAACAGCATTTTGTGTATGTGGGGGACCGTATGGCAAAAAAAGATACCAAACTTGAAAACTTATCAAAAACAGTTCATATGCTCATAGAGGAGATCCGCCTTGCGGAAACAGAAGGGCTGGACCGCATTTTCATGGATGTTTATTCACAGCAGGCCGATATGATGACGGACAGCAGACAGCAGGGCAAAGTGAAGCATGCCTTCAGGGACATTCTGGGCATAGTATTCTTTGGTGTGCTTGCCGGAAATGATGAATGGGAGGATATCTATGATTTTGCAATGGATGAAAGAGAAACTTTAAGAAACTATCTGGACTTAAAGAACGGAATTCCATCCCATGATACGATGCAGAGGGTCTTTGCCATCATCCGGCCAGATGAACTGCAGGGAATACTCAAAGAGATCCTGATTCAGATGATAGAAATGGCCGGATAGCACCTTGACCAGTATCTGTATCAAAATGAAGAACTAGATTGTTATGTACATGACGTCATTGCAGCAGACGGAAAGGAAACCCGGCATACCGCGAAGAAACACGCAAAAACCCCGGAAGACTTGTGTAACCTGAACGAATTTAATGTAATGTCCACAGAATGGGGTGTCTGTCTGTCCAGCACGAGAATTGGCGAGAAAACCAATGAAATTCCCCAAATGCAGGCAGTGATGAAAGGACTTGACTGCCGCAAATGCATCGTTACTGCAGACGCCATGAATGCCCTGAAAGAAACCGCACGGGTTATTGTGCAGGAAGCACACGGAGATTATTGTCTTGCACTCAAAGGGAACCAGAAACAGGCTTATGAAGAAATTCGGAATTATTTTGCCTGTAAGGATCTGCTGGAAAACATATGTCAGAAAGCAGGACAATACCAAATTGAAACAGAAGAATCCACCTATGCCATAACCATAAGGGAATATTTCATCACGGATGAGATCCAATGGTTTGAAGACCACAGCAAATGGGAAAAACTCCAATCCATCGAGTATGAGAGAAAGACGATAACCAGTAAGGAAACAGGAGAGTCCCATATAGAAGAACGGTATTATCTGTGCAGTATCAAGCCAATTGCTGAGTAATTTGCAATCGTGGTTGGCAGGCACTGGAACATAGAAAACAGCCTGCACTGGACACTGAATGTTGTATTCAGAGAAAATAGCCTGGGTTCCAAAGAAAAGAAAGCAGTCCATAACATGGGGCTAATAAGACGGTTTGTCATGTTTATTATTAAGCTGATGAAAACGTATTATGGACGAAGCATGAGAAGAGTCCGAAAAACGATTGGGAGAAAACCCGAAACAGAACTTCCGCTTATTCTTGCTGTCCTGAGAGTATTATATACCAATGATTTATTAGATTCCATTGACGAACTGGCCAAATAATGGGATGTTAATTAGAGAGTTTCTGTTCATGCGTTTATTCTGAGGTACTCACGTTCTTTTATAGACGTTTGTTTATTTTTGTGCTAGGATATATATGAGTACTTGCGTTAATCTATTTAGAGAATGGTAGAAAAATGATGTATACATCTGAAATTGTAATTTTTCTGATGGTATAGATTGCAAGTATTTCTTACCATTTTTAAAATTGGTGACTAAAAATCTGATTATAGGAATTGTAGGAAAATAAGTGATACAAATTGCGTAGGATATTTCTTCGAGAAGGTATGTCAAAAAACGTAGTCGTAGCGGGCTACGGCGAGGATTTTTGACATGCGTAATCGGAGAAATAGACAAGTCAAGATGTGTCAGTTATTTTTCTACAGTTCCTAGAGTAATAAAGACAAGTGTAACGTATAAGCAACTTGTCAAAGAAAACGAATCAAGATAAGGATAACAATATGGAAGCAGAGAAGAAAGAAAAAATAGAGAAGATAGCAGCCGAAATTATCCAAATGTCCAAGAATCGGTTGTTGGTAAATATGCGATTTATGGACATGTCACTGAACCAGTTTAGAATTGCACCTAACCCTGAGATAACACCTTTCTCCGCCTGTGATGGAGACGTCTATGTTTATGACCCAGTACATATTTTAAATGCATATCAGCTTGATGAAAACTATCCAACACGCAATTTTCTGCACAGTGTTCTGCATTGTGTCTTTAAACATTTTTTTGTAAATACACTGGTCAATCAGGCGATGTGGGATTTGGCTTGTGATATTGCAGTGGAGAGTGCCATCAATGATTTGGAGCTAAGTTATCTGGATATCACAAAAGCGAAAGAACAAGTTCAATTCTTTAATCTGTTTAAAAAGAAAATTCAGACAATTTCTGCAGAAAAAATATATCGATACTTTTTGGATGAAAAGCTTTCTGATGATTTGGTAGAAAGGCTGTCACGGCTGTTTAAAGGAGATGACCACTGTCTTTGGTATCTTACAGAGGAGCGAAAACGAGAGATGGGACTTTATGCTGTTTTTGGGGAGCGCATGATAGATGTGCCAAACGATGGAAATAGTGTAATGATTGTGCCGAATCGGATGCTGCTTTTACAAAGCTGGGGTGATATTTCGCTGCGGATGCAGACAGAGCTGGAAGTTTTTTTGAAAGCTCGGGGAACAGAGGCAGGATTGCTGACACAAAATTTGCGGGAAGTAAACAGGGAGCGCTATGACTACACGGAATTTCTTAAAAAATTTGCTGTCAGAGCAGAGATGATGAAAATCAATCCAGATGAGTTTGATTATAATTTTTATACTTATGGGTTAGAGTTATATGAAAATATGCCTCTGATAGAGCCTCTGGAATATAAGGAGGTAAAACGCATTCGCGAGTTTGTGGTTGCAATTGACACATCAGGTTCTACTTCTGGCGATTTGGTACAGACCTTTGTGCAAAAAACTTACAATATTCTCAAGAGCACAGAAAGTTTTTTTACAAAAATAAATCTACACATTATTCAGTGCGACGCAAACATTCAAGAGGATGTCAAGATTACCACACAGCAAGAATTTGATGAATATTTAAAGCATATGAAACTTCATGGTTTGGGTGGAACGGATTTTCGACCTGTGTTTGATTATGTCGATACATTGGTGCACAATCGGGAATTTGATAATCTGAAAGGACTAATTTACTTTACCGATGGATTTGGACCATTTCCAAACAAGAAACCATCTTATGACACGGCATTTGTATTTATTGAGGATGAAAAAAGTACTTATGGCATGTACAATAATTATGATATTCCCTCTTGGGCAATTAAACTGGTACTAAGAAAAGACGAATTGTAAATGGTATTTAGCCCGATAGGAATCTTTTGTATCTGATTATTTGAAAGGTTATGTGATTATGATGAAGGGTGAAATATCAATGAAACTTACACAGGAAGAAAAAGCTGTACGGTTGCAGCATGCAGTCATAAATTGCTCTATTCAGGAATTTTCTGCAATATATGATGAGCTTGGATCTGTGGAGATAACTGCGCCAGCGCTAGGGCTTGCCTGCCGTTTTCGGGGACTTCAAATGGTGAAGGCATTAGTAGAAAAAGGCGCAACCTTTGATTTTCTTTTGACAGAGGAAATTGCAATAAAATACAATTGTTATGTGAGCCAAGGAGATTCCCATATAAATTATTCTCGTTATTTACTAAAAATTCCCAAAGAAGGGATAATGGAGGCTTTTGGGTTTCGAGGCATGACATTAGAACAGAGCATTGAGCAAGATTCGGGCGAGGTGTTGTCCGTTCTTTCGGATACAGAGCGTGTTGCAGTGCTGCAATTTCTTTTGGAACAGAGAGAAAAAATTGCGTTCCAACCGGAAGATATTCTCTACTATGCAATTTTTTTCAAGGACACAACCATCTATAAAGCGTTGAAAGAAAGCGGCGTGAAACTTACGGAGGTTCGGGCGGGTACAATTGCAGACAGCGTAAACATGGATATTGGGTGCTGGTATGAGTATAATTTAATGATGAAGCATGTCTCTGCTGAGGATTGTCTTGAAGTTTTTCAGCGGTTTGCTTTAGAGATTGAAGGAAAGAAATTTCGCTGTACAGATTGGACTTATGGGATTATAAGAAAGCATTTTCACAATAAAGAGATTGCTTTATTTTTCATTTTTAATTTTCAGAGTGACAAGATGAACAAAACGGAAATTATGCGGGGGTTTATTGATGCCAATGCGGTGGAGGCGCTCGCGGTCATTGCGGGTAAAGGGTGGCTTAGTATGCCGTCAAAGCGCGATAAAATGATAGATTACGCCTCACAAAATGGCAGGACGGAAGCGCTTGCGTGGCTGTTGGATTTTAAAAATCGCACTGCGGATTTTGCACTTGAGCAGAAAAGGGCTGACCAAAAGTTGATGCGTGCGCTGAACGCCGCACCAGATTCTGTGACTACATTGAAAACACTCTGGAATTATAAAAAGAATGAGAAGGACACACTCACTATTACAAACTATAAAGGGCAATCTGCGGAGGTTATTGTGCCAGAGAAAATTGGGAAACGGATTGTTACAGAAATTGGTCAGGGGGCATTTCCAGGAAACGTTTTAAGAAGCGGAGTAGCCAATGAGCAGTTGGCAGAGCGCAAAGAAATCACGAAAATTGTGTTGCCAGAAACAATTGAATTTATTGGTGCAAGCGCTTTTTCGTATATGAATCATTTAAGGGAAATTAATATTCCTGATGGCGTGAAACAGATAGAAAATGCGGCATTTTACAAATGTTCTGCTTTAAGAAAACTCTCCATTCCAGAACAGGTAACGATCATTCCTTTTAAAGGTTTTGGCAGTATGACAGCATTGGAAGAACTTTACATATCTGGCCCTGTACAAGAAATTGGACAATGGGCATTTGATGGATGTATGTCTTTGAAAAGGCTTGTGTTTCAAGGAAATGTGGAAAAAATTGGCGCGTATGCATTTATGGATTGTAAAAAGCTTGAAGAGATCTGTATTGGTGAGCGTGCGATTGAAATTGGTGAATATGCATTCTGTCGTTGTACGTCCTTAAAATCCTTTATTATTCCTGGGACTTTAAAAGAAGTGAAACGGGGAACATTTTCCGACTGCCAGATGCTGGAAAGCGTGCAGATTAGTGAGGGAGTGGAGGTTATTGCCGAGACTGCATTTTGTGGCTGCTCATCTCTTAAAACTATCGAAATTCCAAGCTCTGTGAAGGTTATTAAAAAAGATGCGTTTCTTGGTTGTGAGAGGCTGGAAAAAGTGTATCTCAATGAAAAAATAGAGGATATTCGTGCAGGTGCGTTTGCAAAATGTACGAATCTAAAAGAAGTCATTCTGCCAAAGTCTGTACAGCGCATAAAAACCAAAAGACGTGGTTTTGAGTTCGACACGTTTGAAGAGTGTCCGAAGCTGACTGTGATCTGCATTGCAGGGAGCAGGGCGGAAGCGTATTGCAAAAGAAAGGGGTTAAGGTTTTTATATAGTTGAGTAGGATTTTGTAAGGGAGAAAAATAATGGAACTTACACAGAAGGAAAAGGCTGAACAGTTGCAGCATACTGTTCTCAACGGTTCTGTTGAGGAACTTTCTAAGATTTATAATACCCTTGGTTATGTGGAAATGTCAGCGCCAGCACTGGGGCTTGCCTGTCGTTTTCGCGGACTGGATATGGTAAAAGCGTTGGTGGAAAAAGGCGCAACGTTTGATTTTCCGTCAACTGAGGAGATTGAGTTGACATATCATTGCCATATTGGTGAAAAACATGCTACTTATCGCGAAAATTACCGCACAAATTATTCGCTGTACTTACTGAAAAGTTATCGTGGGGGGCCAAAGGGTGCCCGTTGCCTACAAGGCATGAAATTTACCAAAACAGCAAAGCGGGACGATGGCACGTCCCTGTCATTTCTTGCGGATAAGGAGCGAATTGCAGTGCTTCATTTTTTGCTGGAAAAGAAAGAAAAATTGTCCTTTCAGCCGGAGGAGATGCTTTTTTATGCGATATTTGCAAAGGATATGGTTATTTATAAAGAGCTAAAAAAGTGTGCTGTTGTACTTTTAGAAAAACGTGCTTATGCAATGACTGAGGGAACCTTGGCGGATGGCTATTGGTTTGAGTTTGGCTCTCTGACGGGAAAGCTAGCTGATAAGGATTATATAAATGTGATGCAACAACTTTTTATAGAGCTTTCTGAAAAACCATTTCGCTTTACGGAAAAGATGTTTGATATCACGCAAAAACGCTTTTATAATATAGATATCTTTTCGTTTTTTCTCACACATTTTAGACAAGAAAAAATGAAAAAATTTCACATTATACGTGGTCTAATTGACGAGAATGCCGTTGACGCATTGGCAGTTGTTGAGGGAGAAGGCTGGCTTGCCACGCCAAAAAAGCGTGATGAAATGATAGCGTATGCTTCGCAGAATAAGAAGACAGAAGCACTTGCGTGGCTTCTTGATTTTAAAAATCGTACCGCGGATATCGCCGCCGAGCAGGAAAAGGCCGATAAAAAGTTGATGCGGGAATTAAATGCAGTGCCAGGTTCCGTGACTGCACTCAAACAGGTATGGAATTTTAGAAAGCAAGAGAATGATACTCTGATTATCACCGCTTATAAAGGTGCGAGGACCGAAATTGTCGTTCCAGAAAAGATTGGGAAAAGTGTTGTCACAGCAATTGGAAAAGGTGTTTTTGCAGGGGACGCGTACAAACCAAGCGCGACAAAAGAACAAATAGAACGGCATAAAAAAATTAGAAAAATTATACTTCCAGAGACAATTACATATATTGGAAAAGGTGCTTTTCATGAACTGTCGTCGCTGGAAGAAATCAATATTCCAGAAAGCGTAAAAGAGATTGATGAAAATGGATTTTTTGGCTGTTGTCATCTAAGAGGACTTGCCCTATCTGAAAAAATCGAAAAAATTGGAAAGGGTGCGTTCTATAACTGTCGGAAACTGGAAGCAGTTTATATTCATAAGGATATGCGAGAAATTTGTGAGGGGGCGTTTTATGGCTGCGCTTCCTTAAAAGAGCTGGTGATTCCTCCCAATATAGAGAAAATTGGAAAAGAAGCGTTCTCTGGATGCAATTCCTTAAGAAAGCTTATAATTCCTGGGACAGTAAAGACGATTGAGGAGAACGCATTTGCAAGCTGTAGGAAGATAGGAGAGGTGTATCTTAGCGAGGGTATTCAAGAAATCGGTAAATGTGCATTCTATGCTTGTCAGAATTTAAAAAGTATCACCATTCCAAAAACAGTAAAAAAAATTGGAATGGAAGCGTTTGCGGATTGCAGAAATATGGAGGCGCTTTGTATTTGTGAAGGCGTTCAGGAAATTGGTGAACATGCATTTATTGGTTGTAATATGCTAAAAACTGTCACAATTCCGGGGACAATCATATGTGTTGAAACGTATGCATTTTCAGACTGTAAAAATCTAGAAAGCGTATATATTTGTGAGGGCGTTGAGGAACTTAACGCAGGAATTTTTTGGTGCTGCAATGCGCTGAGGGAGGTACACGTTCCCGCGTCTGTCCAGCGCCTAATATCTATGGAATATGGAAATATCGTCTATGAGGTGTTTGGGGCTTGTCCGAATCTGACTGTAATTTGTCCGAAAGGGAGTCCAACAGAAGCGTATTGTAAGGAGAAGGGATTTCGATTTATGTGGAGTGCTGTTGATTAATTATACTGGCGGTCGAAAAGACTGACCGCTCAGTATAAAATGTATCAGTGGGGATAAAGGAGAAATGAAGATGGAACTTGCACAGGAAGAAAAAGCAGCGCGGTTACAGCACGCAGTTCTCAATAGTTCTGTTGAGGAACTTGGCATAATATATAATGAATTTGGGGAGATAGAAATGTCTGCGCCGGCACTTGGTCTTGCCTGCCGTTTTCGGGGGCTTGACGTGGTAAAGGCACTGGTGGAAAAAGGAGCGACGTTTGACTTTCCATCTACGAAAAAAATAGAAGAAAGATATCATTGTTATATTGGAAAAAAGTATGGGAATTATCGCACAAATTATGCAATGTATCTGCTCAAAATCTTTGGAAAAGTTTTGAAAATCTTCTGCGTAGAAGGCATGAAAATGGAGCAAAATGCAAGTACAGATACGGGAACATGTTTGCCGTTTCTCTCTGATAAGGAGCGCGTCGCTGTGCTGAGATATCTTTTGGAACAGAGAGAAAAAATTGCATTTCAGCCAGAGGAATTGTTGTTCTATGCAATTTATTTTAAAGATACTGTTATTGTAAAGGAGTTGAAGGCGCACAATATCAAGCTATCCAAGATTCGTATACAAAAGCTTACAGAAGGCGCCATTGCAATGGATGGATATTGGTTTGAGTATATTCTTTTGACAGAGCAATTAGCGGACAAGGATTATCTCAGTATTATGCAGCAGATTCTTGCAGAGCTAGATGGAAAACAATTTCATTTTACAGAAAATATCTACCAAATTACAAAAAAGCGGTTTCATGACTTGAATGTATTTGAATTTTTCCTTTCCAATTTTAAGCGGGAAAAAATGAATAAAATTGAAATGATACGGGACTTTGTGGAACGAGACCAGTTGGATGCGCTGCCCATTATTGAGCGCGAAGGGTGGTTAAATAACACAAAAAGACGTGATGAAATCATAGCATATGCAACAGAGAACAACAAGACAGAGATGTTGGCATGGATTTTGGACTTTAAAAACCGAACTGCTGACTTTGCTGCGGAACAGCAGAGAGCAGATAAAAAATTGATGCGGGAACTAAATGCTGCGCCGAATTCTGTCACTGCGTTAAAGAAGATTTGGAGTTATAAAAAGGAAGAGAATGGCACGCTCACTATCACCAATTACAAGGGCACAGAATTTGAGGTAACTGTTCCAGACAAGATAGGAAAAAGTACTGTCGCAGCAATTGGAAAACATGCATTTTCGAACAGTTATTATAATAGAAGAACCTCAGAGCAGGTAGAACATCACCATAAAATTACAAAAATAATTCTGCCAGAGACAGTTCAAGAGATTAGAGAGGGTGCCTTTTATAATATGACAGCACTTGTAGAAATCAACATTCCAAGAGGTGTGCGTGCAATTGGTGAATATGCATTTGAGTTTTGTCATTCGCTGAAAAATCTTGTTCTTCCAGAGTGTTTAGAAAAAATTGGTGCAAGAGCATTTTACGAAATGTCAGCCTTAGAGGAGATACAGATTCCAAAAGGCGTTCAGGAAGTGGGGACAGAGGCATTTGCAAAGTGTGATTCTCTAGTAAAACTAACTTTTTCTAATCACTTAAAGAAAATTGAGGAGCGCGCATTCGCAGATTGCTATCGATTAAAGGAAATAAATCTTGGCGAAAGTGTTGAGGAAATTGGTATATATGCATTTCATAATTGTATTGCTCTAAAAAATATAACAATTCCTGGCACTGTGATTGAGATGAAAAAGCATACATTTCATGAATGCATTGCACTGGAAAGTGTACAAATCTGTGAGGGCGTTCAGAAAATTGCAGATGGTGTATTTTTTAAATGTCCAAATTTAAAGGAGGTTTCTATTCCGAAATCTGTTCAACACTTATTGACTAAAAAATATGTTTCTGGAAAGTGTGATGTGTTTGAGAAGTGTCCCAACGTAACGGTAATCTGTCCGAAAAAGAGCAGAGCAGAGGCATACTGTAAAAGAAAGGGATTTCGGTTTCGGAACAGTGAAGATTAGGGAATAGACGACTTTATGGAGGAATAAAGATGGAGCTTACACAAAAGGAAAAAGCAGAAGCTTTAGAGCAGGCGGTAATTAACTGTTCTGCTGAGGAGCTTTCTAAAATTTATGACAAGCTTGGCTATGTGGAAATGTCTGCGCCAGCGCTTGGGCTTGCCTGCCGTTTTCGGGGACTAGATATTGTAAAGATTTTGGTAGAAAAAGGTGCAACTTTTGATTTTCCATTAACAGAAGAAACGGAAATAATATATCACTGTTATATTGGGCAAAAGTATGCAAATTATCGCACAAACTACTCATTGTATCTGCTGAAAGTGTTTCGCGGCGAATTAAAGGGTGCTTGTTGTCTCAAAGGCATGAAATTCACAAAAAACGCAAAGCGGGAAGTGGGAAAATCGCTGTTGTTTCTTGCGGATGAAGAGCGTATAACTGTGTTAAATTACTTTATTGCACAGAAAGAAAAAATTTCGTTTCAACCAGAGGAGATGCTGTTTTATGCGATTTTTGCAAAGGATAAAGTCATTTATGAAGAACTCAGAAAACAGGGTGTTACGCTTTTTGACAGACGTATTCATACAGTTACAGAAGGGGGGATTGCTTCAGATGGATATTGGTATGAATTTGGCGCTCTGACAGGAAAACTTGCCGATGAGGACTATCTTGATGTTATGCAACAGCTTGCTTTGGAACTTCGTGGAAAACCATTCTACTATACAGAAAAGATGTTTGATATCACGAAAAAGCGGTTTCATGATTTAGAGATATTTGAATATTTTCTTGCCCATTTTCAACAGGGCAAAATGAAGAAATACCAAATCATTCGCAATTTAATTGATGAAGATGTTTTGGATGCACTGCCAGTGATTGAGCGTATAGGCTGGCTTTCCGTACCCAAAAAACGAGATGAGATCATAGAGTACGCTTCTAAAAACAAAAAGACAGAGGCGCTTGCATGGCTTTTGGATTATAAAAACCGCACTGCTGACTTTGCCGCAGAACAGGAAAAGGCTGAGAAAAAAATGATGCATGAACTTAATATATCACCAAATTCTGTGGAAGCGCTGAGAAAAATTTGGAGTTATAAAAAAAGAGAGGATGGTACACTGGTAATTACCAACTATAAAGGCATAGATACAGAAGTTGTTGTCCCAGAGAAAATAGGAAAGAGTATTGTTACAGCAATTGGATATGGAGCATTTTGTGAAATGTCAAAGTTAAAAGAGATTAAGATTCCAAATGGCGTAGAGAAAATTGAAAGCAATGCTTTTCGAGGATGCAGATCACTGAAAAATATTACAATTCCCGAGGGCGTTCAGGAGATTGGAATGCTTGCATTTGGGGCATGTGACGCATTAAAAACAATTATCATTCCTAGAACAGTTAAGAGCGTTGGTACGTTTGCATTTGCCAACTGCAACCAGTTGAAAAAAGTGTATTTGTGCGAGGGAGTTCTTGAAATTGGAGCAAGGGCATTTGAAAAGTGTAGCTGTTTAGAGGAAGTTATCCTACCGCAGTCTGTTCAAAATCTGACAATTGATCCAAAACATTGTAATACGGAAGAATGCCAAAAATGTAAAGAGTATTATTCCTGTGAAGTACGATATCACTATGGTGTGGCATTTCCTAGAAATCCAAAACTTATGATATACTGTCCTGAGGGAAGTTATGTGGAGACTTTCTGTAAAGAAAATGGTTTTCCTTTTCAGTATATTGATGATAGCGTATTGAATGCATGGGACTGCGTATAAAAATGGGATTTGAGAAAGGGGTTATACAATGAATATTAAACAGGCAAAAGAAGATATTAAAAATGCAGTATCAGCTTATCTGACAAAAGATCAGTTTGAAAATTATGTGATTCCTATTGAAAGGCAGCGCCCTATTTTTTTAATGGGTGCGCCAGGCATTGGAAAAACAGCAATTATGGAGCAGATTGCACAGGAGTTACAGATTGGTCTAGTCAGTTATTCTATGACGCATCACACCAGACAGTCTGCGCTGGGGCTGCCATTTATTGTGAAGAAAAATTATGGTGGTGAGGAGTACAGTGTCAGTGAGTATACAATGAGTGAAATTATTGCGTCGATTTATGATTTGATGGAAGTGACTGGGTTGCAGGAAGGGATTTTATTTCTTGACGAGATTAACTGTGTATCGGAGACGCTTGCGCCCTCAATGCTGCAATTTTTGCAATACAAGACGTTTGGACGCCACAGTGTCCCGGGCGGTTGGATTGTTGTCACAGCAGGAAATCCACCAGAGTACAATAATTCTGTGCGGGAATTTGATATTGTGACATGGGATCGATTAAAGCGCATTGATGTGGAAGCGGATTATGAGGCATGGAAAGAATACGCCTATGTCAAAGGTACACACCCTGCAATAACGACTTATCTGGATATTAAAAAAGATGACTTTTATAAAATAGAGACCACTGTGGACGGGAAAAGTTTTGTGACAGCGCGTGGCTGGAGTGACCTTTCTGACATGATAAAATTGTATGAGCAAAAGCAGATTCCTGTTACAGAGCAGCTTGTTGTACAGTATTTGCAGAATAAAAAGATTGCGAAAGGCTTTGCAGTGTACTATGATTTATTTAAAAAATATCGATCTGATTATCAAATTGACAAGATTATGGCTGGAAAGGCTGGGAAAGAGATTGTCAAGCGTGCTAAGGAGGCAAAATTTGATGAGCGTTTGTCTCTTTTAGGCTTGCTGATAGATGGATTGATTGGGGGACTACGTGAAGTTTCTGCACAGGAAGGGGCAGTGATGGAGCTTGTGAACTGTCTAAAACTAATGCGGGCGGATTTTGTTGTTGAGAAGGATTTTCTGGAGGTTGTCAAGCGGCAGATATCAGCAGAACAAAAAGCAATTTCTGTCGGAAAAAAGGCTGGAAATCTCTCTGCGGATCGGGAGTATGTACTGAACATTACAATAGCTGCCTTAGACGATCAATTAAAATTGATTGCCCAAAAGGTTCCAGCAAGTGGAGAGGCGGCATTTAAGCTTCTAAAAACAGACTTTGACAAGAGAAAAAAAGCACTCACAAAACTTGTCTCACAGACAGACAGCAATCTGACAAATGTGTTTCAATTTTGTGAGGAGGCTTTTGAGGCAGGTAGTCAAGAGATTTTGATTTTGGTGACGGAGTTGACCATCAACAGTTACACATCACAATTCATTGGCAAATATGGCTGTGAAGCCTACTTTAAACATAATAAGGACATGCTGTTTACAGAGCGAAAGAAGGACATTTTGGCAGGGATTGACGAACTGATGAAGGAAGTGTAACAGTTCAGCTCAGGACTTTGCATTTACGGCAAAGTCCGTAAGAAAACATAGTGGTTGAGATGCATCAAGCCACCACGGAGTGGTTTTGCATGGCTTGGTGTCTGTAACAGGAGGTCGAAGGCTGAACTGTTACAAGTACGTTTTTTTTATTTCGTTTGCCCATTTGTAGAATCTATATTATAATGAAAACAGTATTTTGCAAAGGAAGGGAAGTTCATGTTTTTCAGAATGATATCAGTGTTGTTGTGTGGTTGTCTTTTGTCGGCGAGTATGCCACAAGTTTGTTATGGGGCAGAAGAAACTGTGATAGAAGAAATTGCGACAGAGAGCAGTACCTCACAGGATACAGAAGAGTCGAAGGAGGAACCCCCTTCAGAGCCAGAAAATGAGCCTTCCAGTGAGGAAACACCTGACGAGGAGTCTTCGAGTGAGGAATCAGAGTCCACGAGTGAGGAGTCTTCCAGTGAAGAGCCTTCCAATGAAGATTCCTCTAATGAAGAGTCCTCTAATGAGGAATCCTCCAGCGAGGAAACCTCTAGCACAGAGCCTTCCAGCGAAGAACCTTCCAGCACGGAGACGACAAGCAGTGAGGAGTCTTCTAGCACGGAGACAACAAGCAGTGAGGAATCTTCTGGCACGGAGACTACTGACACTGAAGAGTCTTCCTCAACAGAGACTTCAGATACGCAACAGAGCACAGAGGAAGAGACATCAGAAGAACAGTCCAAGGAAAAAGAGACAGAAGAGGAAGAGACCACGGATAAAGAGACAGAGGAAGAGGAGACTACAGAGGAGGAGACAGAAGAGACGGAGGAAGAGACCACCACTGAGGAGGAATCGACAGTGGAGCAGACTGTAGCTGTGCATCCTGTGTTGAATAACATTGCTGAGATAAAAAATGGTACTTCCAAGGCAGCTCTCTTAAAACACAACGAGGTACAATGGTTTGAATTTACGGCGCCAGAAGCAGGATACTATAATCTATACATACAAGGAAGCAGTGTGAGCGGAATATCCCTCGCTGTTTATGACCGGCTGGTAGACGGTGTTAAGCTAAAAGGGCAAACTTACCAGAATACAATGCGCTATGTATTGATGTATCTGGAAAGAGGGCAAACCATATATCCGCAGTTAATGTATGTGGAAAGTGGACCTGCGATAGGGAAAAATATTCAGTTTGGTGTATCTGGAGTGAAAGTGGCATCTGTAGGGAAAACTAGTGGCGGCTATACGGCAAGTACAGGAAATTTTACAGCCCAGATTGGTTGGAGGGCAGCCAGCAGGACGGTTTCGGTGGATATAAAACTTTCCGCTCAGAATGGTGCGGTGCTCAACGGGAATTATTACTGGCAAATTCGATATGGGAGCAGTGAGAGTGGTTATCAATTGATTGAGGAACAGATTTCGCCAGAAACAAAAAAGGAACGAATGATCAATGCACTAGAGGCAGGGATGGAATACAACTTTACAATGTATTTAATCAATGCAAGTACATTGGCGCTTGAGGCTGTCCTGATACCAGAGAGCAATCCAATTAGAATGCAGACAGGAAGTTCTCGTGAGAATCTTATTTTTCGGAGTAAGCGCGCGGGGTACGACAGCATTACGCTTGGGGTGGAGGCAGTGGAACCAGTGGCGAAATATAGCTATGGTCCACTTGCAGAATATGATAAGGAAGTGACAGTACAACGTCAAATAAATGGTATTTCAAGCATTACGGTGACGGGACTTGAACCAGCACAGACTTATTATTTTGAGTTTTATAATCGAAATGGCGTTACTTTTGCATATACAACAGTGGACACAAAAGAATATCCAGCGGTGGTAAGCTACAATGCCAGGGCATCAGGACCAGATAGTGTTGCGCTGAGAGCAGATATTACTTCATTTTCAGGAAATGTGCCAGAGTATTTTAACTTGTGCTATGAGATTGCAGACCAAAACGGCAAACTGATTGTCTCAGATATAGAAAAACTTGCGGCGAAAAATCGCGATAAGTGGTCTATTATGGCGTCCGTTTCTGATTTGGAGCACAGCACGCCATATCTTGTTACAATGTGGATCAATGAACCGGGCTATTCCGCGCATTTTAAGGAAAAGACTTTAACGGTTAAGACAGAACCTGCACCTTTTCCAGAGAGTGTATTGTCTATTTCCATAAAGCAGAGCCGGGAAAAAGGCACCAAGGCAGAATACACAATTCATATAGCAGATAATGCTGTCAATCTGACTGGAAAACTAAAGTATCGGATGAAAAATTCCCTTGGCGCGTATGAGACGAAAGTGATTTCTGTAAAAGACAGCAAAGCAAATGGAAGTATTACAGAGTTACAGGAAGGCGCTGGATATGAATATGAAGTGCGGATTGCCGGCATTGTGAAACGCGGCACATTTCAGATGGGAAAAGCATGCATTAATCCGCGTTTGACAGCGGATACAGGCGCATATGATTCTGTACTTTCCTATGAGCTGGACAAAAAGGAACTAAACAAAAGTTCTGTATATAGTTACAAATTGTACTATTATAATGAAGAGACAAAACTTTATGCAGAGTTGCGGACAAAAACAGCGTTTACAACAGTGGAAGACTATTTGGTGTCTGTGCAGGCGGCTGATTATTTTGCACTCTCGCCAGACACAGAGTATGGGTTTAAATGGGAACTTTTTGAGGGCAATACGCTTGTCAATACACAGTATCAGCGCATTTATACCAAGGAATCAGAGATGGCAATTTCTATCACTGCAAATCTCTCGGAATCCATAACCTGCACAATTGCACTCAAGGGCAGAACGGAAAACATTACAAAAGATATCACACTGTTTGCGTATATTCAGGAGGAGGACGGAACGTATTATAAAAATGGTTCCAGCTTTAATCTCTATGCGTCAAAGGGATACCAGACAACAGGGTATACGATTTCTGGCCTTGTAGATGAACGAAATTATACCATTTCTTTTCGCGACATGAAAGGAAAAGAGTACGGAAGTTATGCGTTCACATTTGATGCCAAAATTGATGGCGTGCGGGTGAGTACTGGCAATCAGATTGCAGGGGCACACAATATCACGTTGCAGACTCAGATTGAGGGAGTGCCAGCGCCAGGGTCCTATCTTGTTCTGTTTTTCAAGGAGAAGGATGAGGTGGACTGGGATATTCGGACAACATTGCTTGCAGAGAATCAGACAGAGTGTAATTTTGAGTTGACAAGTTATCTGGGGGATGACATCAATGCTGATAGGGTCTATGAATTTATGGCAGGTATTAGCAGTGTGCAGTATCCGCCAATCACAGCTACACTCGATGGAGTTTGTTCTGGCGAGATACTGACGCAGACAGACGGCAGAAGTCTCACAAATGTTATTGCGGCGAGTGGATATTCCTATATTTCCATTAAGGCGATGATTACAAACAATCCTATAAATACCAATTCATATCTCTATGTATTTTATAGAGAAAAGGGAGCGGAAGATTGGATTAAGAGCAAAAAGAGTTATATTATTAGCAATACAACTGGCGGAATGCTGACTTTTATCAATGGTTTGAAACCTGGTACGGAGTATGAGTACAGAGTGGCTGTGAGTGACAGTGGTTATGATGTTGCGCTTTCTGATATAGAGGAGGACAGGCAGGTTGCTGGAAGTATTATGACGCAAGCGCAGGAGTTTTCACTCGATCTTACCAGTCAGCCGTGGAGTATCAGTCATGGTGCGGCTTTGAAAATCAAGGCGGATACAACTGCGCAGGAGAAGAGCCTCAAGGCAGTGTTGTCATTTGACAATAGAGCGCCGAAAGAGTTGTTGCTGCCTCGCACAAAGGATTATAGTGGAATTTTATATTTAGAAGATCTGTCTTTTGGAGAGCGCTGTTCTGTGACCAACGTGGAACTTCAAGTTATGGAAACAATTACCGGCGAGTGCAATTATGTGACAGTTGCGTCATTTTCACCGGAGTGTGAGATTGTGGCGCCGCACAGCAATCAAGTAAGCTTGACCCGAGAATGGAAAAAGACGTCACAGTTCAATCTAGGACTTCGCACATTGCTGCAAAGTCCGTAAGTAAATGTGGTGATTGAAATGCATCAAGCCATCGCGAAGCGATTTTGCATGGCTTGATGCAACAAAAAGACATCGAAAAAACCGGATTTAAGCGGATTTGTGTTGTATAATAATTAAAGAATTACAAACAATATAAAGAGGGAACAGCACAGATAGTCCTGTACATAATATCGTAAAAGGCAGGGAATCTGTATGAACTTTTTATTGCGCGGGGACTATCAGCGAGTGGTGTTATACATTCTGACATCTGTGTCAGTTTTGCTCGCCTTAAAGTATCTTCTTCCATACTTTCTACCGCTGTTGGTGGCACTACTGATTGTGGTGCCTTTGCAGCGGTTTTGTCAGCGCAGGCAAAAATCTGGACAGAAAGGTTTTATGGCGGGAGGAATTTTATTTGGTATTATTTTGATTGCAGCACTAATTATTGTGGGAATTGGAACTTTTTTGATTAGTAAAGCGCGCATGGTTGTACAGAATGCGGATTTTTGGACAAATAGCATTGCGCAATTTATCACAGACGTAAGCGCAGAAATTGAAAATTTTTTTCAGCTGCAGCATGGGATTGTAGAACAGTGGTTGTTTGATAGGGCATCAGAGTTAAGAGATTGTGTTTCAAGGTCTGGGGACGGGTTGTTAACCGGAAGTCTGCGTTATCTGTCTGTGGCAGGGCGCGCAGGTACCTTTCTTGTGGTGAGTTTTATCTGTGTCGTTTTGTTTGCAAGAGAAATTGAAGGCTGGCAGCAAGGACTTTTGAATTTGGCTGCAATTGAGCCTGCAATTGACCACATTTTATCTATTATTTTACGCATTGGCAAAAAACTTGGAGGAATGATAAAAACGTATCTTAAAACACAGACAATTATTCTTTTGTGCATCAGTCTTACCGCGACAATTGGTTTGTATCTAAGTGGTTCTAAAGAAGGTTGGTTTTATGGTCTCTTTGCGGGATTTATGGACTTTCTGCCGTTTATAGGAACTGGAATTGTGCTGATTCCGCTGGGGGTTATGAGTTTTCTAAGAGGTAATATAGGTAGCGGTGTGATTGTTCTTTTGACATATTTTGCCTGTGTGTTGATTCGGGAATTTTTGGAGCCGCGATTGCTGGGAAATGGATTGAAGTTTTCGCCAGTGGCAATCTTGATTTCTGTTTATGCAGGGATTATCTATTATGGGATAGGCGGCTTTATTTTAGGGCCAGTGACGCTTTTGATTCTGGTGGAGTTAGGACGAGAAATTTTTATGCCAAAACGCACGCAAGACGGGAAACAGTAATAGCATGGTCTGTTTTTTATACAAAATTTCTATCTGTGTGAAATACAAAGAAACCAAAACAGTTTGCGAAGCAAGATGTAAATTGATTTAGGAACTGTTCAGAAATTACTTGTGACATTTAGACAAGTAATTGTCATGAGTAATTTCTGAACAGTTCCTTAGTTGGTGATATAAAATCTAATGAGGGAACGAAATGGATAAAAATGAGGTTTTGACAGATCCTAGAAAATTAGTTAGCCTTGAATTAAAAAAAGAAGGTTTTGATATTGATACAATTAAAGTGCCAAAAAGAGTTTATTTATTGGCGGACAGCTTTTATGATAAAATGCTCTTAAAGAATTGTGGAACCTATAAATATCCTTTAGGAGGAGAACTCTATGTTTTTAATGCAAATGAAAATATTGGTTTTGTAAGAGGAAATATGTGTTCTCCAGCAATAGCCACACAAGTTGAGGATTTCATAGCGAGTGGTGTAAAAGAATTAATTCATGTAGGTTTTGCCGGTGGATTACAGACAGATATGCGACCAGGAGATATTGTTATAACAGATGGTGCTTACAATGACACCGCAGTTGCCCGTCTATATGGATATGATTTGGACATTATTAAATCGTCAAAGGAATTAACAAATGAATTATGTAAAGAGTTTTCTGATAATAAAATTGCATATCGGCGGGGAATACATTGGACAACGGATGCTGGATATATGGAAACATGGGGACAGATTAGGGAATATAGAGAGAAAGGTGCCTTATGTGTGGAGATGGAGGGCGTTGGTTTATTTACAGTTGCAACATATCGCAATTGTCTAGCCACAGCTATTTATGTGATTTCTGATGTTCCTATAGAAAGTGGTTGGGAGCTTGGATGGAGTGAGACTCAACTAGAAGAATCTATACATAGAGTATTAAATACAATTATTTTATCTTTATAACTCCCTTTTCGGAATTGTGTACCCATGGAAAACGAGCTTATATATGCATTGCAAGCATCAGGCATATATTTTATAATCAAGTATATAAATCAAAATTTGTGGAGTTAAGGATATGAAAGATTTTATTTTTGTCACGGGAGCAAGTGGTATAGGTAAAACCACTTTAGCTAACGGACTGCTTGAGCACTATAAAACGACATGTATAGAACAGCATATGGTACCTGATTTTATTTCACGAGATGGCAGCGAGCCAATGACTGGAGAGCTTGAGGAACTTACTTGCTGGGAAAATCAGGTGGCAATGCTTATGTGTTTTCATAGGCTTGGTTATAAAAATATAATTGCTTCTGATATTGATGATTTAAGAACAGCTGATATTCCTATTGTTTTTAAAGGAACTGATTTTATCACAATAAAACTCGTATGCAGTGATTTGCATCAAATTCAAGAACAGATGAGAAACCGTCCCAATAATGGACTTATAGATTTTGAACTACAGAAAAAGATGAACGAAAAAAATATTAAGCGAAATCCTCTTATTAACGAATTTGAAATTGATGTTGCGGGTAAATCAATCGGAGAAGTACTTGAACAATCAATAAATATTATTGAGACTACGTCCTCCTGCTTTGATTATGAATACGCAAAACCTCCAAAAGAAATGTTTTATTCATGGGTATTTGCGAATGGATTAAGATAAATTCCGGTACAAATCCAGTAATTATACGTAAGAATATGCATTTTATTTCAAATGTTAAGCAGTGGGAACAGTTTTCCGAAAAGGGAG
>CASJPF010000060.1 GCA_949383255.1 Lachnospiraceae bacterium | reverse complement strand
TCCAATGAGATTATCAGCGAAAACCAAGTGATAGTTTCGGAAAACTTACAGATAAGGAATATGGTAAAAAATCATCATCTGGCAAAATCCATATCTGATGTGTCATGGTATGAGCTGACAAGGCAGTTAGAGTATAAGGCAGCGTGGAATGGGAGGCAGTACATCAAAATAGATACATTCTATGCCAGCAGCCAGATATGTTCTGCCTGTGGATATCAGAATGCCGATACAAAAGATTTGTCAGTGAGGGAATGGGAATGCCCGGTTTGCGGTGCAAAACATGACAGGGATATTAATGCCGCAAGGAATATTTTAGCAGAAGGACTAAGGCAAACAGCGTAAAGGGAAACGGTATAGGGCAGGGACTGCCCGAATTAACGCCTGTGGAGATAGTAGATAAACCAAACAAGTTTGGTTACGAGGTCGATGAAGCAGGAAGCCCATTGGCTTTAGACAATGGGTAGTTCACCTGAATAATCAGTTGGGAACAAAGCCTATGCTTAGAACCTTTAGCCCAATAGGAAGAGGAGAAGCAAATAGGACTGAATTAGAAATAGATAGGAATAATATAAATAAAGAAACTATAAATGGAAAGCAGCCAACTCGGACAAGTACTTCAGATATAAAAGTTGGTTCCTGTGGCGCACTTAAAAGGACAATGTATATTGATTATTTTGGAAATATGTTTCCTTGCCCAATATTATTCGATAAAAAATATTCTTTAGGAAATATTCTCCAACAGAAAGAATTATCACATTTTTTTACCGATGGAGAAGTGAAAAAAAAAGCATATGATAATTTTCTTCAGTTATATCCACAGAACTATCCGGAATGTAAGGATTGTGATGTAAACTTATTCTGTTGGAGCTGTCTGCATCATATTGATATGCTGCAAAGAGGAATAATCAGTAAAAATATACGTTGTGAAGAGAGAAAAAAACAGTTGCAAGATTTGATATAAGAAGAAGAGTAGAAATATGCTTATTGGAATATGGGTAACAACTGGATGTAATTTAATGTGTAGATATTGTTATGAAGGATTAGAAAAGCAATGCGAAAATATGACACGAGATGTTGCGGATAGTATTATTAAGTTTATTAAAACTGTCTATAAACCAAAAAAGCAAGAACCGCTAATAGTAGAATTCCATGGAGGGGAACCATTAATTAATTTTTCAATTATTCAGTATATCATTTCAGAATTAGAAAAGAGTCCTTTAAAACCTCTTTTTGGAATTACAACAAATGGACTTTTATTAACAAAAGAAATAGTAAGTTATCTTGCTGAAAAAATGACTTATGGGGTTTCTCTAAGTTTAGATGGAGATATGCTGACAAATGATGAAAATAGAATTGATTATAATGGGAATGGAACTTATATGAGAATTATGAAAATAGTTCCAGAATTATTAAAACAAAAACCTGATATACGAGTTAGGATGACTTACACACCAGAAACAGTAGAAAGATTGGGTGAGAGTATTATACATCTAATTAAGTGTGATTTTAAAAATATTGTTTCTGTGCCTGATTATTTTTCGCCTAATTGGTCTGTTAAAAAAATGGAAATTCTATTAGAACAAATGAAAATAGTAAGAAAGTATTATAGGGAAAATATTGATAAATTAAAGTCAGTAAGAATTTCTATTTTGGAGGATCGATTTCAAAATAAAGGATTTTGTCAAGGAGGGAAGACAAATTTTCATGTACTCCCAAATGGAGATTTATATCCATGCAGCTATGGAGTAGGTGAAACAGAATTATTGTTAGGGAATGTAGTAAAAGGAACTTTATTAGAAGATAATATACAAAGACTTGAGAAAATTAATACTTCCCCAGTACATAAGTGTCAAGGATGTACGATATATTCAGCATGTCTTTGTTCCAGATGTAAGATAATTAATAAGATGGTACAAGGCGATTTTTATGAACCTATACCTGTAGTTTGTGCGATAGAGCACGTAAAGCAAAATTTTTGGGAAAATAATAGTAAGTAGATTTAGAAAGAGGTGCATATTATGGCAAAGCAGAGAGGGATGTTAGAAGTTAAGAAAATCGAAGATAAGGTTGAAACAACTGAGGTAATGGGACAGGGTTGTTTAGATGATTGTGCTGAGTTCTCTGTGTCAACAATTGAGGTGCCAAGGAAAAATACTTGTAGCTTCAAAAGCAAATTCGGGAAAAAAAAGCTATCCTGCAGAATTCGATAATGTAATAGGGGTGGAAGGAATTGTTTTTGAAAATTCGAATGAAATTTGGTATATGCCTGAGCGTTCTATTCAGATTGTTGCAGATGTTCTTCCAGTTATGGTACCATCAAAAGATTGTAAAGAATATTTGATGTTTGGAGGAAATAGTAAAGCAACTGCATATGTATGCGGAATAATTGCAAAACATTCACAAAATTTTAAAATATTTTTGTTGCAAAATAAAAGTTGTAGAGTATGGACGGATGAAGAACTTTTATTGAAAAAGAAGTATATCGTTGTAACAGATGAATATAAAGAGTATCCAGATCAATTGTTTGAGCAAATATGTTATATATTAGATCAACATACAAAGGGATTATCCAAGAAAGAAAATCTACATAATTTTTTGACACCTTCTGACTATTACAATATACTAGTGCAAATTGAGAAGGAGTCTTCTTACTTAATAGACTATTGTAATGTAAGATATAAAGATTTTGATACTGCAGGGACATTATTCAAAAGGATACAGAGTATTGGAAAAAGAGTATATGATAATTAATAGTAAATCAATGTGTATATTTTTAAAGAGTTCTTTACCAATTGTCTCAACAATATTCCATATGCTGACACTTCACCTAGTTCTTATATAGATGAAGTGTTAGCATAATCAATTACATTTTTGTTGTGTCACATCGCCGAAATTCCATATAATCCACTTCCATGCCGGGTTTAGGAAACTGTAATACAATCTGATAGCATCCAGCTTTTAGGTGAACGCGCAGAAGTTTTTGTAGATTCCATTTGCCATCTGTGCCATTGGTTTGAAATGTAATCAGTTCTTTGCCATTTAAGATTGCTTTGCATACCGTCTGTGCCATAAAGGTCTGTCGTGACATGAGTCGCACAATGATGTCATAATTGGCTGTTTCTTGAATCATAAAGTGCTTATTGGTTTCTACAGCAGTATTCCATACAATTTGATTATGGTCGTTTAAGGCATTTTCCGCCTGTGGATTTGTGTCGAGCGGCTGTATTGATACAACATTCACAACGCCATTTTGTTCATTGTTAAGTGCAGGAGTTTTCATTAGAAAACGACAAATATTCATTGCACTTCTTTGTAGTTCTCCAAGCGTAAGTCTTCCAGTTTCAAGTGCCTCAAGGGTATCATCATTGTAAGAATTAATCTCAGCGCCGTTATTATTGACCACCATATAAATATCATTTTGGGATCGAATCATGTCAGCGGTACGCTGATTAGAACCTTCTCCTCCCGCTATCACATCATTAATTTTTGCACCCCAATCTGTCATAACAATGCCTGTAAATCCCCACTCATTTCGCAGTATGGTTGTGTTTAAGTCATATGCTGATGCAGTCCAATAACCATTTACTGGATTGTAGGAGGTCATAACTGACTGTGCATTTCCTTCTTTCACAGCAATCTCAAATGCTTTGAGATAAATTTCGCGCAGTGCTCTCTGAGAAACAACGGCATTGACAATATGCCTTCCTGATTCCTGTGAGTTGCATGCAAAATGTTTGATTGTAGCATGTACACCCTTGCTTGCAATTCCGCGCACAATTGCCGCTGCAATTTTTCCAGTTAGTAGCGGATCTTCTGAAAAGTATTCAAAATTTCTGCCGTTGAGTGGGTGCCGATGAATATTAATACCAGGTCCTAGAAGTGTATCAATTTGATTGTGTACCAATTCTTCCCCAATACAAGCAAATAATTCTTCTGCAAGTGCCTCGTCCCATGTGCACGCAATCAGTGTTCCAATTGGAACCTGTGTGGCATAAGCTCCATTGTCCATGCGGATTCCTGACGGTCCGTCTGCACAGCAGCCTACTGGTATACCAAAGTGAAGAAGGTTGTCGGACACGCCACCAAATGCAGCGGCAGTTCCGGGAGTTACTTTTAGACTGCACATGCCTTCTCCTCTTACTACTGCTGCCAAATCTTCTAAAGAAAGCTGGGCAATAAATGTTTCCATAGTACATTTTCCAGCAAGAACATCTTTTAACAGCAATCCTTGATCGCCTGTGTATGATATTGGCGTGGGCAGCGAGGAAACAATTCGTTCTTTTATATTGATAGTCCGAATCGGAACAGGTTCGTATCCTATGGTCGGTACATCATTGTCTGTAACCAGTGCACGCATACGTACAAATGATTCTGTAGGTGCCATTGCCTCTTTATATTGCATAAGTAAAAGAGTGTCTTGTAGATTCCAGCCAAGCGTTCCATGTACGGGTGTTTCTACAGTGTCTCTAACATTTGTTCCTAAATAAAAGTGGTATAATCCTGCCTCAAGCACATAGGCATCTTTGTACCCGCTGACACCGCTGTCATCAAAGGAAGCAAGTCTGTATATAGGGATGTCTATTTGGATTTTTTCTTCTTCAAGGCAATTTAAATCTCGTGTCTTAGCAAACCCGATTAGTTCTCGTGCTGGTCGTCCCATTCCGTTTATTGGTTTTTCTACATACAGTTGAACAATTTCACGTCCTCTATACATTGTTCCAGTATTTTTTACATTACAGGTAAAACGAAATATTCGTTGGGCACCGCTACCATGTATTTCAACCATACTGTCAGATATTGAAAATTTTGTGTAGGAGAGACCATAACCAAAAGGATAGAGTACCGTGTCTGGCGCAAAGGTTTCAAAATATCGATAGCCAACATAAATATCTTCTTGATAGATATTTTTTTTCTTTCCGCCATGATTTTTGTCGGAAGGATAATCTGTGATTTTCTTGGCGATTGTATCTGTAAGTTTTCCCTGAAATACTTCTTTGCCTGTAAGTACATCTGCGATGCCATTTCCACCTTCCATGCCACCTTGCCAAGCATAGACAACTGCTTTGATATGGTCATTATCCTGCATAAATTCCATGTCAATAATATTAGATACGTTTAATAATACAATTACATTTTCAAAATGCTCGCATACACTATGTAACATTTCTTTTTCTGTGCTGGTCAAAAAATAGCTACCCTCTGCTGTGACATTATCTTTGTCCTCGCCGGCTGTTCTTCCAATAACCACAATTGCCTTGTTGGAAGTGGCGGCAGCGTTGGCGGCAAGCGCTTGTGAGACTGGCATTTCAAGCTGACACCACGGTTCACATGCCCAACCACCTTCGCCATTATCAAAGGGATGTTCTGCAAGCCACGATTCATAGCAGTTTACCAACATATCATTTATTGTGATATGATTATTTTTAAGACCATCCAATAGGTTTGTTGTGTAAAGGACGTTTACTGCGCCTCCTGATCCAGTACCGCTTCTATAATAATCTTTTTGACATCTTCCAAATACTGCGACATGGTCCTTTACAGTAAGCGGAAGAACAGCATCTTCATTTTTCAAAAGAACTGCGCCCTGCGCGGCAGCTTTTCTACACAGCGCTGCAATCCGGTCTGTGACAGCATGATTTTTTTTCACTTCCATAGCGATAACCCTCTCATTTTATTCAATATTCTATAAGTTTATAGTGCTGTCATAACAGAACATCTCAAAATCTGCCGGCGTTCTTTCGCCAGTAGTATCCTGACAGCATAGCGCAATATGTGCCCCAGTAAAACGGTACTCTCCAATTTCGCTGTAAGCATCGTCTGACAAATAAGAAATGTCATCTGTATAGACTGTAAAATAAGTTTTATCGTCCAGTGAGTAGGAGAGAACGCTATGTTCCATATGAACTTCCATCTTTAGGTATACTTTTCCTTCTGACGGTAACACAATTCCGCCTGCCAGCGGATAAGACTGTTCTTTCAGGCGGTTTCTAAGCACATTGAGGATACGCCCTCTGTCTTCGTCCCATGACAGGAAAAGATACAAGTAATTAATAGTATCATAATAGTGTACAATTCCTGCGGTTTTCTGGAAATTGTTTGGATAGAAATCAAGAACTGTTTTTGCAACAAAGTCAAAATGCTCTTGCCGGAATGCTATCAGGCTTTGGCGAAAACGAGAACTGAGGGATTCTTGGCCATAAAGGCGCAAGTATCCTGGTCGCTCTGTCAAGGAGTAATCTTGCGCTGTAAGTGGTACACGCAATGTTCGCAATTCAAATGGAAGCACTTTTTCTTGAAAATTAAAATACACACGGCGATTGCGTTCTTGGATGGCGTCCGATGCAACTTCAACAATATCTTTAGGGTGATTGCCTCCTTCTTTAAGGATTGGCCAGCCGTCTTCTGTCCAGATGATTTCTTGTAGACAGGTTTCTCGTCCTAAGACACAGTAGGAGCGGTCTGTAATTGGTCTACCGCACAGATGGGCGATATACCATCGACCGTCACCTGTGTCTACAAGACTAGCATGTCCTGCCTTCTGTAGAGACAGTTCTGGATGTCCGGCACTTGTAAGAAGTGGATGGAAAGGACTTATTATATAAGGTCCTGTAATCTCTTTGGCTCTTGCAATTGTCACTGCATGGTCATATCCGGTTCCTCCTTCTGCTGTCATTAAATAGTAGTAATCTCCAATATGATACAGATGAGGACCTTCTGTTACTCCCAAATTGCTTCCGCGAAAGATTATTTGTTTTTCGCCAACCAGTTTCTTTTTTTCACACGAATATTCTTGTAACTCGATTCCCCCAAATCCGCTTGTGTTTTTCCATGGTCTAAAATCGTTCACCATATTTATCAGCCATTTTCTACCATCTGTATCGTGAAACAAAGATGCGTCAAAACCGCTTGCATTAAGAGATATTGGATCGCTCCATTCCCCGTCGATTCGCTCACAGGTAACAAGATAGTTGGGAGTATCCTTAAAAAATCCAAAAAGACTTTTTACATTTGAGTAGACCAGATAAAAGATTCCGTCGCAGTATGACAGACAGGGCGCCCAAACGCCCCCGGAATCTGGCACACCTGTCATATCTAGTTGACTAACGCGGTTTAAGGGTCTGCTCACTAGCTTCCAGTTTACAAGATTTTGAGAATGGTAGATTTCTACCCCAGGAAACCATTCAAATGTGGAGACCGCAATATAATAATCATTACCAACTCGAATCAGAGATGGGTCAGGGTGCATCCCTGTCAGAATTGGATTTTTTACCATTGTCATTTTGCTATTACCTTTTTATTAACCTTTCACTGCACCAATTACAATACCTTGTACAAAGTATTTCTGGAAAAATGGATAAATAATAAACATAGGAAGTGCGCCCATAACGGCTACAGCCATCTTGATGCCTGTAGCAGGCAGTTGGATGCTTTGTCCCAAAGAGCTAGCAGCATTGGTCATCAAGTATTGAACATCCATCAACATCTTGTTCAATAACACTTGGATGCTGTACAAACGGTCATCATTTACATAATATAAGCCATTTAGCCAGTCATTCCAGTAGTTTAGACCAACCAAAAGAATAATTGTGGCAATGATTGGCTTGGACATAGGCAGTACAATCTGGATGAGCATTTTGAGTTCTCCGGCGCCGTCAATACGAGCAGCTTCCAGAACTGCTTCTGGAATGTTGGTGGTAAAATAGGTTCGCATCATAATTACATAGAAGGCACCCATCATTAAGTTTGGCACAATCAGCGCCCACAATGTATTTTTAATATTGAATACGCCAGTCCACATCATATAAGTAGGTACAAGACCACCATTGAACAACATTGTAAAAAATACCATAAAAGAGAAGAATCCCTTTCCGGGCAGGTCTTTTCTGGATAGTGGATAGGCAAATAAAAGAGTCAGAATAACATTGCTTAAAGTGCCTGTTACAGTCACGACAAAGGACAACAAATATCCCCGCATAATACTACTGGAATCTACAAGTAGTGCTTTATAGGCATCAAAGCTAATTTCCGACGGGAAAAAAGAGTAGCCATTTTTTAAGAGCGCTGATTCTGCCGTAAAGGAGGAAACCACCAGAAGCAGAAATGGAATCAGACAAAACAGCATTAATATTATCATAAAACAATGAACTCCAATTTGGAAAACTTTACTTTTCTCGACCATTTCTTTCACCTCCACACGTTAAAATAATGCGCTTTCCCGATCAATTTTCCGCACAAGCATATTGGCGGACAACACCAATATAAAACCGACTAGAGACTGATATACTGCCGCAGCAGATGCCATGCCAATATTATTAAGTTCCATCAAACCGCGGTATACATAGGTGTCAATTGTATTTGTGACATCAATCAATGGACCACTGTTCATTGGCACTTGATAAAAGAGACCAAAGTCAGAATAAAAGACACGTCCAACCGACATTAACACCAGCGTAATAATTGTTGTTTTTAGACCAGGCAGTGTAATATGCCAGATTCTTTTCCATCTTCCAGCACCGTCAATGGCAGCGGATTCGTATAGGCTGGTATCAAGCCCAACCACGGTAGCATAGTAGATAATACAGTTGTATCCAAGATTTTTCCACACATTTACAATAACAAGAATAATCGGCCAATATGTAGGGTCCGAGTACCAAGAAATAGAATTTTTTCCCATTGGCTGCAGAATACTTCTATTGATAAATCCTGTGTCTGTACTCAGAAAACCATAGACTAGATAGCTGACTACAACGATAGATATTAGGAAAGGTACTAAGATTACCGTCTGGTATACTTTCTTCGCCATGACAGATTTCAGCTCATTGAGCAGGATTGCTACTGCGACGGCAAGTATCGTTCCAATAACGATAAATAGCATATTGTAAACTAAGGTGTTGCGGGTGATTGTCCATGCTTCTTTTGTCTTGAATAGAAATTCAAAGTTGGACAGTCCAGCCCAAGGGCTACCAAGAATTCCCTTTGCGTAATTAAATTTTTTAAATGCAATAATAATACCGCCCATGGGGATATAGTTGTTGATAATTAAATACACCAACCCTGGAATCATCATAAAGTAGAGCGGTAGATACCGTTTATATTTTTTTATTTTCTTTGACATACCAGACTCCAATCTCAGGCGTTAGGAATATCTTTATACCGTTCCTTAGCCTGCGCATAAAGTGAATATGGCGGCAGTTTTCCCGCCGCCATAATAAAATCCGTTGATACTCCTTACTGATTCGCTTCTAGCCATGCATCCAACTGTTTTTGCTTTTCTGCAATAATCGCATTTGCTCCAGCGCTCTCAAGTTCCGCAATAAATTGCGGAATCGTTGTTTCTGGGTCGAGGGAACCTGCCATCAATGCAAGATCGTATTTTGCGACCACGTTGGCACATGCTGCCACTTCGCTTTGCGTTTCCGTGTTATCCCAAGCAAAACCTTTTGCAGGTGATACAATTGCGTTTTTATTGAAGCTCTCTGTCTGTGCCCAGATATCTTCTGGATTGCCATTCCATACATAAGAAATCATCTCGTTTGGCCATGCCCACGGAAGGCTTACATAACCAGTATTGGTTCCGTTGACTCCTTCAGGATAATCAACAATTCCTTTTTCTGCATCTATAATTTCATAGTGCTGGCCTTCAATACCATTGATTAAAATATTTGCAAGTTCAGGATTGGTATAAATTTCATTTAATACTTGAACAGCTCTTTCTGGTTGTTTGCTATTGTGGGGTACATACCATACAATATCGACACGAGTGGTTGTGGTATAAGGGGGAATTAGTTCAACGACTGCAATTTCCTTGCCAGATTCCTTTGCAATTTCCTGCTCAATTCCGGGTTTTGTATTGGAGAATCGCCCGAAGGCTTTCCCAGCACCAATTAGACTGTTTGCATTTTCTGTGCTGGTGGATGCATCTGGCATAATCAATCCTTTCTGTGCCCAATCATAACGAAGTTTTACTTCATTATAATAAGCATCAGAAGCATAGTAGTTGATAACTTCTGTATTATCGGAATCCACGCTGAGCAGTGAACCGATATCTCCACCCAAATCGTCTTGTTTTGTCATGCTGCTACAAGAACCGGTATGGGATACAACTGGATATACATCAGGATATAATTCCTTTACTTTTGTCAGTAGCGGTTCTAATTCCTCTTGCGTTTTGATTGTGGTGTAGTCAATTCCTGTGGCATCTGCCATTTCTTTATTAAAGGCAAATCCCCATCCAGTTGCTTTTTCCTTGTTAGAGGGCACCCCATAAATATTTCCGTTGAACGTTACACAGCGCCAATCATCTACACTGATTTGTTCCTTTAGGTCTTTGCCATAGCCCTCCAGATAATCATCGAGCGGAAGAATCTGACCGCTGCTGATTGCCGTTGTCACATTTCCACAGTATTGGTACATCAAATCTAACTTTTCATTGGAAGCTAACATAAGATTTACTTGTTGGTCGTAACTTCCAAAACCAACTCTAGTCACTTCAATTTCCGTGTTAAATTTTTCTTTTGTAATTGCGCTGGCGGCTGCGGAGACTTTCTGACAATCCTCCGTGGAAGCATCTCCCGGCGCTAGAATTTTTACCGTATAGGCATCTTGTCCGCTGGTGTTCTCTCCAGAGGTAGTTCCCTGTGCGGTTGTGGATGACTGGCTGCTATCTCCGGTATTTGTCTGTTTGTCGGAGCCACATCCAGCAAGCATACTGATAGATATTAATACGCTTAAACTCAGTGCTGTAAATTTTCTTCGTCTCATAATATATACCTTCCTTTCACCTGTTTTACATAAAAATTGTATCGAAAAACAGTTGATGTGAGCTATAAATATTTTGACCTAAACTTTATATATTATGACTTTTTACGGCACAAAAGTATTATTGCTTTTGGTTATTTTGTCTGTATTCGCTGGGAGACATCTCATAACTTTTCCGAAAAACTTGTGTAAAATATGAGAAATTTGTATAACCTATATTAGAGGCAATTACACTGACTGGAAGGTTGGTGCTTTTGAGCATAGCAGCAGCCATTTTCAGTTTTTCCTGAACAATGTAATCTGTCAAAGAGATGTTTTTTTCTTTCTTAAATAAGCGTGATAAATAGTCAGGGTTCATATAAATATTATCTGCGATATCTGTGCGGCTAATGTTTTGATGGATATTTTTTCTGATATAAGCAATTGCCCTATCTACAGGGGCAGTTTCTTTGCTGTTTTCTTCTTCAAGTCCTTTTAGATACGTGATTATAAAATCTACCAAATGATACATCTGGCTTAAAGATTCTGTTGATTTTTTTAGCGCCATAACATCATATTCCTGTTGAAATGCCTCGTGTGCTTTTACGCTGCGTGTACTTAAAAGTTCAAAAAACATTTGAAGAAAATCTTGCTGGAAATAAGCTAATGTCTTTTTGCTAATTCTTCCTTTTCTTTCCATTCTCTCAAAATATTCGTGTACCATATCGCCAACAATGTGATATTGCCCTAACAGAAAATAATGTTTCATTTGTTCAAAATTGGGTGCATCATACTCTGTGTCTGTCGAAGTATCTTCCAATCCCATATGAAAGACACCAGCTTTTCTAACAAGATTGTTTTCCGTCAATTCCATCATTTGTTTCAGACAGTCGGGCAACTGGGTTAGTCCGGTTTCTCTACTTACATAACATGCGATAGACAAGTGTAATTTTTCTTTTGCTAGATTGACAAAATGGCTTAGTTTTTGACACATATTATCTTGATTCCAGACAGAAGTACCATAAAAGACACCCACATAAGTTTCTTCATCTACAGCACAAAAAAACAGACGGCGAGAATAGTCCCCCATTATTTCCATAAAGACATTTTCTATCACAAAACACAAAATCTCATTGTCAAATTTTTCCGATAATTTGTTTCGGTCCAAAAGTTGAATACATACCATCCAACTTTTTTCTTCCGGTTTCACATCGATGGATAATGTTTTTAGATACTGTATTACAGTATCTACGTATTTTTGCCGTCCAGAAAGGTATTCTCTTAGAATAACATCCAGAAGTTCTTTCTCGTGTTTGCTAACATAATTGCCATATACAAGAACTTGTTGTTGTTTTTGTTCTTTTTGTAACTGGAGAAGTGCTCTTTGCAGAGTGCTTTCCACCAATTCATAGGGGGCTGGCTGCACAAGATAGTCAAAACCGCCTAGCTTCAAAGCCTGTTGCGCATAGGCAAAGTCTGCATGGGCGGTCAAAAAAATAAATTTTATATCAGGATAATTTTCACATGCCCACGCAAACAAATCAAGTCCACTTCCATTGGGCATTTCAATATCGCACAGTGCAATATGGACTTTTTCCTGTGTAATGATTGTCTTGGCAGTTGCACTATTGTAGGCATGGAAAACGTTGTGGATTCCTAAAAAATTCCAATCAATTCCTTGTTTGATACCTTCAACCACATCTGGTTGGTCATCAATGATCAATACATTCATCAGTTACCTCTTGTATTTGTTCTGTGTGTGATTCCTTGTGTAAGGGTATGATTAGTTCGCATAAGGCGCCTTGGTAATCATTCATGCAAGTAATCCCTGCTTTCGACTGATAAAAAATTTCTAAGCGTTGTCGAAGATTACGAATACCAGTGGCAGTTCCAGAGTCACAGTCTCGGTTTTTTGTATAATTTTCCAACGCTTCTTCTGAGAAGCCACATCCATTGTCTTGTATGCTAATATCCAGATAGGATTCTTGGTCGGCGCGAATAATGTTGGCAGAAATCCGAATTTCCAGATTACGATCTGGACAGACACCGTACTTAAAAGAATTTTCCACAAAAGTTTGAATGCACATAATGGGTACATGCGTCTGCTTAACCTCGGACGGAATGTCTATGCTCAACAAGACTTTTGTCGCAATACTTTCCTGCTGAATGTGGACATAATTTTCTACTTGGCGAACTTCCTGCTCTAAAGGCACTAAAATACTGTTATTGCGAAAGGTATAACGGATATATTCTGATATCCCCAGAATCATTTGCTGGGCCTTATCTGTATGCTTTAATTGAATAATTCCATAAAGCATTTTTAGGCAATTTAGATAAAAATGTGGTTTCAACTGCTGCTGCAAATATTGAAATTCTGCCTTCTGTTTTGCCATTTCTTGTTCATACGAATCAATTTTTAATTGTTCAATCTTGTCCATCATATGATTAAATGTACCACTAAATTCATTCAATTCCACAAGCAGACCATCATAGGACAATCTGGGGTGTATGTTATCCTGCCGACTTTCGCGCATTGTATGGATAAAATTCGAGAGCGGCTGAAAAAAGATTCGGATCATAATATAGTATACAAATGGAATTAAAAGTAGCATTAAAAAAGTGAGTAAAACAGCGAACATTTGAGAAAATGTCATGTGGCGAAATCCGCTATATCGTGTAATGTATGACATTGTTACCTTTCCGTAACCGAGCGGAATATGTACTACCATGTAATTATCACCAGAGATTCGCTGTGTGTAGTAATAGTTTTCGTTGTGAAATGTTAGATGTGCATTCCCTAATAAATCCGCTTCATTCATTGGTTCCATTTGCTGGTTAAAATAAATCAGATAAGTTGGCGCTAACACTGGTTCCTCGTAAGTAAAGGCAGGACCAAGGTCAATATCCACAAGACAGGCGCTATATGCGTCTGCGGTGCCAAGAATACGTACCAGAAACCACTTATCACTTATTTTTTGTGTATACCATGTCCTAGAATCTTTAGAAAAATCAATGTCTGCTACATACTTTTTGATATCTTCTCGTAAGTCATGGGGATAGTTATTATAATATACACACCTGCATAAGTCGTTTGCTTTCGAGTAAACAGCCATAGAACCGACACAAGAATAGACAGACTGGATTGTCTTGTAGGATTCCAAAATTTTTCGCGTGCTTTCGTGGGCATCAATTGCTTCCTGCTCAAATCGCAGCTTCTTATAATCCCAGTCTTGTGCCCAACTCTGGGCAATTAATAGTTCTAGTTGTTCTAAGTTGGATGAAAGCTCTTGCTGATACAGATAAAGTGCATTTCGGTTTGCGGATGCAACCATTTCTTCTGAACTTTGAATGGTATGTAAAGCGAAGTAGACACTTAACGTTGCAAAGGGCAGCAGAAGTATGACACCCGATATCAGAAAAAATGTTTTTACTGAATATAATTTTCTGTCATGCATAATCATACCTCCGCAAAAATTAGTCTGATTACATACGTGCGAATTGGTTCTATGTCGGTAGAGCTGACTCGCACGCTGCAACAAGAATGTCAAGAATATTCTTAAACTAATTCCAATTCATACGTCCATAGCGTTTTGTCACTGCCAAGATTTCTTTTTGTAGTGCACTGCTAAGTTCTTTTTTCTGAATCCGCCAGCGCCAGTTTGTTCCAAGCGTAGATGGTTTGTTGATGCGACAACTATTATCATATCCTAGATAATCCTGGATTGGAATAATACAAGTTTTGGAAATACTGCGCATCACCAGAGAAATAAGCGGTTTATAAAGTTGCTTTTCTGGTGTATATTGGTCACACAGATAATCGCGTACCATCTGCAAATCTTTTTTGGGAATACTGTGGAACCAACCTACAAGTGTTTCATTATCATGTGTTCCTGTGTAGGCAACGCTGTTTTCTATAAAATTGTGTGGAAAATAGTCGCTGGCAGAACCAGAATCTCTTGAGTCAAATGCAAATTCCAAAACTTTCATTCCCGGGAATCCGCTGTCGCGAACCAATTGCCGAACAGAATCTGTCACATAACCTAAATCTTCCGCGATAACTTCATGTTTGCCAAGGCGTCGTTCCATTGTGCGGAACAGTTCAATTCCAGGTCCTTTCTCCCAATGTCCATTCACTGCGGTTTCTTCTCCATAAGGAATAGAATAATATTCATCAAAGCCACGAAAATGGTCAATTCGCACAACATCATACATCTGGAAACAAAACCAAAGTCGCGTAATCCACCAGTCATATCCTGTCTGTTTATGATATTCCCAGCGATAGAGTGGATTTCCCCAAAGTTGACCGTCCGCCGAAAATCCATCAGGAGGACAGCCAGCCACAGCCGTCGGTACATTTTCCTCATCTAACTGGAAAAGTTCAGGATGCGCCCATGCATCAGCGCTGTCCATTGCTACATAGATAGGGATATCGCCAACTATCTGAATACCTTTGTCATTGGCATATTCCCGCAATTTTTTCCACTGGCGGAAAAACTGGAATTGCAGATATTGCTGAAATTCAATGTCAAAATATAATTCTCTGCGGTAATAGTCCATAGCATTGGACCAGCGCAGACGAATATCTTCTGCCCATTCTGTCCAAGGTTTTCCCTCAAACCGTTCTTTTACTGCCATAAATAAAGCGTAATCTGACAGCCACCAGTTGTTTTCTTCGACAAACTTCTGGTATTCTGCATTTTTACTGATATCGCTGCGTTCATATGCCTTGCGCAAAAGTGGGTAACGGTTTATGTACATTTTCTCGTAATCAATATCATTTTCAGTTTTACCAAAATCAGCCTTGTCACACTCTGCCTTTGTGAGAACTCCTTCCTCTATCAATGTCTCTAAACTGATAAAGTATGGATTTCCGGCAAATGTGGAAAAAGATTGGTACGGGGAATCCCCGTAGCTTGTAGGACCGAGCGGTAAGATCTGCCAGTAGGTCTGTCCTGCCTCCTTCAGCCAGTCTACGAAGTCGTAAGCGCTTTGGGAAAAACAGCCAATGCCATATTTTGACGGCAGGCTCGTGATGGGCAGTAAGATGCCCGCTGCTCTGTTCATATTTGTTTCCTCCTTTTACAGTGCCTGACTGTATGTTAAATTTATTTTTTCGCATAATTGCGCAATTTAACTATAATTCATTTACAAGGAATTTTCAATAAAAAGTCAGGTTGTTTTTCGTGGAAATATTTATTAGAAGTTATGGTTTGTGTACCTATATAAATTAAAGCGCAGGCTAAAGAATCGCTTAAAGATTCCATTGAACAGATGGTTTTTGCATTATGAGCTGGCACTGGTATAATTTCTGACAGCTTTTTTCCATAGGATTCGCGCAAGGATAAAAAATAGTACAGGTGCGGCTATTGCCCAGACAAACATGACAGGAGGCAAATTGCCCATTAAAAATAATCCCGGGAAATTGGTGATAATAAATATGGGAAGAATAAATGTACCAATTCGTTGTATCCATTTTCCATAAATCATATAAGGCATATTGTTAAAGTCCCATAGTGCTGACGAGAGACTTTCTATTCCCCCTGTGGATACAATCCAAAAGCACATCAAATAGGGGATTAGGAATAGGCTATAGGTTAGTAAATTAGAACACAACAACAGAAAAAGAAAGCCCAATATTTGTTTGACGCTTACACAAAGCCCCGCCTTTTGCCAGCCAGTTATAATTAAAATGCTACCAGCGATAGCATTGGTTAGAAACATGGGAAAGCTCCATTGGCGCAAGGTTACAATAAATTGTAGGGACACAGGCTTTACCAAGTACATATCAAGTTCGCCCGACTGTACCATCTGTCCTAATCCTGCAAAATTAGGGTAGTAGAGCATATAAAATCCAGTCATTAATACATAGATACCAATAAATATCTGAATATGATTTGGGGTAAATACACTAATATTCACACCGATGCGATATACTACTGCAACATACAAAAGCTTAACCAACATCCAACCCATTTCAACCGCTACGCCTGCGATAAAATTAACCCGATATTCTAGCTGTGACATAAGCGATAATTTCATTAAAACGCCAATGAGACGCAGATATTTTTTCATGATATTCTCCTTACTTTTTAAATGATTTAACCGCACAGTTGGAATTTTTAGCCGCCGACAGCAACATAGTGACGCAGCCCTTTTTTCCACAGATATTCTCCTAGAAGGCCAAAGAAGACGATCCAGAAAAGTTGACACGCAAAACTTATACCCACCATCTTCATATCATAACGCCCGTTAATAATATTGACTGGAAATTGAGTTGTGTAGCCAAAGGGCAAAAGTCTTGTTAATAACATTGCTTTTTTGCCGAAAATGTCAAGCGGTAGGATGCCTCCACTAATGACTACGAATACAATGCTGATGGTTGCGAAAAACTGATTTACATCTGTCAGCCAAAAACTGGTCAACGCCACTACAAAAAACAGAAAAAAATTTAGCATCAATGCAAATAGCAAACTGATAACAAATAAAAAGATTCGTGTCACAGACAGCATAAGTCCAAAGATTGCCACAGAAAAGATAATTACTGCAATTGTCACAAAAAACAGTAGTAAAAGTTGGGGAATTTTTTCTCCCAGGAAGGAACAGAACTGGTAGGCGCCATAATGTACTGGACGAACGAGGTACTTATTCAATCCACCTTTTTTGATGTCATCGTTGATCTGCCATGCAAATCCTGTGCTTACTAATTGAGATACTAATGTTGCCAGTAATGTGTAAACCATGATTTGGCTATAGGTGTAGCCTGTAGACATCGCTGCATCTGTATGCGCATAAAAGTAGGTCCACATAATAGTCTGAATAACCACTGGAAATATGCTGCTTGTCATGGTCAATAGAAAATTGACGCGGTATTCTAAGGATTTTTCAATTCCCATCTGAAATACACAACGATAAGGATTCATGAGATAGCACTCTCCTTCCTAAAAATTAGTGCGATACTTTCTTCTAAAGGAACTTCTGTTACAGTAAAGTCTTCAACCGGCAAACAAGATAAAATATCTGCCATAGTTTTGCGAAGTCCCTCTTTAGGTAGCTCCAGTACGCCTTCTCTGCATTTACATTCGCGCACTTTGCCAAAAGGTGTAAGCTGATTTATACAAATTTCTTGTGTGAATTTTAAAGTCAACACTTTCTTATCACCCATTAAATGGTTGATTTTGGAGAGCATACCATCGTATACAATCTGTCCTTGACTGATAATTACTGCGCGTCCACACAGTTCTTCTATATCACGCATATAGTGACTGGTGAGGATGATTGTTGTTTTTTTCTGTTCATTGTAATATCGTAGAAAGTTTCTGATTTTCTGCTGTGAAACAATATCCAACCCAATTGTTGGTTCGTCAAGAAAAAGAATGTCTGGGTTGTGTATCAGTGCTGCCAAAATTTCCATTTTCATTCGCTCACCGAGAGAGAGCCGACGCACTTGTACATTCATCAGATCTTTGACTTCCAAAAGTTCTGAGAGTTCCTCTATTGTTCGGATATACTGTTGATCGCCAATGTTGAAAATGCATTTGTTGAGATAAAAGCTGTCACTTGCAGGTAAGTCCCACCATAGTTGATTTTTCTGGCCCATAACGATAGAGAAGCGTTGTTTAAATGCATTTTTGCGCTCCCAAGGGATAAATCCACCCACCAACGCTTGACCAGAGGTAGGATGCAAAATACCAGAGAGCATTTTTAAGGTGGTAGTTTTTCCGGCGCCATTGGGTCCGAGCAGACCGATAATTTCCCCTTTTTCTACAGAGAAGGAGATGTCCCGCACAGCTTCTTTTATTAGGGTTTCCCGATGAAAAAGGTTGTGTAGGGAACCAGATAGCCCCATCATTTTCTTGTAATAAGAAAACTCTTTTTTTAAATGTTTTATTTCTATTTCCATAATATTTCCTCCTCATAAAAAATCCAAATGACGAATATAACTTTCAAACTGTAATTTTACCTCAGTGTAACGATATCGGCTAATATAGAGTTGCCTGCCGCAGTCCAGGGTAAGACAATCCTTTTCTAGCTTTGCCACATGGTAAAGATTAACCAGATAGCTTTTGTGGATTCTGACAAAACCAAGCGCCCGCAGCTTTTCTTCGCATTGTGCCAAGGTTTCGACAGTGAGATAACTTGTTTCTTGTGTGTAATTCTGTGTATAAATCTTAATTTCGTGACGATCACTTTCTAAATATAGAATCTCTTTTAAGCGAATGCGCATCAGTTCATTTTTTCCATGAAAGGAACACCAGCGTGGCAGCAGGGAACCTGTCCGCTCAATTTTGCAAAGAGCTACACCTAAATCTTGCTCCAAGCAAAATTCTCGCACAACATGGAAAAAAGGATAGGGGAGAGCGGCAAAGACTTCTTCTGGAGATTGTACTACACAGATAATGGACAAAACAGGATTTTTTTTCCAGAGTGTTTCTGCTACTGTAAAAGTCTTGTCGATAGTTTTACAGGATAAGATAAGAAAGTGCATCTGATCTTGTTGTATTATCCATGACTCTGTCAACATTGACAAGGTCTGTAACTGATAGGTTTCACATGTGCCGCATTTTGTATTTTTCAAGCAGGCAATGTTAAATGCAGTTTTAATTGCTTGTAAAAGCGCGCTTTTTTCACAGTACAGACCAATCAGGGACATAGTTTTCTTCCTCCTGGTACTCATCATATCAGATAGAAGATAAAATACAAGACACCCTGCACAACTGGTAAGGTTTCTATCCCCAATAACATGTTACTATTCACATTCTGGTAAAAATTAAAGTATCAGTGTGCTGCATAGATTGTGAACACACTGATACTTCAGAGGGCTAATATTTTTTTAAATGGTCTAATTCTTTCGCAGCAATATCTTTTTCCAGCCACTGATAGCGAAACAGTGCATATCCATCGCAACCAAGCTGTTTCGCAGTGATATATTGATAAGCAAGGTTATTGTCGCTTGTCGCCCATCCTAAATCTGTCTTGGAATTGGTGCCAACTTGGTATAAAGCAAGACCAACATAGATTGGTAAATCTTGCTTGTTTAACGCAATCCACGCCTTACAACGGTCTGTAAACATACGTTTGGCAGTACCTTTTGCCATATAAATATCTGTCCAGTAAATTTGCGGCATAATATAATCAATATATCCTGTGGTAGAAAGCCATGTATCGATATCTGCGCCCTGACTGCGCGCATTGTCGGGGTTTCCAGCAGGACTAATGCCAAAAGTACAGTTGGGTTTGATAGACTTGATTGTCTTGTATACTTGCGAAACCAACAGATTAACATTGGTTTTTCGAGATGCGACATCCAATTGATCTGCCATACCGGATACATAAAAATAGTCATCAAAATGGATTCCGTCAACATCATAAGTGCTTACAATTTCCCGCACACCATTGATAATTAAATCTATTGTTTCTTGTTTTGCTGGGTCGAGCGCTAAGCAAGTCTGCCCGCTGGGAGCTTTATATTCAATCGTAAAAGGAAGAAACGACGCGTGGTAGGGTGTTGCTTTAAAACTGGCTGTCGATTTGCTGTCACGCGACAGACGGTATGGGTTAATCCATGCTTCAAATTGCAGTTTTTTTGTATGCGCTAACTGGATCATAATTTCCAATGGGTCATAACCAGGATCGCTTCTGTCACTAGAAAAATAAGTTGCCCAAGGATAATAGAGTGATGGATACATCGCATCACCGAGAGCACGCACATGTACAATCACAGTATTCATACCATACTCCGCGATTGTATCATACATTTCAGAAACTTTCCTTGTAAAATCTTTTTCAGTTTTATCCTGCAATAGTTCTTCAATGTCCAAAAAGGAAATCCAACAGGCTTTTTTCGGTGCACTGGCGGAAGTGGAAGCTGTCTGCAAAACATGTACGCTTTTTGCATGAATTTCTATAGCCGGTAAAGTGGTCAGCAGTAAAATGACAGCCAGCACATAGGCAAGGATTCTGCTTTGCAAGATATACAAGTTTTTAGAATGGGTTTGTTCCATAAAATATACTCCTTTACAAATATTAATAAATAACGCATCAGTTTGATGTGCCTCTGGCTTCATCAGAGAATATTGATATCGCTCGCATTTTTAGTATATGTTAATAGTACCGTTACTGAAAATTTATAAACTCTTATGTTTCATTCCTACTTCAACGAGTATGCTTTCGTACTGAATAAATTCAAATACTATTCACAAGTTCGATGGGTTTGCCCTCCAAACACATTGTACTCTCCATAGGCGTAAATTCCTGACTAACGTATCAGCACATATCTGTGATAACTTCAAAAGTGTTATGCTACAGACTGCTGTTTTAAAAACATTTCTCCATATTTTTTTAGATTTAATGCAGCTTGATAGTCTCTATCAATTACGTTTCCACATTCATATTTATAAATACGCTCTGACAGCTTTAAATCCTTTTTAATTCTTCCACAACAACTGCATAGTTTTGAACTCGGAAAAAACCTGTCTGCAATAATTACTTGAATATTATTCCATTCGGATTTGTATTCAATCTGTCTTCTAAATTCATAGAAACCTTGCCTCTGCACTGCTTTGGATAAATGCTTGTTTTTCATCATTCCACTTATATTCAAATCTTCTAAACTGATAAATCTTGGTTCTCGCTTTATGAATCTTCTTGATATGGAACGCTGTAATCTGCGTTTTTGTTTTTCTAGCACACCGTTTTTTAATCCTCGTATACAAATAGCGAGTGCTTGGTATATGAGGAATTAAAAAACGGTGTACTAGTTTCCATTCCAACTGTAATCCGCCCGTTTATTCCATCATATTGATGCGTGGATTGATGTATTTACAGTCGATAGGTATGCGCCCATGTTCTGCAAGACAAATCCAGTTTAATTTTTATTTCTTCTTCTTTTTAGATGCTGCAAATCCTCTATTTTTACATGCGTATCTGTAAACTGAATTTTTACGCAATCCTGATAAAAAGATGGTGCTGTATGTTTTCTGCTTTTAAATTTTGGAAAGTTTGCAAATCCTTTTAAAAATCGTTTGTATGTATTACAAACATCTTTTGCACCCTGTTTTGTAACATTATTAGATACCTTATTTAACCAGTCATATTCCTCCATTTTCTTTAATTGCGTAAATTCTTTTTGCAGTTTTCCATCTGATATAAATTTCCCACTATCTTTATAATTCTCTTTTTCTCTGCCTAATGCCCAGTTATAAGCAAATCTGGCAGTATTTGCTTATTGGAATAATTTCGTCTTGTGTTTGTTGTTTGGCAGTAACATTGAATTGTTTTTATCATTGTTCACCCTCCTCTATAAGCTCCTTTACAAGATTTCTTGCTTTATTCGCTCGTTTTCCTTGTAATTTACAACTGAATACAGTTAGTATTTGTACAAAATCTTCAACAAGTTCTTGCTGTTCTGATTTTTCAGTGTTGTCAATTATTTCTATATCGCAATTATATAAACTAGCAATATATTCTACTAACTCAAACCCAAATCGTAATAATCTATCTTCATAAAGAACAACTACCTTATCAACCTTATTTTGTGATATCCGTTTAATAAGTTCTTTTAATCCCCTTTTCTTATAATTTATTCCAGAACCTATGTCACTGATTATTTCAAATGGTTTGCCTTGTGCAGTAAGATACAATTTCATATTCTCTATTTGCCATTCCAGGTCATCTTTTTGCTCATTACTTGAAACCTGCAATAGCCTATTACAAGTCTGTCTAAATTAGGTTTTATGTTCATAACTTGATTTAACTGTTCCTGTGAATAATATCTGTATCCATTATTAGAAGTATG
>CASJPF010000059.1 GCA_949383255.1 Lachnospiraceae bacterium | reverse complement strand
ACCTCCTGTAAGTCCGGCTCAAAAGATTTTGAACTTGTTTCGCAATTGCCTACTTATTACAAATACCTTTTTATTACTATTCACAGCATAGGAATTGCTCCTAGTACACCGTTTTTTAATCCTCGTATACAAAGTGCTTGATATTTGTATCAGTGCAAGGCGGAGGAAGGAGGCAATGCGGTGGCATCATTGACTGACGACAACGCGGCAATGATGCAAATAGCGAGTGCTTGGTATATAAAGAATTAAAAAACGGTATACTAGTAGTGATTCAGAACAATATTAAAAAAATTGCTCCTCATTTTTCAATTATAGTATCACGAAATGCACATGATTGCACATTCCTGACCACCCATAAAAAGTAACTTTTTTATAATCTTTAATGCTTAATACAGCCATTTTTTATTTGTAAAAAAGTGAACTGTTAATTCAACAAATAGAAAAACTCAATTTATGTTTCACGTGAAACATTCTTTATGCACACGGGCACCCAAAGGAAGAATGCCTGCAAAGCTGACGGGTGGCTGATGCGCGAGTAGGGAGAAAATCTCCCCTACTCGATTTAAAGAACTGTTCAGAAATTATCTATGACAATGACTTGTCTAAATGCCCATCTGCAACATCAGAAAATCTTGACATAGCCTGCAAATGCATCTTTATAAAACAGATTTACTCATGCACACTAACCAAGCCATTTCTAATACAAAAAACAGCCGCCTGTGTGCGATCATAACAATCTATTTTACGAAAAACACTGCAAAGATGATTTTTTACAGTACGTTCACTGATAGATAAGTTTACTGCAATATCTTTATTAGAAAAACCTTTGGCTACTAATTTTAGCACTTCCACCTCTCTGTTTGACAGCTCATTTAACTTTTCTCGATCCAAATCTTTTGCAATCAATCTGGAATTGAGCAGTGGAATCAAACTAGGCTGTATAAATCGCTCTCCTTGATACACAGAGCGGATTGCGCGAATTAATTCTCTTGCACCAGAATCTTTTAAAATATATCCCTCCACTCCCATATCTAGTACTTTAATAAGATATTCAATTTCATTATGCACAGTGAGAACTAATACTTTGGGACGATTTTTTCTATTGTTTAATATCTTTAGCGTCTCAATTCCATCCATGTCTGGCATATTCATATCCAGAAGAATTACATCCGACTTTGCTTTTCTAAATTTTTCCACACAGTCTTTTCCATTATCTGCCTCTTCTACTACTCGAATTTCTTCATCAAACTCAATTAATTTTATCAAACCTTCTCGTACCATTTTATGATCTTCTACAATCATTACACGAATCATTTTCTTTCTTCCTCTCTCCCACTGGTATTTTAATCTGAATCATAGTACCTGAAGCGTTTGAATCAATTTTTATCTTTCCAGAAAGAGCTGCAATACGCTCATACATAAACTGTAATCCAAAATGATTTGTAGTAGTTTCCTGGACAAAACCAACTCCATCATCACAAATTTTAATTCTTATATGGTTGTCTAAATTTTTTATTATCACTTTAATCGTTTTTGCATTGGAATGTTTGACAATATTTTGACATCCTTCACAGACAATTCGGTAGACAGATATCGCCATCAATCCATCAAAGGGATCAATTCTATCAATATCAAAAGAAATTGTTAAATCTGCTTGTATTTTTAATAATTTATTTTTTAAGCGCTCCCATGCCATATCCCATCCAATATCATCCAAGATAAGGGGACGCAAATCATAGATAGCGTCCCTCATCTCACCAATAATATTTTTAATCTGATGACGTGCAGTGATAACTTCAAGCCTTGCCTGTATCACATCTTGTTCTAGATATAAAAGAACTAATTCTAGCTGTTGCGATAAATAAACCATATCCTGAACTGTAGTATCATGCAACGCTTCTGCAATTCTTTTCCGTTCCGTTTCCTGCAACAATAAAATATCTTTTTTATTCATATAAATTATACCTTATAATGGTTCCTTCGAGGGAAGCCCCGCCTTTCGTGGATACTTTTTCGGTGTATTTTGAACTTTTTTTATCATTAATAGATTTCTGTAAATATCAGAATTTGGCAAGAGAAATACTTTCTTAACAGATACTTCCCCACCTAGAATCTGAATTGCATTTTGTGCCATTCGTATCTCCTCTGTAACTTTTTCAGATTTATAGGAAATAAAATATCCTCCAACTTTTACATAAGGCAAACAATACTCTGATAAAATAGAAAGATTTGCAACTGCACGTGAAACACAGATATCAAATGTTTCACGTAGCACTCCAGTCTTAGCAAAATCCTCAGCACGTCCATGAATCGCTTCTATTTCTTGCAATCCCAATTCAGTAATAACTGCATTTAAAAAGTTAACACGCTTTCCAAGGGAATCCAACAAAGTAATCTTTAAGTTTGGAAAAGCAATCTTTAATGGAATCCCTGGAAATCCCGCCCCTGTACCGATATCTATCACATGATATTCCTTGGTACAATCAACTGCTTTACACAGAGAAATACTATCGATAAAATGTTTTGTACACACAGCTTCAAATTCTGTAATTGCGGTTAAATTCATAAAACTATTCCACTCTACCAACAATTCATAGTATTTTATAAACTGATGCAATTGTTTTTCATTCAATTCAATACCAAACTTGAAAGCATCTTCCTTTAATTTTGTCAACTGACTCTGAGTCCAGCTCATAAATTTTCCCTTTCCAGATAAACTAACAACACAGAAATATCTGCAGGAGAGACACCACTAATTCTTGATGCTTGTCCCACTGATATAGGTTTAACTTTTTGTAATTTTTGCCTTGCTTCAAGCCGCAGATTATTAATCGCATTATAATCAATATCCGAAGCGATTTTTTTTCTTTCCAATTTTTTAAATTGTTCCACCTGTTTTTTCTGACGTTTTATATAGCCATCATACTTTAGATTAATATTAATCTGTTCAATAATCGCTTCACTTAATTTTGGTCTGTCTGTATCAATCTCCGCTATCGCCTCATAGGAAAGTTCTGGTCGGCTGATTAATTCTGCAAGAGACGCCGCTGTCTTTAATCCATTGCTTCCCTTGCGCTCCAAAAATTCCTGTATTTCCTTATTCGCACCAACCTTTTTATTCTGCAATCGCAATATTTCTGCTTCTATTATCTTCTCTTTCTCACAGACAAAATCATACTGCTCCTTAGAAATCAATCCAACCTCATAACCAATTTTTCGCAGTCTTAAATCTGCATTGTCCTGACGAAGAAGCAATCGATATTCTGCACGGGAAGTCATCATTCGATATGGTTCAAGATTTTCTTTTGTCACCAAATCATCAATCAACACACCAATATAAGCCTGTGAGCGATCCAACACAATCTGTTCTCTTCCCTTGATAAAAAGACTTGCATTAATTCCAGCAATCAATCCTTGCGCGGCCGCTTCCTCATATCCGCTACTCCCATTAAATTGACCAGCACTAAACAAGCCCAAAATCCGTTTCAATTCCAATGTTGGATACAACTGATCAGGTCTAATACAATCATACTCTATCGCATAAGCATTCTTGACAATTTTGCAATGTTCCAATCCAGGAACCGTCCGATACATTGCCAACTGCACATCTTCTGGCAAAGAAGAACTCATACCGCTCACATACATTTCATTTGTGTGAAGTCCCTCCGGCTCAATAAAAACCTGATGCCTCTCTTTCTCTGCAAAACGCACCACCTTATCTTCAATCGACGGACAATATCGCGGACCAGTTCCTTCAATCACCCCCGCATAAATAGGCGAGCGATCAAGATTTGCCCGAATAATCTCATGTGTATTCTCATTTGTATACGTAAGCCAACATGACACTTGATCAATCTGTACCTTCTCAGGATCGGTAGAAAAAGAAAATGGAACAATTCGCTCATCTCCAAATTGCTCTTCCATTTTGCTGTAATCAATAGAACGTCCATCCATTCTTGCCGGCGTGCCTGTCTTAAAACGACACAATTCAATTCCCAGCTCCTTTAAACTGTCCGTCAAATAATTTGCAGCTTGAAGTCCATTTGGTCCAGTATGTGTAATCGCTTCCCCACACAGACAACGCGCTTTTAGGTAAGTACCTGTACAGAGGATCACCGCACTGGCCTCATAAACAGCACCCGTATAAGTCTTCACTCCTGTAATTCTTTTTTCATACAATTTATCATTTTGTGTTAATGATTCTGTTAAAAGCGCCACAACTTCCGCCTGTTTGATGGTCAAATGCGCTTGATTTTCAAGCACTTTACGCATCTCCCTAGAATAGTCTGCCTTATCGGCCTGTGCTCGAAGCGAATGAACTGCTGGACCTTTTGATACATTTAACATTTTCGATTGAATAAAGGTTTTATCAATATTTTTTCCCATTTCTCCACCAAGCGCATCCAATTCCCTCACCAAATGCCCCTTGGAAGAACCACCAATATTTGGATTGCAGGGCATCAGCGCAATACTGTCCACACTGACTGTAAAAATTACTGTCTCTAATCCCATTCTCGCACAGGCAAGTGCTGCCTCGCACCCTGCATGTCCTGCACCAACCACACAAACATCCACTTTTTCTCGGATTCCCTTCATTGTTTCAACCTCTCTTTTTATTTCCCCATACAGAACTTACTAAAAATTTCATTAATTAAATCCTCTCCAACTTCCTCCCCAATAATTTTTCCAAGCGAAGCATATGCACTCATCAAATCAATGGAATAAAAATCTTCCGGCATCTTTTTTAACAGACTCTCCTGCACCATCTGCATACTTTCATAAGCCTCAAGAAATGCCTCCTTATGCCTTTGATTTGTAATATATATCTCATCATTAATGGCAATCTCTCCACCAAAAAACATTTCCTTTATTGCTTCTTCCAAATCATCAAGGCCAATATTTTCTTTTATGGAAGTCGGAATAATCCGTATTTTTCGATTTTTTTCAATTATGACACCTGTGTCAGTTTTTTTTGCCTGCCCTTGTTTTTTCTCATCACAAATTAACATTTGTGTTAGTTTCTCACTTCTATTTTCTGACACTTGTGTCAGTTTTTTTAAAACTTCCTCTGGTTCTACCACTTGATCCAAATCACTTTTATTTAACAGCACAATCATATTTTTATCGGCTGCCAATTCCATAATCGCATCATCATTTTCATCAAGACGACGTGAAGTATCCACCACATAGAGAATTAAATCCGCATTTTTAGCATATTTTCTTGCTCTGTCAACACCAATTTTTTCAACCTCATCATCCGTATCATGGATTCCGGCAGTATCCATAATATTCAATCCGACACCGTGCAGTTTAATGGATTCTTCCAACACATCTCTCGTTGTTCCGGCAACACTTGTTACAATTGCCCTATCCTCACCAACAAGAAAATTTAAAAGAGAGGATTTGCCAGCATTTGGCTTTCCAATAATAACCGTATTAATTCCGTCCTTTAGCATCTTTCCACAATCAGCACTGTCAATCAACTTTTTCAAAATAGATTTTATATTTTTTACTTTCTCTTCCAATTTTGTGCAATATCCATCGAGACTAATATGTTCGGGGTCATCTAACGCAGATTCAATATAAGCAATTTCATACAAAATTTCTTCCCGCAAAAACTGAACCTTTTTTGCCAACGTACCACTCAATTGTCTTACTGAAGTTCGCAAGGCAAACTCATTTTTGGAATGAATAATATCCATAACTGCCTCCGCCTTGGACAGATCAATTCTTCCATTCAAAAAAGCTCTCTTTGTAAACTCTCCTGGCTCTGCAAGTCTGCATCCACTGCGCAACAAGACATCTAAAATCTGATTCATTACCAAAATGCCGCCATGACAATCTATCTCAACAGTGTTCTCTCTTGTATAAGTATTGGGGGCGTGTAGAACCGCAACCATCACCTCATCAATCAAAGTATCTCCATCATAAATAAACCCATAATGCATTGTATGTGTCTTAACATCGCAAAGCCGTTTTTTACGATTTTTTGACTGATATATTTTATCGACAATCTCTATTGCATTCTCACCACTGACACGAATAATCCCAATTCCAGAATCACTGATTGCCGTTGCAATCGCTACAATTGTATCTGTTTTCATAAAATCACTCCCTTTCCCATAAATCTTCCGCTACTCATGCGCCGCTTTAGCGGCATACTTCCTCTGCACGGGTCTGTGCATAAATAAAGTAAAAAATGAACCTTGAATGTCAAGGTTCATTCTATCACATGCTATCCATTCTGTTCAACCGCTTCTGTATGATTTTCTGTGCGTTCCCGGCTGTTCTCTTTGTTCTTACGATTATAATTTCCAGCATATCCTTTATGATAGCCATTGTTATAATTCCGGTTTCCGCGATATCCCTTCGCATCATTATAATTGCTGTCTTTCTTTGGGGTGACTACCACACGTCGAAATGGTTCCTCCCCCTCGCTGTGGGTGGTCACATATTTATCATTTTGAAGCGCAGAGTGTATAATTCGTCTCTCATAAGGATTCATGGGCTCCAAGGATACTGGCCGTCTAGTCCGCTTTACCTTATAGGAAATATTTTTTGCCAGATTCTCTAAGGTCTCCTTGCGTCTCTGCCTGTAATTTTCTGTATCGACCTTAACACGAATATACTCAGTTGTCCCTTTATTGACAACAAGTGATATCAAATACTGCAAAGAATCCAATGTCTGGCCTCTCTTACCAATCAATACTCCCATCTCGTCACCGCTCAGATCTGCCTCAAGCGTTTTTGATTCCTCATCATATTTCGCTGTAATCTCCACAGAAATCCCCATTGCTGCAAACACATCCATCAAGAATTTTTTGGTGACAGCCTCCACGTCAATCTTCTCATACGCGTCATTTTTGTCAATTTCGTTTACCGTTGTCTCCCCGTCAACTGGCAGATGTTCTGTCGCTGGAACTTCTATCCGTTCCACTGTCTCAACAACCTCCTGTTTTTCCTCCTTCACCCGCGCCTTTATTAACGCCAGCCTGGACCCCATTCCAAGAAATCCAGTTTTTCCCTCGTCAATCACTTCATAATCAAGCTCGTCACTTGGCACTGAAAAATGTCTACACGCCTCGGTTATGGCATCATTTTTGGTCTTCCCTTTAAATTCCATGTATTCCATTTGATTTCCCCCCAGTAACCATACTATATAATTTAATTCTTTTCATTGTATTGTTTTACCATGTTTGCCTTGGCTGCAAGACTGCCCGGCTTTGCATTCTTATTATAGTACTCCGTAGCTTTCTTGATATCCTCCGCTTTTTCCTCTTCCGTTTTCGCAGGCCGTTTTACTCCTGTATTCTGATAAGCAGCTTTGGAAGATAGATTTTTTGTGTTCGTTCTGGCCGCCGCCTGAAGTTTTGCAGGGTCAATTCCCTGTTTTTTCATTTTTTCCTTATATTTCTCAACATTCTTCTCAATCTCTGCATCAATATCCATATTATCGATATGCTTGTTGATTGCCACCTGCTGAATACTTCGCACTACAGCACCAATTACCCAGTAAAGTCCCATACCTGCTGGCAGTGTCAGACAGAACCACGCTGACATAATCGGCATCAGCGTATTCATCATTTTCATGGATTGCTGCATTGCTTCTGCAGTATCATTTGCTGGCTGCTGTTTTTTCTTTCTGTCATCAGAAGTTGCTGCCTGCGGCATTAATTTATAGTTCAGCCATTGTGTAACCGCTGCAAGGATAGGGATTGCAATTGCACCTGCAAGAAGTAGGTAATTTCCTGCCGCAAAGGCTGTTTTCATAGTGTCCATTGGCGAATTGCCAATATTTAAGCCGAGAAAATTATTGTATACATCAATCAGACCTTTCTCTGATCCATTTGTCAGTATCAAGCTGCCATTATAAGTCAAATCAGACAGACCAAATTTTTCTGCAAGTGCAGTCATATCCAGCGATGAAGTCTTATTGAGCGTGTCAATAATAGCATTTCTCACATTGATGTCAAAATTCTTTGTAAAATAAACAGCCGAGGACAATGCGCGGACTTCCTCGACACCATTTGCAGTCTGCATAATCTTATCTGCCAAAACGCCGAAAGCCTCACCAATTTTAGTAACATAGGCCGGCATTGCATAGATTACGCGATAGAGCGCCAACAAAATAGGCATTTGAATTAACAACTGCAAACAGCTTCCTGAGGGAGACACTCCATATTTCGCGTAGATTGCCTTTGTCTCCATATTCATTGCCATCATGGATGCCTGATCCTGTTTTCCCTTATACTTTGCCTGTACCTCCTGCAACTCAGGATTCATTCTGGCTGAAAGCTTAGAAAATCGCTGCTGCTTAATTGTGAGCGGCATCAACAGCAGATAAATTACAATTGTAAATAAAATAATAGATAAACCGATATTTGGAATGCCAATCAAATTCAGAAACTCGAAAATGCCATTCATAATTAAGCCTAAGAGCTTAACAATGTACTTAAATATCGGAGTTGAATTCTGCGTTAACAGCATTAAATCCATTTTACTCCTCCTGACGAATTATAACTTATAAAAAAGTCTTTCAGTTTTTTTCTTTTCTATGCGTCTTAGCACTGCAATCCTCATCTGCGCCCTTAGCCTCCTTGTCCACATACCTCATAGAAGGAACGGGATCATATCCTCCCTTTGAAAATGGATTGCATCTAAGAATCCTCCAAATACAGAGTACACCACCCTTCCATGCCCCATAACGCTCAATTGCCTCAAGACCATACTGTGAGCAGGACGGAAAATACGGACATTTTGTGGATTTCATTGGAGAGAGATATCTCCTGTAAAATAAAATAAGCCAGATAAAAAGCTTTTTCATCAAAATCACGATCCTACTCTATAAGAATCTTATGAAGCTTTGAGACATGTAACAAAGCGCGCTCAATCTCTACATACTTTGCGTCTGCCGCGCTAACCCGCGCAATCACTACAATATCAAAACCACACTGAAACATTTCCTCATGCAGCCGATAGCTTTCCCTAATCAATCTGGTAACATGATGTCTGACAACACTGTTCCCTACTTTTTTGCTGACTGATATCCCAAGTCTGTTTCGCTCTAATTCATTTCCTAACACATACATTACTAAATATTTATTGGCATAACTTTTTTTGCAGTTGTATACATTTTTAAAATCCCTACTGCTCTTCAATGATTCCGAAAATTTCATAATAATCCTTGTTCAGTATAACTTGCGCATAGAAAAAAAGGTCACATAATGTGACCTGTAAATTATGCAGATAATCTCTTTCTTCCCTTAGCACGTCTCGCTGCTAATACCTTTCTTCCGCCCGGCGTACTCATTCTGGCTCTAAAACCATGCACTTTACTTCTCTGTCTTCTCTTTGGCTGATATGTCATTTTCATATTCCAAACACCTCCTTCTCTGATCTCCACAAATGCCTAAGATTTACTACTAAAATCCTTAAAATAGCATCTGTCTATAACGCTGCTGTGTAATGCAAACGATATTTTAGAACTGTAATTTTCTCACAGACAATATCGATTCCAAGTATTAGAAAATATCATAACGATTATATACCAGAAACATATTGAAGTCAAGAAAAATAAAATAAAAAAAGCACATATCCATCTACAAAATAGAAAATCCACATGTTTTCCACAGGCATTTAAAAGTTATCCACATAATATTTTACATATCCACAATTGTGGGTAACTTGTGGATATCTTGTGAATGAATGTAGAAAACTTTTATCACAATATACACAACATTAGGAAATATCAATGTGGACAATGTTCATAACTTTTCTTGGAGTTATCCACATTGATGTGGATAACTTTTTTTTATGTGAAAATATAACAAAATTTTACAAACCGTGAATATAGTTATCCACATTATCAACAATCTATTGGGGATTATGTGAATTACTTCAATTTTTTTTCACATTTATTTGCTTTTTTTCCTCATTTAGGTTACTATTAATGTGTATGAGTTTGTAATCAAGTGTTATTGATATAAAACATGCAGATTTGAAGCAGTGTATTTTTTCGGCGTAGACTATTACTTTAGGAGCTGTGTGGCAGTTTCCTATATCAGAGGTATCACATGAACGAGATAAAAGACAGATGGAATGAAATTAAAGAAATAATTCGAGATGAGTATGACCTCACAGCAATTTCGTTTAATAATTGGGTTGAACCCCTACAATTTTACAAAGTAGAAAATGATATCGTGACCATTCTCATCCCATCTGCACAGGCACGATTATTAAAATATATTCAAAAAAATTATTACTTCTGTTTTAAGGCAACAATCTCTGAACTGATGAATTATGAATATGATGTAGTTTTTATAGCCGAGGATGATGTCATTTCAGAGCAAAAAGAAGATACAACGAAATCCAAACAATCAAAAAAAAATAAAAGCAATACAATCAATGAAACTGCCAATTTAAATAACAAATATAAATTTGATACTTTCGTTGTGGGAAGCAACAATAAATTTGCACACTCCGCTGCACTGGCAGTTGCCGAATCGCCAGGAGAAGCATACAATCCTTTGTATCTATATGGTGGTGCTGGACTTGGCAAAACGCATTTGATGCACTCCATTGGTCACTTTGTGTTGGAGCAAAACCAAAACAAAAAGGTTTTGTATGTCACCTCAGAACAGTTTACCAACGAGGTGATTGAATCTATTCGAGGCGGTAATGCCGCTGCAATGACAAAGTTGCGCGACAAGTACAGAACAGTGGATGTACTTTTAATAGATGACGTACAATTTATAATAGGAAAAGAATCAACTCAGGAAGAGTTTTTCCACACCTTTAATGTCCTTCATTCTGCGGGAAAACAGATTATTATCTCCTCCGATAAACCACCAAAAGAAATGGAAACTTTAGAGGAGCGATTCCGAAGCCGTTTTGAATGGGGACTGATTGCCGATATTCAACCGCCGGACTATGAAACGCGCATGGCAATTTTACGTAAAAATGCTGAGATGTACGACAAGGAAATTGATGATGAAATTATCCAATATATCGCCACTAATATTAAATCTAATATCCGTGAGCTAGAAGGCGCCTTAAACAAAGTTATGGCGAGTGCCCGTCTCAATAAGCAAGAACTAAACCTTGCCTTAGCTGAAGATGCGCTCAAAGATGTTATATATCCAGAGCAGGCGCGGAAAATTTCCCCATTGTTAATTATTAACGTTGTCGCAGAGCACTTTAATATTTCTAAGGAAGACATTACCTCCAAAAAACGTAACTCTGAGTATGTGCTTCCCAGACAGATTATTATGTACCTCTGTCGCCACTTGACAGAAACATCTCTTCAAATGATTGCATCCCTTCTGGGTAAAAAAGACCACACCACAGTAATTCATGGTGTGGAAAAAATTGAGGATAAAATCAAAACAGATGAGGATTTAGCCAACAAAATAGAAACCATCAAGAAAAAATTGTCCCCGTCCTAATAAACGATTGTGAATAACTCTGAAGTTATTCACAATGATTCCGAAAGTTATCCACAGGATTAATCTGACAATTTTTCTTGTATTTTAGCCAAAAATTAGACTTATCCACATATCCACAACGCCTATTACTATTACTATGAATTATATACTTATTTATTTATATTTTTCGCAGTGACAATTTTTTTGTTTCTGCCATATTTACAGCGAAGGGAGTTATCCACATGAAAATTATTTGTTCTAAATCAAACCTCTTAATTGGGGTGAACACTGTTTCTAAGGCTGTACCAAGTAAGACAACAATGACAATACTTGAGTGTATCCTTATTGATACAACAAAGGGCGAAATTAAACTTACTGCAAATGATATGGAACTTGGAATTGAGACAATTATTGAAGGTGAAATTATAGAGAAGGGAATAATTGCCCTAGATGCCAAAATACTTCTTGAAATGGTAAGAAAACTTCCAGATAATGATGTGACTATCACAACCGATGCTTCCTATAAAGCGATTATTACCTGTGAAAAAGCAAAGTTTAATATTGCAGGAAAAGCAGGAGAAGATTTTTCCGCTCTTCCACAGATTGACCGATCAGAGTCTATCTCTGTGTCACAGTTTACTTTAAAAGAAGTGATTCGGCAGACAATTTTTTCTATAGCCGATAACTTTACCAATAAAATTCTTACAGGAGAATTGTTTGAGATTCAAAATGATATCTTAAAAATAGTTTCTTCTGATGGACTGCGTATTTCCTTGCGCCGCATTCATCTAAAAAATTCTTATCCAGCCAAGAAAGTGATTGTGCCAGGAAAGACATTGAGCGAGATTAGCAAAATTTTGCTAGGTGATACAGAAAAAGAAGTGAATATCTTTTTTACAAACAAGCATATTTTATTTGAGTTTGACAACACAACCGTTGTTTCTCGATTAATTGAGGGTGATTATCTAAACATTGACAATATTCTTTCTGTAGACTATGAGACAAAAGTTACAGTTAACAAAAAAGAATTTCAGAGTTGTATTGACCGATCTACTCTGCTTGTGAAAGAGGGCGATAAAAAGCCAATTATTTTAAATATTTTAGATAATGTGATGGAGCTTAAAATGAACTCTGTCATTGGAAGTTTAAATGAGGAGATTGACATTGCCAAGACTGGTAAAGACTTGATGATAGGTTTTGACCCGAAATTTTTGATTGATGCGTTGAAAGTTATTGAAAACGAACAGATAGAACTAAAACTTCTCAATTCAAAATCGCCTTGTTTTATTAAAGATGAGGAAGAGAACTACACCTATCTAATTTTGCCAGTGACATTTAATTCCGTTAAATAATGCACATATCTGCGTTTGCAGGAAGGAGTTTTTATGGATGAAATAAAAATCAAGGATGATTCTATTAAACTTGGACAGGCGCTTAAACTTGCCGGTCTTGTTGAATCTGGTGTGGATGCCAAATTTGTCATTCAGAATGGACAGGTGCAGGTAAATGGTCAAATAGAGACACAACGCGGAAAAAAACTAATTGATAATGACGAAGTGTGTTTTGAGGGAAATCGTTTTGTCGTTCGCTCGAAGGGTGAAACGATATGATTATCCAGTCGCTAGAGCTTGAAAATTTTAGAAACTATGAGGCGCTTTCAATGCAGTTTGACAGTGGAACCAATATTTTATATGGGGATAATGCGCAGGGAAAGACCAATATTTTAGAGGCGGTCTATCTGTCTGCTACAACCAAATCCCACAAGGGAAGCAAAGATAAGGATATGATAAATTTTGCCTCGCAGGAGGCACATATTCGGACCTATGTAGTAAAGGATGGACTTGAGAACCGCGTTGATATGCATCTAAGAAAAAATAAATCAAAAGGGATTGCCATCAATGGACAAAAGATTAAAAAAGCGGCGGATTTACTGGGATTGTTAAATGTGGTGTTCTTTTCGCCAGAGGATTTGTCCATTATTAAAAATGGTCCGTCTGAACGGCGGCGTTTTGTGGATATGGAGCTTTGCCAGCTTGATCACGTGTATTTGCACAATTTAAATCATTATAATAAAAGTGTGAATCAGAGAAATCGCCTTTTAAAGGATCTCAGTACAAATTCTGGCTTAAAGGATACGCTTTTTGTGTGGGATTCCCAGTTGGTGTCCTTTGGAACAAAAATTATAGAACAGAGAAAAATCTTTGTCAGCCAATTAAATGAGATTATTTATGAGATTCACAGAAAGCTTTCCGGTGGCAAAGAGGAACTTAAGATTGTTTATGAACCGGATGTATCAGCGGAACTGTTTGAGGAAAAATTACAAAAAACCCAAGAGAGAGATATTCAATTAAAACAGACTTCTATCGGTCCACACAGAGATGATTTTTCTTTTCTGGTGGGAAAAGTTGATATTAGAAAATTTGGTTCACAGGGGCAGCAACGGACAGCAGCGTTATCTTTAAAGTTGGCAGAGATAGAGCTTGTGAAAAAAATGACGAAAGACGTTCCGCTTTTGCTGCTGGATGATGTCTTGTCAGAACTTGACAGCAGTAGACAAAATTATCTGCTCAACAGTATTGGCGATATTCAGACAATTATCACCTGTACTGGATTGGAAGAGTTTGTAAATAATCGATTTGAGATTAATAAAGTATTTGAGATTTCAAATGCATCTGTCAAAAATAAGGCAACTTTATTAAATCAAATAATACAAGCGAAAACTTAAATTTGGGGATGCACACAATCACATAAGGTATTATGCCGCTTTGCGGCTGTGGATGGCATGATACTCACAGCAAATTTCATTGGTCGTGAGTACATTAAAGAATGGGAGGAAATATATGAGCTATGAAGCGGACCAAATTCAGATATTGGAAGGTCTTGAGGCAGTCAGGAAGAGACCCGGTATGTATATTGATAATACATCTTTGAGAGGACTGCACCATCTGGTTTATGAGATTGTTGACAATTCAGTGGATGAAGCGCTGGGAGGATACTGCAATACAATTGATGTGACAATCAATTCTGACAATTCCATTACTGTCATTGACAACGGGCGAGGGATTCCTGTTGGAATCAATCACAAGGCGGGAAAACCTGCTGTGGAGGTAGTGTTTACAGTTTTACATGCCGGCGGAAAATTTGGCGGTGGGGGATATAAAGTGTCTGGCGGTTTGCACGGTGTAGGTGCATCTGTTGTAAATGCGCTATCTGAGTGGCTTGAAGTTGATATTTATGCTGGAGGAAAAATTTATCATCAGCGCTATGAACGCGGTCATGTATGTTATCCACTTAGGACAATTGGGGAATGCGATCCAGACAAGACAGGAACAAAAATTTCCTTTTTGCCTGATAAGACTATTTTTGAGGAGATAGAATTTGATTATAATGTTTTAAAACAGCGGATGCGGGAAATTGCATTTTTGACCAAGAATCTTAAGATTACGCTTCGCGATTTGCGCCCAGAAGAAGGGGCGATTGAAAAAACATTTTATTATGAGGGCGGCATTCGAGAGTTTGTCACCTATTTAAACAAGAGCAAGGCAGTACTTTATGAAGATGTGCTGTATTTCGAGGGAAAAAAAGATGATGTGTATGTTGAGGTTGCAATGCAACACAATGATTCTTATACAGAGAGTGTTTATAGCTTTGCAAACAATATCAATACAATTGAGGGTGGCACACATCTTATGGGTTTTCGGAATGCAATCACAAAGACCTTTAACGATTACGCAAGGAGTGCAAAACTGCTAAAGGACAATGAAGCGAACCTGAGTGGTGATGATATTCGGGAAGGATTGACAGCCATTATATCGATTAAGATTGGAGTTCCACAATTTGGAGGACAGACCAAACAGAAACTTGGAAATACGGAAGCGCGGGGGGCAGTGGATAGTATTGTCAGCGAACAACTCACCTATTATCTTGAGCAAAACCCATTGGTTGCAAAACTGATTTGTGAGAAGTCAATTATGGCGCAGCGGGCGCGCGAGGCAGCCAGAAAGGCGCGTGATTTAACGCGCAGAAAGACAGCGCTTGATAGTATGACACTGCCAGGAAAACTTGCAGATTGTTCCGATAAAAATCCTGAAAATTGTGAGATTTTTATTGTGGAGGGAGATTCTGCCGGGGGCAGTGCAAAGACCGCACGCAGTCGTGCGACACAGGCAATTTTACCATTGCGCGGCAAGATTCTTAATGTGGAGAAGGCAAGACTTGATAAAATTTACGGAAACGCTGAAATTCGGGCAATGATCACAGCGTTTGGCACAGGGATACACGAGGATTTTGACATTACAAAACTTCGTTACGGCAAAATTATTATTATGACAGATGCAGATGTGGACGGCGCACATATTGCGACACTGATGCTGACCTTTTTATATCGGTTTATGCCAGAGCTAATTAAGCAAGGGCATGTATATTTGGCAAAGCCGCCTCTTTTTAAGTTAGAAAAAGATAAAAAAATATGGTATGCGTATTCTGACGATGAGCTTGCAGCGATTCTTGACGAGGTGGGGCGTGACCAAAATAATAAGATTCAGCGCTACAAGGGACTTGGAGAGATGGATGCAGAACAGCTCTGGGATACCACAATGGACCCTGAAAAGCGTATTCTTCTAAAGGTTTCTATGGATGAGGAAGCTGAGTCAGAGATTGACCTTACCTTCACGACACTTATGGGGGATAAGGTGGAACCGAGACGGGAATTTATTGAGACAAATGCCCAGTTCGCAAAGAATCTTGATATTTAAGAATAGGAGTTAAGTATGGACGATACAATATTTGACAAGATTGAGGAAGTGGACCTGCAAAAAACCATGGAGCAATCCTATATAGAGTATGCTATGAGTGTGATTGCTTCCCGTGCTCTACCAGATGTGCGAGACGGATTAAAGCCAGTGCAGCGGCGTGTACTCTACTCTATGATTGAGCTGAACAATGGTCCTGATAAGCCGCACAGAAAGAGTGCGCGTATTGTCGGCGATACGATGGGTAAATATCACCCGCATGGTGACAGCTCTATCTATGGCGCCTTGGTCAATATGGCACAGGAGTGGTCTACTCGTTATCCGCTTGTGGATGGACACGGCAATTTTGGTTCTGTTGATGGGGACGGTGCTGCTGCCATGCGATATACGGAGGCACGTCTGAGCAAGATTTCTATGGAACTTTTGGCTGACATCAATAAAAATACAGTCGATTTCCAACCAAACTTTGACGAGACAGAAAAAGAGCCTGTTGTGCTTCCTAGCCGTTATCCAAACTTGCTGGTTAATGGTACGCAAGGAATTGCCGTCGGTATGGCGACAAACATTCCACCACACAATCTCAAAGAAGTTATTGCGGCGGTGGTGAAGATGATTGACAATCGCATTGAAGAAAATCGAGACACGGAAATTGAGGAGCTTTTGTCCATTGTGAAGGGACCAGATTTTCCGACTGGTGGTATTATTCTTGGTTTGCGTGGCGCGGAGGAGGCTTATCGCACTGGGCGCGGTAAAATTAGGGTCCGCAGTGTGACCAATATTGAAACAATGGCAAACGGCAAAAGCCGCATTATTGTGACAGAACTTCCCTATATGGTGAACAAGGCGCGATTAATTGAGAAGATTGCGGAGCTTGTCAAAGATAAGAAAATTGATGGGATTACGGACTTGCGAGACGAGTCCAACCGAGAGGGAATGCGCATTTGCATTGAGCTTAGAAAAGATGTCAATGCGAATGTCATTTTAAATCAGCTCTACAAACATACACAGTTGCAGGACAGTTTTGGTGTGATTATGCTGGCGCTTATAAACAATCAGCCTAAGGTTATGAATCTGAAAGAAGTGTTGACTTATTATATCAAGCACCAAGAGGAGGTTGTCACCAGACGAACGCAATATGACTTAAATAAAGCGGAGGAGAGAGACCATATTTTACAAGGTTTGCTGATTGCGCTCGACAATATTGACGAGGTGATTCACATCATCAGAAGCAGTGCAAACGCGCAGAAAGCAAAGGAAGGTTTGATTGCACGGTTTGCTCTCACAGATGTGCAGGCGCAGGCGATTGTAGATATGAGATTACGTGCGCTGACCGGTTTAGAGCGCGAAAAGCTAGAACAGGAGCACGATGAACTGTTAAAAAAGATTAAAGAATACAAGGCGATATTGGCAGATGAAAAACTTTTACTCGGTGTGATTCGGACGGAGATCTTATTGATTTCTGAAAAGTATGGTGATGATAGGCGTTCTAAAATTAGCTATGAAGAATCTGAAATTGATGTGGAAGATTTAATTCCGCGTGGAAACGCTGTGATTGCGATGACGAGTCTAGGATATATTAAGCGCATGACGGTGGATAATTTTAAGACACAACATAGAGGTGGGCGCGGCATTAAAGGAATGTCTACAATTGAAGATGATTACATTGAAGATTTGTTAATGACAACAACACATCATTATCTGATGTTCTTTACTAATTTTGGTCGTGTGTATCGACTAAAAACCTATGAGATACCTGAGGCAGGAAGAACGGCGCGAGGAACAGCAATTGTAAATCTGTTGCAGTTAAATCCTGGCGAGAAGATTTCAGCAATGATACCAATTCGAGAGTTTACAGAAGGTAAACATTTGTTTATGGTTACGAAGAAAGCCATTACGAAAAAGACGCCAATTATGGAATTTTCTAATGTGCGCAAAAATGGTATGGCTGCAATTTCTCTGCGTGATGATGACGAGTTGATTGAAGTCAAGGTGACTGACGAAAACTCTGAGATTTTTCTCGTTACAAAGTATGGAATGTGCATTCGCTTTAAAGAGACAGATGTGCGTGCGATGGGTAGAAATGCAATGGGTGTAATTGGTATGACACTTGTTGACGACGATGAAATTGTTGGAATGCAGCTCAACACACAAGGCGACGCATTGCTGATTGTATCAGAAATGGGAATGGGAAAGCGAACCTTATTAGAGGAATTTACAGTGCAGAAACGTGGTGGAAAAGGTTCACGATGCTATCGCATTACTGAAAAGACAGGCAATGTGGTTGGCATTAAGGGTGTCAATAATGACCATGAGATTATGATGATTACCACAGAGGGCGTTATATTGCAGATTCCTGTGTGTGATATTTCAATTTATCGCAGGAATACTTTTGGGGTAAAACTAATCAATCTCAACGAGAACGTGAAAGTTGCCAAAATAGCAAAAGTACGGGAAAAACTGTCTGATGGCACGCAGGAATTTGAAGATGTTGATGAGGCGCTTGACAAGGTGGTTGATGAACTTGTTGAAGGGCTCATGGATGAAGAATTTGAAGATGAAGTATCAGAAAATATCAATGAAAAAGAGATATTACCTGATGATACAGAAGGTGTGTTGGAAGATTTCGACAAAGAAGATATATTGTCTGATGAAAAGGATTTACCAGAAGAATAAGGAGTTGTATCAATTGTTTTTCGACAGAATCTAAGTTAAGATACAAACCACAGCGCTTTAAAAAGGTGCTGTGGTTTTTTGATACAGATAACTCTTACCAGATTTTCCAATGCGGTGGATTACCTTCGTTTCAAGCAGTATATTTAAAAGTGTGGAGGCTTTATTTTGTGGAATTTTTGCCACTTTGCCCAAATCTTTTGAAGTGAACTGTTCTGGCAGCGTGTCAGGAAGAAAAATTCTATAATCGGCAAAGGTATCAATGCGAACTTCATCATAAATTTCAACAGGAATCCCATCCATGCGGGAGGAGCCTCTTTTTTTATCATGACTCCAGCCATTGAGATAGCGCGTCTCTTCCACGTCAATCAGACTGATAATAAAGTGTAGTCTGGGATTGTTGACAAACATTTTAATCTTGTATAATTCTGGTATAATTTGATAAAAAGTTCCGGTTTTTGGTGATTTTCGTTTGGGGGTTAACTCTCCAGTGTCCATATCAAGCCATGAGATCCATTTGGTGTGAGCGACAGGATAGATAATTGTAACATTATGATTTTGTAGGAAATAGTTCAGTTTATTGCGCATGGTATTAAAATTGCGCGTCTGTACTTCATAGATATCACCATCAATACAGATATCCGCTACATAAGAACCAATTTTAATCTCATGATAGGCAGAATCTGGGGCATAATAATATTTCAAAACACTATGTATTGTTTTTTCTTGGAGAGTACCAATACCGTTCTGACCTTGAAGTGCGCCAATCATTTTATAACATGCTTCTGAAAAAAGTTTTTGGTTAATGGTAGATTGCATGAAAGTACCCTTCTTTCATAATGATTTCGTATTTTCAGTGTATCAGAAAATAAAGATTTATGATACATTTTCTTGAAAATTAATGAAATCGTGATAGAATATAATGTTATAGCAACATTTAAATTGAAAGTCTGTGGAGAGGACAGGAATTTTAATGAGCATTGTAAGAAGTAAATATTATGGAATCATTAGAGGCGTTACTGTAGGAATTTCATTTTTTTTGCAGATAGGTTTGATGATTTTCCTTTCAATGTATCTAATGCGGTATTCAATTATTGTATATTTTATTCTTGAAGTTGTGAGTGTAATCACGGTTTTTGTACTTGTAAACAATGCAGAGTCCTACAAAATGACTTGGATTATTATTATCCTTGTACTGCCAGTGGCGGGGCTTTTTCTGTATTTTATGTGGGGACGCAAGCGCGTCAATTCCAGTTATTTTAAACGCTTTCGAGAGATTGATGCCAAGATGATGCAGAGTTTAAAACAGGATGAGGAAATTGTGCAGGATCTCGAACGACAGCATCCTAACAAAGTACAAATTAGCCGGTATCTAAGGAAAGAAGGTTTTCCAATTTATAACAATACTTATGCGACGTATTTTGGCTCTGGTGAAAAAGTGCTTGAGGCGATAATTGAGGACTTAAAGCAGGCAAAAAAGTTTATTTTTATGGAGTATTTTATTGTCTCGGACGGCAAAGTTTGGCAGGATATATTGGAGGTGCTCACACACAAAGTCAAAGAAGGCGTTGTGGTTAAGCTGTTGTTTGATGATTTTGGTACGTTGCGTATCAATACACAGGCATTTCGCAGGGATATGAAAAGCCGTGGCATTGAGATGAGTATTTTTAATCCAATTCACCGTGATATGGCGCGCATGTCTTTCAATTATAGAAATCATAAAAAAATCACTGTTGTGGATGGAAATATTGCCTATACAGGAGGATTTAATCTTGCCGACGAGTACGCGAATTATATAGAGCGATTTGGGCATTGGAAGGATTCTGGTATTCGATTATATGGGGACGGAGTGTATAGTTTTACCTGTTTTTTCTTAAATATGTGGCGTATTGTCAACAAAAATGTAATGATCAATGATACCGATTACAAGCCGCATACACATGTATTTCAGGAGGGCTATGTACAGCCGTTTATGGGTGGTCCACACAGAAATCCACACAATCCTACAGAAGGGGCTTACACAAGGATGATTAACAAGGCGCGCGATTATATTTATATTACCACGCCCTATCTTGTTCTTGATCAGAATATGCGTGACGATTTGGTTAGCGCTGCACAGAGCGGAGTGGACGTGTGTATTATTGTTCCAAGAATTTATGATAAGTGGTATGTCTATATGGTCAACGTGTCAAATTATGGAAAATTAATGGAGGCAGGTGTGCATATTTATGAATATGTGCCTGGTTTTATTCATGCCAAAAATGTAATTGCAGATGATGAATGCGCTATCTGCGGCACGATTAACACAGATTACCGCAGCTTTTATTTGCACTATGAGTGTGGCGTATTTTTGAGTGAGATGGAGGCAATTAAGGATATGAAGGAGGATTTTCTAAAGACGTTAAAGGAGTGCGAAGAGATGGATTTGGTGCACTGGTCAAAGCGGCCAATTGGCAATAAATTAATGCAGGCAGCTTTAAAAGTATTGTCACCATTATTATAAATGTAGAAGTATAACAAATGAAAGAACAAATATATTGGCATTGTGCAAAACAACTACATTTTGTGTCAATTTTTCCAGTAATAATCCGATATATATGATAATGACAGGTTCTAATTTTAGGAGTATAAATGAAAGAAGGGATTATTTATGGATACGAATCAGATTGCAGGTATGACCCATCAGGAACTTATGGCATGTATTAGCGACAAGAAAAAAGAGATTAAGCAAAAATTACAAAATGGAGAGACGGAGCCTTCTTTTTCTATAGGTGCTGGAAGCTTTACAGTGAAAGAGTGGGATAAACTTCTCTCTAAAGTGGATAAAAACAATGAGGCAATCTGCAAGGAACAGGAAGAGCGCAAGGAGGCTTTGGAGAAAGAAGCTTTGGAAAAAAAGGAATCGGATCAGAAAATGTTTATTAGCATTTTGGAGAGCGGAGACGTAAAACGCAACTATTTTATGGAGAAAATAAATGGCACTTATCAGCCTTCTTGTCCTTATGAGTCTCTTGCAAAAAATGGCGTCATTCACTATAAAGGAGTGGAGTTTGTCTGTGATACAGAAAGAAATGCGATTTGTCTTGGTGATATGAGCAATAAAAAGGATGTGCTGACAATTCCATTGGAAGGTGGAGGAAGTTTGATGGTAAACAGAAATTCTATTGGTCTGCTTGCGAAGGCTATCACGATGTTTTCTCCTGAGGATATGAATCGTATTATGCGCGCTATAGCAGACGACAATAAGGTTCAGGAAATGCAGCAGGAGATTGACGAGGATACAAATAGTATTGGGGATGATGCGGATGAGAAACTATTTGAGTTTTAGGAATTGTTGGTAAATTATTTTAATTTTGTTCTGATAATACTTGTCTGTTAATAAAAATCCTGTATAATATGTAAAGACAAGAATATATTATACAATCAAAATTAATACATGAAGAAAAAACATGATATTTAGCAATAAAATTGGAGATAAAAAACTATCACAAATAAAGGCTATCGTGAATGAAGTTGTCACAGAGGCATTCCACCTGCAGTCACAAGAGTTTGCGCAGCAGCGGGATGCACAGACAACTTTTTTGAATGAGATGGCAGAGAAAAATCAAAAGTCAATTAGAAGGCTTTCTGATACTGTAGAAGATTTTTTGGATACTTTGCAGGAGGAAGATGAAGAACAGCGACAATCACAGCACAATTTGCAAGTTGTGAAGAATCAGGAGCAAAATTTACTGAAACTTCTGAGCCTATATCAGCAGCAAATAGAACTGTTTGAAAATAAGGCTACCGCAATCCCATTGGCTTTAGACGGTGGGGTAAGGTAGCCAAAAGTAGCGGTTTGTGCTATACTTTCGCTATGGGGATATGGAAATCAAAAAACAGACACAAATATTTATTACAATACTATATTATCTTTGTATGCAAATACAGAAAAAACTACTGACAGCAAAGCAGAT
>CASJPF010000058.1 GCA_949383255.1 Lachnospiraceae bacterium | reverse complement strand
TACGAGGTTGATGAAGCAGGAAGCCCATTGGCTTTAGACAATGGGTAGTTCACATTTCCACAATGATTTTATCCTATGTTAGAAATTATACTGCAAAATATCTTGATATGGATGTTGAGAGAGCTGTGATTTCTGTACTAGCATATTTTGACGAGTTACAGAGACAAGAAACGATGGCTGCCGGAAATGCTGCTGGCTTTTTTGTAGACCGTATTATTAATGAACCTACGGCAGCAGCGCTTAGTTATGGGCTGGAACATATGGATGAAGAAAGTTATGTTTTAGTTTATGGCTTGGGTGGAGGTACATTTGATGTCACAATTTTAGAAATGTTTGAGGGTGTGCTGGAGGTAAAGGCGAGCAGCGGTGATAACAAGTTAGGTGGAAAAGATTTTGACCAGTGATTAATAAAATATTTAATAAAACAATTTCAAAATCAGTATGGAATTGATTTGACTAAGGATATCTATGCGATGGCACGTGTGCGTGATGAAGCGTTGCGTTGTAAGATTGCGCTGAGCACACAGGAGGAATATGCAATGCAGATTCCAGTGCTTACAATGAAGAATGATGTTCCGTATGGGATGGATGAGCTGATAACGCGTGCTAAGTTTGAGGAATTAATTCAGGATTTGGTAGAACGCACACATGATCCAATCAATGTAGTGCTCTCAGACAGTGGCATCTCTGCACAGCAGCTTAATAAAATTTTATTGGTAGGAGGTTCCACGCGTGTTCCATTAGTGTGTAGGGATATTGAGGCGTATTTTGGAAAGAAACCGGAAGCGACAGTAGACCCAGATTTTGCAGTTGCATAGGGGGCTGCGATTCAAGCTGCTATTATATCAGGACAGATTGATGAGACCAATGAGATTGTAATGACAGATGTCAACCCGTATACCTTGGGTGTACGTGCGTTACGTGGTTATGACGAACAGTATATGAGTGTGGTTATTCCTAGAAATAAGACAATACCAACCACAAAGAAACAGCGGTATTATACCTCGTGGGACGGACAAACAGATGCAATTATTGAAGTGTATCAAGGGGGAATCTTCCTGTGTACAATATAATCATTGTATCGGTGAATTTATTTTAAAGGGAATACCACTAAGAGCCACCGGAGAAGAAACAATAGAAGTGTCTTTTTCCTACAATCAAAATGGTATGCTCCACGTGACTGGCACAATTGTCAGTACAGTAGAAGAAGCGACGATTGAGATCAACATGCTTAACACAAGAGAAAAGCAAGAAGATGTGAGCAAGTGGAAATCCTCAAATTTGGCAGGAGAACACAGAACAGTTGTTCGGCGAGTGGAAAAATGGTTGAAAAAACACACAGATGAAGATAAAGTTGAGAATCTTCTATATCAGTTAAAAAAAGCAATATTAGCTGATGATGCGCAGCGGGCTGAGGAATATGAGGAAAAATTGCATTATTATATAGGGGAATTATAATGAGAAAAGATTATGAGATTCTTGGCATTGAAGAAAATGCAGATGAGAAAGAAATTAAAAAAGCATATTTTCAGTTGATAAGAAAATACTCTCCTGAAAAAAACCCAGAACGTTTTCAAGAGATTCGAGAGGCCTATGAACGATTGACAGAGGAGAAGGATAAACCAGAAAATAACATTCAACTTGAATTTCCAGCAGATAATAAACTGGCTACGCAAATGTTTGATCAGATACAGCAGTTGATGCAGGAACAGGATTATGAGAGAGCTGCTTTAACTGCAAAAGAGGGAATGAAATACTACCATGATGTAGAATGTTTTTTGTATATGTATGCAAGATGTTGTTTTCTGGATGGAAAGACGGGAAAGGCAGTCAAGTGCTATGAAAAGTTGGTAAAACGTTATCCAGATAAGCTTTATTATAAAAGTGAGTTGGCAAAAGCGTACCATATGAGAAATTTTTCGCGTAAAGCATATGCTATGTTCCGCAAAACATATAATGAAGGGTGGCGTGAAACAGATTTTCTAAATCTCTTTAGTCTATGCTGCTTTACACATAGGCGATATGATGAAGCAGTCGATATTCTCAATGAGTTGATTGTATCTATACCTTCTGAAAAAATCAATCAGAGGATTTCAGAGATTTTAGAAGCATATACAGGATTGTTTTTAATTTACGCAGTAAATCCATATCCTATAGATAATATAGTCAGCAAATGCAGTGCATTTTTAGAGCGGATTGGAAATCATATCAATGAGTATGAGGACCAATTGATGCAGTTATATATAACAATTCAGCCAGTAATAGAGATTGACGAGGGGGATGCGATTGATCTTCTTGCGGAGAAAATACAAGGTCTGCTGCCAGATTTTTATTTTGGAGAGGAACCAGAAGATGTTCAGGAAGCATATGAATTATTGGAGGATGAGCGGTTCAGCCAGTTAATGAAGTGGACTGTAGAGGCATTTGTGCTGTTGGATGATATGGATTATTCAGGGGATTCCTTTGATGAGTATGTAAATTTTATGCAGCTCGATATTTTTCTTTGTTTACTTGAAGTCTGGCCAAAACCATGCGGAGAGTTGGAATTGATGAAAAAAGAGTACCCCAATCTCTATGAATGTGGTACTGATATTTGGAAAATGCTTAATGAGAGCAAAGGAAACAGAGCCTTCATGAAAGAGGCTGGTATGATGGAATACGGTAAGATAGAACGAAAATTCCAGTGTGGACATTACTTTGAGCTTTATCCAGATAAACGTCAGAATATGGACCAACTTCAGTGGGATAGTCAAGAGGAGGGAACGTTTATACGTCAAAATAAGAAAATAGGACGCAATGATCCCTGTTCCTGTGGGAGTGGAAAGAAATATAAGAATTGTTGTGGGAAGGGATTGTAATAAAAACTTCCAGCGGCAAATAGGAGAGATTTATTTTTCTACTTGCCGTTGGAACTTTAAAAGATAAAATCTAGGAAAAAAGTACTCTCAAATGCAGTGCATAAATTCTCAATATAATCTCTTTTTAATAGTGTTTCCAATATCAAAGATTTTTCCAGTTGCTGTATATTCGTTGTAAAGCATCCATTCAGAAAATTTATCCATAATATCCCTGTAATCAATCTCATGCTTTTGTGAGATACTGTCCAATAATGCCAGCGTTAGGCTTGTGTCATCAGACCATGTTCCAGGCGGTTGCATGTGTGTTCCGTATCCGATTATGGCAGTGATTGGCGCTTTTGTGATTTCTTCTCGAGCTATAAATTCTACAGGAACCCCAAGTGCATCTCCAATTGCGACACCAATGATTCCACCATAAATTTTTCCCATAGAAACCTCCACTCCAAATATAAATTATAGGATTTTTATTATGATATATTTTGTAAAGTAAAAAACACCATCCCCAAAGCGTTCTGCTTCAAAAATAGTGCTTTCAGTGCACCGCCAGGGGCTCGAACCCTGGACACCCTGATTAAGAGTCAGGTGCTCTACCAACTGAGCTAGCGGTGCAAAAGATATTTTTACTTGATTTATTTTATAACTCACTGAACAATAAATACTATACCACTGGATTTATAGACTGTCAATACTTTTTTTAAAAAATTTTTATAGTTCAATTACAGTGTTGTTACTTTTGATGAGTCAGGAATACACATAAACTGCGCATTCCTGACTCATGCTTCCAACAATGTTCATAATCTAATACATAGATTATGCTTCTGTATTTTACTACAGTTCCTAAGGATTAGAATCTTTGTAAATCAATGCATAGACAGTGGAAGGATAATCAGTGGTAAATGTCAATGTCGTATCATTTTGATCCTCATCTGTCAAAATGTTTACCACACCATCACCTAATTGAATCAAAGAAAACTGTCTTCCAGGATATTGCAATAATGCAGGAATCGTCATTTGATAAGTGAGTGGGGTATCTGTCTGTGTGATCATTCCATCAAAGCTTGACACGGACATATTGTAAGCCGTGACATACACAGCATCTCCAAGTACCATTGAGAAGATTTTCAGTGCTTTTGTGCCCTGTTGCTTGCTTGTGATATGTGTATGCATACTGGAATCTGGTTTTGGTGAAACAAATTCCAGATTGCTCTTTAAATCTCTAATTGGATATTTAGGATTGCTGTATTTGGTATGTACATCACTTGGCGAGAGCTTATCAATTTTTGGTAGGACAGAATTTTGGACCCACCCAATCATATAATAATTTGCCAGTCGATAATAAAATGTTCCATTGTAGTGCTGCATAAAGGCTGCAATACTGTCGAGACTGTTATAAGGTACATTGCCAATGTCTCGGTTTCTAATATTGGTTCCAGTAAACTCAAAGGTACAATCTTCTGCAATACCGGAAAATGCAGTGGGGCTTTCAATAAATGTTCCCGCAGACATTATGACATGATACAGTTTATTCATGTTGGAGAAGGCTTCTGTTCCAATGGAGGTTACATTGTCATCAATGATAAGGGAACGGATTGGTTTGTTGTGCCAAGGCCTGTTTCCGAGATGTTCCTTGTCGTAATTGGGAATGGCTCCTTTTCCTTGAATATATAATGTGTCCTCCTGAATTTTGGCGGTCAGATCCGTTTCCATGCCATCTGTGTAATGCCATTCCTCTTTTCCGCGCTCCTGTATCCAGACCGAATTATCTGCCGCCATAACGTTAAGCGGAATTGCCACTGACAAAATCAGCGTATATGTAATTAGAATCCGCAGCAGTTTTTTCATTACAATCAACTCCTTTGTGAAAGAACCTTTAAGTAAATTATTTTTTTATAATTCTTTATTATTATTTTACATTTTTGCATCATATCTGTCAATTAGATATTCAAGAACGCAGACTTAAAGATAAATTCGGTTACTTTTCACATCCGGATCCAGTGCCAAAATGCTTGTTTTTAGCATTTTGTGTGCATCATTGTTGCAATTCACACCGAATAATCATAAATTAATATGAAGTTTAGCGTGGGTGTGAATTGTAACTAATTTCGTTAAGATGCTGGAATTCCGCAAAGCAGCAGGCTATGCAACGACTACATATATTGTGGTAGAATGGCACAGACTGGTGCGGTGATTGAAATTACATTCTCAAACTCCGTTTGGGGCAGAGCAATCTGCCAGATTTTCAGAGTAGTCCCCCGATTGCGGGATTGGGCAGAAAGCACACCAGAGTGTTCATCGAACAGCAGACTAATCCCGTCACGGCTCTGGTCATATCGTCCATCCTTTGTAGCCTGCGGTATAAATTGTATCTTGCCCAAAGAAACATTCTCCCCATCTGAAAGGCGGTAGCGCATCAATTCCAACTCCGCGCTGACGTAGTAAAGGCAGTCCTCTGTCCAAACCACTCCGCTGGATATGAGGAAGCCCCTGTCTAACAACACAGTATATGGAAACAGTATGGTAATTTCCTCTCCCCCCCTCCAGACAGTGCTCCGCGGCACAGCTTTGCTGTATTGGAATTTATATACCTAATATAGTAATACTGCCCAGAGTTGTCTCGGTACAGAGGGTAGAAAATGTAGTCCTGACGGAACAGCCAGTCCGTTGAAAATCTCTCATCCGTGCAGACCGGACTTGCCTCACGCTTTCCGGCAACGAACCAGCTCTTATGCCTGCTCATGACCGTATCTGTCACCAGAAAGTCTTTGTACATACATTGCCCCCGCAGGACAGGAATAATATAGTTCCCTCTGTTAACATCTATGTGATACCATTTTCCGTCCAATTGAACTAGATTCCACAGATGGCTCCTGTCACCCTTACAAATCACGAGACATGGGATTCCCATTCGATCCATTAGTACTTTCCAGGCCATGGCGTAGCCCTTACATACCGTATCCCCAGTCACCAGCGCTCCGTAGGCGGTCCACGCTTCTTTGGGTTCGGTCTCACGCAGATTAACAGGCGCATCTAAAAAAGACGCATTGTAGTTGTAAGCTGTAGTGCGCACCAGATAATTATATAAAGCCAGTATTTGCTCTACTGGGTCTGTCAGTCCCTCTGTCTGTGCCAAAGCTGCATTAACCGCCGCGTCAAACTGGGCCTGCGCGTCAGGATCCTTTGCGGCGCTGATATACACTGGCCGGATTCCCAACACATATGGAGTATTCATAGAAATTCTGTCAAAACATTCCGTCAAATAATACAGCTCGGGATGATCGAAGAGAACCGTGGAAAAAACTGTTGCGAGCATGTCCCTGTCTGGACTCCCATTCTCATTGGAAATGCCCAATTCAGAAATGTCAATATAACTCTTTCCATCCAGTCCTTTCTTCTCACGGATGCCTTCCAGCAATAGTTGATACAGTTGTTCTTCGCGTTCTGCAACTTCCTCCGTCGCCAAAGCCGTCTCTGGCATTAACAATAGAACGGCACACAGACATAATACGATCACAATAAACCTTCGTTTCATCCTGCTTTCTCTCCATATACATATATTTTTATAGTGTTCGTCAATAATTGTGTTGATTACTATATTTTGGTTATATAGAATTATTGTATTTAAAGCACTTTCAGATTGCCCCAATATACATGTTGACTAATACCATTTTTATTATAAATTATAATAAACTAAGAGTCAATTGTGTACATGAAACACCAGCTTTGACGCTTAAATTTTGGTTACTTTTCACACCCACACCAGATTTAGGCATAACAATACGTCGCTACAATGTCAGGCTGTAGCATCGGCTGTTCCTTCTGATTTTGGAGGGCGTTCACGACCATATATTTCTGCGATTTTCTGATATACATTTTCTTCATTTGAACGCAGCAGATATACAATGTTTAAGCCGTCACAGATATAACAGAGGTTTTCCAGGCTGCGCAGGGTAACTGCCTGTTTCTGCTTTCTTTTATATACTCTGACCAGCCTTTCACACAGAGAATTGTTGGCGGGAACTGTGCGCTTTGACCAGTTCCTGTTTCATACGTTTCATTTCCTGGTTGTGAAAGCGCAGCAGCTTTTTATAATCCGCTTCCATCTTCATATACGTTTCCACAGATTTAAATTCTTCAACCTGCCTAGACAGGGTCTTGTTCCTGTACTGCAGCGCTGAAAATGATTCAAAATTTATCCGCATGAGTCCCCCGCTTTTACTGATGAATATCCTCTAACATCTTACGCATTGTTTCCAAATATTTCTGTGCGTGCTTTTCCAGCACACTGTTTTCTTCCTTCAGCTTTTCAATGAGCAGCTACTGCAGGCTGTTTTTATCTTTCAGGAGTGAGATCACCCGCTCCATTTCCTAGATGCATCCTTCCTGTTCTTTTAAGGCTTTTTCATATAATCCCTGCTGCTGCATATGCCATCTTCTTTTTTAAAGAAGTATAATACTTTTATTTGGAGAATGCAAATGTGGATAACCCAGCGTATTGGTAAAAATGATGGGACGAAAAACAGCCAGAAAGGGGCTAGTTTTTTTAATATACAGATATTCATGAAATACTGGCAAATACAGTTGTTTTGTAAAAAAATATCCACATAAAATACAATATAAAATGATATGTCCACAATTCTGTATTTTCCACTGATTTTTTGTGGATTAAAATTTTTTCAATTTCATCATCATGCCCAAATCTGGCGCGGGTGTGAAAAGTAACGAACTATTATAAAGACAGAACAGTTGTTGCTGCGAGTTGTTGACTTCAACAGGGAATAAGAATAAAATAAGAAAGTAGCAACCAAAAAATTACAATTTAAAGGAGAGGGGCACAAATGATTGAAAAATTATTTAAACTCAAAGAGAACCATACAGATGTCAAGACAGAAATAATCGGTGGCATTACAACATTTATGACAATGGCGTATATTCTAGCTGTAAACCCAAGTATGTTGTCCGCTGCTGGAATGGATGCAACTGCGGTACTTATGGCAACTTGTCTGGCATCTTTTATAGGGACTGCTGTAATGGCACTCATGGCAAATTATCCGTTTGCGCTGGCACCCGGTATGGGATTGAATGCATATTTCGCATTTACAGTGTGTGGAAGTTATGGTTATGACTGGAGAGTAGCACTTTTGGCAGTGTTTGCAGAGGGAATTGTGTTTATTATCTTGTCCTTGACAAATGTGAGAGAGGCGATTTTTAATGCGATTCCTAGCGGATTAAAAAAAGGAGTCAGTGCCGGAATTGGTCTTTTCATTGCATTTGTGGGGTTACAAGGTGCACATGTAATTGTAAATAGTGACTCAACGCTCACAACTTATGTGAGTTTTGCATCGGAATTTCATACACTTGGCATCTGTGCACTGCTTGCTATTATAGGAACATTGTTGACAGCAGTTTTATACACGTTAAATGTAAAAGGCTCTATCTTGATTGGCATTATTGTGACATGGATTTTTGGTATGATTTGTCAGGCGTTGGGCATTTATGTTGTGGATGTGGAAAATGGATTTTATTCTCTGTATCCAACCTTTGCCATTACAAATTTCTCTGCAATTTCAGAGACTTTTGGACAGTGCTTTATGGGTGATTTTTCCAATGTAAGTATTGCTAATTTTATTGTTGTACTGTTTGCGTTCCTGTTTGTGGACATGTTTGACACAATAGGAACTCTTGTGGGTGTTGCCACTAAAGCGGATATGCTTGACAAAGACGAAAAGCTTCCCAATATTAAACAGGCGCTTTTGGCAGATGCAATTGCTACATCTGCAGGCGCAGTACTTGGCACCTCAACCACCACAACATTTGTTGAGAGCTCCGCAGGTGTCGGTGCAGGCGCAAGGACAGGTCTTGCCTCCATTGTGACAGGATTTTTATTTCTGATTGCAATATTCTTTGCACCAATCTTTACGGCAATACCAGGTTTTGCAACAGCACCTGCACTGATTTTTGTTGGATTTTTAATGGTTTCTTCCATTATAAAAGTGGACTTTAACGATCTGTCAGAGGCAATCCCTGCATATCTGTGTATGCTTGCAATGCCGCTTGCATATAGCATTTCAGAGGGCATTGCAATCGGTGTGATCTCCTATGTGGCTATAAGTGTCTGCTGTGGGAAGGCAAAGAAAGTGACGCCGCTCATGTATGTGTTGGCACTGCTGTTTATCTGTAAATATATTTTTTTGTAAAATAATATTAAAAAGAGAGAAATAGCGTGGAACTTTCTAGGCAGTTTACAAATTTTTTGGAGGAAAGCCGTTCAAAGTTTATCCAACTCTATTTGATGGCTGTCTCTGTGAAAAGGACCAAGATCATTCAGAAGAGGTTGACACTGTGGTGGAATCAGATATTTCTGTGGTGTGTGATAGAAATAAAATAAATATGTGCGGTTGCAAAGGAGTACTAGTACTCCATCTGACCAGAAGTTAGATTCGTGAACCGCCTGTTTCGCACTGTTGCGTCGTTAAAATTTCTAGACGATGCCACCACATCGCCGTCGAAATTTTGCCTAGCTTTGTATAAAGGAAGGGTTAAATTTGTGAAAAATAAATTGAAAGAACTTACCAAGGAAAATTTGCAGGATATTATGTTAAATCTGTCAACTTCTTTGACAGAACAGCAATTGCAAAGATTGGATAAGTTGAGTGAACAGTGCATAACAAAGAAATCGACGGAGGAAAAGAAACCGAGAGTTGTGCGCATGTCACAGGAGCTTGTTGACGAGAAGATGGTGCAGTTAAAAATCTGGATGCAACAGATTGACGACGGTGAACTTTATTTAGATACAGAGGAATATGAGGACTACTCAGAGAATTATTGGTATAGGGACTGGGTGGTTGAGTATTACGATAATCGGGGAGTTGAGGACAAGATATTGTACGCAATCCAGCTCGCAAAGGACTGTGTGGAGGACTGTAGATATCAGGAAGCCAAATTTATTTATGAATGGCTGTGGCAGATGGAAGTCAGCACTCAGAATGAATATATTGATGAGACAGAATTCTTCCTACTCGCGCGCCGGACACGGGCAGCTTTCGCTGCATATTTTCTTTCCGCGTCCGTGTGCATAAAAATAAACTCACGCGATATTACAGTCGCGTGAGATTTGAATATTAGTTTAGTGTAAAAGAATATTCTTATTTTAATTTGCGGACAATTGTTAAGTCCAAGGTTTTTAGTTGTTCAAAGACTTGCTGTGTCTTTTCTTCAATGGCGTCTATCTGATTCTGTGGAAGCTGTTTCTTCGCAAACACTTCCAACAATGCAGCTCTGTAGTCTCTTTTGTGTTTTTTATTTAGGCTATTCCAGTTCACGCCAGAAAAGTGTTCAAAAATTGCGTTGTCCACTGTCAGTTTGGATTGGAGAATTAGCACGCCGATAACAGGATAGCCTGCGTAACCTTGCCAGTAGGTTGCATTGTCTGTGGAGGAATAGGTATTGTCTTTCCATGCAACTTTGTATGACTTTGCGCCGTCGGAGGAAAGTACATCAGCGGAATTTTCGCTCATCTTAATACGGTGGTCCGCAAGCGCTGAATAAGCCTCGTATATTTTTTCAATTGGTGGTAATTTTTCCATAAAGATTTCTTCCTTTTTATTATTTTTCGTTTTTAATATTAATTTTTATGTGCCAGAACTTTGAGGAGAGTGAATGATTTTGTATTCCTGACCCATAAAAAGTAATAAAAGTTTTTATGGAGCTGTAGCAAAATAAGTGATACAGATCCTAATTATCTATTATAATAAATGGTCCTACATAGTATGTCAAGAATGTTATAGTGTGATTAAAGGAAACGATGTTACTTTTCATAGGTCAGCAATGCGCATGTATTGCGCATTCCGTAAGAACATGATTGAGAAATGAGAGGGCGATTTTTGCGAAGCAAAACTTTGTATATTGCCCCAAATCGTTACTATTCACGGTTTTTAGCCGTGAGTAGTAACGAAATGACTGTATAAAGAACTTCGCTGCGATAAAAAAATATATTTTTAGAAGGAGATAAAAATGGCAAAACAAAAAGACGATAAAATAATAAATAAGACAAACGCAATGCGCATGTTAGATACGAAAAAAATTCCATATAAAACATATACTTATACGTGTGATGAATTTGTAGATGCCATACAGATTGCGGATATGCTTGGTTTGCCGCATGAAAAAGTGTACAAAACCTTAGTGACACAGGGTAGCAGCAAGAATTACTATGTGTTTGTAATACCGATTGCAGAGGAACTTGACATGAAAAAGGCGGCAAAATCTGTCAATGAGAAATCCGTTGCAATGCTTCATGTTAAGGATATCAATGCTGTCACAGGTTATATTAGAGGCGGATGTACTGCAATTGGCATGAAAAAACAATATGTCACACGCATTGATCAAAATGCTCAGAATCTTGAAAAGATAATTGTGAGCGGGGGAAAACTTGGTATGCAGTTAGAGCTTTCCCCACAGAATTTGGCAGTTGCTTCCAATGCGGAGTTTGCAGATATTATATTTTAGTCATAATTTTTTAACTGTGCAATTGCAAGTCATTAAAACAGTTGCATTTATGTTATACAATGCAAGTGACTTTTTGGATTAGTAATTTACGCATCCATACACAAAAATAGTTCCTTAGTAGATGAAAAGCACTATAGCAAAGAATTTTTTTGAAAGAAATATACAGAAAGGAAATTGAAAATGAGAACAATTCATGTGTTAGAACTTACACAAAATATTAAACAAATGTGTATTGAAGCCAATCACTGTCTTACATCAGATATGGACAATACATTAAAAAAAGCAACTGACACAGAAAAAAGCCCACTCGGGAAACAGATTTTAAATCAGTTGCAAGACAACCTTGCGATAGCAAGGGAGGAGATGATTCCAATCTGTCAGGACACAGGCATGGCAGTTATTTTTTTAGAAATTGGACAGGAGGTACATTTTGAAGGTGGAAGTCTGGAGGATGCTGTCAATGAAGGGGTTCGCCAAGGCTATATAGAAGGATATCTTCGCAAATCTGTTGTGAAAGACCCGCTGGTGCGCGAAAACACAAAAGACAACACTCCTGCTGTCATCCATTATGAATTAAAGTCAGGTGACAAAGTGAAAATTACAGTTGCTCCCAAAGGTTTTGGCAGCGAGAATATGAGTCGTGTTTTTATGTTGAAGCCTGCTGACGGTATTGAAGGCGTAAAAAATGCAATTTTGACAGCAGTCAAAGATGCAGGTCCTAACGCCTGTCCACCCATGGTAGTTGGTGTTGGCATTGGCGGAACTTTTGAAAAGTGTGCGCTTATGGCAAAGAAGGCACTCACCAGACCAGTAGATCAGTACTCTGATATACCATATATCAAGGAGATGGAAAAGGAGCTTTTAGAAAAAATCAATTGTACTGGCATTGGACCTGGCGGTCTTGGCGGCACAACAACTGCGCTTGCCGTCAATATTGATACTTACCCAACACACATTGCAGGACTTCCTGTTGCTATAAACATATGTTGCTATGTAAACCGTCATGCAGTACGAATAATTTGAAATAAATGTAGTTTTCTCTCTTTTGTACTGGAGGCAGTGATAGAAGGTTTGGCTTCATGTCTTCTATCTGGGGCACAAAAGGAGATTATGGAGGTGTGTATTGTGATTTATTTTATTGCGGATACTCATTTTGGGGAAGAAAATATTCGATTGTATGAAAATCGGCCCTTTGCCAATATTACAGAGATGGACAATGCGTTGAAAAAACACTGGAACAATCGTGTCAGTCAGCGAGATGATATCTATGTTTTGGGGGATTTTGGCGCAGCCGGACAGGAGAAAGTGTTGTTAGCCCAGTTAAATGGAAGAAAATTTCTTGTCAAAGGAAATCATGATGTGCAGTCAAACCAGTATTATCGAGATTGTGGTTTTGTGGAAGTCTATGATTATCCAATTATTATCAAGGATTTTTGGATACTGTCCCATGCACCGCTATATGTCAACACCAATATGCCCTATGCAAATTTATTTGGCCATGTACATAATTCGCCAATCACAAAAACGTATAGCAGTCAGCATTATTGTGTTTCTGTAGAGCGAATCCAGTACACACCTATCTCGTTTAATGAAATTATTATGGCGATACAAGGCAGCAAGTAACCTTGATAAAGTTTCTAATATACCGCTTGGCGATAGTCCATTTAACAATAAAATGTATTATTGATACAATACTTTATGTATGATATAATATATCACAATTTTGATATAGTTAAATTGCTAGAGGAAATTGCTGTTAATGCGCAGTTTAAGGATTTACAGTAGAGAACAAAAATAATAGATTCCAAAAGAATATATAAAAGATTGGAGGAATGTTCAATGCTTTTAGCGCAAAAGATTTGTCTGCAATGGGATAAAAAAGAACGTGGTGTAAAGGGGGAAAATGTGCGTCGTCGTTTTCCACATGCGTACCTTTTGGAGAAACTGCCTCTTAGGGATAAAGATGGTGTATTTGTCCAAAGTACGTGGGATTCGTATACCTCGGAATGGCATACAAAACGCCTGAATGATGGTATATTTGTTCATAATCTTCATTTTTACCAACAAAAAGAATTGATTTTGGATGCAATACAACATGAGCGTTATGTTGCAGAAAAATATTTTCCACAGTGGGGATGGGAGCCGAAGCGAATTGCACGCGAAGTGCAAAAAAACATTGCATGGATAAAACGGTTTCAATATGATTTTAATGATATTGTTGATACGATTGAAATAGAAAATATATCCATTTGCGGTAAAGAGGACAAATATGAATTGTCTTATGTGCATCACTGCGGAGCGCCAGTTCGCAGAGGACATAACAAGGATTACCAAAATATAAATTCGCCGTTTTATCAAAAGGATCGATTAAACGAAACGGCTTTTGTGTTGTCTCCAGGCCAATATGGGAGAATCGTTTGGAATGAGCGCAAAACAGACTATGATACAGGCGAGTGGTATTATCAGTTACATATTTTTAACTTGTTTTATCCTTTAGGCGAGACAGTAAAAAGAGATAGTTTTACCAAGAGCAAACCGGATTATGTTTATAAACAGTTGGCTTATCTATATTAAGAACTGTTAGGAAAGTAACGGAAACAATTTGTAGAGGATAGTTGTTTTTTACAGTTTCTTAAAGTCTATTATCAAAAAGGAGAAGGAAATAAAATGGAAAAACATATAAAAGCTCCCCTTACAGACGAGGATGCGAAATTCCTAAAATCAGGAGATTACGTCTATATAACAGGTACTATCTACACGGCGCGCGACGCGGCGCATCTGCGCATGGACCAGGCACTTGACCAAAATCAACTGCTGCCCATTGATTTAGCGCACAATATTATCTATTATATGGGACCTTCTCCTGCCAGAGAAGGCAGGCCAATTGGCTCTGCCGGTCCTACAACGGCAAGCCGCATGGATAAATATGCACCGAGATTGCTTGACCTTGGCTTAAAAGGTATGATTGGAAAAGGGAAACGAAGCGACGCAGTAAAAGATGCCATTGTGCGTAACAAAGCAGTTTATTTTGCGGCTGTTGGCGGCGCAGGTGCGCTTTTATCAAAATCTATTATAGCGTCAGAGGTTGTCGCTTATGACGATTTGGGCACTGAGGCCATTCGCAAATTGGAAGTAGTAAATTTCCCAGTGATTGTCGTAATTGATGCTGATGGAACCAACCTTTATGAAACTGCTGTCAAGGAATATTCTACCCAATTTGTGAATGAATAGCTTGGAATTGCAAACACAAAGGGTGAAAGGAATGTTATAGAAATGAATGAAATAAAAGAAGAAAATTTACGTTCATCAATGTTTGGCAGAATGCATTTGACACCGAAAAATGAAAAGATTGCGCGTGTATATCTTGATATGGAAAATGAGGAAAATATTGCATTGCTGAATGATATTCAACAACAGGATTTAACGGATGTATTTCCAATAAATGGATATGCAGAATATCTAAAATGGCTGCGCAAAAACAAGCGGATAGAAGAGCTTTCACGCTATGTGCGCTTTGTGGTGGAACTAGGAGGATCTACTGCATGGCGTATTCTCACAAATGACAATTATGACGCGGTACTGTCAGATGCAGAAAGTATGTTAATCTATCTCACTGGAGAACACGCGGAGGAACAGAAGATGGCTGTTCGGGCAGCCGTTTGCGCTTGGCAATTGTATAAAGAAAAAAATGTGGAGGATACAAAGACATTATTATTGCTGGGAAAAGAAAATCCAGAATTGCTTTTACAAGCGCTAAAGTACTGTCATAAAGTAGAAAAATCAAGGGAACATGGCAGGCATCATGCCAGAATGCTTTTGACAGCAATCTATTTATACTGGACAGAGGTAGGAACAGCGCCGCAGTTGACAAATCAATTGATCGTAGATTTAATTGGAGATATTCCAATTATGACACCACCTGCAAAAGCGTATTCAAACAGAGAAGTACAATGTATGAGAGATTATGTTCAAACAGCCGGAAAGAATACACCATTTCCACAAAATGTACTGTCTATTTGCCAAGAGCGAAAAGGCTGGATGCAGGTTACATTCCACGCAGCCTGCGCTTTTATGGCACTAAGACATTCCGTACAGTTTGAATTGCTGTTTCGACTAATGTTGGCACATGGATCTTCTTTTAAAAGTCATATTGAAGCGCTGGATACTGCGCGGGCAATTGTGGAGGATATGATATTTCATGAAACTATGGAACAGATAGAGGATATGCTGCCGATTTCAGATGAAGATTATATTATTTGGTGTTTGTATGGAAATCCTACCGCAGCAGGAAAGAAGGAAAGGGTACTTATAAACTGCACACATGCAGAATGTGAAGCAGAAATTCAGCGCATGACAGTCAAAAATCCAGATAGTATCAGAGCAGCAGTCCAAAAGGCAGATTCCGAGGAATACAAAAAGCTGACAATGTTGGTACAGACTGTTCAGCCTGCACTCTATAACGAAATCCATGCGTCATATCAGGAAATATTTTGTGAAAAATTAGCTTGTGAGTTATTACGCTGGTATAGGGGAAAGTGCAAAGAAACTACCAAACAATATTTTTTAGGGAAATGTAGTTTGGACAATTTGATTGCAGAGATGAAAGAGCAGGATCAACAATTTTCCGGTTTTTTGCATCAAGAAAACTATGAAAGGGTCAACAATCTAAAATCAATTGGAGAATATCAGTTTTATCGGCGTGTGCTAATAATAGGGTTATTAAAAGGATCAATAGGATTTTTTGTGCATTATCCGGCGTCGGAGCGCTTTGAATATTCTAATGATTCTTTGTTGTATGACAAAGAACAAATTGCCGGCATTTTTGAAATATTTGAGAAGGAAAATATTTCCGTTTGTCTACAGTTGACAGCGCTTGGCAGTATCTATGAAAACAGGAATGATAAAAAGGAAAAGTTTTTGTTTCTAACAGCATATGCAGAGGCGGCAATAGAACAAATGCAAAAAAATAAAGATCAATGGGAGGAGGGTATTGCTCAAGTTCTTGTACAGAATATGGAAGGTTCAAACTGTATTTGCTGTAAGATTTTGGCTCAGTGCGAGTCTCTTGATAGATTTAAAGAACAAATGTTTGGAATGATAAAAAATGCTGCAGAACAAGTACAAAAATTATTAATAGATATTTTTGAAAAACATCAAGAGTGGGAAGCTGACATTTTAGCATTGCTTAAATCCAAAAATCTAAAAGAGCGCAGTTTTGCAATTATGGTATTGGAAGAATGGACAAATTCTGCACATTTAGAACTTGTGAAAGAAACATTCACCCAAGAAAAGAATAAAAAATTGGCGGCTCGACTTCAAGATCTTATCCGTGATTTGGAGAGCGCAGTCACAGGGGAAAATCAATCAAAATTGTACTGTAGAGAGGAAGAAAAACTTGCTGCGAAAATTTATAAAGGCGTCAGAAAACGGAAAGTGGAGTGGGTGAAAACAATCCATTTTCCAACAGTTCATTTTCAAAATACAGCGTCGGAGAACAGCACGTCAGAATCCGAAAAAGATATCTTAAATGAGTGCTTGGTGGCATCACCGGAATATATGCTTGCAATCCTTGTATCCTATGCGGATATGGATATTTTGGGTATTAGTCAGGAAGCAAAAATATTGACATCACTCCTTGTCCCACAAGAACTTGCCGCGTATATATATGCGCTGTACAGTGGCTGGATTGCTGCGGGAGCGGAGGCAAAAACACGATGGGTGCTCTATGCTGCCGCAATACACGGCGATGCAGAAATGCTTTCCCTGATGCAGAAACAGTTGAAAGACTGGGCGGAACATTCCAGAGGTGCAATTGCTGCCGATGCAGTGCGCGCAATTGCATTTAATGGAAGTGCACAAGCACTCCTTCTTGTGGATCAGATCGCTCGCAAATTTAAATCAAATCAGGTAAAAAATGCGGCGAAAGAAGCGCTGAATGACGCTGCAATCGCACTTGGAATTAGCAGGGATGAACTAGATGACAGGATTATACCAAATCTGGGATTAAATATGCAGGCAGAGCGAATATTAGACTATGGACCACGCACATTTACCGTTCGTCTAACTCCGCAACTTACACTGGAAATCTATGATAACAGCAAGAAACAGCTTAAAAAACTGCCTTCTCCTGGAAAACAAGATGACGCCGAAAAGGCAGCTTGGGCGCAGGAAGAATTAAAACAGATGAAAAAGCAGTTAAAATTAGTGATTACGGCCCAAAAACTTCGGTTGGATCAAGTGCTTACCACAGCGCGTTTTTGGAAGGCACAATCTTGGAAAGAATTATTTGTCAATAATCCAGTTATGCATCAATTTGCTGTAGGTTTGATATGGGGTCTCTATGAAAATGGACAGTTAAAAGATACATTTCGTTATATGGAAGATGGCAGTTTTAATACAGTAGATGAAGCAGAATATACTTTTCCAGAAACAGGTATGATCGGACTGGTGCATCCGCTTGAACTGTCAGAAGAACTCCTTCAAGCATGGAAGGAACAGCTCTTAGACTATGAGATTACACAGCCCGTTGAGCAGTTAGATCGCCCTGTGTATTATGTTACAGAGGAGGAAAAGGGCATAGAGAAAATCACGCGTTTTTATGGAAAAGCAATCAATAGTGCTGCTTTTGTAGGAAAACTTTTAAGCGTGGGTTGGGTTCGCGGAGAAATTTTAGATGGCGGATTTTTTGACAACTGCTATCGCAGTGATAGTGAATTTGGTGCCGAGTTAACCTTTTCTGGCTGTTCTGTTGGATATGGAAATGAGGAAGTGATAATTGATGATTTAGTTTTTACAAAAGTGGTTCATGGCGCTTCCTACGGAGAAGAGACTTGCACTCCAGACAAGGTAAGTGAACGTTATTTCAGTGAAATTATTCTTCAGATTACGAGAATTGTAGGTTAGTCTATCGGAAATTTGGTTACTTTTCACGGGTCAGGAATGCGCATGTACTGTATATTTCGCAAAAATATGATTCAAAAGTGAGGGGCGATTTTGGCGAAGCAAAACTTCAAATATTGTCCCGAATCGTTGCTATGAGCGGCTTCCATGCCGTGAATAGCAACGAAATTTGTGATAAAAGGGAGGTAGATTCTAATGAGTTCACAAGCACAAGACAGGGATATGCAGAATATTCAGAAAGCTCTAGGTCTGCTGCAATTAACTGAAAAAAATCAAAAAATTGCAGAGCAATATATGAATATGTCTGCGTCTGAGGACATAAATCTATTAAAGAAAGTAGAACATCAAAGTTTTGCAAATTTTTCGCGTGATATTGCATATGAACTATATGACTTTTTGCAACTGTATAAAAAGACCAAAACGGAATTAGCAGGTCGTTTTATTCGTCTTACGGCCGAGATTGGCGGTGAGACTTCGTCTTGTTTTCTTATCTATTGTGCAACATTTGAAAACATTAATTATTTGGCAAAGTTTTTGTCTCCAATACAAAAGGCAGTGCTTCATGCAAATGCAATTGCGTTGAATGTTTGGAATTTTAATGCAAATTATATAGAGCCGCTTGTCAGAATGGGGACAAAAAATCCAGATGTGTTTTCTCACATGATGGAATTGTGTTATAACGAAGAAAAAGCGAATACAAAGATGTTTTTGGCGGCATTGTATTTGTATTGTGTGAAGCCCTTAGAGGAAGCAAAAAGCACACTTTGTATTTCAATGGACGAAGATAACAGAACATTTGGTGATCCAGAATATACAAAGAAAATGGTAGCATATTTGGAACATAGTCTGACAGTGAATATTGGTAAATTGGTGGCAGAAGATAGTGAGTTAGAAGAGACAAACTTAGAACTTCTTCAAACTTTTGTACAAAATGCTGTCTTAAACGAACCAATTCCTCAAGAAATTCGATCTATTCTAGCTGGAAGATGTAGAAATGACTATCAGATGGCATTTCTGCCCTTTCTTGCGTTTCTTGCAATAGAGCATTCTGACCAATTTGCATCTGTGATTCGTCTTGCCGATGCACTGGATTTTATGGCAGTCAAGAATAGTCCATTGGATTATTGTCTTGCAGTTGGACAAGACTGGTTTGACAGGCATATCTTTGCGTTAAAAAATTATTTAATCATTCCAGAAGATATGTATATCCGCTGGGCAGTTTCCAAAAAGCAGACAAAAATTTTAGAGTATATGGCAAAGGAAGCGCCGGAAACTATGTGTAAGGTGTTGTTGGAGCTTGTAGTGGATGAAAAAGGATACCTAATGACCTGTATAAAAACAGGAAATCCAAAACTCTATGAAGGCAGGAAAGAACGATTTTCCAATGACTATCGAAGAGCGGCTGCAAAGCAGGCAGCTAGTATCTTTCGCACTTCACAAAAGGAAGCGGAGCAGTACTTACTGGGAAAGATAGAGATTTCAGATATTCTTTCCTGTGTGCCAGATTGGCGCAATACAAATGGAAGACTTTGGCGAACCAAATGTAAAGAGATTCACAATTATAATTTATATGGCGAATCACAGATTTACAAAAGAGCATTGGTTTTAGAATGTTTAAGTTTGGATAACGATTATATTTCAAATTTTTGGGTAGATTCTGCATTGGACCAGACAGAGTATCCTTGGAAATATAAGGATATTGATCCGCGCCAGACAAACAGTATTTTAAAGTTAATGGATGAAGAAAAAGTTCCTCCTCAATATCAAATTGAATTTTTGAGCAAAGTATATAATGGAAATTATTATGCACCGCATTATCAAAAAAATGCATATCAGAAATGTTTAGAAGTAATTGCTGCTTATCACACTGACTGGCATGATGCATGGAAAACTGCTTCTCAAAGCCATTTTATGCCATCTCGCATTTTGGCGATCCGTGTGATGGATTTACAATGGAAAGAATATAAAGAAGAACTGCTTGCCTGTGCCACAGAAAACAGCAAAGAGGGGAGAGAACTTTTACAGACAATTTTTGCTGCACATCCAGATTGTGAGGCGAATATTCTTGCAATGCTTCAGTCCCCACGTGGTCCAGAACGTGAGATGGCAATAAAAGTTTTGTGTTATTGGGGAGTGGAAAAATATCACAATCCGCTTTCTATGGCGCTTGAAAAAGAAAAGACAAAAACGATACGCACAATGATACGGAATGCAATTGGTTTTGAGGTTTGTCAGAATAATAATGAAGCAGAACCAATCTTAGAAAATCTAATACATGAAATTTTGATTGGTACATGGAAGCGAAAATTGTCTTGGTTGTCATTTGAGTTACATACAACAGTACATAAAAAAGATGGCGAACAAGCGACGGAGGATTATCTTGCTGCTATATTAATCAGCTATGCCGATATGAAAACACTTGGAATCAACAAAGATGCGCAGAGACTAGCAGCAGAACTCAATCCGGCAGAATTAGCGTTATATATGAAAGAAATCTATGATTTTTGGGTTAAAGAAGGCGCACAGGCAAAGCGCAAATGGGTGTTGTATGTCGCTTCGATTCATGGTGGTGAGACAATTGTGACAGAAATAGATACACAGATTCAGACATGGGCAAAAGAAGGACGCGGTGCAATGGCTGCGGAGGCAGTGAAAGCATTGGCACTTAATCCAGCGTCTACAGCGCTGGTTCTGGTAGACCAGATTGCTAGAAAATTTAAAAATCGCCAAGTAAAAGCCACCGCAGCACAAGCACTTGATTATGCCGCAGAACAGCTTGCAATAACAAGGGAAGAAATGGAGGATAGGATCGTTCCAAATTTAGGTTTTGACAAACAGATGAAACGTATCTTTGATTATGGAAAACGACAATTTAAAGTGATTTTAACACCAACATTTTCTTTAGAAGTGTATGATGAAAAGGAAAAACAATTAAAGAATATACCCACTCCTGGCAAAACAGATGATCCTGAACTGGCAAAGGCGGCAAATGATGCATGGAGACAATTAAAAAAGCAGTTAAAAATGGTGGTTGCAGCACAGAAACTACGTTTGGAACAAGCACTTAGTACAGATCGGCAATGGAAGACAAAAAATTGGAAAGCATTGTTTGTTGAAAATCCAATTATGCGTCAATTTGCCACTGGGTTAATATGGGGTGTGTATCAAGGAAAAGGTTTGGACAAGACAGTAATAAAGACTTTTCGTTATATGGAAGATGGCACATTCAATACTGTGGACGAAGAGGAATACCAACTTCCAGAGAGAGTTGACATTGGCTTGGTACATCCGCTGGAACTCTCAGAAGAAGAACTTGCAGCATGGAAAGAACAACTATCTGATTACGAGATTGCTCAACCCATTGAACAGTTAGAACGTCCTGTTTTCCGTGTGACAGACGAGGAAAAAGAGAAGTTAGAGCTCATCCGGTTTGGAGGGGTGGTTGTTAATTCTTTGTTTCTTTTTGGAAAACTTCAAGATATGGGTTGGTATAAGGGAGAGGTCGGTGATGGTGGGAGCTTTGACACCTATTATCACAATGACCAAAATAATAGTGTAGAGCTAGAATTTTCAGGTGATGGCATTGCCAGTTTAGATATTGATGTGACTATATATGGTGTACATTTCCGTAAAAAACAGGAACAGAATCAATTTGTTCCATGTAGGCTTGGAGATGTGAATCCACGATATTTTAGTGAGATAGTCTTACAGCTTACAAAAGCAACAGCTTCTTCAACAAAGAGAGAACTCTATCCAGACTGCAAAAAACAGAGATGGCTCTAAGGAACTGTTAAAAAATTACTATGAAAGTAAACAGGATGTATAAATTATTTTTGAATAGTTCTTTCCTCGTCAAAGTAAGGAATTGTAGGAAAATAAGTGATGCAGATTGCGTAGGATATTTCTTCGAGGAGGTATGTCAAAAAACGTAGGCGTAGCGGGCTACGGCGAGGCTTTTTGGCATGCATAATCGGAGAAATAGCCAAGTCAAGATGCGTCAGTTATTTTTCTACAGTTCCAAAGGGAATCGTGCACACAAAATGCTTGCCCTTTAGCATTTTGTGTGCATATTTATTGTTGTTTACATCAAAAATGCGTATAAAAATGCGAAATACAATGGGAATGTGAACAGCAACCTATTTTTCTTTAATTCCTAAAAAAATAAAAAAAGGGGGTTGACAATACACAGGGGCTTATGTATAATGAATCATGCGTTGAGTCAGAAGACGCATCATTTTAATATTGGTAGAGGATTTAATTCAGTACCGAGGAGAAGTACTCAAGAGGCTGAAGAGGCGCCCCTGCTAAGGGTGTAGGTCGGGTGACCGGCGCGAGGGTTCAAATCCCTTCTTCTCCGTTCATTTATTTTATATTTTATAAATGAGTGAAGTTATGACAAGTTGTCATGGGAAAAGTATCTTAGTAGTTTAAAGATTCTTTTTTTTCGCCCTAATGAAAAGTTGTAAAATAAATATTAAAAAAGTGTTGACACAAAATAAAAAATGTGCTAACATGAAATTCCACCAAAAAAGCGTGGACAAGCAATAAATTTTTTTTGAAAAAGTTCTTGACAAAAACTTTGGATAGTGATAAACTAACGGAGTTGTGTCAAACAAAACGACAAAAAAGAACCTTGACAAATAAACAGTAATGCAACCCTGAAAATTCTAAAAAAAG
>CASJPF010000057.1 GCA_949383255.1 Lachnospiraceae bacterium | reverse complement strand
CATTTCTTCCAAAAGCGAACCGCGCAGTCCACGAGATTTCCATGTGGGCATAACTATTCCTCCTGCAAAAGTTTACAAAAAATCATAGGTGCAGGACATTCTAATACACTACCTGAAACCTGTTCAAAATCTTTCTGTGTCGAAACAGGAAAAATCAGTTTATGCGCATGAAGAAGTTGACTTTTTACGCCTTTTTGCGCATAGAATTGATTTGTTTTCGCATTGCCATATTTCAAATCTCCTATAATTGGATACCCCAATGTAGCTAGCTGCGCGCGAATCTGATGCGACTTGCCTGTAAAGAGCTGTACTTCTAACAGTGTAATGTTGTTTGCGATACGAACCGTATGATATGCGGTATCAATAAAAGCAGCTTTTTGTTGAAACGCTTCTGGAATATCGTTTTTGTTCGGATAGATTATCACTTTATTCTGCATAGAATCTTTGTACAAATAGCCTGTCACACGCTCTGTCACTACAAATTCTCCAGAAACCAGACAATAATAATATTTCTCTAAAGATTTCTCTTGAATAATATGACTTAAATACTGACTTCCTATTAAAGTCTTTCCACAGACTACCATTCCAGAAGTATTTCTGTCTAATCGATTACAGACAGAAGGGCGAAACGTTGCAAGCGATTCCTTAGACACACTTTTCTGTGTCAACAAATAACCAATCAACCACTCATTCACACTTATATCTTCTGGCTTTGATTTTTGTGTTAAAATTCCGGAAGGCTTGTTGACCACTAAAATATGTTTATCTTCATATACAATTTCTAAGTCACGCAATTTATAATATGCCTGTTTAAACAGCGCAATATTTACAGAGCAGTCCTGTGTTTTTCCACAAAACGTTTCAAACGTTTCATCTGCTAAGAAAAATTTTATCTCATCATTAACAGAAAGCTTCTCTTTGCCATCTGCTTTTTTTCCATTTAAGACAATATTCTTTTTGCGAAGCATTTTATAAAGAAAGCTGTCTGGCGCCTCCCTTAACAGCTTTTTCAAATACTTATCAAACCGCTGCCCTGCTTCATTGGAAGAAATCTTTTTTAAAATCATAAGAGCTGTCCTTTTTTATCTCAATATTTTATAAAGAAATATCACATAAAAGTTCCAAAATCTCCATCTCTTTTTTTCCAGGTTCCAATGCCTGTAACTGTACCAATCGATCTATAAAGCGCGCCTTCTCCGTAAAAATTTTGACAGTTATATTCTGCAATCTATTTTGTTTTAAAATGCCTTGAATATGCTGTTCACACGCAGACACATCACAATTTGCAAACTCTGTATATCCAATTAGATTACTGCCGCGCACAACAAAACAGTTTATCGGGAAATTTAATTGATATGAGGTCAAATACATGCTATATAAAGCAGGCACAGTTCCTTGCTGCACAGAAATTTCCTGATAAACCTTCTCACTAAATTTTGGAATTTTAAAGTACATTACAACTGACACTAAGCTTTTGCTAGAAGGCAGCATTCCCAAAACAGCAACAATTGTTAGAAGATTGTTTGTTTTTCCCGTTGAAAAATACCCCAGCAAAAATACTGAAATCGAAATCAAAAAATAGATTGCTGTGCGAATGATTACTCTTTTTCGCTCATAAGGAGGATATTCAAAATCTCCTTTTTTTTGCTTTTGCGCCTTCATCTGCTGTCTCTCCCGCTTTAACAAACTCTCAAATATCTTACCTTATTTTAAAAATCGCATTCCCTTTAATAGAATTCCATGTGGAATCATTTTCGCCAAAATCTCAAAACTCTTTATCCACTTCCCATAAACAGACCGCTCTCGTTTATAATAAGAATCCTCAATTGCCTTCTCCACGACTTGATCCGCGCGCACTAATGTGAGTTTTTTCACGGCAAGACTGCTGCCAGTCTTCTCTGCAATATCAAAAAAAGGCGTGTCTACTGGTCCTGGACACACAGCGGTCACATAAATTTTCTTATGACGTAATTCCTGATTCAACGCCCTAGAAAAACTATAAACATAAGCTTTTGTTGCTGCATAAACTGCAAAATTAGGTTGTGGCAAAAAAGCTGCGCTAGACGCAAGCTGAATAATCCGACTATTTTTCTTCATATAGGGCAGACATAGATGCGTCATCTGTGTCAATGCTTTGCAATTTACTTCTATCATACCAAGTTCTTCATGGATATTGGAAGCGGAAAAATCTCCCAAAATACCATATCCCGCACAATTGACAAGCATACGAATCACTGGCTTTTCATCCGCAAGCAGCTTCTTTAACCGCTCTATCTGTTCCTCTTTTGTGACATCCATATCTAGCACTCGCGTTGTGTGTTCCAAATGCTGTGCTATCTCCAACATTTCCTTTTTGCGGCGCGCAATCATCCATATTTCATCAATATTTTGAAAAACATTATCCAACTGCAATGCAAATTCTACTCCAATACCAGACGATGCCCCTGTGATAACAATAATATTCATAGCTTTCCTCATTTCTACAATAATACTTTTTAATCACTCAAAAATTATCTGTAGTCTTTCTTGGCTTCTTTATCCTTATTTTCATTTCATCAAACCAATTAATGTCCTCTTGCAAAATTTTTCGTTTTATGAACATTACGAATTGTTTTTTTACTTTTCGTTTTTTGTGCTGATTCTTTGGGTCTTGCAATTTTACATTCTTTCTTTAAGCCATATTCTCCTACTATTTTCCTTGGCTTTATCAGACACTTTTTATCAAATCCAATCAAGTCTTCACGACCCACAAGCTTTAATGCTTCCCGCACAAGACCATAATTCTTGGGATTTCGATATTGTATCAGAGCGCGCTGCATCGCTTTTTCATGTGGGTTTTTGCAGACATAGACCGACTTCATCGTCGCAGGGTCTACTCCAGTATAGTACATTACTGTCGATATCGTTGATGGGGTCGGATAAAAATCCTGCACTTGTTCTGGCATATAGCCACCATCTCTCAAATACTCAGCAAGTGCCACTGCTTCTTTCAACGTAGAACCTGGGTGAGAGGACATTAAATAAGGAACTAAAAATTGATTTTTACCAATCTTTTGATTTAACCTGCGATATTTGTCTGTAAAAGACTTGTAGACAACATTGTCTGGCTTCCCCATCTTAGCCAAAACAGCATTACAAATATGTTCTGGTGCCACCTTGAGCTGCCCGCTAATGTGATATTCAACAAGTTCCCTAAAAAATGTATCGTCTTTATCCAACATTAAATAATCAAAACGTATACCAGAACGCACAAACACTTTCTTGACATTGGGAAGATTTCTTAGCTTACGCAAAAGTGACAAATAATTTGAGTGGTCCACTTCAAGGTTGGGACAAGGCTGCGGGCACAAGCACTGCCTATGTTTACATACACCAACCTGTAACTGCTTTGAGCAAGAAGGTTGTCTAAAATTTGCCGTTGGTCCTCCTACATCATGAATATAACCCTTAAAATCTTTATCTTGTATAATCTGCTTTGCTTCTTCTATAATAGACTCATGACTTCGCACTTGTACTGTTCTTCCTTGATGAAATGTAAGCGCGCAAAAATTACATCCCCCAAAGCATCCTCGATTACTAATCAGAGAAAACCTCACTTCTGATATCGCTGGCACTCCGCCTTGCACTTCATAAGAAGGGTGATATGCTCTCTGATAAGGCAGCGCATAAACATCATCCATCTCTTGTGTGGAGAGTGGCTTCTGTGGTATATTCTGCACAATATACAATCCATTCGGATAAGGTTCTACCAAGGTATTTCCATTGAACGAATCTGTGTTACAATATTGTATTTGAAAGCTTTTGGCATACAACAACCTATCAGCTACCATATCATCATAAGAAGGTAACAATTTGTAATCATATAAATTAGAAATATCTCTTGTCTTGTACACTGTTCCCGCGATAAAAGATAAATCTTTTACAGAAATACCACTGTTAAGGGCATCTGCAATCTCTATAATGGACCTCTCCCCCATACCATATGAAAGAATATCTGCCTGACTATCCAATAAGATTGAACGTTTAAAAGAATCTGACCAATAATCATAATGTGCCATGCGTCTAAGACTTGCCTCAATTCCACCAATAATAATTGGAATATTCTTATATTTCTTACGAATGAGATTACTATACACAACTGTAGCGTGATCAGGTCTTTTGTATGCTGTACCCCCCGGCGTATAAGCGTCTGTCTCGCGGTGCTTTTTAGATACATAGTAATGGTTTACCATAGAATCCATATTTCCAGAAGACACCAAAAAACCAAGCCGCGGCATGCCTAACACTGCAATACTTTCATCATTTTTCCAATCTGGCTGAGAAATAATGCCGACATAATATCCATTCGCTTGCAAAACACGAGTGATAATTGCCGCACCAAAAGATGGGTGATCTACATAGGCATCTCCTGTGACATAAATAAAATCCAACTGTTGAATACCAAGTTCCTGTACCTCTTCCATCGTCATGGGAAGAAAACCATTCGCAAGTGACAACGCGCAATCCTCCTATATGAAACTAATTATTCAAATCCATAATTTCCTGTTCTGTCAAGGGTCTATAGGCACCTTTTTGCAGAGTGGAATCCAAATACAATGTTCCCATTGAAAGACGCCTTAAATAAGTGACAGTGCCACCCACAGCCTGAATCATTCGTTTTACTTGATGAAAACGTCCCTCTATAATGGTCAATTCCATAGAATAGCGCCCTTTTGATTGTGACAAAAGATTTACCTTCGCTGGCAATGTCAGTGCAGTGTCTCCAATATCTACACCAACCTCTAATTGTCTAATATTAGAATCTGTAATATCTCCCGCACATTCCACATAGTAGGTCTTATCCACATGTTTCCCGGGAGAAAGCAAATTATGTGCCAATTCCCCATCATTTGTAATCAATAATAATCCCTCTGTGTCCTTATCCAACCTTCCAACTGGAAACAATCCTTTTCCGCGAGCATCCAATAACAAAGTCATCACAGTTGGTTCCTGACTATCCTTTGTTGCAGTCACCACTCCAGCAGGTTTATAGAGCATATAATAATATAACTTCTGATAGCTTAAACTTTGTCCCATATAACAGACATTATCTTTTTCTTCATCTAATTGAAAATCCGATTTTTTGACAATAATGTCATTCACAGACACAAGCCCCTTTTTAATAAACCCTTTTACTTGGCTTCGTGTTCCAATCTGCATATCACATAGAAATTTATCCAGTCTCATAACCACTCCCACTACATATTGCATTTTAATTTATCGTTTCATAAAATGGTTTCTTTCCCTATAAAATATAATAATAGACTCTCAGAAAAATCTTTTGCCAAGATAAATATAAAAAATTCTGAGAAACAAACGTGGAGGTGTTTATGCTGTTTAAAACCTTGGCATATTTATTGCTCATTATCATTATCTTAAGCCGACCCGATGCTGCATTTCAATATGCCTATGAAGGTCTATACCAATGGGCTGCCAAAATGGTTCCCACACTCTTCCCGTTTATGATGATTAGTTCTATTATGGTTTACAGCGGTGCTGACCTCGCACTTGGACAGATGCTCAGCTATATTCTAAAGCGCATCTACCGATACAGCAATTATGGATTATATGCAATTTTTATGGGATTTTTCTGTGGATTTCCTATGGGCGCCAAAGTTGTAAGTGAACTGTATGAAAATCAAAAACTTACAAAATCAGAAGCAGAAACTTTGCTTGCTTTCTGCAACAATATAGGACCGGCATACTTTATGGGAATCATTATCCCTATACTTCATACCAGCGGATATCATCATACACTGCCTTTTCTGTTTGGTATGTATGGAATTCCAGCACTTTATGGTCTTTTTATCGGAAATCTCACTGCTGCCAAAAGGCAAACAAAAAAACCATGTTCTGTAATTCTTAACCAAAATACCTTTGAAGCACCAAAATTTTCTTTGGCAACAGCCCTTAAAAAATCCTGTATGGACAACACACAATCTCTTATTATTTTAGGTGGCTATATTACATTTACAAATGCTTTTCGGATACTTCTTGATCTTGTACCACTATCAACCAACATTAAAAACGTTTTATCCAGTTTTTTAGAAATTATTGGCGGGGTTCAGGCAATCCATACAACTGCTATTCCATCAGCACAAAAAATCTTCTGGATTATGACTGCACTTTGCTTTGGTGGTATTTCCTGTATCTTGCAAACAAGCAGCTTCTTAGAAAAGGCAGGATTGTCTATCACATATTACCTCAAACATAAACTTGTTATTACAGCCATCTCCGCAGGTTACTATTTTGTTATTACAAATTTTAGAAATTACTAAAATTCAAGAATGCCATCAGTATTTTTGCTGCAATGTGCAAGTCAGCTCTACTGACATATTACAGATTCACACACCTGTAATTTAATTGGCACTGGTAAGTCTTATCACATTTGAATCTGCACTTTTATCATACAGATTATATGCCCTAAAAATTAGATTTTCTTTTTTGCCATACTCCATGCTGACAGATATTGTTATTGTCGGACTTCCTTTCGTCCACGGTTGAAGTACCGACCACGTCAAACCATTGTCATAAGAATAAGAATAATATTGAATTGGTGACTCTGCGTCCAGTGCTGTCAGTTCCACAGTTGCATACTTTCCTGTTTTGTCATAATTCAAAAGATTTGCACTTACATGGGTTGGCGCTGTCGTATCATTACATACGCGATTTGAGGGAACAGGAACAGCCAAAGGCGCATATCCACTGTAATCTGTCTTGCCGTCTTTTGATACAAGGCCAAAATATCTAGCAACCGCCTCTGCGTCGCGCACTCCAAACTCTTTTAGTTTTTCCGGTGATAGTATATAAAGCGCGTCATTATTGTGGTCTACATGACAATGTTCCACAATCACTGCTGGAATATTTCGCAGAGCACACTGGCGTATAATGCCATAGTAATCTGTCCCTTTGCTTCCAATTCTGGTTTTAATGCCGCGATTAAAAAGTCCCATATCTTCAAATTGTGTCAAAAATTCGTTTGCCGCAGAGTATCCTTGACTATACAATGCACCTTCTGACGGTATCCAGACTTCACTTCCATAGAGAATATGGGAAATAGACATATTAAAGTGCAAAGAAAAAACAAAATCTGCGTTCACTTTGTCTGCAAATTCAGCTCTTTTTTCCAGAGACATATCTATATCCTCAGAATGGGTTAAAAACACCTGGACATTTTGATATTTTTCCAACTGTTCTTTCATATACAATGCGACTGCCATAGTATAGTTCTTTTCTGGGATCGGCAGATAATCCGTGCCCAAATTAGAACCGCCATGCCCAGGATCAATCACAACCACAACTGGTTTTGACGCGTTTACACTGGGCATATGCACTGATGACAATAGCATTGCTGTAATCGAAACGGATAAAATAACTGATGTTATCTTACATCTAAAAAATCTCATACATTCTCTCCTTTAACTTGTTAAATCAATGCTATATTCCCCGTATCTGTCTCAGTCACGGACTGCATTTCTCCCATCGACTCCTCTGATGGTACAAGTTCTGCACGGTTTGCGGTTACAATATTTTCTATTTCCTGAAGATTTCCTACCAAAGTGTTATAATCACGGGCAGCAGTCGCTATCGACTCTTTCAGAACACTCTCAAGATTTGCAAGCATACTGTCCGTATATTGCATTGCAGCAGATTTAACGGCATTTGCTTCTATTGTTGCATTATCCAAAATCTCTTGTGCTTGTCTGGTTGCCATCTCTACAATCTCATTTGCCTGTTCATATGCCTGTTGCATAATCTGATGTTCACTGACCAATTCATTTGTTTGTACAGCTGCATTATTCAATAACTCTTGTGCTTTTTGTTTTGCATCATTTAAAATCGCCTCTTTATTTGTAATAATCTTCTGATAGCGCTTGATTTCCTCTGGCGTTTTCATACGCAATTCACGGAGCAAATCATCAATTTCTGCCTTGTTTACCATGATTACATCTGTTGAGAACGCCTTATACTTGCAGTTGTCTATGAACTCCTCTATTTCATCTATTAACTGCTCTATCCTGCTGCTCATGTATGTTATTCCTCCATAGCTCTGTTCCAATTGAGTAGGAAGATTCTTCCCCTACTCGTCACACTACCCGTACGCCGCTTTAGCGGCTTACTCCCTTTGCACAGGTTTGTGCAATAAAAACAGAACATTTTATTCCACTACTCTAAATTTTTTGTATACAAGTTCTGCTACAAAATCAGGCACACACTGTGAGATATCTCCATGAAAAGCCGCAATTTCCTTTACACTTGACGAACTGAGATAAGCGTACTCAAGGCTCGTCGTCAAAAAAACAGTATCAAGCTCTCCATTTGACAGCTTTCTGTTTGTCTGTGCAATCTGCAATTCATATTCAAAGTCCGTAATTGCACGCAGTCCACGCACGGAAATATGAATATTTTTTTGTCTTGCATAGTCAATCAAGAGCCCATTAAAAGAATCCACTGTCACATTCGGCAGCTTCTTTGTAGCTTCTTTTAATATACTAACACGTTCCTCAACAGAAAACAACGCATTCTTTGCCTTATTATCCAAAACACTTACCGTCAATTCATCAAACATTATGGACGCTCGTCTGATAATATCAAGGTGTCCAAGCGTCATTGGGTCAAAACTCCCCGGGTAAATTGCAGCATTCATGGCATCTATTTCCTCCAAATATTCTATTCTCACAATTCATCTTTTCTGATGAATACATGCTTACTCTTTCCGTATATTTTTTCTCTCTCAACAACAAATCCCAATGTCTGGGCATAATCAAAAGAAGTTTGTGCAAAAGCCTCCACAACAATCAGCGTGTCCTCATTTACAAATGGAACATTTTGTATCAACTCTAAAACCCGCTTGTCATAATCTTGATGATAAGGTGGGTCAAGAAAGATAATATCTGCTGTATCTTTTATCCCTCCTCGAAGCGCAGAAAAAACGTCTTGTCTTAACACAACAGATTTGTCCGTCAAATGCGTATGCTCTAAATTTTGTGTAATACATGCAATTGCCTTTTGATTGTTTTCCACAAAATATGCTTTTCGTGCTCCCCGGCTGAGCGCTTCAATGCCAATCCCGCCGCTGCCGGAAAAAAGATCCACAAACACTGCATCTGGTAACGCCGGCATTAATATATTAAAGAGCGTCTCTTTTATTCGGTCCGTTGTCGGACGTGTGTCTAATCCCTCTGGTGTTTTTAACAATAAGCGTCTGGCTGTCCCTGCAATTACTCTCATAAAAATCCTCCAGTTATTTCTATCCCACCAATACAATGGATTATTTTATTATACTCTAATCTTTGTCCCTTTTGTATCCCTTTTGTTTAGTTTTATTTTGCTAATTGGTACTTGTTTCTCTTTATATACAATCGAATCTTCTGTATCAGGTTGGCAATAGTACACATTTTCGATAACATCTTTCTCTCCAAGTCGCATTCCCCGCACACCAATTGCCGTTTTCTTAAACTCTGCAATCTCATCTGTATCAAACCTTAAAAAATAGCCTTCTTTGCTCTGTAAAATTAAATGTTGATGTTCTGTTATCAGTTTAATACTAATCAATTCATCTTCCTCACCAAGCTTTGTCGCCGCAACCGTTCGCTTGGTCGCATCAAATTCTCCACCGCTTACAATCTTGCACATTCCTTGTCTGGTGACAAAAAGCAATCGATAAAGATTTAATTCTGACTGACTTGCAATATTAAGAATATCTTCTGTACTAGAACTATAATTGCTTATATTATCCACTGGCAGGCCCTTATCCCTAAATTTTCCAAAGGGAATATCCGCCACCTTAATTGTATGCAGTTGCCCTGTGTTGGTAAACAGACAAATTCTGCCGGTGTTGCGACATTTCACAACATATTTAAACTCCGCGTGCGCTGCCTCTTTGTTTCTTTCATACGTAGTCATATCAATTGTCTTGCAGTAGCCAAATTTATCCATAAGGAACATAATGTCCATCTCCTCAAGCTTCTTTTCCTCATAGACAGCCTCCTGCGCATTCTCTATCTGTGTCTTGCGCTTTTTTGCATATTCCTTTTTAAGCGCATCAAGGTCCTGTATAATAACCTGCGCCATAGAATCCCGTCTGTCAAGAATATCCTCATATCGATAAATATTGGCATTGGTTTCTTTATTCTCCTTGATAAGCGCATCAATTTCTAAACCGATTAATTTGTACAGGCGCATATCCAAGATTGCATTGGCCTGCCGCTCCGTAAAATTCAACTGTTGTGCCATAACAGAGGACTCTTTAGAGCGAAATTGAATTCCATCTATCACACCGCTTGTCAAGCAATTCTTCACTGTATTTCTGTCTTTAGAACCGCGCAAAATCTCTATAATCAAATCAATAATATTGCAGGCGCGAATCAAACCTTCCTGTATTTCTCGCTTTTCTAGTTCTTTGTTTAACAGCGTTGTATATTTTCTTGTAGTAATCTCGTATTGAAACGCCACATTGCGCGCAATAATACTCTTTAATCCCAACGTTTCTGGTCTACCGTCAGCAATTGCAATCATATTTACGCCAAAAGTATCCTCTAGGCGTGTCTTTTTATATAATAAATTCTTAAAATTCTCAACATCCGTATCTTTTTTTAGCTCAATAACAATGCGAATCCCTTCCTTTGAGGATTGATTTGAAATATCCAAAATTTCCGGCGCTTTTTTCTGCTCATACAAAGAAGCAATATCCTGCAGAAATTTTCCAATATTTGCCCCAATCATTGTATAAGGTATTTCTGTTATTATCAGATTCAGCTTTCCACCTTTTACCTTCTCCACTTCAACCTTACCGCGAAGCTTAATCTTTCCCATTCCGGTTTCATAAATAGACAAAAGGTCATCTTTGTTGCAGACAATCCCGCCAGTAGGAAAATCAGGACCTTTTATATACTTCATCAGCTCCTGCGTTGTAATATTCTCATTCATCATATAAGCTTTTGTCGCCTCAATCACTTCTCCTAGATTGTGCGGTGGAATGCTTGTCACCATGCCGACGGCAATTCCTTCAGAACCATTGACAAGCAAATTGGGAAACCGACAAGGCAAGACACTTGGCTCCTTCTCTGTCTCATCAAAATTGGGAACAAAATCCACAACATCCTTGTCAAGATCTGCTAAAATTGCTTCCTGCGAAATCTTCTGAAGCCTTGCCTCAGTATAACGCATGGCAGCAGCGCCGTCTCCTTCAATATTGCCAAAATTGCCATGCCCATCAATTAAGGGAATCCCCTTTTTAAAGTCTTGTGTGAGAACTACTAATGCATCATAAATAGAACTGTCTCCATGTGGGTGGTATTTACCCATTGTATCGCCAACAATACGGGCACTCTTTCTATAAGGTCGGTCATATCGTATTCCCAGTTCATGCATATCATACAAAGTGCGCCGCTGCACGGGTTTTAATCCATCTCTGACATCTGGCAGCGCTCTTGCAATAATGACACTCATAGCATAGTCAATAAATGACCGCTGCATGGTCTCCGAATACTCTGTTTTTATAATTCTCTCTTCCATAAGTTCACTTACTCCTTATTTATATATCAAGTTCTGCCTCTGTCGCATGTTCATAGATAAAAGTTCTTCTAGGGAGTACATCGGTTCCCATTAACAATTCTGTAATCTCTGATGCCATGCGCGCATCTTCAATTTCAATCTGTTTTAGCATTCTTGTTTCTGGGTTTAAGGTTGTCTCCCAAAGCTGCTCGGCATCCATCTCACCAAGTCCTTTATATCGCTGCAAAGTAAAAGGTCCCTTGTGCTTTTTGCGATATTTTTCAAGCGCCTTGTCATCATACAAATACTCTTCTTTTCCCTTTGCAGGCATGGCTTTATATAGAGGAGGCATCGCAATATAAATATGCCCCTCATAGATAAGCTCTGGCATAAAACGATAAAAAAGCGTGAGCAGCAGATTGCTAATATGTGCTCCGTCCACATCTGCATCCGCCATAATTACAATTTTATCATACCGAAGTTTAGAGATGTCAAAATCATTGCCATATCCTTCCGAAAATCCGCAGCCAAAAGCATTAATCATAGTCTTAATCTCAGCATTTGCAAGAACTTTATCAATGCTTGCCTTCTCCACATTTAATATTTTTCCTCTGATTGGCAATATTGCCTGATAATTTCTATTGCGCGCAGTTTTTGCACTGCCGCCTGCAGAATCTCCTTCCACAATAAAAATCTCACACTTACTATAATCTTTCGATTCACAGTTCGCCAGTTTTCCATTGGAATCAAAGGAAAATTTCTGTTTTGAGAGCATATTTGTCTTTGCCTTTTCCTCTGTCTTGCGAATTTTCGCTGCTTTTTCTGCGCAGGAGATTACATTTTTTAACACTTCAACATTTCTGTCAAAATAACGTGGAAGCTCATCACCTGTAACTTTGCTGACTGACTTTGCCGCATCCTGATTGTCGAGTTTTGTTTTGGTCTGCCCTTCAAATCTAGGTGCAGGGTGTTTGATAGACACAACTGCTGTCATGCCGTTACGCACATCAGCGCCTGTAAAGTTTACATCTTTTTCCTTTAGGATATTCAACTCGCGCGCGTAATTATTAATAATTGTGGTAAACATCGTTTTAAAGCCTGTCAAATGTGTTCCACCCTCTGCATTGTAGATATTATTGCAAAAACCAAGCACATTTTCGTGAAATTCATTTACATACTGGAACGCACATTCCACAGTAATCTCTTCACTCACTCCCGTAAAATAAATAATATCATGTAATGCCTCTTTATTCTTGTTCAAATCTTTCACATATCCAATGATCCCCTCCGGTTCAGAATACGTGATTCTCTCTGGCTCTTCCCCGCGCAGATCAGAAAAAATAATAGTAAGTTTTGGATTTAGATATGCGGTCTCGTGAAGTCGGCTTTTCACATCTTCTGCCTTAAATCGCGTCTTATCAAAAATAGAAGGATCTGGAGTAAAATTAATTGTTGTTCCTGTTTCCCTTGTCTTTCCAATTACAGGAAGAAGCCCATCAATCAATTCCACAACAGGATTTCCATATTCATACCTATCCTGATGAATCTGACCGCCACTTTTTACAGTGACAGTAAGTTGTGTAGAAAGCGCATTTACTACAGAAGAACCTACGCCATGCAAACCACCACTGGTCTTATATGCATTATTATCAAATTTGCCTCCTGCATGAAGCGTTGTAAAAACAACACGCTCTGCACTGACCCCTTTCTGATGCATTCCCACCGGAATCCCTCTACCATTATCTGATATGGTGGCGGAACCATCTTTTTCAAGCGTAACTCGAATCTCACTGCACACACCTGCAAGATGTTCATCCACAGAGTTATCAACAATTTCATATATTAAGTGATTCAGTCCTTTTGTAGACACACTTCCTATGTACATGCCAGGTCTTTTCCTAACAGCCTCAAGCCCCTCCAAAACCGTAATGCTAGAGGCATCATAAACATTTTTATCCGCTTTTGCCATCGCGCAACCATGCCTTTCTTTCCTATTTTATTAAGAATGCTATCAGCATTCTTGCTGCGGCGTGCAAGTCAGCTCTGCTGACAGGTTACGGATTCGCACGCCTGCAATCCTGCCGGAAGCTTATCTCAGTTGGAGTTTTCTCCAACTGAGATAAATCAAAAAATTCGACTTTTAGAGTATACCACATTTTTACAACATTGCAAATACTTTTCAAAAAAGTTCAAACATACGTTTTTGTGCTATTTGAATAAAAATTATTTTTCCTGCATTATTTTTAATACAACCATTGCAAATGAAAAAAATTTGTATACAATAGTAATTAGAAACATAAGCGAGCCCTCTAAACATCATGGTGTAAACGCTTTCATAAACAGGCTACAAAACAAAAATTTTAAGAAAAAGGAAGGATTAAAACTATGTACGGATTTGGAACAATGATTGACCAACTGAAAAAGAACCCCAAAACAATTGTCTTCACAGAAGGTACAGACCCACGTATTCTCGAAGCTGCTTCCCGTCTCTTAGCAAGCAGTTTCCTTCATCCCATTCTTGTCGGCAACGAAGAAGATGTTTTGAGTGCTGCGGAGGAAGCTGGCTACAATATCCGTGGCGCACAGATTATAGACAGCAATCATTATGACCGCTTTGACGAGATGGTAGAGCGCTTTTGTGAGCTTCGCAAGAGTAAAGGTATAACACCGGAAGATGCAAGAAAAATTTTATCCCAGCCAAACTACTTTGGCACAATGTTAGTGGAAATGGGCGTTGCGGATTCGCTTCTTGGCGGCGCAACATACTCCACAGCAGATACTGTTCGCCCTGCCCTTCAGATTATTAAGACAAAACCTGGCAACAACATTGTATCCTCCTGCTTTATTCTTGTGCGTCCCGGTGCAACAGGCGAAAATGAAGTACTTGCCATGAGTGACTGTGCCATCAATATCAATCCGACAGAAGATGAACTGGTTGAAATCTGTGGTGAGACAATTGAGTGTGCTAAAATTTTTGGCGTGGACCCAAAAGTTGCATTTTTAAGTTATTCCACGCTTGGCTCCGGCAAAGGACCTGATGTAGAAAAAATGAGAAATGCAGCCTTAAAAGCGAAAGTAAAATATCCAATGACTCCAATCGAGGGCGAACTACAGTTTGATGCCGCCGTTTCTCCGCGTGTAGCACGTACAAAATGTCCCAAATCCGCAGTAGCTGGCCATGCAAATACCTTCATCTTCCCAGACCTTAGCTCTGGAAATATGGGCTACAAAATTGCACAGAGAATGGGTAACTTTGAAGCATATGGACCGATTCTTCTTGGACTAAATGCACCCGTCAATGACCTCTCCCGCGGCTGTAACGCGATTGAGGTGTACTCAATGGCAATTATTACAGCAGCGTTGGTGTAATCATTATCTCTATCAATCGAGTAGGGAAGATAAGACTTCCCTACTTGCCGCGCGATCTGCGCGCCACTTTAGTGGCATATTTTCTTTGGGTGCCCATGTGCATAAAAAGCAGACCGATGGTCTGCTTTTTTTGTGCAATTCTATCTCAATTTCTTACAGCATGTCACTGCCAAGGAACCTGGTCCTATATGGCAGGAAACGCTTAACGATAGCGGATCTACTGCAATAATTGGATAATCCGGAAGCTGTGCCTGAACTTCTTCCTGAAACACCTTTGCCGCCTCTTCATTCTGTGTATGCGCAATTGCCAGATAAATCTGATTCTCACGAGAAAGACCGCCAAAACGCTTCTCAATATCATTCTTAATGGCATTTATCATAATCGTTTTTGCCTGATTTACTGTTCTAGCCTTTGCAAAGGCGTCTAATTTTTCCCCCTGTATCTGCAATACAGGTTTTAGACGCAGCAATGTTCCAAGCGCAGCGGCTGCTGGCGTAATGCGTCCTCCCTTTTTCAAATAATACAAAGTATCAATCATAATATAGATGCTGGAATTAAACTTGTCCGCCTCCAAAATATCGCGAATCTCGCTGCCGCTCTTTCCTTCCTTCATAAGTGCAATCGCATCAAATGTAGATTGCTTTTGAGTGACAGAAATCCGCTGATTATTTACAACATGAACTCTTCCGTCATAGTCTTGTGCCAACATTGCAGCGGTCTGGCAGGAACCGCTCAGACCACTCGACATAGGAATATGCACCACTTCATCATTCTCTTTTAAAAGCTCGTCCCAAAGTCCAATGATAGATTCCGGTGACGGTTGTGAAGTAGAAATATCTGCATTCTGAGCAAGTTTCTGGTAAAACTCATTTTGACTAAGTGTGATTTCCTCATAGTAAGTTTCCCCATCAATCATAAAGGGCATTGGCAATACATGAATTCCAAGCTCCTTTGCCTGACTCTGCGTGATACCACTATTACTGTCTGTAACAATTGCTATTTTTGACATATCATCCTATCTCCCTGTTATTATAAAATAATAGTTTTCCCTGTATATTGCTTTTCATACAAGCGAAACAACTGTTAAAAAAGCAACTTGCCACCAATGATTTTCTAACAGTTTTAAGGAACCAAAATTCCTGTCAAATATTAATAAATTCTACATTAGAAGCCACATTTGTCTCATAGTGCTTCCAAAATTGCTGATATTCTTCCGAATGCTTCTCCTGATGAATATAAGCATTATATAGCATGGCAGCACAACTTTGCGCCTCCTGAAGAATTTTAGCATCCTGATAAATATCGCCAAGACGAAACTGAAACTGACCACTCTGCCGAATCCCAAACAAATCTCCGGGGCCTCTCAATCTCATATCTTCCGAAGAAATAAAAAATCCATCATTAGAACGATTCAGCACCTGCAATCGCTCCATTGTATCATTCTGACTCGAACCGGAAATAAGGATACAATAGGCTTGATCTTTACCACGTCCGACGCGCCCACGAAGCTGATGTAGCTGCGCAAGACCAAAACGTTCCGCATTTTCCACCAACATCACTGTAGCATTTGGCACATTAATGCCAACCTCAATAACTGTAGTAGAGACAAGCACATCAATATGATGCGCCGCAAACTCCTCCATAACAAAGTTTTTTGCCTTGGGATTCATCTGTCCGTGAAGATATTCCACACACACCGTTTCTGGTAGTGCTTTTTTTAACTTTTCTGTATATTCTATCACATTTTCCAGAACTGGCATATCCCCCATCATCTCATCATTTGCTTCGACCATAGGGCAAATCACATATGCCTGTCTTCCATTTGCCACTTCTTTTGCAATAAAATCATATGCTTTTTTTCGGTAATCTGTATTGACTACGCAATTCTTTATTGGAAGCCTGTTTGCTGGAAGCTCATCCATTACTGAGATATCCAAATCCCCATATAAAATCAAGGCAAGTGTTCTAGGAATCGGCGTCGCACTCATAACTAAAATATGTGGCTGTAGTCCTTTTAACGCCAACGTCTCGCGTTGTTTCACGCCAAATCGGTGCTGTTCGTCTGTGATTACCAGACGAAGGTCACAGAAATCCACGTCGTCTTGTAACAGTGCCTGCGTTCCAATAATTACATTGCCAGTGCCAAGAACAATACTTTCTTTGGCTCTGCGTTTTTCCTTTGTTGTTAGCGATCCTGTCAAAAGCACTGGATTTAAGGGCAACTGATAATTCTGCACCAGTTCCAAAACAGACTCATAATGCTGTTTGGCAAGTACTTCCGTTGGTGCCATAAACGCCGCCTGATGATGATTCATCACACACAAAAGCATTGCCAAAATTGCTACAATGGTCTTCCCAGAACCCACATCTCCCTGAACCAGACGATTCATAAGGCGTGTCGAACACATATCCTGCTCAATCTGTTTCCAAACCTGCTTCTGCGCACCGGTAAGTTCATAGGGAAGTCTGCCAATTAAATTTTGACAAGCGTCAACGCGCATCATTGGTGTATCATTAATTTCCTGTGCTGTCAAATCTTTTAAAAACATAACAGATACAATAAAGAATAAAAACTCCTCAAACACAAGGCGTTTTCTGGCAGCAGTCAGCGCTGTATAATTTTCTGGAAAATGAATTCCTGTCACAGCGGACTTCAAATCAGGCAAACCATATTTCTGACGCACAGACACAGGCAGGTAATCCTGCCCCCAGTCTAAACAATCAACTGCCAAATGCATTGTTTTTGTTATTGCGGCAATAGTAAGTCCTTTTGTGGTCGGATATACTGGGGTGAGTCGATGCACATTTTGAGCAAATTCCTCAGGACTTACAATCTTTGGCTGGTCGAATGCAATTCGATTGTTCTTCAGCACAATGCGTCCGCGGAAAATGTATTGTTTTCCAACCTGCAGACTATTTTTTATATAAGGCATATTAAAATAAATAATATCGCATGCACCACTGTCATCTCTAATGTGCACAGTCGTGATGGACATATTTTTCCTTATATGTATGGTTTGGGGAGCATTAATAACCATAGCGCGCACCGCGTACACTTGATTTACTTTTAACTCCCCTATCTTGACAATATCACGCCATTCCTCATAATCTCTAGGGTAATGTTTCATTAAATCATCAAGGGTAAAAATGTTTAATTTATGATATAATGTCGCTGTCTTTTCACCGATGCCCTTCAGCTCCGTAATCGGATCATTCAATTGCATCATCGTATCACTCCGCAGAAACAATATAGGAATAAATTGGCTGACCTCCAAACTGAAGTTCTACATCACAACTTCCAAACTCCGCACGAACCATATCAGCAAGTTTTTGAGCCTGTTCTTCTTGAATGATATCGCCATAATAAATACTGATTAGCTCATACTCGTCCGACATCATTTTCCGAATCATATTGAATGCTACATCTTGCAAATCTGTACCAACTGCCAAAATGCCCTGATCACCAATTCCCATAAAATCGCCCTGATGAATTTCCTTGTCATCAATCATAGTATCCCGCACGGCATAGGTCACCTGCCCCGTCGCGACACGCTGCACCTCTTCCTTCATAACAGCCTCATTTTCCTCCACAGAAATGTCTGGCACATAATTGATGATGGCTGTGATACCTTGGGGCACTGTCTTTGTCGGAATCACAATAATATTTTTATCACTTGTCAACTGTTTTGCTTGATTTGCCGCAAGAATGATGTTTTTATTGTTGGGGAAAATGAAAATATTATCCGCATCAATTTTCTCAATCGCATTAAGCATATCCTCCGTGCTAGGATTCATTGTCTGACCGCCCTCAATAATACAATCCACTCCTAATGACCGGAAAATCTCATTCATTCCCTCACCAATAGAAACTGCTATAAATCCCGTCTCTTTATGTCCTACTGCTGCATAATCCTGCGTGTCTGATGCATTTTTTTCTGGTAACGTTGCGCTCTGCATCTGTTTTTCCATCATATCAGAAACCTTTTCATCCCGCTCAAGACGCATATTTTCAATAATGATTGTTGTAAGAGAACCATATCGCAGCGCCTTCTGCATAGCAAGTCCGGGATCGTTTGTATGCACATGCACTTTAACAATCTCATCATCTGCCACAACCACAATAGAATCACCAATTGAAGATAGGTACTCTTTAAAATCCATCTCCTGTTTGATATTAAATGGTTTACTCAGCATAATCAAAAATTGCGTGCAATAACAAAACTTAATCTCTGCATTTGCCTGTGCCTCAATTGTAGATAGCATTGCGCCCTGAGTAGTTCCTTTTTTGCTGGATTCAGCTTTGCCAAAAATATCAAATGACAGGTCCATCTCCTTGCCAAGAAGCGCATCGTAAGCACCTTTTAGCACTTCTACCAATCCTTGACCGCCAGAGTCAACTACGCCAGCTTGTTTCAATACAGGAAGCATCTCCGGTGTCTGTGCAAGCACTGCGTCCGCCTCCTTAATGATTTCGCCAATAAATACCTCTAAATCCTTTTCTCCCGTCATTGCAAGGTCGCTTGCACGCTTCGCCGCGCCTTTTGCAACTGTCAGAATTGTTCCTTCCTTTGGTTTCATAACCGCCTTGTATGCAGTTTCAACTGCTTTTTCACAGGCAGAGGCAAGAATGGCCACATTGATCTCATCATACTCCCGAATAACTTTTGTAAATCCTCTGAAAAGCTGTGACAATATGACACCGGAATTTCCCCGTGCGCCCCTTAAAGAGCCTGACGAGATTGCTTTTGCCAGAGAAACCATATCCGGTTCTGCGATAGCTGCTACTTCCTTGGCAGCAGACATAATTGTCATCGACATATTGGTGCCAGTATCGCCGTCTGGAACAGGAAAGACATTCAGTTCATTGATCCACTCTTTTTTATGTTCCAAATTTTTTGCTCCGGCAAGAAACATCTTTGATAACATTTTCGCATCGATTACATTTAATCCCACTTCAGAAATCCTCCTTAATCAATCACTCGAACGCCCTCAACAAAGATGTTGATGTTTTCGATTTCGAGACCTGTGAAATTTTCAACCTTGTACTTTACATTATTAATCAAATTATCACATACGGTAATAATACTAACGCCATAAGCAACAATAACGTGAAAGTTAAGGAACAATTTATTATTGACAATATTTACTGATATTCCATGTGTGATGCTATCTTTCATCAAAAGCTTCACCAGTCCATCCTTTACATTCACTGAAGCCATGCCAACAATTCCAAAACACTCTACCGCTACACTTCCCGCGTATTGGGCAATCACTTCAGGATCGACATAGATATTCCCCATATGGGTATTCATTGATCCTTTCATAGAAATCCTCCTTCTGTTATTCTATCATTCCATTATCAAATAGAAAAATCAAATAAAAAACATTAATGTTATTATTATAACCGTTTTTTGGAAAAAAAGAAACATCTATTTTTAGACATTTCAATGTTTACAAAAAAATTACATTTTTTATAAAAAAAACTTGCCAAACACCTCTTTTTTTGATAAGATACAACTGTTGTGAGTCAAATGACTTAGTTTAGTCGAGGAGGTGCTAACGATGGCAAAATGTGATATTTGTGGCAAAGGTGTTCATTTCGGTAATAATGTAAGCCATTCTCATAGAAGATCCAATGCAATTTGGAATTCCAATGTAAAGAGAGTAAAATGCAAAGTAAATGGAGCTGCCAAGAGAATGCATGTGTGCACAAGATGTCTGCGTTCTGGAGCTATTGAAAGAGCATAATCAAGTTCATAGTCATGTAAAAAGAGTCGGCACTATTTAGCTTTCATAGTACCGGCTCTTTAAATTTTCATACTCCGTTTGAATCAGCAACAGCGTTTTTGTATCACCGCATTTGTTATCTGGGTGAAAAATCTTCAACAGTTCTTTGTATCGTTTGCGCAAAGCCATATCATTATCCACCCCGCGGAAAAAGCTTGTACTCTCATAAGCACCTGACTCATATTGTGCATGTGATGACTTGGAACCAGACATCCTCTGGCGTCTGTACTTACTCTTCTCATGTTCAAAGTTCAAGCGCTCACACTCTAGTGCTTTTCGGTCAATTGCCAATTGTTGATAAGCGTCCTCGATAATTTTTTGTTTCTTTGCAATAAAAATTTCATTGTCATCATACCGCTTTTGAATTGTCTTCTCACGCATGTCCAAAATGTTTTTTTCCCGCTCAAGTTTTCGCTTTAAATCCTGTAATTCCCGGTTGAGCTCATGCAGTTCATCTCTTTTTGACTGAATTCTGACCTGCTCCTGAAACATCCATGCCTTCATCTTCTTGATGTCATTTGGATCTTCAGCCGCCATGAGCGCCTCATCAAAATCCAACATATTTCCTACTCCCTTTTTGCTTTATTTACAGTCAAATAGATAATACCCCAAAATAATAAAAAATGCAATCAAAATCAACCCAATCCATGTGCTTCCAATAACCAGCATAAAAAGCATGCCGATTGCAATCCAAAACAAGGTATAACCTACCAACTTACACATTATCTTGCACCTCGGCATATCTTTCTTTATTATATGCACCATGTGCCTGATTTATTTCCTTAGAGTCTTAATCTTCGTACTCATACTCTGGAAACGCGGTGTCAATCACCTCTTCGTCACTTGGCATCTCTTCCTTTTTTGTGGTAAAACGATCAATCAAATCTGGAACCATGTCAATAATCTTTGTCACTGTGTCCTGATTCTTGATATTGACAAGTCTTACCTGTCCATTCTTAACCACAAGAACTGCACTTGGCGACATCTTTCCTGTCATTCCTCCTGCACCGCCGCTTTTCTTTTCCTGACAAGATGAACCTGCCCCGACACCAAATGTCACGTCAACTAATGGAATGATTGTTGTATCTCCTGCCTGTGTGGGCTCACCAACTACGGTTTTGGAAGAGAGAAAACTCTCCATTCCCTGCATCATGGAATTTACTACTTCATTAAAACTGTTATCAGACATTTTATCCCTCCAAAATCAATTAATCCATCAGGTTTTCTCACGCTTTAACTGCCTCAGCAGGCACTTAATATTTCTGTCAAAAAACAGAATGCAGGCAATCCGGACAAACACAAACACACTGATACGTCCCCGAAAAGAAAAGTCTCCTTCCATAACTACTCTGTCAAACTCTGGCTGTATATCTATATTTCCCAGATGAATTGGGTAAAACATTCCCCAAACGGCAAGCACTTCTCCCATAACTGCAGGGTCAGCAAATCCTAAATGCAGATTTATCTGAAAATTTCGTGGAGACAATTTACGCAAAGCATATCTAAATTGTTTCTGACATGTCGCAAAAGCCTGTTTTGTGCTCTCAAGCTGCAGCACTTCAAGATAATACTTTATGTTATCCTTTATCTTAACTATTGTATCACAAACTTTGCTAAATGTGAACTTTATATTTTTTAAAAATTTTACAAAATTAATAAAAAATCGCTTAATTTTTTCCAGAATATTTTGTTTTTCCTTTGGCATATCAGACCCTACATTCTCGGCATCCATATTCAAACACACATTCTTATTCATCGGCGCTTCCCATTTGTTAGCAGTCTCATCTGAAATTACATCTTGTGTTTCTGCAGCCTGGATTTCATTGTTGTGTTCTATTTTAGTCTTTGTTGATTTTCCTTTTTTATGCTTCCTTTTTTTGTTCGCTCTTTTCAGATTATCATAAATCACAATGCCAAAAATTTTTAGATAAATATGGAATCCCCGTTCTTGTCCTTTCTGAAATTCCCCCCAAACAGACACAATACGACACAGCCAGGAAAAATTTAATTTTGTGGAAAACGCACTGTCATAGTAACTGCCTTCTCCGCGATAGCGCACTGGCACAAACATAACCAGCAACAATATCAAAATAACAAGTCCAAGAATAACAAGGAACACAATTCCTGCTATCTTCAGCACAGTGAAAAGTATCGATACCATAAGCTCCCCTTAATAATTGAAAAGTAACTTTACGTTGTATGTTCCGTTTTCCCGATAGACATCTGCAACCATATCTATCACCAAATCTACCGCTCCGCTATACCCTGCAGCGATGCCGACAATATAGGGAGTATTTGCTTTTTTCTTATAGTATTTCTGTTTGAGGATACCACTGTGATATATTTCTAATAAATCTCTATTTTTTGCAAGTGCAATAATATACACACAGGGTTGTGGTCTTCCTGTCCGCAGCTTCCACATTACCTTTCTGCGTTTTTTATCCAATGACGGGCTGATATACAATCTTTTACTAAAACGCACCATTCTCTCTGCTCCTATATTTTAGAATCGCCTCTTAGAACTTATCAGATAATCCAACAAAACTATTTTATCATATCCTCCAAGATTTTACAAATCAAAAAAAGGTCAGAGCTGACCTTCTTTTTGGTTGTTTTAACGAGGTTTTATCCATTGTTTATTCTTCCGAAGATCCAGATATTCCTGATACGCCTGCTCCAAAATCTGTTTTTCGT
>CASJPF010000056.1 GCA_949383255.1 Lachnospiraceae bacterium | reverse complement strand
TCATTCGAGCCTATTTTTTGACTCAGTTTTTTCATAGATTATTTGACACTACCTCAATTTGTTTATAAATTGCATTAATGCGAAACAAAATTAAAGCACTCGATTTTATTTCCCTTCAACTTATAAGGTTATCATACTAATAATTATCTTAATAAAACAAGGGACAGAATCGACAAGTATATTTGCCAATTCTGTCCCTTGTAATCAATCTATTACTTCTTTATAGTGAAAAGTATCTAAATTTTAATCAAAACAAACGGAGGTATTTTACAAATGAACCATATTCATCTAAGAAAAGTATTTATTATGTTTGCATTGCTATTTATAATGCACCACAGTCTTGTCGCTCTTCCTGCTATGATACAAGAAGATACCTATTATAAAGAGGCTTCAATTAAACCGTGTAATAATTATCCCTCTTATGATAGCGTCGTTGATTGATGCAATTCATCCAAATAAACCTTTTCATAATACGTTTCTTTAAAAAAGTGACTGAGCATAATACATTGCTTTAAATTTTCAGTCATTTTTTTAATTTCTATCTTTTGCCCTGCAATTATTTTCTGTTCTCTATCGCTCCACCATATATCATAAAGTAATACATTGATTATATGAAACCTTCTACACCGCAGCACCTCTCCAAGAACCTTTTTGTCTAACGCTATTGCAAGCTGATATTCTCCCATACTACTCAACTCATTTGTCACGCCTGCCATAACAAATTCATACATAGCAATATACTCTGATAACAAATTCTCTTTCTCAAATTTTTCAAAGAAATGTAACAAAAACGCAATGAATTCTCTTTTCTCTATGGTGTCTACCGTTTGCATTTTTTTACAAATACAAGACATCTCTGTCTCTGTAAGATACACTTCCTCAGCATCATAAAATGAATCCGCATTCAGTGTATATTGAAGTGCTTCCTCTTCCTTTGCGGCAAATTCCTCTTTTGTTATCATTCCTTCCATCCAGTCCAATGATGTCTCGCATTCCATTACAAACTGCATATTTTCTGGTATTTGAAGACATATTTTATCCTTTAATTGCCTTAGTAAAACCCTAGCTTTGTGTATCTCACGGTTATTGCGACAGACAGACAACTCATTTTTAAGATACAATACACTTTTGTCATTTGTCACAAGCGCCGTCTTTTGAACTTCCTTGGACACGCCAAGCCGCCTTAATATCTGCCCCAATGGTTCTCGCTGCATATTGGCCTGCTTTTTCTCTGCCCTGCGCAGTGATTTAACCGAACAAATTCCATTACACACCTGCTCTTGTGTCAACCTTAACATGTTTCTGCGAATACGCAAAACATCTCCAATTGCAAATACCCACCGCTGTCTATATAAATAAGTACAATCCTGCATATATTCGGACACATGATACGCAGTATATAGATTTTTAAGTAGTTGCTCCATCTCTATGCTTTCCTGCAAAAGTGTTTTATATGCTTCTACCTTCTGTAGTCTATCCATTTTTATCAACTTTTCTATTATATCTGTCAATACTTTTTGTTTGTACTCAAGCAATTCCACTAGATAATACGCCCTTCCTGTATCTCGCAACAGTTCTATTGCCTGCTCGCAATATTGTAACGCATCTTCTAGTTCGAGCAAATCCAATTCACTATCTACAGATAGCATTTCCCGCAAATAATACCATACAATCTTTGGATAAATCTTAACCTTTGACAACTTGTCAAAAAAAGATTCCTCCACATAATTTATCCAATACCTACATTTTTTTATAAAGGTTTTTTCTTTTGATTTTCTGTAATATTCATACTCTAATATCGTATTGACTTCCAAAACAGACAATAACTTTTCTGGTACACCTTCCTTATAAATCTGTTCCACTTGCGGTACTGTCAAATGCACCGCCTTCTCATAAAGGCTGGCAAGTTTTGCATTGTCTATCCCCTGTAATCTCAGAACTTCACCGCACATCATAACACAAAATTGTTGTTTTGTTTTGTCGTCTAATGGTTGCTGTTTCTCATAATCTCTAATCAATTGTACTGCCTTCTGAAAATCTTTCTGCTCAATCGCATACAAAATATGATGGTGCCACTTCCATGTGATATAATCCTCATTGTCCAGCAAATTTTCATACATATCTGGTGTGACACCCAACCGTCCCAACAGACGATTTCGCATTGTTTTGTAAAGTGGTCTCTCCCCATTTTCAATTCTTGAAAGCAGACTGACATCTATCAATCCCTCCGCTAAAACATCTCCTGGCACGCCGGACTCTAACCGCACCCGCCTTAAAAATACAGAAAAATCCTGCTCCGATTGTAATGGTATTTTTAGTACATTTCTTTGTTTTGTCCACGTTTCTATTTACCATGCACCCCCTTCTAAAATACTTGCGTGCATCATAAACTCCATTTTTACATAAATAGACACAAAATTTATTCTAAAGGATATAAGAAGAAAACACAATAGAAAATACAATATGTTCGTATTTCCGACTGCACTTGCATCCAATAAAGACAAGATACCTAAACCCTTAAATCTTACTCCGTTATAATTCACAAAATTTTAATAATTTTTATCCCTCTGTACATAAAAAAGTACAAAGAATAGTGTTGACGTGTATACAAAATTGAGGATATAATACAGTTATGAATGTTAGATAGGATTTAACACTTTCATAACAACCAACATTCTAAATTTCAGTAACTGGCGGGACTTAACCGCATATTTATTAAATTTATATTATATAGGAGGCTTTGCAAAATGAGACCAGAATGGACAGATTTTGTAGGTGGCAAATGGGAAAGCGAAATCAATGTGCGTGACTTCATTCAGAAAAACTATACACCATATGAAGGTGATGAGTCTTTCTTAGCAGGACCTACACAGAACACAAAGGATTTATGGGACATGGTTCTTGATCTTCAGAAGAAGGAGAGAGAAGCTGGCGGTGTTCTTGATATGGACACAAAGGTTATCTCCACAATTACTTCACATGGTCCAGGATACCTCGACAAGAGCAAGGAGACAATCGTTGGTTTCCAGACAGATAAGCCTTTCAAGCGTTCCTTACAGCCTTATGGCGGTATCAGAATGGCAGAGAAAGCTTGCTCAGACAATGGCTACGAAGTAGATCCTGAGGTTAGTGAGTTTTTCTCAACACACAGAAAAACACACAATGCAGGCTGTTTTGATGCTTACAATCAGGAAATGAGAGCATGCCGTTCCTCACACATCATCACAGGTCTACCTGATGCTTATGGACGCGGACGTATCATCGGCGACTACAGAAGAGTTGCTCTCTATGGTATCGACAGACTGATCGAAGATAAGCAGGCTCAGAAGGACTCCACCGGACGCGTTATGACAGACGATGTGATTCGTCTTCGTGAGGAACTTTCAGAGCAGATAACAGCACTCAAAATGATGAAGGAGATGGCGGCATCTTATGGATGTGATATCTCTAAACCAGCTACTAATGTACAGGAAGCGATTCAGGCTACTTATTTTGGATACTTATGTTCTGTCAAGGAGCAGAACGGTGCTGCTATGTCCCTTGGTCGTACTTCTACATTCCTTGACTGCTATGCACAGAGAGATTTGAAGAATGGAACATTTACTGAAGAGCAGATTCAGGAATTCGTTGACCATTTTATCATGAAACTTCGCTGCGTCAAGTTTGCACGTACACCAGAATACAATCAGATCTTTGCTGGTGATCCTGTATGGGTAACAGAGTCCCTTGGTGGTGTTGGTGTTGACGGACGTCCAATGGTAACAAAGATGTCATTCCGTTATCTAAATACTCTGACAAACCTTGGACCTAGCCCAGAGCCAAACTTAACAGTACTTTGGTCAACAAGACTTCCTGATGCTTGGAAGAGATATTGTGCAAAGATGTCTATCCAGACTTCTTCTATTCAGTATGAGAATGATGATTTGATGAGAGTAACTCATGGTGATGACTACGCCATTGCATGTTGTGTATCCTCTATGGTTGTCGGCAAGGAAATGCAATTCTTCGGCGCACGTGCAAATCTTGCAAAGTGCCTGCTCTATGCTTTGAATGGTGGTGTGGACGAAGTTACCAAAAAACAAGTTGGTCCGAAATATCGTCCTGTTACAGGCGATGTGCTTGACTATGACGATGTGTACAGCAAGTTCATGGATATGATGGAATGGCAGGCAGACGTATATGTCAATACACTGAATATTATTCACTATATGCATGATAAGTACTGCTATGAGAGAGCAGAGATGGCTCTTCATGACAGAGATGTTAAGAGATATTTCGCTACAGGTGTTGCTGGGCTTTCTATCGTTGCTGACTCTTTATCAGCAATCAAGTATGCTCAGGTAAAAGCTATCCGTGACGAAGACGGCATCATTGTTGACTTTGAGACAACAGGTGAATTCCCTAAATATGGTAATGATGATGATCGCGTTGACTTGATTGCACAGGATGTTGTTCATAAATTTATGACAGCAATTAGAAGACATCACACTTACAGAAATGGTATTCCTACAACTTCAATCCTTACAATTACATCCAATGTAACTTATGGTAAGGCTACTGGTAACACACCTGACGGACGTAAGAAAGGACAGCCGTTTGCTCCTGGTGCAAACCCAATGCACGGACGTGACACACATGGTGCAGTCGCATCTTTGTCTTCTGTATCAAAGCTTCCGTTCAAGGATGCACAGGATGGTATCTCCAATACCTTTACAATCATTCCAAATGCTCTTGGAAAGGAAGCAAAAGTATTCTCTGGAGATATTGAGCTTGATTTAAACAACTAATAATATGGAATAGGTGAAATTATGGATGAGAAATCAATGATTGATGACCTCGTATCCCAGCTTGATGCTGGTTTCTCCAGCGCAAAGGCTGTGGGGCATTTCAATGTAGATGTCAGTGAGGACGCTTCCACAAAAGAAGTCCAGACACTTGGATGTACAGACTGTTCCAGCAATCCCATGGCGTGTAGTGTTCCTACACTCCATGAGGGATTGGATGATGAGTAAATTATTTTAGGAGGTATATAACTATGGCAGTTGACAATGCAGCACAAGTTGATAACTTAGTATCTTTATTAGATGGTTATGCTACAAAGGGCGGACATCACCTCAACGTTAATGTACTAAACAGAGACACTCTGTTAGATGCACAGAAGCATCCTGAGAACTATCCTCAGCTTACAATTCGTGTATCTGGATATGCTGTTAACTTTATCAAGTTGACACCGGAACAGCAGGCAGATGTTATCTCTCGTACATTCCATGAGGCGATCTAGTTGGAGCTATCGAATACAGAACCATAACGAAATAACATCGTATAATTAAAAAAGGGAAGTTTACAGGAATAATTGATTCCTGTAAACTTCCCTTTTGTCATAGTGCCTCAACTGACCAATATGGTCTAGGCATTTTATTATAGCCCTGTGCAGTCTCACATCATACCAGATACGGAAATCCCATTCTTATCCTAAAAATCAAAGCGGATCTTCTTACTATTATATCCTGTTAATATAATAGATATACTGTTGGAATAGCCTTCTGGAAGAAGTATGAAAAATTCTTTTGTAGTTTTACCATAATCACCCACAAAATTTCCGGTCGTACAAAATGCACATCCCGAATAGTCTACACCATTATGATTCACTGTAAAACCTGCCTCCTGGTGAAGAGCTGGGTATTCAGGAATGTGATTGAAATTCATGGTTTTATCAGAAGAGTTCCAAGTGGTGCTTCCGTCAACATACAGTTCCGAATATATAAGCAAGTCCCTTGATTGGGGATCGAATGCAAATGCTGCCTGCACCTGCCGCCATTCGTATCCAGACAGTGTATTGGGAGCCAGCAATTGCATTACAACAGTATCCATACTATCCTGCGGAATGCATCGGAATGTAACGCCAACTAAATCCTCTTTCTGGGGATGGTCAAGCCGATACTTCGTTGCATCCCTCCATGCAAGAGGATAACTTTCTCCCTCCACAGCTATAATTGTCTTCTCATCTGTCAATTGCTTTCCGTCTCGCATCAAAACTGCCGGCAACTATGAATTTGCTGCAGTCTGTTCTTGACTTAGGAACTGTAGAAAAATAACTGACGCATCTTGACTTGGCTATTTCTCTGATTATGCATGCCAAAAAGCCTCGCCGCAGCCCGCTACGCCTACGTTTTTTGACATATCTCCTCGAAGAAATATCCTACGCAATCTGCATCACTTATTTTCCTACAATTTCTTACTGCAGGAACAATCGGCTGCGTTGTATCCGTCGACTGTTGTACCGTTGGAACGCCTGTACTCTGATAAGGTAATATATTTGCCATATCAAGCTTTGATTCGTCATATGGTTTTCTGCCTTCCTATGCGCCGCAGAAGTGCCAAGCTGCCATGCTGCTACATCTGGGTTCTGTTCCAGATGCCACTCTGGATCAAAGACCGCACCATCAGCCATGTACTGTGAGGCTGCATATGCCGTGATGCCACTGCCCAAAATTGCCGCAGCTATTAAAGAGAGCACTAATTTCTTTTTCATTTTGTTTTTCCTTCATTTGTGTTTTGTATTTGTATATTCTCTTTAAAAGAAATTATATACATCTTTAAGAGAATATACAAGTACATTTAAGCTTAATAACTTTATTTTTAAGTTAATTACTATTTACAAATGATATATAACTTAAATTAAGCCATAATATCCCGCGCAAGCTGTACATGTTATTTCTTCACAGTTCCATAGTAAAAATCACGCGCCAAATGGATGCCTTTTATTAATTTCTTATAAGTCAGACCAAAAAGCACAAATAACTATCGACTTATATGCCACAAAACAGGCATTTTGGCGCTGGCTCCGACACCATGCAACAAGTGCATGGTGCGGGTATGAAAAGTAACGAAATCGCAACCTGTCTCATAATAATTTTATAAAAATCTACTTCTTTTTATATATCCCCTATGATAAAATAGGATATAATAAATCTATCAAATTATTATGATATAGGAAAGGTGATTATCTATGCAGGGAAGAATACACTCTTTAGAATCATTTGGAACCGTTGATGGTCCTGGCGTGCGTTATGTAGTGTTTGTTCAGGGTTGTCCTATGCGTTGTGCATACTGCCATAACCCAGATACATGGGAAATGAATGCAGGCACACTTATGGAACCAGAAGAAATACTGGAAAACTATGAGCGCAATAAACCGTTTTATAATGGTGGTGGCATCACAGTAACTGGTGGCGAGCCACTAATGCAAATTGACTTTTTGCTAGAACTTTTCACAATGGCACATGAGCGTGGCATTCACACATGCCTTGATACTTCTGGTATTGCTTACAGACCTAATGGAAATCCTGCGTGGCTTGCAAAATTGGACAGCCTTTGTGCAGTGACAAATCTTGTGATGCTTGACATTAAACATATTGATCCCCAGAAACATCAAGAACTGGTACTACAACCAAATGATGGCATTCTCGCGTTTGCAGAATATCTTGACAGTAAAAATGTTGAAATTTGGATTCGTCATGTTGTTGTTCCTGGTATTACGGACGATACCACAGACCTTCACAAATTGGGATACTTTATTGGCGGACTTAAAAATCTCAAAGCGCTCGATGTACTTCCCTATCATACTATGGGAAAGAAAAAATATGATGAACTTGGTATGAAATACCGTCTTGAAGGTGTACCCGAGATGGACAAAGGCAGGATTCCAGAACTCAAACAGCATATATTAAATGGTATCCGTGAACGGCGTGGTCTGCCGGTCAAATAAGGAGCCACACCCGTTTGTATTTATTTGGATACTTTCCAATAATTTATACATTTGACCTTGTATTTCACAACAATATATATTACAATAAAAATGTTGACAAGTACTTGTCAGAAGACAGTGAGTAGTAACAATCCAGCACAAATTTTGATACTTAACTTATGTTATACCAATCTATACATTGCTCTGGTGCGTTACAAAATAGCGATATGGTAAAAGGAGGATTTATACTATGGCATATCAGATTTCAGATGCATGTGTATCCTGTGGCGCTTGTGAGTCACAGTGCCCTGTTGGTGCTATCAGTATGGGAGATGGCAAGTTTGAGATTGATGCGGATAAATGCATTGATTGTGGCTCTTGCGCAGGCACATGCCCTACAGGCTCAATTGAGCAGGCATAATATAATCGAGTAGGAAAGATTTCTTCCCCTACTCATGCGCTGGGTGTCTGTCAGCTTGCTGACATATTTCATTTGGACGCCTGTGTGTATAAAAACAATCATAACCACCCGTCAAACGGGTGGTTTGCTTTGCGCCTATAAGCCGCTGTTACCGACCAGCGCCTAAAGACGCTGGCTTTTACTTCGTTCAAGTCACTACGCCCTTGACTCGTTGTCGCCCTTTAAAGGGCGTATGTAATGGTCAAGCATTTTTTAAGCCATACGTGCTACAAAAATGCTTGACCATTACACTTTTCTACATCAACTCTACTACTCTATTTTTGCCTCCACAGCCTTTCGGAAAAAATGAAATTCTTTCTTTGCCTTAGGCTCTCCTTTGTCTGCCTGCTTGTCCTTAGAACTGGGAAACAAGATTGTCTTTTCTTTATTTTTCTCTTTCTGTTTTGTATTCTTGCCACTGTATTGTCTGAGCAGCTCATCAATCCGCTTATAGTACTCCTCATTGCGCTTATCCTCGACCTCACGCCTGCTGTTAACCCGCTCTTCGTCGCGCTCCTCCATCAGACGAAATTGATAGTCAAGCTCTTTACACAGGTCCCCTTTTACGTTCTGTGTGATGCGCTCTACCAGATGATCTTCCAACTCCTCATTGTTTTCAGCAACTGCATCCTTAATTAACTTCTGAAACAGATATTGCAAACGCATTGTTTGTTCCTTTGTCACCTCCTGCAACTGATTATCATTTGTATTTTTTGGCACCTCATCAAGCGACTTCATTTCTTTAATCTCAATCATATTGTTCATTCCGCCCACACTGTTTTCGTCTGTCTCTTTTTCCTCCTCCTTTACTCCATTTGCGTTGGCCTCATGTTTTTTGCCAAATCGCTCATTCCACTTTGCATCATCTGAATTTTTTAATGCTATCATCTTTGCATCTCCTAATCTTGATATTTTTGTCAACTGCTTTTGTGCAAATGGGTTATCTGTCCGCATATCCTCTCCTCCTTCGTGCGCAGACTGCACTTGATTCAGTATGGTTTTCACCGCTTTAAGCTGTAACCCTTGATCTTTCAGATTCTTAATTTCAATGAATCTGTCAATATCTTCCTGCGTATATATCCTATGACCCTGCTCATTTCGTCCAATAGAGAGTTCCAGTTCCTCTTCCCAGTATCTTAGAACATGTGTTTCAACACGAACTTCTTTTGCAGCTTCGTTGATCAAATACTTTTCCTTCACCACTTTGAAAACTCCTTTCCTGTCGTATCTAATACAATAGTGTCGATAATATATGTAAAAAGAGGACCAGGTTTCCCTGTCCTCTTTCGTATTTTATGTGTACGAGTGTCCAAATAAAATATGTCAGCAAACTGACAGACACCTACTTCACCAAATTTGCAAACTGCGTATAATCTGGCAACCATGCAAGGTTAATCGTGCCAATCGCACCATTTCTCTGCTTGGCAATAATAATCTCAGCCACATTCTTAAGCTCTGTATCTTTATTGTAATAGTCATCACGATAGATAAACATCACCACATCTGCGTCCTGTTCAATGGCACCCGATTCTCTTAAATCAGAAAGCATCGGTCTGTGATCTGGTCTCTGTTCCACTGCACGCGACAACTGCGATAATGCTATCACCGGCACATGAAGTTCTCGCGCCAATGCTTTGAGTGACCTTGATATATCTGAAATTTCCTGCTGCCTTGATTCTATTTTTCCAGAACCTGTCATTAACTGCAAGTAATCAATAATAATCATTTTCAGATCGTATTCTAATTTAAATTTCCTGCATTTAGAGCGAAGTTCTCCAATACTAATACCTGGTGTATCATCAATCAAAAGTCCCGACCGGCCTATCACATCCGCACTCTCAATTAAGCGTTCCCACTCATCATCCTTCATATTTCCAGTTCTGATAGCCTGTGAGTTCACTTTTGATTCCAGAGATAACAGGCGATTTACCAACTGTTCTTTTGACATTTCAAGCGAAAATATTACGACAGACTGATTGTTATGAAATGCCACATGCTGCGCAATATTCAGCACAAACGCAGTCTTGCCCATCGAAGGGCGCGCCGCAATTAATATCAAATCCGAAGGCTGCATGCCAGCAGTTTTATAATCTAAATCCAAAAATCCCGTTGCGATTCCGGTCACTGCCCCTTTATTTTTGGATGCCTCCTCAATTAAGTTCATCGCATTCATGACAATCTGCCTAATCGGCACAAAATCACCGCTGTTGCGTTTTTGTATAATATCAAATATGCTTTTTTCAGAAGTCTCCAAAATAGACTCTAACGAATCCTTCTGTGCATAACAGGTATTTGCAATGTCCTCATTGACACGAATCAGTTTTCTAAGGACAGCTTTTTCCGCCACAATCTGCACATAATGTTTAATATATGCGGAAGTTGGCAATGTTGCCATCACATCTTTTATATACTCAAGACTGTAGATCTCAGGCGGTGCTCCTTTCTCTTTTAGACGCTCTTGCAATGTCACAAGGTCAACGGGTTTTGCCTCGTCATTTAATTCCACCATCGCATCAAAAAGAATACCATACTGCTTCCCGTAAAAATCTTCCCCACTAATCTGTTCACTTGCGATTGTGATTGCTTCTTTGTCCATCAACATAGAACCAATCACTGACTGCTCTGCCTCAATGCTGTGTGGCAGGACCCTTTTTAAAACCGCCTCATCCATTTCTGGCATCGCTCAACCTCCTAGACACACGCAACGTGCACTTTGAGTTTTGCTGATACCTTCGGATGAAGCTTTACAGTGACCTCATGGATTCCAGCCGTTTTAATCGGGTCACTAAGCTGTATTTTTTTCTTATCAATCTCTTTAGAAAACTGATCTGCCACTGCCTTTGCAATTTCCTTGGACGACACAGAACCAAATGTCCTTCCGCCCTCTCCACCTTTAATCTCCATCCGAACTGTCATCTTCTCAATCTCTGTGGCCAACGCCTGTGCTGCCTCATACTGCTCTCTTGCAAGCTTCTCTTCATTCTTCTTTTGAAGTTTTAGTGTATTCATGTTTGCATCAGTCGCTTCCACACCAAGTTTCTTTGGAATAATAAAATTCTTGGCATAACCTTCTTTAACTTCTATCAGATCTCCTTTTTTTCCTACAGATTTTACATCCTCCAACAATATTATTTTCATGCTGCTTTTATCCTTTCTCGTTTTTTACAGAAAAACCTGTCTCTATAACTAAATTGCGCCCTCTTCCAGCATTTGGTTCAGCGTCTCTTTCACAACAAACACCGCACGCTCTGGAGTGGTATCTGTCAACTGCGCTCCCGCAATGTTCATATGCCCGCCTCCGCCAAGACGCTCCATAATAATCTGTACATTAACCTCGTCAATGGAGCGTGCCGAGATATAGATTTTTCCATTGTATTCTGTCATCACAAAACTTGCCTTGATCCCATTGATGCCAAGCAGCTCATTTGCAGCTTGCGCACCAATCTCTGTTGGACTCTCCAGCCCTTCCGCTGGACAGATTCCCATTGCATAAGCATTTTTATAAATCTCTGCATTGCGGATTGTCTCCGCTTTCGCTTTGTATTCCAACGCCCCGTCTCGAAACATCTTTCTAACTCTGGTTACATCGGCTCCGTACCGCCGCAAAAATGCCGCGGCCTCAAATGTTCTAACACCTGTCTTTGCTGTAAAATTATTCGTGTCCACCATAATGCCAGAATACATGCAATCCGCCTCATTACTTCGCACTTTCACGGTGCCTGCTATGTATTGAAGCACCTCAGCTACCATTTCACAGGTACTGGATGCATAAGGCTCCACATACGAAAGAGTCGCGTTCTCAATCACTTCAGAACTCTGTCTATGATGGTCTAAAACAACTACTGTCTTACAGCTTCTAATCAAGTCTGGACATTCTGTAATGCTCGGCTTATTCACATCCACAACCACCAGCACTGTACTGTTATCAGCACTTTCTAGTGCTTCCGTACTACCAATAATAAAATCCTCTTCATAGACACTTCTATCTCGGAAAAGCTCTGCCAGCGGCTTCACAGAACTTGTTATATCGTTGATAACAATATGGGGTTTTCTGCCAAGTGCCCTTGCAATACAACTAATACCAACCGCTGCACCAAATGCATCTGCATCTGCCAGACGATGCCCCATAATTAACACCTTGTCCTTGCTTGTAATAATTTCTTGAAGAGCATTCGCTTTGACGCGCGCTTTCACACGTGTATTCTTTTCAATCTGTTGACTCTTTCCGCCATAGTACACAATTGAATCTGGGGATTTCACAATCGCTTGATCACCGCCGCGCCCGAGTGCTAAATCTATTGCAGTGCGCGCAAACTCCGCATTCTGAGCATATGTCGGCGCGTCAACCCCCACACCGATGCTCACAGTCACTGCCATCTCATTTCCAATATTGACGGTCTTGACATCTTCTAGCAATTCAAAGCGTGATTCTTTTAATGTCATCAACGCTTTCTTGCGCATAATCACCAAGTACTTGTCCTTCTCAGTTTTTCTGACAATACCATCTATCGATGTAATATACTTGTTAATCTTTCTGTCAATTAACGCCATCAGTAAGGACCGCCTGACATCCTCCACACTCTCAAGCGCTTCATCATAATTATCAATGTAAATCATTCCTATGACAACACTCTGATCATCACATTCCTTCAACGCATGTTTCAGCGCTGTCTCATCAAAAAGATATCCTGCAATCAGAAAATTTTCATTTCCTGCATTCTCCACCACCTCTGTGTTATCCAACACATCATCTATGGATATTCGCTTCATCCGAAAGATGTATTCATGGCCCTCATAAGAAAGTTCCATCTCCGCATCTTGTTCAAAGCCAAGCTTTTCCTTTGTGATTGTCGAAAATACTGTGGTGATTGATTTTCGATATCCCTTTTCCTTATGTACCACCTGCTCAAAGGCTGCGTTCGTCCATATAATTCTGCCTTCCTCATCCATAAGTACATGTGGCAGTTCCAAATGACGCAGCAATGTTCGCTGAATTTGTCCATATTGCGTCGCAAAATTTATAAATTCATTCATAATTACAGGCTTATTTTTGTATAATAGTATCGTCATAGTGATCAGGTATACTAGCAGGAACCCAGAAACACAGATTCCCGCCTTTATATTTAGGAAGTAGATAACCACATTGACCATTGCCAACAATATCCCTAGTATCAGGGTCGTTTGCAGGTATGATTTCAGATGTCCCTTTAATTTCACTTTCTGCTTCATGTATGATACCTCCCGTAAATGCGCTTCGGGATGATTTTATTTACGCATATGATTAGTATATCATTAATTTAACAAAAGTTCCATAGCAGATTTTGTCTCTTAAGGTCACAAAGATAAATTTTGTGCAGTAATACTAATAACATTTAATATTATCTCCACTATCTTCTCCATATCCTCGACACATGCAAATTCATTTCTGCCATGATGTCCCTCTGACCCCGTACATATATTCGGGCATAAAAGTCCATTGAAAGACAGTCTCGCTCCGTCTGTTCCACCTCGAATTGCAGAGATCCTAGGCACAACGCCTGCCTGTTCCATCGCGGCTACCATGTCGTCCACAATCTGCATCTTCTGCTCAATCATCTCACGCATATTACAGTAATTATTTGTCATTTCTATCTGAAATGTACCTGCACCATACTTTTCCTCTAGTGTTTTTGCAGTCTTCAAAAAAATAGCTTTTCGCTCCTCAAATTTTGTTCTGTCATGATCGCGAATAATGTATTGCACCACTGCCTGCTCAACAGTTCCCTTTATATTATCCACATGATAAAAACCCTCATATCCCTCTGTGTTCTCTGGGCACTCATCTGGAAGCATTGCATGAAATTCATATGCAAGCTTAATTGCATTTTTCATAATATTCTTGGCATAACCAGGGTGTACGCTCTTTCCAGTAATTGTCAGCACTGCACCCGCAGCGTGAAAACACTCATAGCTCATATCGCCAAGCATTCCACCATCCACTGTATAGGCATAGTCTGCGCCAAATCCTTCAATATCAAAAAATGCAACACCGTTGCCAACTTCTTCGTCCGGTGTAAATCCAATACAAATCTTTCCATGCTTTATTTCTGGGTGTGTCAACAAATGCTTTGCCGCTGCCATAATCTCAGCAACTCCTGCCTTGTCATCTCCGCCAAGCAGTGTATTTCCATCTGTCACAATCAGGCACTTGCCCTTACACTCCTTCAGCATAGGAAATTCAGATACACGAGTCACAATATTTTTCTCTTGGTTTAGAACAATATCATTCCCATCATAATTCTCAATCATTCTTGGATTTATATTCTCACCACTCACCGCCGGCGCAGTATCCATATGCGCAATAAAACCAATCGCTGGAACATCTTTCCCTTCCTCCATATTGGAAGGAATCATTGCATACACATAACAATGTTCCTCATCATATCGAACATTATCTGCGCCGAGCGCTGTCAGTTCTTGATACAGCAGCTTTGCCAACGTTCTTTGTTTCTCTGTGGAAGGCACCTGCTCTGATGTTTCCTCCGACGATTGGGTATCAATCTTCACATATCTTAAAAAATTTTCCACCACTGTTGAATATGCCATTTTTTCACTCCTTTATCATTTTATTTTTTAGTATACGACTCTTTTCTCAAAATAATAATATATAACTATAAATGAGTAAATTTCAAATACTTACTAAATTTCATTTTTGTGCAATTTTCGGATTTGTTCATTTATAGTACACAATCATCAAATTAAGTAATTTAGCACCCGTATACACAGGTCTGTGCACAAAAAAGACCAATGAATCCTGCTGCTGTTAACAGTTCATTGGTCTCTTATTCTTTGCAGCTTATCAACGATTAACAGGAAGCCGAAAGTTGTACTGTTATCATTAATCAATCGTATATGGCATCAACGCAATGTGACGTGCTCTCTTGATTGCCACTGTGAGCGCTCTCTGATGTTTCGCGCAGTTTCCTGTAATCCGTCTTGGCAGAATCTTACCTCTCTCAGATACATACCTCTTTAACTTCGCTGTATCCTTGTAGTCAATTACATTATCCTTACCGCAAAATACACAAACTTTTTTTCTTCTGCGGATTCCGCCTCTTCTCTTCATTGGAGAATCAGCTTTTTCAGTTTTATTAAAAGCCATGATAAAGCCTCCTATTCTATCAATCTTTTCAAAATAGACTCTTAGTTAAATGGCAGTTCTTCATCAATTCCGTCTGGAATATTCATGAATCCATCTCCTGCAGACATTGGTGCTGCGGGCTGGCTGCCTCCTCCTCCGAAGCCACTTCCATAATTTCCATAGCTGCCATCGGAGTTGCTACTATTGTTCTTGCTCTCTGCAAATTCCTGATCGTCAACAATAACCTCCGTGGTGTACACTTTCACGCCATCTTTGTTAGTATAGCTTCCGGTCTGAATTCGTCCAGATACTGCAATCTTTGTTCCCTTGCGGAAATATTTCTCCGCAAACTCACCAGCTTTTCCAAACGCAACACAGGGAATAAAATCCGCTGTATTCTCATCATTGCCGCGATTATATCTCCGATCCACTGCAAGCGTGTACCGAGCGATTGCCATCTGGTTTTCTCCCTGTGTATAACGCACTTCAGGGTCTCTTGTCAAACGTCCCATTAAAACTACTTTATTCATATATTCAGCTTCTCCATCTACCGCTCTGCACTATATCAAGCACAGACGTGTTTTCTATTTCTCGTCTTGTCTAACGCACAAATATCTAACAACATTCTCCATGAGACGGATTCTTGATTCAATCTCAGCAGGAACAGTTGCCTCGCTATCAAACTGAATGAAATAATAGAAAGCTTCTCTCATCTTGCGCACTTCATAAGCAAGTCTCTTCTTGCCCCACTCGTCCACGTTTGTGATTGTGCCGCCATGTTTTGTAACCATGTTCTTAACCCTCTCAATGGTGGCTGCTCTCTCATCATCCTCAAGCTTTGCGCTGACAACAACGGCTAATTCATACTTGTTCATTTTGCTACCTCCTTTTGGTCTCTGGCCTCTTCCCTGAGAAGAAGCAAGGATTTATATATCACGAACATTTATGATACTATATTTTTCCTAAATTTACAAGCCTTTTTGTGATATTTTATAATTTTTTTCTTAATCCCTTTGTACTCTTCTCCACCTGACGCCGCGGAAGCATTACCTGATGCCCACATCCTGTACATTTCAGCCGAAAGTCTGCACCGACACGCAAAATTTCCCACTCCTGACTTCCACAAGGGTGCGGTTTTTTTAATTTCACAATATCGCCAATCTCATACTCCAATCCCATGTCTACGCTCACTTTTCTATATAATATTTTTATAAAAAATTTTATTCATGCAAGTCAAGTTGTGAGAATACTTCACCAATACTTCCTGTAATTACCAAGTCCGCCGTAGTATCACGCTGTGTTGGCGTCTTATTTATAAGCACAAGTTTATTCCCCTGATAGTAATCAATCAGTCCCGCTGCTGGATACACTGCAAGCGATGTACCGCCGATAATCAACATGTCCGCATCACTGATAACACGCACCGCCTCCTGTAATGTATGCTGGTCGAGCCCCTCCTCATACAAAACCACATCAGGCTTAATTCTGCCGCCGCACGCGCAAGTAGGAATGCCAGTACTGTTCATAATTTCCTGCACATCATAAAACTTATGGCACTTTTCACAGTAATTGCGCAATACACTGCCGTGAAGTTCAAGCACCTTCTTGCTGCCCGCTGCTTGGTGCAATCCATCAATATTCTGTGTCACAACCGCGGTAAGTTTTCCCAGCGCCTCCAACTTCGCCAACACTTTATGCGCCGTGTTTGGCTCTGCGCCAAGAAAAAGCATCTTATCGCGATAAAATCGGAAAAATTCCTCTGGTCTTTTCTTATAAAAAGTATGACTTAGAATCGTTTCTGGCGGATAATCATATTTTTGGTTATAGAGACCATCAACGCTGCGAAAATCTGGTATCCCGCTTTCTGTTGAAACCCCCGCTCCGCCAAAAAAGACAATTTTGTGACTCTCATCAATCATGTGCTGTAATGTTTCAATTTCTTTGCTCATGCAATCTCTCCTTTCATAAGAAGCTCTTTCAATTCTGTAAAACAACTTCCAAAAAGTTCCTTAACAAAACCATAGCAGTTCTGATAATCCGTTGAAAAAACCTACCATGTCTTAAACGAGATATTCAAATCTACATTGTTTCCAATGCCGTCCACTCTGCCTTTTTCTGTGTACTGCCAGCAGCTCACATCATAGGGCATATACATATAATCATCATAAAATGCATACCATTTTTCATAGCCATTTAATCTTGTCATATCAAGCAACCGCGTAAAACATACAACATTTCCATAAATCATTGGTTGATAGCCCGCCGCTTTAATGGCCTCACAAAAGGCGATTGTAATATCTGTGCGTTGTTCTTGCGTCAACTGGTCTGCGCGTCCCTTTCCGCCAGAAATCCGCTCCACATCAAACACAATTGGACAAGACACTTGATAATTGGCGAGATTTTGTATGACAAACGCAGCTTCCTCCTGCGCCTCTTCAACAGTAATTGCCTGTGTAAAAAAGTACACGCCTGCACCGACACCTGCACTGTTTGCGCCCTTCATATTCGCATCATAAAACTCATCCAGCACAAGCTTTCCAGACTCATATCCCCGCAGTCCAAGTCGAATGAAAGCATATTCAATCCCTTCTTCTTTGACGGCTCCCCAGTCAATATTACCCTGATATTTTGACACGTCGATTCCCTTATGCGAGGTCACAATTCCATTTTCCACGTACTGCATCAGCCCCTCTTCCGTTTTCTGGAAGTTCTCAGCCAGAAGATTATGCTTGTTCACCCCTTCCAACACCGGTGCAAACACATATTCCTCTTCAAAACTATAAATTAAATTTTCTGGAAAAAAAGAACGCAGCATCTTAAGTGGGCTTCCGTCTTCCCCAGTCACAAGTGCTTTCATCCGTTCCTTGATAGACTGTTCTACCTCCGCCTCTTTAGACTGCATTAGCGCTGCTATCGTCGCAGCATCTGCATCTCCCATACTGTCCTCGCCAGCAGTTGCAGCCCCACTGACAGCCTCACTGTCCTGTGTGGAAACAGACAAATCCTGGTTGGGCATACCTGGCTCCTGATTGTCAGATGTTCTATTTTCCACATCCACCGACAGTACTGGCAAAGTCTGATCAGTAAACACAAGTTCTTTCTCTCCTTGAAGCTGACTCACCTCCTCGACTTTCTGTACATATAATAATCCCATTGTGCCCGCAAAAGTCAATGAAATAATTGTCACAATAATAAGTAATATAATAATAGTATGTAATGTCCTAATTCGTCTTGTCTGCATTCTCTTCCTCCAACTACTACTTTTCAGGCAATAAAATAACCGCTTTTATATTCCTAAATCGCACAAAAATCCTCCTCTTACAGTCTACACTAAAACAAGAGGATATGCAAGAAGCGCAAAACTTTTTACCACTTTCCATAAGAACATGTATTGTTTTGAATAACTGCGCGCAATTCCACAAAGCATCCACAAGCTCTGCACATACCTGCCTCAAGATAATCGCATGTCTTACATACAGACAGGCGCTCTTCATAGAGCGCCTGATCTGCTTTGATATCCTCATCTAGTCTCTGGATATAGTCATATAGATTATCCATGTAGGCTTCCTTGTCCATCTCACGCAAAAGACATTTCCGGCAGTGCCTTTTATTACCTGCCTCTATGCTTTCCATCTCCAAGGTTATCCCCCTCCATGTATCTGCCACAAAACGACATTTTTATTTTATACGAAACTGCACAACACTGCACGCGGGCATTGTAAATGTAATGCCTCTGTCAGTGATCTTGAAATCCTTAAACGCAACTTCCTTCACATTATCTGGATTTTCAAAAGTATTATATGCATCCATCTTATTGGTGACAATTGCGGCCGAAACATCACTTGGCTGAAGTTCCATAAAGAAAACTTCTATCTCCTCGCTGTCTGTAACAGACAGATTGTTGAGTGTGATTGTCACAACACCATCCTTGTCCACAGAAACCGACTCATGAAGATTTGGAACCATATAGTCTTCTTCCTCGCCAATCTGTTTTGTACCTGCCAGATAGCTTTCCACAAGTTCTGCATCCTGGTGATATTTGTACATATGAAATACATGATAAGTTGGTGTAAGTAACATTTTGGGTCCATCTGTGAGAATCACCGCCTGCAATACATTAACAAGCTGTGCAATATTTGCCATCTTCACACGGTCACAATGTTTATTGAACACATTCAATGAAAGTCCTGCCACAAGCGCATCACGCATTGTATTCTGCTGATACAAAAAGCCTGGATTGGTACCTGGCTCACAGGTAAACCAAGTTCCCCACTCATCACAAATCAATCCAATTTTCTTTTCCGGATCAAACTTGTCCATAATTGTAGTGTGCATCCGAATCAGTTCTTCTATATAAAGAGCTTTGTACAATGTCTTATACCATGTTTTCTCATCAAATATGGTAGCACTGCCCTTCTTCTCCCAACCTTCTGGATGCACATAGTAATGCATAGAAAGCCCGTCCATATAACCATGCGAATTTTCTGCCGCATTTTCATAGCAAGTCTTTAATACTTCCTCTGTCCAGTAGGTATCATCCACGTTTGGTCCACCACAAATTTTAAAAATATGCTGGTCTTTTTTATAAGTGCGTACAAAGGTTTGATATCTTCTGTAAAGGTTTGCATAGTATCCTGGTGTCATATTACCGCCACAGCCCCAATTTTCATTGCCAACACCAAAATAATCAATCTTCCACGGCTTCTCGCGCCCATTCTTTTTTCTAAGTTCTGTCATGCGGGATACACCATCAAAAGTCATATATTCAACCCACTCTGACATCTCCTCCACGGTTCCACTTCCAACATTGCCATTAATATATGTCTTGCAGCCAATCTGAGCACACAGCTCAAAAAACTCGTGTGTGCCAAAACTGTTGTCTTCTGTCACATCACCCCAGTGTGTATTGACCATTTTCTTTCTGGATTCCTTTGGACCAATTCCGTCCATCCAATGATACTCGTCCGCAAAGCATCCGCCTGGCCAGCGTAGTACAGGAAGCTTCATCTCGCGAAGCGCCGCCACAACGTCATTTCTCATTCCTTTTGTATTAGGAATCTCTGAATCCTCACCTACATAGAGTCCTTCGTAGATACAGCGCCCGAGATGCTCCGAGAAATTACCGTAAATCTCTGCATTAATATGTCCCTTTTGATTTTTCTCATTAATATAAAGCTTCGCCATTTTTTTAATGCCTCCTAAATTTATAAGTTATATTTAATTGTTTTTGTAGTCAAATACAGGTTTGCCATTCTCCCATTTGATCTTCATCAGCATCGTATGCCTGTTGGGATTATATAATGGGTCTCCCTCAATCTCATGCTCCTTGCGGGCATGATACACCAAAATATCATTTCCCTCTTCATCCACCGTAAAGGAATTATGCCCTGGTCCATACAACTCTATGGAAGGATCAGATTTTAATACCGGATAGCGCTCCTTTTTCCATGACAATGGATCTAGCAAATCCGCACCACTTTCCGCTGTAAGCATTCCCATACAGTAAGGTGCTCCTGTCTCACTTGCAGAGTATGTCATAAATATTTTTCCATCCTTTTTTATGACAGCCGGACCTTCATTCACCCAGAATCCAATACGCTCCCAATCATAGTCTGGTGTGGTCAAAAGTACTTGCACTGTCTTTAACTTGTTTGGTGTATCCATCTCAGCGATATAGAGATTAGAAATCTGCTTGCCTACACCGACTTTTTCTGCCCACACATAATAGCGTTTTCCTTGGTCCTCAAAAACTGTAGCATCCAATGAAAATGCTCGGAAAGAAAATTCGTCGTCATCCGCACACTGCATCATGCCAAGTTCCTTCCATATGCCGTTTATGGGATCTTCATCGGCACATTCTAGCACATAAGGACGTATTTTGCAAAAATCTTCCCCATCCTCACCCCCAGCAAAATAAATGTACCATTTACCATTTAAATGATGAAGCTCTGGAGCCCAAATATATTTACTCATTGGTCCCGTTAAATGTTTCTGCCAGATTGTAACCTCCTCTGCATCTGCAATTCCTGCAAGTGTATCCGCACACCGCAGTACAATTCTGTCATATGCTGGCACAGAAGCTGTAAAATAATACTTTCCGTTATTGTGTCTACAGATAAAAGGATCTGCTCTTTGTAGAATCCACGGCTCATTATATTTCAATTGTGTATCCAATTGATTTACCTCCTTCATCCTGATATTTTATTTTTTTAAAAAATAAAATATTTCAGTATTATCTAAATTATAATGGTTTTTGTATTTTTTGCAATACATTTTTATGGATTCTAGTCTTTTCGTTAAATTACCTATTTTTTCATAAAAAACTTATTTATTTTTCACAAAATTTAACTGCAATTTGCCAACCATTTGCTGCACTTTTGGACTGCCAACCTCAAGATAAAATTTTCTGTCTGTTTTGTCAATTTTCTGTAAAATCCGTTGTAGTTTTTCCTCCCATGTAGCACTTCGCTCAAATTCCATGCGCGCTGTGCGAACTCCTCTGTAAACTGTATGTGTTGTAAAATATAGCACTATAACATTATCTGACAATTTAAATTTCCAGCAAGATATTTCTGTCTCCACTAATATAACACCATTTTTTGCAACCTTTCCATCATAACCAACCTCTGCAATCTGATTTTGAATCTGCTGATTCTGCTCCTGACACAACCGTTTGCTCAACTGCGAAAAAATATGTGCTGGGAAATATAAAAATAATCCTCTTCAATAAGTCCATGAAAAAATAAAGCGCCCATCTTCCTTTTGCCCGCTATACACAGTTTGTGAAAAAGCCTTACTAGCAATTGCATATAGTAAAGCGGCGTGTTTAATTGCTCTACCTCACACCGAAGGCTCAGCATTTTCACCGCCCATGAGATTCGATCACTCTTCATAGGCATTCCTGCCGTCATGCTGTCAAATAGCTTCTGCACATACACAGTTTTCAAACGTTTTTTGACTTCTCATCTATTTGAGAACAAAAATGAACAATTATCTTCCGAATCTCCTTATTCCACAAAACCAAGCAATCATGTCCGCTATACCATTTGTGAAACTTTTCCCTTGCTTCTGCTCTGCAACCAACGCCTTTCCCTGCTCAAAATGTTTCTCAGAACGCATATACCCATTTGATTGTTCCAGCAAAAATCGAAAGATATGTACTGTATGCAGATTCTCATCAAGCGAAATTGCCGCAATCTCTGACACACTATATCGCAGTTTTTTCTGCGCAGTCCCACACTCCATTCCATCTCAACAACTGCATATTTCATAATTTGTCCCTTTTTTCTTCTGCTATCAGACACAGTTCCTCTATGAGATTTGGTATATTCTGCCTTGGGTGTGGGAAATATTGTTTCACAAAATCCATCTATTCTTTCAACTGGTCATATTTTCTGCACTTGTCCACCACACTCCCCATCAATACAGCCGATAAACTTACAAATGCCATCTCTGCCCGCTGTTTTTCTGTGATAAACACTTTCTGGTCTGTCCGACTTACAATATATAATTTATTTTTCTATTTTAATATTGGGGATTTTCTATTTCACTATAGCAATTTTTTATATGCCTGTAAATGTACCCAATCTCGATTTGCATGTAATAGTTCGTTCTTTTCACACCGACACCATGCACCTGTTGTATGGTGTCGGAGCCAGCGCCAAAATGCCTGTTCTGTGGCATTTTGTGTGCATCAATTGTTACAATTCACACCAAATTATCATAAATCAATACGAAATCCGGCGTGGGTGCGAATTGTAACAACAGTTCAGATTCCTTTTCATGGATCAGGAATACGCATAAACTGCAGATTCCGTGATAACATGATTTAGCTTACAACAGACATACTCTTGTCAACACTGGATTTTCAATGACATTGTGATAACAATATTTTTGTGAAATATAAAAAACCTCGAATCAATCGAGGTTCTTCAAGGCGACTAACGGATTTGAACCGATGATCAGGGAGTTGCAGTCCCACGCCTTACCACTTGGCTAAGTCGCCATACAATATTATATGCAAGAATAAAAAATTTATGCTAAAATATAAACTCCCCGAGTAGGGCTCGAACCTACAACAACTCGGTTAACAGCCGAGTGCTCTACCATTGAGCTATCGAGGAAAACTGAGGTCGTATTCCCTCAAAACCGAACACAAAAATTAATTATCTATCCATCTTTCTCCAACAT
>CASJPF010000055.1 GCA_949383255.1 Lachnospiraceae bacterium | reverse complement strand
AACCTACTGGGGTTCACGGGCTTCTTAAGCAGCGCAAACTTTTTACTCACAAGTAATTGTAAAAATATGCCGGAAAATGAATTGTACAGTAGATGATATTTTAGATATTGTACCGAGTCCGGATTATGGAATAGATAAGAGTATAGAATCATAATGGAAAGGTGCAAATACACATGGAAAGAAAAGAATATAGTGCTGGAGCAGTAAAGCATTCTTTTTGGTTTATGGAATTTCGTAATGAGGTAAAGCTGCTATCTGAAGGAAAGAGATTTGAAGAAATTAAAGAGTTATGCAGAAATGAAAATATATTTGCGGCATCTACCCCAGAGAGAGCTACACAGATTTTTAATACGGTATCGTCAAGAATAAAAGCGATAGGGGATAGTTTCTATCCAGTGTTTTTAGACAGAGATGTATCGACACAAAAGATTTTTAATCTTGCAGCTATTATGGTGAATGACACTTTATTTTTTGATTTTGTGTATGAGGTAATACGAGAGAAAATGATCATTGGAAGCAATGAGTATAAGCCAAGTGATTTAAATATTTTCTTTAAGGACAAGCAGTTACAGAGTGAGAAAGTAGCTGGATGGACAGATGCTACATTTGCAAGATTGGGAAAGAATTACAAGACATTTTTATTTGAGGCAGGTGTGACAGACAAGGGTAAGGATGTCAGAAAAATCTTTAAACCGATAATGGAACCGGATATGGAAAGATGGCTTATTGACAATGATATGGAGCAGATAATAAAAGCTCTATCGGGGGTAAGATGATGACAAATATAGAAGAACGATTAGATCAGATGGAAGTGCTGATAAAGAAACCATCTTTCAGACAGACAAAAGGAAAAGCAAATGAGGTCAATTATTGGGTATTTGATTATGCACCGAAGGATGAACTGACAGTAAGAAATCGAATTTTCTATCTGAAAAATAAGAACATCAAAGGAACAGATGGTTTTGAGTTGGTGGTATATGATCTGTACGATTTAATCATAGAACATCTGCAGAGCAAGAACTTTATGGAAAAGTGTTACGTACAGGAAGAAAAGCGTGGCATTAAGAAATTGCAGGACGCAATCCATCATACGCTAAAAATCACTGATAAGGAAAATCTGCTTGTAAAATATATTGCAGAGAATACACCGGAGAATGCAGTCGTGTTTCTGACTGGTGTGGGAAAGTGCTTCCCATTGTTACAAGCTTCGGAAGTGTTTAACAAAATTCTCTACAATATGCCCCAGACTTTTGCCTGTGTACCAATGGTATTATTCTATCCGGGTACTTACACAGAACAGGAACTAATCATATTTAATGAATATCCGGAAGACAATTATTACCGGGCATTCCGATTGGTGCGATAACAAAACATTAAGAATCTCTAAGGCGGCAAAAGACGCAGCCTAAGAGATTCTTAATGTTTGGAAAAACGCAAAGGGCGGCGTTTTTCAACTTATGATAATTAGGAGGATAACGGCAAATGTTAATGAAAGAAATGTTTGAAAAAGAGATTGACCGTGATATACAGGGCGTAATCATTGTTGGTCAAAGCGAAGCAGAAAATGTAGCGCAGGAATTGGATGAATATGTAGTAACAAAGGAATTGCAGAAACACTTTGCAGATTTCTTTTCCGCATATAAAAAGGGCATTGTCGGAACTACTCCTAAAATGGGAGTATGGATTTCGGGTTTCTTTGGAAGTGGTAAATCTCACTTCTTAAAAATTCTTTCTTATTTGCTGGCAAATAAATCTGTGGGTGATAAAAAAGCCATAGATTATTTTGCAGATGACAGCCTTACCGAAGGTAAGCCAAAGATTATAGACAGAATAGTGCTTGCAGATATGAAGCTGGCTGCTGATACAGATACGGATGTTGTGCTTTTCAACATTGATTCAAAAAGTGACTCAAACAGTAAGCAGAATAAGGATGCAATCGTTAATGTATTCTTAAAAGTATTTAATGAAATGCAGGGCTTTTGTGGAGCAATGCCTTTCTTGGCAGATTTGGAAAGAAAGCTGACAGAGGAAGGACAATACAACGAGTTCAAACAGAAGTTTGAAGAAGTGTATGGAGAGGCATGGGAAGATTCCAGACAGGACTTTGATTTCATTCAGGATGATGTAGTGGAAGTCCTTACCGGGATGGACTTCATGAGTGAGGCAGCTGCGCGTAACTGGTGTGAAAAAGCAGCCGAACCATATCAGATTAGTATTGAAGATTTTGCAAAACGAGTGAAAGCATACATTGACCGAAAGGGAAATAATCATCATGTAGTCTTTTTGGTAGACGAGATAGGTCAGTATATTGGAGAAGATTCAAAGCTGATGCTTAACTTACAGACCGTAACAGAAGAACTTGGTAAGGAGTGTATGGGTAAGGCATGGGTTATTGTGACCAGTCAGCAGGATATTGATTCTGTAACAAAGGTTAAGGGTAACGACTTTTCAAAAATTCAGGGACGTTTTGATACAAGACTGTCTCTTTCCTCTGCCAATGTAGATGAAGTAATCAAGAAAAGAATTTTGGAAAAGAAAGAGACACCTGCACAGACCTTACGCTTGTTATACGGCCAGAAGGCCACCATTATCAAGAACTTAATTACATTCAATGATGGTGTGGAAAAGAAGCTGTATGCAGATGAAAATGATTTTGCATGCGTTTATCCGTTTGTACCTTATCAGTTCAATTTGCTTGCAAGCGTACTGACATCTATTCGTACCCACGGCGCATCCGGAAAACACCTATCTGAAGGAGAACGTTCCATGCTGGCAATGTTCAAAGAGTCAGCTATGGAATACAAGGAATGTGAAGTAGGAACAATCATACCATTCCATGCTTTTTATGATGCACTTGAAAATTTCCTAGACCACAGCCACCGTGGAGTTATTATTCGGGCATATGAAAATGACATGATCAATCCAGAACATAAAGAAAAAGTATTTACTGTGGATGTCTTAAAAGTACTTTTTATGATAAAGTACGTTGATAAAGTAGTCGTAGCAAATATCGACAATATCACAAGTCTTATGGCAAAGGGTATTGATGATGACAGAATTGCCCTGAAGGGAAAAGTAGAAGATGCATTAAAAGTATTGATGCGCCAGAACCTCGTACAGAAAAATGGGGATATTTATGTATTCCTTACTGATGAAGAACAGGAAATCAACAGAGAAATCGAAAGCCAAAGTGTAGAGATGGCAGAGATTATCAATAAAGTATCTGAAATGATTTATGAGGATATTTTCACAGATAAGAAATATAAGTACCCTGCATTCAATGGCAGATATTCATTTAATTTTAATCAGATCGTAGATGACAGACCTTATAAGCCTACACAGAATTTTGATGTTGGAGTGCGTATTCTTACCCCCGCATCTGATTATGGTACGGACGAAACAACACTTAGAATGGTATCCGGGCAGGGTAGGGAAGTTTTGGTTGTTTTACCGGATGACCGTGCTTTCATGGATGAGATACAGAGATATTTAAAGATTGAAAAATACTTACGTTTAAATACATCCTCTGCATTATCCAAGTATGAGAGTATCAAGGAAGCAAAGAGACTTGAGATGCGAGAGCGTAATGCGAATGCCAAACTGTTCCTGACAGAATCGTTAAAGGATGCTGTTATCTATGTGAATGGGGATCGGGCGCAGATAAACGTAAAAGAAGTCTCTGCGAGAATTAATGAAGCTCTTGGCAGATTAGTAAAGACAGTATATCATAAACTGAATTATATTGATGCAGCTATGGGAGAGGATGAAATTAGAAAGCTTTTAAAGACCAGCAATCAGCTTACCCTTAATCTGGAAGGTGGTACAGAGCCTAATATCCATGCACTTGATGATGTATTACAGTATGTTGCAGGTAATAGTCGGATGCACGTTAAGACATCTATGAAATCCATCAAGGACAGGTTTATGAAAGCACCTTATGGATTTGTGGAAGATGATGTTCAGTGGCTTGTGGCAAAACTCTTTAAGAGGGGAGAACTGTCTTTCTTTGTTAATGGTGCAAGCGTTACCATGATGAATAAAGATGTAGAGGAAATCATCAACTATATAACTAAGAAAGCATTTGTTGAAAAGCTGATGATGGAGGAACGTGTCCGTGTGCAAGATAAGGATAAAAAGGTAGTCAGGGACGTCCTTAAAGAGCTGTTCCATACAAGCAGCCCATCTGATGATGAGGATGCAGTTATGAATTATTTCATATCCTTTGCAAATAAGCTCATTACAGAACTTAGGGTTATGAAAAAGGATTATGACAGGGCTAAGTATCCGGGATTAAAAGTGATTGAAGAAGGTATCAGGATAATGTCTGATATTGTGCATATTCAGTTTCCGGTAGAGTTTTTCCAAACGGTATCAAAGAAGCAGGATGACTTGCTTGATTTTGCAGAAGACTATGAACCAATTAAGGCATTTTTTGCAGGAGAGCAGAAAGGCATTTTTGATAAATCACTGTTGTATTTGGAAAAATATGATGACAGTAAAACTTATATTGTAGATGCAGAGCTGGAGAATGTTGTAGACGCAGTCCGGGCAATTGTAAAAAAAGATAAACCATTTGCAGATATTCCAAAACTTCCGGAATTGTTAAAACAATTTACAGATGTTTATTCAAAAGTTTTGGATGACCAGCTTGCTCCTGTGCTTGATGCTATATCGGAATCTCAGAAGCGTGTATTTGAAGTATTGAATACAAAAGAATATAAGGAAAGCAAAATAAATGCTTATAATGATATGTTTTTAGAAATACAGAACGGCGCAGAAAGTTGTACCAATGTATCTACACTGAGGGGTTACGCTGATAGGGCAGAGGCTTTAAAAATCCGTCTCTTGAATGAAATGGATAAGATGGATCAGGAAATTGCTATAAAAAAAGCGGAAGAAGTTAGAAAGAAACTTGAAGCAGAAGCAAAAGAAAACGGACGGTATGATACAGATTTGATAGAGCAACAGGTAAGCAAGGTTGCAGAAGAAAATGGATATCATTCACAACATATTAAAAATGTGACATTCAAAAAAATTAGTAAATCCTCATCATGGAGGATCGAATCAGTGGAAGATTTGGACAAGCATTTAAATGAATTGCGGAATAATTTGCTGTTAGAATTGGATGATAATACTATTGTGAATGTTGAGTTTTGATAACCCATCCATTTAAATGATTAATATGGATAAAAAGTAGAAAGGCGTAAATAATGGATAAGACAGCCATAAAGAATTTCTCTATTTGGGCGAGAAATAAACTGATTGCAGACATTACATATAAAGCAGGACTGTTGGGTATAACAGAGGAGGGTATAAAAGATGCTCTGCCCCAGTCTACACAGGATGCAGAATTTTATGATATTGGAACGAAAGAGCCGTATGCCATTCACGGTGAAGAAATGAAACAGCGTAAAGAATTGGTAAGCGTAATTCAAAAAAAAGCATCCCAGTTGGAATACAAAGATGCATACCAGAACGTGATAGAGGAAGTGGCATATACATGGTTCAATCGACTGATTGCAATACGCTTTATGGAAGTCAACGACTATATGCCAGCACATATCCGCGTACTTTCATCTGAAAGCATACCATCTAAAGACGGATGGACGAAACTGGAACCGGATTTGGTTACAACTCCATTTGATGCAGAAATCAAGTTTACGCAGCAAGAAACAGAACACATTATGCAGATGAAAAATGATAATCAGGTGGATGCACTTTTCCGTTTCCTGTTTATCAAACAGTGCAATGCGCTCAATGCTTATTTACCGAAATTATTTGAAAAGACCTCTGATTATACAGAATTGCTTTTGAATGTATCTGTCACTGATCAGGATGGAATCGTATATCATCTGACACATGACATCAAGGAAGATGATTTTAACATTAGCAATATCGGAGAGGATGGAAAGCCGACCGGACAGGTTGAAATTATTGGATGGATGTACCAGTATTATAATACAGAGCCGAAAGATGAGGTATTTGCGCTGCTGAAAAAGAATGTGAAAATTACAAAGGAGCGCATTCCGGCAGCCACACAGCTTTTCACGCCTGATTGGATTGTCCGCTATATGGTTGAAAACAGTGTCGGAAGATTGTGGTTAGAAGGACACGAGAATGAAATATTAAAAAGAGGGTGGAAATACTACCTTGATGAGGCAGAGCAGGAAGCAGATGTTGAGGAACAACTGAAAGCTATTCGGGAAGAATATAAAAATATCAAACCAGAAGAAATCAAGGTAATTGATCCGTGCATGGGCAGCGGTCACATTCTTGTGTATGCCTTTGATGTTCTGATGCAGATTTATGAAAGCTATGGATATAGCCAGAGGGACGCTGCAAAGAGCATTGTAGAAAATAATATTTATGGACTGGATATAGATGATCGTGCATTTCAGCTTGCCTATTTTGCAATTATGATGAAAGCCCGCTCCTATAACAGAAGATTTTTGACTCTTGGAATAGAGCCTAATTTGTGTGCAATACAGGAGAGTAACGGTATACAGTATGACAAAGATATGGGGGAATTCCTGCTTAGTGAAGAACATAGAGAAACTTTGCGGTATTTGTTACATACTTTTGTGGATGCTAAGGAGTATGGTTCAATACTCAATGTAGAGAAGCGTGACTATGACGGGTTCTTGAAAGCATGGGAGTTGGCAGCGGAGCAGACTGTAAGTAATGTAGTTATGCTGCTTTGGTATAATGAGTGGAATCAGATAGTGCCAGTATTGGCAAGGCAGGCTAAAATTCTATCGCAGAAATATGATGTTGCAGTAACAAATCCACCGTATATGGGAATTTCAAATGGAAATGTAAAATTAAATGAGTTCGTAAAAAAGAATTATCCGGATAGTAAGAGTGATTTGTTTGCAGTTTTTATAGAACGTTGTGGACAGATGATAAAAGAAAACAGATATCAGGCGATGATTACACAGCACGCATGGATGTTTTTGTCCAGCTTTGAAAAACTGCGTGCAAAATTGCAAATGGTAGATACTGTAAATATGGCACATTTGGGGGCGAGAGCGTTTGAAGAAATTGGAGGGGAAGTGGTGCAGACTGCCAGCTTTGTCATGAGGAAAAGTCATATTGCAGAATATAAGGGAACGTATTGCAGACTGATTGAGCCAACGACACAGAAAGGCAAGGAAGAAATGTATCTTGCAGGAGAAAATTGTTATACAGCGGTGCAGGATAATTTTACAAAAATTCCGGGGAGTCCGGTGGCGTATTGGATTTATCAAAATTGGTTTTCGATATATTCGGCAAATCCAATCTTGAGGGAATATACTATCTTGAAGAAAGGAACCAGTACAGGTGATAATAATCGTTTTACGCGTCGATGGCAAGAGGTAAATTTCAAGAAAATTTTTTTTGACGCGCATTCTCCAGAAGATGCTAAAAAGTCGGGGAAAAAATGGTTCCCATTTAATGGTGGTGGTGAAAGAAGAAAATGGTATGGAAATCGCATTGATATAGTAAATTGGGAATCAGATGGAGCCGAAATGAAAAGAGAAGCTACACGGTTAAATAATGGGGGACATTGGTCACGCTATATTATTAACCCTGATAGATTTTTTTTGGAAAGCATTGGTTGGTCTGCTATATCATCCTCCCAAATTAGTGTGCGATATATAGGATATGGCTTTGCTTTTTCAAGTGCAGCAATGGAGGTCTTTGAAAAGGATATTATATATATTATGGGGCTTATTAATTCTGTTGTAGCGGAGGATATATTAAAATTATTAGCACCAACGCTTAATTTTGGTGTAGAGCAAATTGGAAAAATACCAATAAAGATTTCTAAAAAAACAGAGATAGAGATGATTGTTGATCAGAATATACGTCTGTCTATGTTAGACTGGAATTTCTTTGAAACCTCATGGGATTTTAAATGTCACCCATTTTTAACTATGAATAAGAAATCTCTTGCATCTGATGACACGGTTATTGCTAAAATTTCCGACAGTTTTTATTTATGGAAAGCTTACACAGACTTATCGTTTGAAAAATTAAAGTATAACGAAGAAAAACTCAATCGAATCTTTATAAAAATATATGGCTTACAAGATGAACTTATCCCAGAAGTGGAAGATAAAGATATTACCATCCGCAAAGCCGACTTGCACAGAGATATCCGCAGTTTCATTTCCTATGCGGTAGGTTGCATGTTTGGTCGTTATTCACTTGACCAAGAAGGCTTAATGTTTGCTGGTGGAGATATGAAAGATATATATACATATTATGGTGGAACATCTGTCGATACGGCTACTATTCAATTGGATGAGAAAAATCCATTTGAAGAGTCTAAAACCCCATTTTATTATTTACCAGTAGAAGGAAAAGAACCATTGGAGTGTTGGAAAGTAGTTGCAGACAACATCATTCCAATTACGAGTGAAGAATATTTTACGGATGATATTGTGAACAGATTTGTAGAGTTTGTGAAAATTGTCTATGGTGCGGAAACGTTAGAAGAGAATTTGGATTTTATTGCGCAGGCATTAGGGAATAAAGGGGATTCCTCAAGGGAAGTTATCCGTAATTATTTTCTGAAAGATTTTTATGTTGACCACCTAAAAGTATATCAAAAACGTCCGATTTATTGGCTCTTTGACAGTGGTAAACAGAACGGTTTTAAGGCACTTATCTATATGCATCGTTATAATGCCAATACAATCGGAAACTTACGTGTAGATTATTTACATCGAATGGAACGCATTTATGAAAGTGAAATCAACCGAATGCAGGATACAATTGACAATAGTAATAATGCAAGGGAAGTAATAACGGCATCCAAGCGTAAAGAAAAATTGCAAAAACAGCTCAAAGAATGCCAAGAGTATGATGAAAAGATTGGACACTTGGCGTTATCAAGAATAGAGATTGATTTGGATGACGGCGTTAAGGTAAACTATGAAAAAGTGCAGACTGCAAGGGATGGGAAGAAATATCAGGTGCTTGCGAAAATATAAATACGCAAATAACAGATATAACCGATGCATGTTGCTTCTTGAGCGCTACAAACGATAGGAGTACAATTTTATTAATGAGAAAGAGGACTAGAATTGTGCAAGCGCACTTGCACAATTTAAATGAATGGTATGTCATTGAAAGAAAAGAATCAGGACAAAAATTCATTATAATATGGTGAAAGGATGCTTTGTATGGAAAAGATTAATGTAGAAAAAGTATTTAATGACTATGGTTTAGAGGTACAGCAGGTAGAGCCTTATGTGTACAAGGTATTGAATACGGAAAAAGAGATTAGTACAGAAGAACTTCAAAAGGATTTAACAAGCTGTATATTATTAACATCAGACCGTACGGGATATAAAAAACTAAGTACAGGAGGATACTATACATTGGCTTATATTTATTATATAATTTTGGATAAAAATAATGAAGAATTAGGTTATAAATATGACGAGATAGCAAGCAGACAATTTGAAGAAGTGATATATGACTGCTACGAATATAGTCCTAAATCGGAATATACAATTGATACGATATATGCAAAGGGAGAGGCTTAATATATGGAAATTAATAAATCAGAATTAAAAAAGAAAGCCAATCCAGCTACAAAGGCATTTAATAGAGAATCATATTTTACAGACATAAAATTTGATTTGAATACGAAACCAATAAAAATAACAACAAAAATAGATACGGGGGCAACCTATACTGTAATAGGAATGGAAAATAGTTATATAAAGCCTTTTAAAGATAAGCTATTAAAAAGCAGTATGAGGGGAATTGCATATGATGCATCAGGTACAGAACTAAAATTATATGGATACATTGTAGAGGATTTTAGGCTTACAGACGAAATTACCTTGGACAAAATCAAACTATTCTTTTCAGAGGACATAGGAAACAAAGCACTGTTAGGAATGGACATATTAAGTTTATTTGATTTTCAATACTTAAAAGAAAAGCGGCAGAATTACGGAACATTCTGGATCAATAATTATGATGAGGCATTAAAAGACCTTCAAACAAGAAGATTAAACAAAGATATAGACTACATAGACCCGATTTTAATTGCTGCTGTAGATGATGCAAAAGAGAATCAATAAAGTTTATTATGCTGTGCTAATGGATAATTCTTCCATTAGACACGCCTGCGATTATCTATCTTGCAGCTGAACATTTATACGGTGTCAAATTAACAGGTTATTTCTTAACAGTTGCTCAGTGAACATAAATTGATGAATGTATTACCGAAAGTATTGAAATACACATTACCATTGATAGAAGATATAGAAACGCGAGTCTTGTAAGAATATGAATGTTAATAATTTTGTACAAGTGTGCATGCACAATTAAGGAACGGAAGACAATGCATTGACTAAAGAAATCCTTAAAAAGGCACATAATGAAAAGAAAATGTATTGGGAGATATATAAATGATAAGATGGTTACATATTTCAGATCTGCATATAAAAAATAAGGCAGACTGGAATAATTATAGGAGAGAATTGTTTATAAAATGTTCGGAAATAGGTAAAATTGATTTAGTCATAGTTACGGGTGATTTTCATGATTTTTCGGATGGCATAAGCTTTGAAATGGCTAAAAATTTCCTGCAGGAGTTAGTTGAAAAGTTAAAATTAGATATTTCTAATGATTTGTTTTTAGTTCCTGGAAATCATGATGGGGTAACAGAATTTATAGAAAAAGATATATATATTTCTGCAATACAAAATAAGCCTCTTAGTTTAAATAAAGCTATTGATAAGCTACTGAGCATGTTTCAGGCATATGAGTCATTTGTTAGGGAATTGATACCTGCTTATCCTGCAGAACATCCGGCAGCAGTTCATAGTAGAGTGTGGAGAAACAGAATTAATTTTATTCATTGCAATACAGCACTTGCAGCAGATGGGTTTACAAAAACGAATCAAATCATAGATGTAGATAAATTGGCATTGTTGGAATTTTCAGAAGATTGTCCTAATATTATATTAGCACATAACAATTTTGACGATTTAAATAACGAGATACAAAAAAGTATTAAAGATGTAATCCGCACTAATTCAATACGCGCATATTTGTGCGGAGATAGACACATGGAAATTGCGAAACAGATTACATATGAAGACAAGCAAAATCGACAAATTCCATGTATAGGGTGTTATAAGTCTGCACCAGATCCAATGGATGAGTATTCTAATTTTGGCATTATTATTGGTGAATGGCAAGGAGACAATATAGATTTAAGGGGATGGTCTTGGAAACGGGGAGAAGGATTCAAGGTTGATGGTAATATTACGGAGCAAAAGATATATATGGGTAGCGTGGAGAAAACAGGAGTTACAAAAACAGTATCGATAAATGATAATACTGATATAAAGTTGACGGCTGATTATAATAGTAAGATAGATGATTGTTATGAATGTCAAAAAGCATTTATAATAGAATATCATCGATTATCACCATACCAAAAGAGCCAATTTAATCGTAAATATGGTGATAAATATGGAAAACTCAAAATAGAAGCATCAGAGAAAGAACTGTATGATTACGTGATTATGGCTAACAATAATTTGATTTTGCAAGATATGTTAGGTTACATCAAAACACTTTAAAATGGAGGAGTAACGGAATGGAAAAAATATTAAGACAATGTTATAAAGAAAGAAAGATTATAAGCGCCAATTCTATAGTATTTCAAAGTAGAATTAAGTCAATAGAAAGCATTCTCAAAAATGGAATATTAGAAGAAGCGGAATGGAAAATTTTGACTAATTGGCTGCTGAGGGAAGAAAATAAAGATGTAGAAGATATATTGATCAAACTGGAAGAAGTGTTTTGCCAGGAAGATACAAATTTTACGATAGAACAAAATGCAAAGGAATTGCCAATTCTTGTTGGCATTTTGGTTTATAAATATAGTAAAATTGAAGAGAATTATTTGCTGCCAATGATGATAATTTGCGAATATCATTCGGGAGACAGGATGATAGGTGAATGTTTATATCAATTGTTTTTGCGATATATTGATGAAATGCGTTTATCAATGCGACATCCAGAATACGTTGAAGAAAGAAATTATAGTATAGGGGCAAATCAATTAAGAAAGAGTATTACGGAGAAAAAGAAAAAACTTGAAGAAGAGGGGACAAGTTTTTCTTATAGTGATACAGAAATAGATACTTTGGTGAATTTATTAGAAAAGTGTGAAAATAATTTCGATTATATAATGCAAAGAGAGCAATATTTGACTGATGAGTTAAGTGCACAAAAGGAAGAAACTGATATTGCGTGGTGGTTATTGGATGAGTGGAGTCAAAGTTATGACTGTCCTTTTTCAGAGTTGAAAATAGAGGAAATTGTTTTGGCAGTATCAGTAGAGTTATATAATTTAAGTCAATATACATTAGGACCTTATGCGATCAGACCATTAATATATAGGGGAGTGTCACATTGGAAAAAATGTACAAATACTATTTCATTAGAAGGTTTTGTAAATGGAGTAAAAGATAAAGTCACAGAACTAAAACTAATAAATATAGAAAGCATGGAACTCGAACAGGTACAACCAATTCTTATGGCGTTAAAATGTATATATGAGTGTAAAGAATCGACAGATGAACAGGTTTGGAAAGCAGTGTTTGAAGGACGTATCAAAAGAAAGGTGGCAGATTTAAAAATGAGTGTTGAAGAATTTGCATATCAACTTTATTTAGAATTGGAACTTGCATACATATAAGCAGAGGTGAATGATTAATGGAAGAAAATGGTCTGCAAAACAAATCAATATTAGAAAATGAAATTCAGTTACAAGATTCTGAAACCGAAATTAAAACAGATTCCGAGAATGGGGATTTTAGAGAAGCAGACATACAAGCGGAGTTGGAGTATGTTTATACATATAGTGGACAAGCAATGAATCAGCAGGAATTGTTTCAGCTTTCAGCACACGAGGATTTAGAGCTTGTATTAGTAGCGGGACCTTTTGAGAGCGGGAAGACAACTCTTGAAACGATGCTATATTATGTTTTTTTAGAAGGGAGAAATAAGAAACTGAATTTCGGTGGTTCCTATACGATTCCAGGTTTCAAAAAAAGGACAGAAAAAATTTTGTATAGTTCCGGTGAGCCTGAGGCTGTGATGGGAAGGACTCTTCTTCAGGATACAGATTGCTTTTTGCATTTAAGAGTATGTAATGAAACTGGTCAAAGTCAAAATCTTATTTTTGCAGATTTGCCAGGAGAAATTTTTGAAAAGACCGGATATATAGAAGACTATCGAGAAGCATTTGAGGATGTAGAAAATGTAATTGTCGTTATGGATGGAAGTAAAGTTTGTAACATAAACGAGCGGCAAAATGTATTTATGGATACTCTTGTAATGATAAAAATGTTCTTAAAAAATGGGATCATTACACATAATACCAAATTACAAATAGTATGCACAAAATTAGACGAGATTCAAGCATCAGAGAATCGTGCAGAAGTGGAAAGTTTTTTGGAAACAAAGTGGAAAGACTTATTAAGATTATTTGAGAATGAAGTGTTTTCTATGGATTATATTATAGTTTCGGCTATGCGGATTGAGGAAGAATATGAAAGTGAAAAATTAGAAAAAATCCTGTGTAAATGTATGGAGGATGTCCCAAGACGAAATAAAGCGATTTTGTGGGAAAACACATTAGAAAAAGTGCGACAATTTGACTTCTTTGGCATAAGGGGATGAAAGATATGGATAAGAAAAAAGTTTTTATGATAGGGATGCCGTCTAGTGGTAAGACAACTTATTTAGTCTCCTTGTGTCGGTTATTACTATATGGGGGACAAGAAACAGGGTGGAAATTGGACGTAAAAGATGTTCCGGAAGGATTTGAAAGAGTACAAATATTAATAAAGAATATTAATTCATATAAAGCAGTGAGAAGAACATATGGACTTGAGTTAAATAATGTTGCATTAAGCTTATATAACCAGAATCAAGAATGGATGCAGTTTGTTGTGCCAGATTCTTCAGGGGAAATATTTCGTGACTTGGTATATGACAGAAGAATAGCATCTAATATTATGGAGCAGATAGTAGAATCAGATATGTTATTATTTTTTATTAATGTTAATACGATGATTTCGGAAGAAAGAATAAAACTTGGTGAAAAAAGTGCGATAAAACAATTAAATGAAGAACATGGAGACAAGGTTATACAAAGTGCGGAAGATATAGCGGAGGAACACGCTGGGGATAAAGAAAATGAACAGATAAAGAGTAAAGAGCAAGTTAAGAATAAAGAAAAGGAACAAAAAAAGTATAATAACCAGTCTGCATTAGTGGAGCTGCTTCAAATCATTATTTATTTAGTGCCGCATTCTTTGAATATTCGCTTTGTAATTTCTGCATGGGATTTGGTCGAGAAGGAGTTTAAGCAAGATAAAGTAACACCAAAAGAGTATATAAAAATCAAACTTCCATTACTATATCAGTATTTGGAGTTTAATTCTAAATTATTTGATTATGAGATATGGGGTGTAAGCGCTCAAGGCGGTGATTTTGATGATGAGGATGATTTAAAAAAATTACAGAGTAACGATGGTGAAGATTATATATGTGTGGTTGATAGTAAAGCAGATACATCAAAGGATTTAACGAAACTGTTGTAATAATAGGTGGTATAGAGATGAAAATTTATGCGGATCAAGTGCTACATGGATATGAAAATGGACATCAGTTATTGGAAGCATCTTGCAAATTGAATATTGATGACAGAAAAAGGATAGATGAATTAAGTGATTTAAATGGAACTACAGATGAAAATAAGTATGTAGATTATTATACGGGATATCCTGTCGCAGGTGGAACGAAATATGTTATTGCTAAGACATGGTATGCATATGAGAAGAAAAGACCTGGCTGTGCGTGGACACACTCAATAATTTTCAATATAGAAGATTTTGCCAAACTGACGGATTTAAGTGTTTTTTTTGATACATTCCAGCGGCCAAAGGAAGATTTGGAGTGGAGTTATACAAATTCGATTGCATTTGATATAGAAGAACGAAAAAAAGTGTTGGATGTAGAACGTAACCGCCTAGAGTATTTGATTTATACAATTTTTGCATCTTCAGATCCAAAGTTTGTGATAGTGCAAGGGGAGGGTTATGTCAAAGAATTATTTCAAGTTCTGAATATAATGCCATATGGAATATTAAAGACATTTACATTCTCAACAATGTCCTATTCAAACCGCAGATATGGAAATCAACCATTTCAATATCAGATGATAAGTGAAAGGGACAGTTATTTGTTTCTCGGCAGATATAAGGATATTTGTGTATGTGAAGATATCAGCAAAATAAAGAAATATCCCTATTGGGTAGAAGGTTATGCGAACTTAATTTTGTGTAATTCATTAGAGGATTTAAATAGATTTATTATACAGTATGATGAGTATGCATGGTCGCTTACATATTATAATTGTTTTGTGAGACTTTTTTTTGCAATAATGAATGATAAAATGACCTTACGAGACTTTTTTGATGCGATTGAACTTGTAGCGCCAAATATAAAGAAGGAGCTTTGGCAAAAGTCCGTAGATTTAATAGTGGACGGTATTTTTTTTGATAATTATTTTGAAAGACAGGTGTATGAGATTTTAGAGATGTTTGATATAGAGAAGTTTATTTTGAACGCAAATCGCAAGAAAAAAATGGAGGACAAGATAATTCGTAATTCTCCAGAAAAATTATATCCAATATTAAAGAAATATATTGCTGGAAATGTAACGGATAATGAAAGGCAAGAAATTGAAAATATTATAATGAAACTGAAAGCTGAAAATTTAAAAATAGTAAGCCAAATGGATGAAAATATTTGTGTCGTTTTAATTAGAATGAACAATGAAATGTTATTGGCAAAAGAGATTTGGGAGCAGTCAAGAGATTTTCAGAGAACACTTATATATTGCTGTGATAGTCGTTTGTCGGATGAAAAACTAAGTAATTTACTGAAAATAATAATATATTATGGAACACAAAATATTGCAATGGACTTATATAATGTTTTTGGTACAAAAGTAATAAGGTTATTTTACTATGTTATGGGGCAGGATATAAAACTTGACAACAATAAATTGCATGATTGGACATATGTTTTGCTTAAGGATCAAAAACTTTTAGTAAAGGAACTAAAAAAAGTTTCGTCGAGAGAACAGAGAAAATATTTATTTTTGCAGTTAGACTTTAACTCAAATGATTTATTGGACGGGGTGGATGGACATATTTGGGAGAAAATATATTGCGATATTTTTGAAGATGAAACTAGAAATGATATAAGGGGGCAGCTATCTATTAAGTTTTTTAAAATTATTTTTGGTTCATCGAATCATTTTTCAGAAGAGTTTGTTAAAAATGTGGTTGGTGAAGTATACCAACAGTTAGAAAAAAATCAATTGTCTTTTGATGACTGGATGCAAATTGAATATTTATTGCCGAGTGTTGATGTACAGTATTCGTGGGATAAGTGTTTAAGAGTGAGAAAAGCATTGAAACAGAAAGGATATAAATTGTATTGATTGTTATGATTTGGAAATTTGAGAAAGTATGAATGACTAATTTGAATAGTGTGATAAATTCATGCGGAGGTTTTAGAATGGAACGGGTTTATATAACAAAGTTGACAATCGATAAAGTCAGGCATTTAAAAAATATTTCGATTCCGCTGTCAGAAAACCAAATCAAACATTTGATTTTGACAGGTAAAAACGGAAGCGGAAAGACAAGCGTGGTTGAGGCATTGGCAAGGTATCTGGATAAAATTTTTACCGGAGAGAGGGAAAATGCATTTAGGAATTGTCAAAAAGAACTGGATATAAAGCTTAATAATAAGATTGAAAGTATTCCTGAACTGGCAGATAAATATCATTATATTTTAGCATATTATGATGCTGCCAGAGTATTTCAGGCAGAACAGCCAAGGCAAATTGAGAAAGTGAAGTTACAAGATTATTATGGATTGACAGAATTTCCATGCAAAGAATTTGTGAAATATTTATTGGATTTGAAAATGACAGAGGCACTTGCAAGAAACAATAACAAAACAGAAAAAGCAGACGAGATTCAGACATGGTTTGCCAAGCTGGAACAGCTTTTAAAACAGATATTTGATGACAAAACAGTAGAACTGGAATTTGATGAAGAAACCTTTGAATTTCATATTCTACAGCATGGAAAAGAGCCGTTTGATTTTAATACGTTATCCAGCGGCTATCAGGCAGTCTTGGATATTATTTTGGATATCATAATGCGTATGCAGAACCAAACACAGCGTTCCTTTGATTTTAATTTGCCGGGAATCGTGCTTATTGATGAAATTGAAACGCATCTGCATTTGGAATTGCAGAAAAACATTATGCCGTTTTTGACCACCATTTTTCCAAATATTCAGTTTATAGTAACATCACATTCACCTTTTATACTCAATAGCATACGAAATGTTGTCATTTATGATTTAGAAAAAAATCTGTTGGTGGAAAACGGACTGGATAATGTGCCATATGATGGTATTGTTGAAGGATATTTTGGAGCTGATAAGTTGTCTGATGCATTAAAGCAGAAATTTGAAAAGTATAAAACCCTTGTGAAAAAAAAGTGTCTATCGGATGAAGAACTGAATGAAGTTGCAGAATTAGAACTGTATTTGGATGATATACCAGACTATCTTGCACTTGGCATTTCAACGGAATATCAGGAATTAAAATTAGAATTTATGAACAGGGAGGATATAGATGGTTAAAGTCGAACGTTCTTTTCCGGCACCTGAATCACTAGCGGAGGAAGCAAGAAAAGCAAATGGGAAGTATGACAGGCAGGACGTGATAGAGCGGCTTAAGAGAGATTTTCATAATAAATGCTATATTTGTGAAATGAAAAAATTGCAGGACCCAAATGTGGAACATCTTTTACCACATAAAAACGGAAAATACCTAGAACGGAAATTTAATTGGGAAAATCTTTTTTGGTCATGTGGGCATTGTAATGGGATTAAGAATAACAATAAGTATGATGAGGGAATTATTGACTGCTGTAAACAAGACCCTGAGAAGTACTTGTATTTCCATCTTATAGATAATATTGTGGTTATTGATGTATCTGACATAAGAGATGAATTTCAAAATAGGACAGCATTGTTAATAACAGAAGTGTTTTCTGTAAAAAATACGGGAATGAGGACATATACAAGTGATGAACGGCTGCGATTACTTCAAAAAGAAATGAATATATTATATAAGCAGCTCGAAAAATTACATAATAATCCGGATTCTAAAGTGATATTGAGAACTATTTGTAGTTTGTTAAAGCGTGAATCTGCATTTGCGGCATTTAAAAGATGTTATGTGAGGGAGCATGCAGACAAATACCCGCAATTGCAAAAATGTGTTTTGTTGGATTAAATATAGAGATAGCAATATGACAAGGAATTTTTAGAGGTAAATATCATGGCAGAATTAAATTTAAAGCAAATTGTAGATAAGCTGAATACAGAATTTTCCGGAGATACCAGAAAACTTGTCTTTTGGTATGATGAAAAAGGTGAGTTTGCAGAGGATATTGATGGAATTGAGCTTGCCAATGCAAAAGTATATAAATTGGAGCAGGGTAATCAGTTTTACACAAAGTATTTCTTGGAAAAGGTGGATACCATCACAAATTATCTGGTATATGCGCCTTTTCCGAAACCTCCGGTATCTGAAAACCATCTGGAGGACACAATGCTCTATTCTAAAAGATTTTATGCTGACTGGGCATCTCTTTTGTCGGTTGATTTGGGAATTGAGGAAAAATATAAACCAATCATAGAAAAGCATATTAAATTCTTTGCAAATAAAGAAAGAACACAGCGTTTCTATGATTTAGAGATAGAGAATTTCAATGAGGAAAATATCCTTATGGGACTTATGAGTGCTGTTTGTAAGACACGTACATGCTCTTTTGATGAAGTGATTCGGGTATTGCTTACGGATGACACTTTAGAGGATAACAAGTTTATTGCAGATTTTGGTAAATTTGATTTGCTGGAATCATTTTGGAAATATGTAGAGCGGCAGTTTGGTTATTCATCTCCTGCACCGACTTTGGAAAAGTTTGTGATTTCTATGTTTGTGACATATGCAGACCGATATATCAGCACGGAACTTCCGAAGGGATGGAAAGGATTTGTTTCTTATAAATCTGGTAATATCATTGCATTCATGGATAACCTGATGAATAACGTGCTATATAGGGATAGATATGATGAACTGTCAGCTTATGTAGCAGGGGTGTTGGATGCAGGAAAGATACTTTCAACGTATGAGCCGGAAGCTCTGGTTGAATGCGATTCCTTTGCAGAAATTGATATTATTCTGATACGCTGGATAAAAGAGAGACTGCTTGCAGAAGATTTGATTGCCAGACTGGATGATAAAAACTTGTGTGAAATATGCGAGATACGATCTAAGATGCACTTTGGAAGAAAGTATGCAAAGGTCTACCAGATGCTTAGTAATGCGTACTTTATCATCAGTCAGGCAAGCTATGCGCCGGTAGATGGATTCAAGAAGATTATAGATAATTATGTGGCAAGTGACTGCGTAATAGATTGCAGCTATAGGGTGTTCTATACGGACTATGATGAATTGGAGGATACATCCGGTTTAGAGGAACTTCGTGAACTTGTGGAAAATATTTATACAAATGAATATCTTGGAAAACTGTTACCTAAATGGAATGATGGATTGAAGGAACAGGATGCACTTACAGTGATACCATTACAGAGAGATTTCTTTCGTAAATATGTGCGCTCTAATAAGGAGCGTACAGTAGTAATTATTTCAGACGGTATGCGCTTTGAGGTTGGATGCGAGTTATATAAGCGGATGCAGGACAACCCTAAATGTAAGGATTCCTTATCTATTAAGCCAATGCTTAGTGTACTTCCATCCTATACAAGACTTGGTATGGAGGCATTACTGCCACACAAGACATTAGAACTGACTGACGATTTTAAAGAGCTTGTGGATGGGAAGTATGCAGTTGATACATCAACAAGACAGGCAGTATTGCAGTCTTATGTAGCTGAAAGTCGTTGTGTAAAGTACAGTGACATTAAAACCCTGAAAGGCATGGAGCTTAGAGAAATTTTCACATCACAGCAGGTGGTCTATATTTATCACGACCGGATTGATAATGCAGGAGAGAATGCAGAGGATGAGGTATTTCGGGCTTGTACAAAAGCAGTAGATGAGATTTCAGAACTTATCCAGAGAATTTCAAACAGTGCAAATACCTACCGATTTATTGTGACATCTGATCACGGATTTATTTATAAGAGAAATCCGGTACAGCAGAGCGATAAGATAAGTACAGCAGAAGAGCCGGGCAAATTGAAAAAGCGCAGATATATTGTTGCAAAGGATCCGGTAGTAGATGATGGCGTATTAAATATAGGATTGGGATATATGCTTGGCAATGAAGACGATAAGATGATATCTTACTCTTGCAGTACAAGCGTATTTTCTGCAAAAGGCAATGCCGGACTTAATTATGTACATGGCGGTTCATCTCCACAGGAAATGTTAGTCCCGGTAATTGACATTAAGATGGATAAGGGTGCGGTGGAAACACGTGCCGTTCAAATTATGCTTGTGAGCCTGATACAGAAAATAACAAACCTGATTACTACGCTTGATTTTATTCAGTCAGAGCCAGTCAGTGATGTGGTAAAAGGAACGACATATAAGCTCTATTTTCTGTCAGAGGATAACAAAAATAATTTTGTCGAAAAGATTTCCAATGAAAATATTTATGTGGCAGATAAGAGAGATGGAGATGTACAGAAAAGATTGTTCCGTATGCGTTTTACATTTAAGAACAAGAAATATGACAAGAGCAAAAAGTACTATCTGGTAGCTTATGATGAAAGTAATGATGTGGAAGTGTTCCGACACGAAGTTATCATGGATGTGGCGTTTGCAAATGATTTTGGATTTTAAGTAAAGGCGGTGGCAGAATGAGCGATTTTCAATATGAAGGCGATACGGAGCTTTTGGAAAAATTGCAGAGAAACTTTGCCGGAAAGATAGTACGCAAAGACCTTACAAAAAGAATAAAAGAAGGAGCAAATGTTCCGGTATATGTATTGGAATATTTGCTTGGTATGTATTGTTCATCATTGGATGAGGATGAAATAGAGGCTGGTGTGGAAACGGTAAAAAGGATACTGGCAGAGAATTATGTCAGACCAGATGAAGCACAGAAAATTATTGCAAAGCTGCGTGAAAAGGGAACGTATACTGTAATTGACCGTGTATCTGTACATCTGAATATCAGGGAAGATATTTACGAAGCTGAGTTTTCAAATTTAGGGATAAAGCAAGTTCCAATTGCAGAAAGCTATATTCGGGATTATGAAAGACTATTATGTGGCGGTATCTGGTGTATAGTCCAGATGGAATATTACTATGATGAGGCTGATAAAAACCGTTCTCCGTTTTTGATTCATAAGCTCACACCGATTCAGATGCCAAGCCTTGACTTTGATGAAGTGAAAGAAGCAAGGGAAAATTTCACGGATGATGAATGGGTAGATGTGGTACTTAGAAGTGTGGGTATGGAGCCGTTACAATTTGACAAGCGTGTGAAATGGCTGCATCTTGCACGCCTTATTCCACTTGTAGAAAATAATTACAATCTTGTGGAGTTAGGACCGAGAGGGACTGGCAAATCACATATTTACAAAGAAATCAGTCCTAACAGCATTTTGGTGTCCGGCGGTCAGACAACCGTGGCAAATTTATTTTATAACATGGGAACAAAGCAGGTCGGTCTTGTGGGAATGTGGGACTGCGTTGCTTTTGATGAAGTTGCGGGCATTAAGTTCAAGGATCAGGATGGAGTCCAGATTATGAAAGACTATATGGCATCCGGTTCTTTTGCCAGGGGTAAAGAGGAAAAGAATGCTTACGCTTCAATGGTATTTGTCGGCAATATCAATCAGAGTGTAGATGCAATATTAAAGACTTCACACTTGTTTGAGCCTTTCCCGGAGAGCATGGGAAACGATACGGCATTTTTAGACCGTATCCATTGCTATACTCCGGGATGGGAAATACCTAAGTACAGACCGGAGTTCTTTACGAATGATTACGGTTTTATCACAGATTATTTTTCGGAAATCATGCGTGAACTTAGAAAAATCTCATATGCAGATGCCTACACGCATTATTACAGACTGGGGAATAATTTGAACCAGCGAGATGTAATTGCAGTAAAGAAAACGGTATCCGGTATGATTAAGCTCATTCATCCGGATGGAAAGTTTGATAAGGAAAGCGTTGAGGAAATCCTACGTTTTGCGCTTGAAATGAGACGAAGAGTGAAAGAGCAGCAAAAGAAAATTGGCGGTATGGAGTTTTATGATGTCAATTTCGCTTACATAGATAATGAGACATTTTCAGAGGAATATGTACCAGTACCAGAGCAAGGGGGCAGTAAACTTATTCCTGAAGGCATGAGTAAACCGGGACATGTATATACAGTTGGTCACAATAAATCTGGTATGCTTGGTGTCTATAAGATGGAAATGCAGATGACCGCTGGAAATGGTAAGTTTGAAAAGACCGGATTGGGTATAGATAGAGAAGCGAAGGAAGCCGTGGATACGGCATATCGCTATCTGAAAGCAAATGCAAAATCAATTAGTGGTTCAATTAGTCTTACTACTAAGGATTATATTATGGATGTGCAGGATATGAATGGTATTGGAATGACAAAAAATCTGTCTCTTGCCTCTGTAGTTGCGATTTGTTCTGTTGCATTAGGAAAGCCAGTAGTAAGCAGTGCGGTTGTTCTTGGGGATTTCAGTATTGGCGGTACTGTTATGAAGGTAGAAGAACTTGCGAATACGCTTCAAGTATGCTTGGATAGTGGGGCAAAGAAAGTACTTTTACCAATAACATCTGCTGTTGATTTGGGAAGTGTACCGGCAGAGCTGATTGGATGCTTTAATCTTATTTTTTACAACAGTGTTGAGGATGCAGTGTTTAAAGCATTGGGCGTGGAATAAGTACTTCAAGAACTTAGTATTTGTGAACGTTGGGGAACATCTGCGGTGTAAAAGATATTATTACTGTTAGTGTCATAAAAGAATCTGATGTAGTATGACGGAAGATAAGTATTAAAAGTTAAGTAGCTGGGATGCAACACTTGAATTGCTTTGGATATTTAAAGACTGGGTTGAAAATAATAGAGGATGGGATGAAGTATTATCCGCTTCCACAAGTAAAAGGGAAAAGTCGTTACAAAGATTTTTACATCTTTCGGGGAAATATTATTGCAGCCAAAATAACATAGACATGACTTTTGAGACAAATGAAGGTCCGGGTCCGGTTGATTTGAAGATGAGCAGAGGAAACGACAAGACTGTTGTTGAGATAAAACTCTCTTCAAATGTTGACTATATTCATGGATATGAAGAACAGATTGAGCAATATGTCAAAGCAGAAGGAACAACACAAAGGGTATTTGTGTATGTGAAAGTTGGAAATCCTGGACGAGATAAAAGGATAGAGGAACTTCATGCATCAAGACTGAATAATGGGGAAAATCCGAGGGAACTTTTTATCATAGATTCTCAAGAACAAACATCAGCGAGTAAGAGATAATATATTATTTACAATTGTGCAGACGGTCTGCACAATTTGGAAGGAAGGTAGTATGCTTATAACATCGAATGAGTATTTGCAAGCAGTACAAGAAATAAATGATTATGTGAATCAGGCTAAATATAGAGCATCCGTTAGTGTGAATAGTGAAGTGCTGAAAACAAACTTGTTCATTGGAAGTGTGATTATTCGTAACTCCGAATGGGGTAATAAATTCGTTGATAATTTATCTAAGGATATGAGGATGAAATATCCCGGTGCAAAAGGGTATTCTGTTCGAAATTTAAAGTATATGAAGAAGTTTGCACAGATTTTCACTGAGGATGATGTGGATAAGTATGGATTGGCAAGGATTACTTGGAGCCATCATCAAGTGTTGATGAGTAAGGTGTCAAGCCAAGAAGAATATGTATGGTATTTGGAAAAAACTTTAGAGCATGGATGGTCGGTAGATGAATTGGCATCCCAAGTGAAGGGCCAGTTGTATGAGAGGCAAGTTGTGGCAAATAAGATTTCAAATTTTGAAAACAGATTGCCTATTGAACAAAAGGATATTGTTATAAGTACTATGAAAGATCCATATATGTTTGATTTTATCAATTATACAGAGGATATGTTGGAAACAGATATAGAAAATGAGTTGGTAAGGAATGTTACTTCGCTATTGATGGAATTAGGAACCGGTTTTGCTTTTATGGGACAGCAATATCATCTTGAGATTGGCGGAAAAGATTTTTATATTGATCTTCTTTTCTATAATACAAAGCTTAGATGTTATGTGGCGATTGACTTAAAGACAGGTGATTTTAAACCGGAGCAAGCAGGGAAAATGAATTTCTATTTGTCAGCTCTGGACGATTTGGTTAAATCTCCAGACGATAATCCATCTGTTGGATTAATATTATGTAGAGATGAGAATAGAACCATTGCAGAATATGTGTTAAGAGATATGTCGAAACCTATTGGTGTAAGCGAATATCATTTGTGTACAGATCTTCCGCTAGACTTGAAAAGTGCTTTACCAGATCCGGAGGAGATTAGAAGTAGGATTGATATGAAAAAATAAATTGTGCAGACCGTCTGCACAAATGAATTAGAAAGAGTTTCGTGATAACACCATGATAACAAAAAATCCAAAAACCCCAGATACAGGGTGCATACCATAGAAAAAATCACCCCAAAAACCCTGAAAATCACACAAAATCACCCTGATTTCCACCACAGAAAACCGTGAGGGTGGTAGGACTGTTGGGTCTGGTCGTGTGGCTACGATTATTGAGTAATTGGTAAAAAGCTAGATTTTATGGGGCTTTCCGAGAAATCGGGAAGCCCTTTTTGAAA
>CASJPF010000054.1 GCA_949383255.1 Lachnospiraceae bacterium | reverse complement strand
TCAAGCTGCATTAAATCTAAAAAAATATGGAGAAATGTTTTTAAAACAGCAGTCTATAGCATAACACTTTTGAAGTTATCACAGATATGTGCTGATACGGTAGTCAGGAATTAACGCCTATGGAGAGTACAATGTGTTTGGAGGGCGAACCCATCGAACTTGTGAGTAGTATTTGAATTTATTCAGTACGAAAACATACTCTTGAAGCAGGAATGAAACATAAGAGTTTATAATTTTTTATAAGTTTTCAGTAACAGAGCAATCATTTCAGCTAGACGGATGGTAGCCATAGGGAAATATGCCTTGGATGAGATTGCAAATATTTCCGGACTTTCTCTTGATGAAGTAAAGAAACTGCAGGCAGATAAAAATATATAGATATATTAGAGGAGCTTGTTTAAGGCTCCTCATCTTCTGTACTTTTGAATGGATAGCGGCATGTTGCATTCCATAGAATCCACTCCTCATATCCCGCATCATACACCGCCTGTATCTGCTCTTGTATCTCTTTTTCTCCATAAGATATATGGCCTTTCACCCACGTTGCCGTAAAAGACTGCAGCCAGGGACGCACTATAACTGTACTTTGGCTTTGGTCCTCCTCTGTACCCTGTTTTAATACTTCCTGTGACAGCAATAATGCCTGATACACTGTGTCATGTGGGTGTGCGTCGGGCACATCAAAGCCAAACACACCAGGTCCATAATGAGAGGGATACACCATGGGACTAAGCACATCCACAACATTTCCAAGCGCTGCATAATTCTGTCCAACACGCTCAATATCTGTCTCACTGCCAATGACAGTTCCAAACACATCCGCTGTCACAACAATTTCTTTTTCGTGCAGCCGTTCACAAGCATAGGACAAAAATCCTGAGATTGCCTGCTCCTTTGTAAAAGTAGTCCTATCCACCCCGTAATCGGCGGCGTCAGCATCACTTCCAATTGGAAAACGCACATAGTCAAACTGCACCTCGTCAAATCCTACCTCTGCCGCCGCCAGCGCAATCTCTGTCAAATAAGCCCACACTGCCTCCTGATAAGGGTTGACCCACGCTAAACCATAGGCGTCTGTGACAAAGCCACCATCTGACTTTTTTAAGGCACAATCTGTATAATTTTGTGCAAAAATAGGGTCCTTAAAACAGATAATTCGCGCAATGGTGTAGATTCTATGCTCTTTTAAAACGGTCATAAGCGCATGAATATCCTTAATATATGCAACACCATTCCCCATTGCCTGCACAGAACTTGTCTCCATTTTCCAAGTGATTTCCCCCTCGTCGTTTTTTACATCAATCACCATTGTATTGAGTTCTGTCGCATCCACAAGCGCAATCAAGTCATTCATGCGCTCGCTGCCTGCCACATTTCCCGTCACATAAATCCCTTTTACTTTGGGACGTTCTTTCTCTGGAAGCATCTCCTCCTCTGTGCTCATAACTTGCTCCTCTGACAGTTCGATTGGCATTTCAACCGTCTGCATATTGTCCGTAAACTCCGCCTGCTTATCCCCGCACGATATCAGAAAAAGCATTGTTATCCAAAGGAAAAAAATCAATGTTTTTGCTCTTTTCAGCCTTCGCATTTATATTCCCCCAAAAATGCCTCATGATAATCTGCTTTCACACGCTCATAATCAAATTGTTCCCGCACCTGTGCAAACTTTCTGCCGTATGTGTCTGCTTTTTTCTGTAAATAATCGCTAAATTCCAGCGTTGAAACTTGTCCTGCTTCATCTGTCTCCAATTCTGGCAACACAATGGAAATCTTATGGATACCGCCTCTGTCCATCAATCGAAAATAGCACAACCACTGTAAAAATTCATACATATTTCCAATGGTTGTATTTTTATTTTCATTTTTAACAGCCTCCAGCACTTGCTGCAAATCCTCCTCTATTCTATCAAAATATCCACCGTAAACGCCCATTAGTCTCTGAAAAGAGCCATTGTCTGGAGCGCATTGATTTTTGCGGTCCAATTTACTCCAATACTTCTTATAAAAATAGTGAAATGCATCTACTCTGCCGCTGCGCACAGACATACACAACATGCATACATACATGGCATCCAACTGTACCATTTCACAGTTTTTGTAGCACCACTGATATTTTTGCGGAATATTTTTGTGCAGCATATTCAGCATCAATTCCTCCGCTTTTTGGTCCTGCCCTGCCAGAAGAAGCTGTCCCAGATATGGCAAATGACCGCAGACATAACAATATGTCTGTGCCATATCATCTGCATAAACCAAAAATTTACGCGCTGCCTCCTGTGTTCTCTTCGTATCCCGATACAACATACCCAACTTTATCAAATCGGAATAGTAGGTATACTCCTTGCCAAATCGAAGTACTGCCTGCTCATATCGTTTTAGGAAAATTTCCATTTTTGCATCATCAATCTGATAATACTCATAATATGCTTCAAAGATTTTCTCATAAATCCATGTATTTAAAGCACCTAAAAGCGTATTGGGATAATTGGGAAGCTCCCTCTCCATATGCGCATCATAGTCTTTATAATAAACTTCTGCATATTTTACAATCTCCGCATAATTATGAACACGACTGTTTAGATTCATCAGATCATCTATCGTTTCAAAGTACAAATACCATTCGTTCTCCTGTTTGGAAAGCATTAGAATTTTCTTTAGCATTGATGACAACGATTCATAATTGTCATTATACAGCCCATAACTGCCACACGTCATATTTTGTACACTTCTCACCAATCTGGCAAGCTCTTCTGTTTTCAGTTGCACAACCCGCGCACCAAAACCGCTAAGCATCATACTGCAATCCCTCCTGTTCGCCCCCATAAAGGGCATACTCCATTAATTTTTGCAAACTTTTGTTCATTAGTTCCATCTCTGCACCGCCCAATGTATAGTGACCTGCAAGCAACGCCTGTATGTAAATTACCTGAATGATATTTTGAGCAAGCCCTGCGTCTAAAACCTGCCTCAAACTTTGAATAAAACTGTTCTCGCTATTTAGATACAACATATCTTTGCTCTTCTCATCCTCCGAATCTCCAAAGTCAAATCCTTCAAAAAACCCAGAAAAGCTGTTGCTGTCCATTGTCTCCTGAAACAGTGCATCCTCTCCTTGCACATATAGTGCCTGTAAACTGGCTGGTGAAAACTTTTTCAACGAGATGCCACAGTGCATTTTTTCCAATCCCTGACGAGCATAATTCAGAAAATATTGCAATTCCTGTGCTTGTTCTGCTGATGCATCCGCAAGCAAATTGTCATAGGAAGAATTGTCAAACACGGCAATTTTTACATTTTTATAATACTTTGGTAACTTTTGCAAAATACCCGCATCGTAGAGATAGCCACCGTTGACCAGAAGGCTTCCTGTCCCTTCCACCAATGGGCTAAGCCGCCTAAAATCATCGACTTGTAAGCAATAGCTAACTGGAAACTTTTTCGACGCGTTCACAATCTGAAATCCTGTCAAAATTCCCTGGTTCGTTGGAAATGTTAGAAATGGGAAAAACAGTTTGAAAATCTGCTCATTTTCTATTACCAGCGATTTGATTGCAACATTGTGAATCTGCGCAAGCTGCTTTAATTTTCGCACGTCATATTGAGACAGCGAGACAAAATAATCAAAAATGCACTTTTCAACCTGTCCCTTTGCTCTCAATAGTTTATGGTCTTTTGTAAATCCCTCCCTGGAAGCATTGGGTGTCAGATCGTCCAAATTAATAATACAGCGTGTGAAAAATGCCCATTTTGGTATCAGCTCTTTGCCATCATCTGTCACATACATATTTTTTAGAAAAATCTTGTGTCGAATAGGGGTGTTTGCACTGATCTGTCTAGTAGAAATATAAGCATAGCCTTTGATGTTATCACCAATCAGCGGTATCACATCAAAAAAAGTCTCCTCAAATACTTGTTCCCCAAATTCCATAATGTCATCTGCCATGCTCAAAGGCTGACGCCACGGAATAAAATTTTGGTTGACAACCTGCTTGTTGTTTTCGCCGTCAAAATACACTGGAATTTTTAGCAAAAAACCATATTCTGACAAATCATCAATAATTTCCTGCTCTGTAAAAAATTGATATTTTGCCCCTGTAAGTTTTAAAAAGACTTGCGTTCCCGCCTCAATCTGTTTTTTAGGTTCTGTGATCACATAAGAACCATCACTTTTGCCAACCCACTGATACGGCTTTCCTTCCGTGGCAGAACAAGTAATTACTTTAATCTCATTTGCCACCAAAAAGCAGGACAATAGTCCAATGCCAAACTGCCCAATATAACTGCTGCGCACTGAGTCATCCCGCTTGGAGGATTGTCCAATAACGGAGAGAAATGCATGGATCTCCTCTTTTGTCAGCCCAATGCCATTGTCGGCAAAAATAAGCTCTGCGCCGTTGCCTTTCCTGCGATAAGTCACTGTAATCTTTGACTCTGGGCAAGCTGTATCTGCCTTTTTGCGCGCCGCAATGGCATCGACAGCATTCTGCAAAAGCTCCCGCAGAAATACCTTGTCGCTGGAATACAAATTGTCACTCAATAACCGAATAATTCCCTTTAAATCCACCTTAAAATTATAGTTTCCCATAAAAATCCTCCTTTTTATTTTACCCTTCCACCAACTGCAAGTCATACAATTTCCGATACATTCCTCCTAGCTGCAGCAGTTCCTGGTGTGTGCCGCTTTCCCTGATTTCACCTTTGTGCATCACAATAATCTTGTCGGCGTGCTGTATTGTGGACAGACGGTGCGCCACCATAATTGTTGTTCTGCCCTCCATCAGTTTTTCCAATGCTTGTGTGATAAGGCTCTCTGTCTCGGTGTCAATGTTGGCTGTCGCTTCATCCAGCACAAGAATTGTCGGCTGATATGCAAGCGTGCGCGCAAACGAGAGTAATTGCCGCTGCCCTGCGGAAAGTGTACTGCCGCGTTCTGTCACTGGCTCATCAAAACCATTTGGCATTTTATTGATAAAGGAATCCGCATTTACAATATGCGTTGCGCGTTCAATTTCCTCCCGCGAAATCTCTTCATTGTTCAGCGAAATATTCCCTTTAATATCCCCTGTAAAAAGAAACACATCCTGCTGCACCTGACCAATTGCATGGCGCAAAACATTTTTATCAATCTCTTTAATATTCACACCGTCTATTAAAATTTCTCCCCGCTGGATATCGTAATAGCGCCCAATCAGATTCAATATTGAGGATTTCCCAGCGCCTGTAGCCCCTACAAAGGCAATTTTTTCCCCCGGTTCAATGCAAAAACTCACATCTTTTAAAATATAATCCTCTTTTTCATAGGCAAACCAGACGTGTCGAAATTCAATCCGGCCGTTCATTGCGACAGTTCGCGGGTGTTCTGGATTGACGATCTCTGGCTTTTCGTCTAAGATAGAAAAAATCTTTTCCGCAGATGCAAGAGACGACTGCAATGTTCCAAACTGCTCAGCCAACTCCTGAATTGGCTCGAAAAAAGAACTAATATAATTGATAAACACAAATAATGTTCCCAATGATACTGTCCCCGCCAGCACAGAGGCACTTCCCTGCCCAATCACAATCACCATTGCAAAGACAGACAGCATGTAAATTGATGGGCGAAAAATAGCAAAAGTTAGAACCTCCCGCCAGTTTGCTCGAAAAAGCTGTTTGCTTTTCCATGAAAATTCCTCAAATTTCTCCTGCTCCCGCGCAAAAATCTGTATTAGTTTCATACCAGAGATGTGCTCGGACAAAAATGTATTCAATTCCGTAATACGTGTTCTTGTAACGCGGTATGCCTTTCTTGACATATAGCGAAAAAAAACGGTCAGCCCTGTCACAAACGGAATCAAAATAAATGAGTACAGTGCCATACGCAAGTCAATCGAGAGCATTACAAGTGCAAAACCTAGGATTTTTACTGTATTCTTAAATAATTTTGCAAGGATTTGTGAAAAGAGCTCGTTGACCGCCTCCGTGTCATTGGATACCCGCGTCACCAACTTTCCCACAGGCTGCGTGTTAAAAAAATTGACAGACAAACTGTGAATATGCGCAAACACTTCCTCGCGCATCTTGTAGATAATAGACTGCCCCACATTCTGCAAAATCCAAGTATTGGAGGCATTGAACACAAAACCCAAGAGGAGCATTAGCGCATACAAGGCTCCTGCGCGCAAAATCCCTGCAAAAGCTTCCTCCATCGCCAATGCAGAACCTATCTGTTCAGAACTGCCAATATAGTTGTCAATGGCATTTCCAATAATAATCGGTTTGTATAACTCTACACCAATCAGCGCAACTACCAGCACTGAGGAGAGCAGCATCAACCATTTATGCGGTTTTAAATATGTTAATAACCGTTTCATTTCTATCCCCTTCTACTCGTTACTGTACTGTAAATAATAACTTCTATCTCCTTCTCTCTGCCAGTTGTCAGACACTATCTCTACATTGTAGAAATCGCCAAACTTTTCGCTGCCTCCAGCTGCTGCTTGTCAAACATTTCTTTGTAAATCCCACCAAGCGCCATCAACTCTCTATGATTACCACACTCTCTCGCCTCTCCGTCCTCCAACACCAGAATTTTATCGGCATTCTGTATTGTGGAAATACGATGTGCAATCAGTATTGTCGTTTTTCCGCACCGGTTCTCCTTTAGATTTTTTAAAATCTTTTCTTCCGTATCTGTGTCTACCGCAGAGAGCGCATCGTCAAGAATCAGAATTGGCGCATCTCTTTTAATGGCACGCGCAATCGAGCTGCGCTGTTTCTGACCACCTGATAGCGTGACACCGCGCTCCCCGACAACCGTGTCATACCCGTCTGGAAACGCAATAATATTTTCATGAATACATGCTGTTTTGGTCGCCTTGACAATTTCCTCCATCTCCTCGTTGTCTGTACCAAAGGCAATATTTGATTTTAAAGTATCTGAAAATAGAAAATTATCCTGTGGCACATAGGCAATATTTTCGCGCAGCATTTTGAGTGGAATATCATTAATATCCTTTCCATCCAGATAAATCATACCGCGCTTGGTGTTATAGAGATGCAACAACAGATTGACCAATGTAGACTTTCCATTTCCAGTGCGGCCAATAACAGCAAGCGTCGTGCCTGCATTAATATTCAAGCTAATGTCTTTCAACGTTGGTTCACTATGACCCCTATGAATAAAAGTCAAATGGTTTAGACAAATATCTCCTCTCAGTCCCCCTACATTCACCACATGTTCTCCATCTGTAATTTCTGGCTTTTCCTCAAATACTTCCTGTAACCGCCGAATACTTGCGCCGCCCTGTGAAAACATGTTAATTGCCTCCCCACATGCAAGCATTGGCCATACCAGCATCATAATATATTGATTAAATGCGACAAACCGCCCAATTGTAATCTCTCCTGCAAGCGTGAGAGAACCACCATATAAAAGCGTAAGCAAACTGCTAATACCAATCACTACATCTAACAATGGAATAACAATCGCTTCCATTTTTGCAATCGCAAGATTTTTCTTTTTGGCGTTGGCATTCGCCTTGGCAAATTCTTGAATCTGAGCACGCTCGCGCACAAATGCCTTGACCACGCGCACCCCTGAAAAGCTCTCCTGCACAAAGTCCGTCAACTCAGATACCGCTTCCTGCCGCTCCCGAAAGCGCTTCTGCATTATTTTTCCATAATACAATTCCCCAAACGCGATCAATATCATTGGTATAATTGCAACCAGTGTAAGCTTGACATTGACATAGATCATCATCTGTCCAATGACCATCACAGTCATCACCACCGCATCAAACGCAGCGATAACTGCTGGTCCAATCGCCATGCGTATTGCATTCAAATCACTTGTAAAACGCGTCATTAAATCGCCTGTTTTATGTTCATTATAGTACTCTACATCAAGTGTTTCCAGATGTGCAAACATATCGTCCCGAATTTCATGCTCAATCGATCTCGATGCGCCAAAGAGAAAATAACGCCATAAAAAACGTCCCACCGCAAGGGTTAGACCAATCCCAAGAATAATGCCAATATTGTGCAACACCCCGTTCCTATCTATCGTGTGTGCGGCAAGCCCATCAGTGATAATCCCCGTCACCTTTGGAATATAGAGATTTGCAAAATCCAATATAAACAAGGTAATAATTCCGCCAATATACTGCCCTTTATGTCGTTTTATGTACTTCCAGATAAACCGAAACTGTTCCATATGTTTGACCATACCTTTCTCTATCGATTTTCCTTTGGGTGCCCGTGTATAGTTGGCAGTCCCTTGCCCTATAGTATAGCACATACTGCCCGGAAAATCATTATATAAAAAAATTCTCTTGTAAACATTTGCTTATAGTCAATTATCAACAAATATGGTAAACTAAATTTGCTTTTCAGGAGACGATCCATATCGCATTATAAACGCCCAAACTCTTTTTGTAAAAGCAATACAAAGAAAATTACGAAACGCCATTTCTAACGTTACAATTCACACCCACGCCAGATTTTGTATTCATTTATGATGATTTGGTGTGAATCGCAACAATTGATGCACACAAAATGCCACAAGGCAGGCATTTTGGCACTGGCTCCGACACCATGCAGCAAGTGCATGGTGCGGGTATGAAAAGTAACTTTTTAACAAAACAGAAGGGAGATTTCATTTTGCACTACATACACAAATATAATTCTACACTTGGAAAAATTCTGCTTGCTAGTGACGGGGAAACATTGATTGGACTATGGTTTGACGGGCAGAAGTATTTTGGCAGTACACTTACAGAATCCTATGTACAGAAAGAACTTCCAATTTTTACAGAAACTACGCGATGGCTTGATATGTATTTTGAGGGGCGTCAGCCCGATTTTACACCATCTTTATCCATGCAGCAATTTTCGTCATTTCGCAGAGAAGTGTGGGAGATTATGTTAAATATTCCCTATGGACAAACGATGACTTACGGGGCGATTGCAGCAGAGTTTGCGCAACAGCGAGGTATTGAAAAAATGTCAGCGCACGCAGTAGGCGGTGCAGTCAGCCACAACCCAATTTCTATCATAATACCATGTCACAGGGTTGTTGGCACAGATGGAAGCCTAACAGGCTATGCGGGCGGCATCAACAGAAAAATACAACTTCTCACGCTGGAAAAAGCAGATATGACAAAGCTGTATATTCCCAAAAAAGGAACAGCTTTATAAAATATCTATGCTATTATACAAGGAAAAAGGAGTTTCAATATGGAAAAAGAAAAACAAAAAAAACTGTTAAATCAAATAACAGAGACTGTGCGCGCATGTGGAGAGATCATTCTTCATGCGGACAGAAGCAAAAATTGTATTGACGCAAAAACTGGACACGCCAACTTTGTCACTACCTACGACAAAAAAGTACAGAAGGAACTACAAAAACGCCTTCTTAAAATTTTACCGAAGGCGGTTTTTGTCGGTGAGGAGGAAGATATTCATGCTTCCATTGCTAAAGGCTACGCTTTTATTGTAGACCCCATTGACGGCACCACTAACTTTATTAAAGACTATCATATGAGCGCTGTCTCTGTCGGGCTTACGTTGGATGGCGAGCGGTTTATGGGCGTTGTCTACAATCCTTATCTAAATGAAATGTTTACAGCAATCAAAGGGCAGGGAGCATTTTTAAATGATGCACCAATTCATGTCTCATCAGAGCCACTTGAGAATGGTGTTGTATTGTTTGGCACCGCGCCCTATTATGAAGAGTTAAGCAAAAAATCCTTTGAGATGGCATACGATTATTTTCAACGGTCGCTTGATGTGCGCAGAAGCGGTTCAGCGGCACTTGACTTGTGCACTGTAGCTGCAGGCAGAGCCGAATTGTTTTTCGAGTTGCGCCTGTGTCCTTGGGATTTGGCTGCTGGTTCCCTGATTGTGGAGGAAGCTGGCGGAAAAGTCACCACCACAGAAGGCACTCCAATTACATTGCATAAGCCTTGTTCTGCGATTGCAACAAACGGAATTGCATAAAATTCAGACTGTGCGTCATGAATAAAAAATCATTTTTTCCTGATACTAATACAGCAAACAATCAAACGAAAATATGATTGATTGTTCATTGTACTGATATGCCTTTCTCTGTGTGATATTATACTGAGCGTCAGATAAATCTGCCACTCAGTATAATATGATGCGCACAGCCACCAGCGGAATTATGCCGTTGTGCGGCTGTGGCTGGCGCTATACTCACGGCAGATTTTATCTGCCGTGAGTATCGTACAATTGTTCTGGAACCGTAAAACGAATTTGTATTTTGATTGGAGGAAATTATGATCTTAACAGAAAAAGAGACAGCGGCAGTCAAAGATTTACAGCAGCAGGAACAGACTTGCATTGAGAAATACCAGCGCTATTCCTGTGAGGCAAAGGACACCGTTTTAAAGGATTTATTCAAGACACTACAAAACAAGGAACAGGAACATTTTAATTCACTTCAACAGGTACTTGGAGGTTCTGTTCCATCATGCAACTGCAATGATTCTGACGGCAAAAATTACAACCCAAAGGCATCCTACGATAAGATGAGCAATTCCGAAGACAAAAAGACAGACAACTTTCTTGCAACAGACTGTATTGTGTCCGAAAAGCTTGCTTCCTCAGAGTATAATACAGATGTATTTTGTTTCAAAGATTCCAGTGTGCGCAAGCTCCTCGCAGACATTCAGATTGAGGAACAAAATCACGCAGAAATGCTGTACAAATACAAGACCGTAAACGGAATGGCATAAAAATTATACTGGCAATCAGAAGGATTGACCACTCAGCATAATATAATGCGCGCCCCATGCGCTGTTCTAGCGGCGTATCTCTTCTACATGGGGCGGCGCACAAAATATTTCCAATCTAAATCCAGTTACAGTTCAGCCTTGCCGAACTGTAACACATCAAGCCATGCAAAATCGCTTCGCGATGGCTTGATGCATCTTAGCCACTACGTTTTCTTACGGACTTTGCAGCATAGTGCAAAGTCCTAAGCTGAATTGTAATTAAATCCACATTTATATCTCCACAAACCATTGACACGCCTCCCTTTTTTGCGTTATAATAATTTCACTTTATCACATAAAAGCGTTGAAGTCCTAAAGCGTTTGTGTGATATTGGATTGTAGTATATCTAGGGAGGAGCATTAATTATGCTAGTCAAAATAATCTTATTAATTCTATTTTTTGGGTGTATGATTGCAGTTGGGTTATACGCCAGAAAAAGTGCAAACAGTATGACTGATTTCGTGCTCGGTGGGCGCAGCGTGGGACCGTGGCTCTCAGCATTCGCTTATGGTACTTCTTATTTTTCCGCAGTTGTATTCGTGGGATACGCAGGACAATTCGGCTGGAAATATGGTCTGGCTTCAACATGGATTGGTCTTGGAAATGCGGTGATTGGATCGCTGCTTGCATGGGTTGCAATGGGCAGACGCACAAGAGTTATGACGCATCATTTGGAAGTCGCGACAATGCCTGACTTTTTTGGGAAGCGCTATGACAGCAATATATTACGTGTTGTGGCTTCTGCAATTGCATTTGTGTTTATGATTCCATATACTGCCTCTGTTTACAATGGTCTTTCAAGACTTTTTGGCATGGCGTTTGACATTCCCTATACGGTGTGTGTAGTTACAATGGCGGTACTCACAGGAGTGTACGTTATTCTTGGCGGATATATGGCAACTGCCATCAACGACTTTATTCAAGGAATTATTATGCTGTTTGGTATTGTGGCGGTTATTGGCGCTGTCCTTTCTGGTCAAGGCGGCTTTATTGAGGCAGTCAGAAAACTGTCAGAGCTTCCGTCTGATGTGCCTGTCACACTGGGGCAGCAGGGTGCATTCGCTTCCTTTTTTGGCACAGATCCACTGAACTTATTGGGTGTTATTATTCTCACTTCACTAGGAACATGGGGACTGCCACAGATGGTACATAAGTTCTATGCAATTAAGAGCGAGAAGGCTATTAAAACAGGAACAATTGTATCGACTTTTTTTGCAGTCATTGTCTCAGGCGGCTGTTATTTTCTTGGCGGCTTTGGACGTCTGTTCGACGCACCAGAATTATACAAAGCCGACGGCTCTATAATGTATGATGCCATTATTCCTGCAATGCTGTCAACACTGCCAGATATTCTGATTGGCATTGTTATTATTTTAGTGCTCTCGGCTTCTATGTCAACACTTTCCTCATTGGTGCTGACCTCTGCTTCGACGCTGACACTTGATTTTATCAAGGGAAATATTGTGAAAGATATGGATGATAAAAAACAGCTTATTTACATACGTGTGTTAATTGTATTTTTTATTGTTGTGTCTGTCGTGCTGGCACTCAATCCGCCAACTTTTATTGCACAGCTTATGGGAATCTCTTGGGGAGCACTTGCAGGGGCATTCCTCGCACCGTTTTTGTATGGTCTTTACTGGAAAGGGGTCACTCGGGCTGGCGTCTGGGCAAGTTTTGTCTGTGGTGTCGGTATCACAGTATCTAATATGTACTTTAAATTTATCGCCTCACCAATTAACGCAGGCGCGGCAGCAATGATAGTCGGATTGATTGTGACTCCGGTTGTAAGTCTGATTTCTCCCAAAATTAATTCTAGCTTTGTGGACAAAATCTTTCAGTGCTATGACAATACTGCAAAGGTATCCAGCAAAGAATATCTAAAAGAAGATTGAGATTATCATTATGCCACAGACTTTGTGATATCACAAAGTCTGTGGCAAAGTATATTGTAGCTGTTGGTTCCTTAACTCATAAATCGATTAGGTAAAAGCTTTAAGATCCTACAAATCTTTTGTTTAGTTAATCAATAGAGCAATTTCTGGCATTAACACTTCCTTAAATTCATCAATCATTAACTTTCTAAATTTGAAATAAGGCTACCGCAGTCCCACTGGCTTTAAACGGTGGGTTAAGGCAGCCAAAAGTAACGGTTTGGTTATACTTGCTGCACGGTGTCGGAGCCAATGCCAAAATGCCTGCTTTGTGGCATTTTGTGTGCATCAATTGTTGCAATTCACACCAAATCATCATAAATCAATATGAAATCTGGCGTGGATGTGAATTGCAGCGAACCGTAACGTATGAGGCAAACATATTGCTGAAATGATTGACTTCTTGGAAAAATATAGATATAATAGAGTATCGTAAAAAGAATAGTATACTGTGGCTGGTATCCTGTCATTCGCGCAATAATACAGGGGTAAAGCATGGTATATAAATGATTTTATGGGGGAATAATTATGTCTAAGGAATGGGATTTTAAGGACAAAAACAGCCTTAGCCAGAAAATTATCACGAAGATGGCAGAAATTACGGCTGTTATTTTTTTACTTACAATTATAATGTCTGCCATACTCTCTGCAAAGTCGCTGATACGAGTAAATCGGGAAAAGCTGTCCGCAGTTGCTTATGAGAATGCTTTTTTGCTGGTAAGCGATATTGAAGAAGCGTATGGAAAGGTGATTGGTTTTTCCGGCGCACTCAGGAATATTTCCGCATTGGACTCAAAGGAACAGAGGGAAGCGATTGATACAGCTCTGGTAGGGCTTTTGGAGGGCGGCGATGACTTTACGACTGCATTTGCTTATTTTGAGCAGAATGTCATTGCGGATGCTGATGGTGTACCATATAGTGTGCACAAAAAAGATATGGCTTATGAGGCGGTCGTCTATCCGAATGAAGAAAAGACGGGATATGTTTTTGAAAAGCATGAAGATGCTTTTGACAATTATGATAAAGAGTACTGGAAGCAGATTAAGCAGAGCGGAGAACCATATATCATGGACCCTTACGTGTATGAGCTGATGGGAAAAAACATTATGATGATCAGCATCATAGCGCCACTCTGGGATGCGCAAGGGGAATTTCTTGGCGTGTGCGGTGTTGATGTGGCACTGGATAAAATGCAGGAGCAACTGCTGATCAGCACGGATTATAAGTCCGTGCATCTGGTAGCGCTTGCGGAGGATGGAACAATTCTCGTGGATTCTGCTGATAATACGACGGTTGGAAAGACTTTCTCAGAGGTGGGATACAATACCATGAATACAGATGCGCAAAAGTTTAGTAATATGCCAACGGGAGAGCTTAGGAGCAGCCGTGCGCTTATTAAAGCGAGAAAAAATTATGGTACCAGAAGAGGCGGTGTTTGTGTGACAATACCGTTGACAGTGAATGACAAAACGCATTGGACGCTGCACATGACGGTCAATGGTATGGAATTTTATGGACCGATCATTGAGGGAGCCGGGAAGCTGACCTTCTTGGTATTGGTGTTTGGATTTTTGCTGCTAAGATCAATGAATCGTATTATCAAGCGCTCGCTCGATCCGATTCAAGTGATTACAGAAGGGGCTGGGAAGCTGGAAGCTGGAGATTTGAATATTCACATTGATATTCAGTCGGATGACGAGCTGGGGCGTCTGGCACAAGCATTTAATCACATTAGTACGATAGTCAATAATTATGTAAACGATATCTCTGAACAGCTTTCTCAGATGGCAAATAACAATATGGATATCAATATCACGCAAGATTACATAGGCGATTTTATACCAATTCAGGTATCTATTGAAAAGATTTCTGAATCTTTGAATGAAACACTGCACGAGATTGTTGTCTCAGCGGATGAAGTATCTGCAAGCTCTGAGAATGTTTCTTCCGGCGCACAGATTTTATCGGACGGCGCAACAGAACAGGCATCGGCGATTGATCAACTGGCAGCTTCGATTGAAAGTTTGTCGCAGGATGTGTCTGCAAATGCCCAGGATGCGCAGACGGCAAATAATTTCGTTTCTGAAGTGAATCTCCATATTGATGAGAGCAATAAGAAGATGGAACACTTGATTCAGGCGATGTCAGAAATCAGCCATTCATCGGGAGAAATTGAAAAGATTGTCAAGACAATAGAAGATATTGCAGCGCAGACAAATCTGCTGTCATTGAATGCTTCGATTGAGGCGTCGAGGGCAGGAATGGCAGGGAAGGGTTTCGCTGTGGTGGCAAATGAAATCCGTGAGTTGGCGGCAAAGAGTGCGCAGGCGGTCAATCAGACGGCATCCCTAATTGCAACGTCCCAAAAAGCGGTTGAGAATGGCATGAATATTGCGGACAACACAGCCAAATCGCTGATGACGGTGGTAAATGGTTCGGAAAAGATCTTATCTTCTGTGAAAAAAATCAGCAATGCTTCACAGAATCAGAAGGAAGTATTAGATCAGATTACAACAAATGTCGATTCGATCAGCAATGTAGTCCAGTCAAACTCCTCCTTTGCCAAGAACAGTGCAACAACGAGTGCGGAGCTGTCAGACCAGTCCAAGCGTCTGCATGAATTGGTGAACCGCTTTCATTTGAAAAAGAAATCTTAATTTACTCTTTTCGTTTGAATTTTAATAATAAACCTGCGGTGGCAAGCATGACAGCAAGCACTAATAGGGCTGTGAACATGACCACTGCAGTATTTTGTTTTGGAATAATTCGTTTTGTGGTTTCTGATATCTCTGACTGCAATTTCTTTTGTTCAACAGCCTGATCTATTAATCATTTTATAGTTTCCATCAAATTCTTAATGCTTTGCAGTTTCACTAAAAAAATAAATAATTTCCTGCGCGCTGACCGGTGCCATATCATTTGCATCAACGCCCACATCATATCGCCAAATCCCATTTTGCCGATTCTTTAAATTGTATTCTTTCTGATTGTGCTGATGCCCATGAAGCATAATCGTACCTTTTCTTATACCATGCCAATCTATAATAGGATAATGAAACAATACAAATATGTAATTTAAATATGTAATTTCCATATAATCCTGAATAGAGACAAACAAAGATTTGTCGAATGATGCTCTGTCCAAAAAATTGTCATGATTTCCCCGAATTAGATATTTCTTTCCCTTTAAAGAATACAATATAGAAGAGGCCATCTCGGGTCCTTTCATTGTAAAATCACCAAGAATATAGATTGTATCCTCACTTGTTATCTTTTCATTCCATTTTTTTATCAAACACTTATTCATCTCTTCCGCGGTATAAAACGGCCGCTGTGTATGCCTAATTATATTGTCATGGTAAAAATGTAAATCCGCCGTAAAATATATCATTTCGTGTCCTCTCTACCAAAATCCATTCCTTGCCAGGACTGTTAAAACTTTTAAGAAAATGGCTGCATTATCCACATCATCAACTCGCTGCCAGCCACCATCTTATCTTTGGCAATGACAAGCAATCGATATTTTAGAAATGGATTGAGGTGTTGCTTTGCCGCCTCAATATCCACAATATCAAACCTCCGTGTCTCCAATTCTGCATAAGTACAATCCATAAATATAAGGATACAGCGACATCTGGCATGATAGAGCTTTAGATATCCACAAAGCGTCTCAAAATTTGGGAACTTATCCACAATATTCACCATATCATCCACAGTAACATTATCCTCAAATACTTTTCCCGTCAAAATAAATGACATTGGTGTCACTTTTGAAGTAATTTTATCAACGCTCCAATATACCATATTGCTGCGCATATTCTGAAACATTTTGTCATGTGCTTTTAAAGATGCTACAGCGTCCTTTATCGAACTCTGTATGCATTCCAAATCCCCTGACATTGGTGTCACAAATGCAATCTCTGGCTGATGGTTGCCTGCTGGTGCATTGGATGGCGCGTGAAAAATTTTATCCACCCGTTTATTTAATTCAAGCTTTTGCAGCTGTGTCATTGCCATCTAGGTATACCTCATTTCTTTCCAGTCTGTAAATATTGATTCACAATCTTCTCTATCGATTCCCGCGAGATTGGATAGTTAAATTCCTTAATAATCTGGTCTACTGTGTACCCATGATCTACTAAATGTCGAATCGCACCGCCATAGGCAAAGTCTTTTGTAAAGTTTGACAACGCCTCCTCAAAATAACCATGATTTATCTCTTCCATAATTTTCCTTCCCATTTTGTTCGTCTATATTTCATCCACATACAAGACACCTTTTAGCTTCTGCAAAGTCCCAAGATACGCCTCCCTGCTCACTTTTCGCGGCAGCCGAAAAGTCATAACAATCTGAAAATGTTGCCCCTTTGCCTTGGGTTTATCTACATGAAAACTATCCACAAAGCAATTGTCCTCCTTAAGCTGTCTCGACACATTCGTGATTGCTTTTCCATCAACAACCTCTACATAAAGCGTTAGATAACGCGAATATTGATACACTCTGCCTTCAATATAAGGCACCAAATGCACGCCCACAAGCCACACTGCCGTGAGAATCACAGCGCCATCCAGAAAGCCAATGCCTACTGCAAGTCCAACACAGGCACAAGTCCAGATACTTGCCGCTGAGGTCAACCCCTTAATCTGGTGTCCCGATACCAATATTGAACCTGCTCCCAGAAATCCAACACCACTAATGACTTGCGCTGCAATTCTTGAAATATCAAGCCGCTCTGGATAAAGCACTTCCAAATACTGCTCCATCAGCATAACCATAGTGGCGCCAAGGCACACTGTAATCGTAGTTCGCGCACCGCCACCCCGCCGCTTCGCACCCCGATCAATACCAATGATAATGCCAACGATTAGAGACAGGACAATTCTCACAAAAATATTCTGCCAAGTCCATTCAGAAAAAGCTGTCGTAAACATAATTGTCGTCTCCTTTCTTATACCATTGCAAGTCTTAGAAACTACTCAAAAATAGCTGGCACCTCCTGACTTGCCTATTCCTTTGACTTTGCATATCAAAAGCCTTGTCGTAGTCCATTTCACCAAAATAGCCATAAAATAAACTATTTTACAATCTCATCAGAATCCAGCAGTATTGTAAACGGACCATCGTTTAACAGCGAGACCTTCATCTCTGCCCCAAAGGAACCATGCGCCACAGAAAATCCCTTTTTCGCAATTTCACTGATAATATATTTATACAGCGCATTTGCCAAGTCAGGCTTGCCCGCTAGTGTAAAAGATGGTCTGTTCCCTTTCCTACAATCCGCGTACAGCGTAAACTGTGAGACAATTAAAAATTCGCCACCCACATCACTAATAGACAGATTTGTTTTTCCATCCGCATCATCAAAGATACGCAATTTTGTCAGCTTATCAATCATTTTATCTGCAATCTGCCTATTATCGTTGTCAGACATGCCCACAAACACCAAGAGTCCATGACCAATTTGACCAATTATTTTTCCCTCCACAGAAACATCTGCAGAACACACTCTTTGAATTACAAAACGCATAAACACCCTCCATTTTCTATCGTCTCTTGAAAGCTCCTTTATGATCTTTAATCTATATTGCTTCTAAGGAACTATGAAGAAATATCACTTTTTGATATTAATAAACAGTATATCAAAAATCATGATACTTGTGAAGAACAAAAGTTTTTATGCGCAAAAAGGTTGACACAAATCGCACAATTACGATATACTGTAATTGGTCGACTACAGTAATACTATAATACGTTATTTTCACACACCATAGACTCTTGGAGCCGTTTTGTATCTAATATTAACAGTTCCTTATGTTCCAAGAGGCTATACACTTAGGAATTGTAGGAAAATAAGTGATGCAGATTACGTAGGATATTTCTTCGAGGAGGTATGTCAAAAAACGTAGGTGCTGCGGGCTGCGGCGAGGCTTTTTGGCATGCATAATCGGAGAAACAGCCAAGTCAAGATGCGTCAGTTATTTTTCTACAGTTCCTTAGTAAAAAGGAATTGAGAACATGAAAAAACGGATAACTCTACAACCCAGCGAATGGATTATTATGGAAAAGCTTTGGGAAGACAGTCCTAAAACCATTATGAAATTGTATCACGCACTAAAGGAAAAAACAGGCTGGAGCAAGAGTACAGTAAACACTCTGCTTGGAAGAATGGTAAAAAAACAAATTCTCTATTATGAGGAAGGAGAAAAAGCAAAACAGTATTTTCCTAATGTTAGCCGTGAGGAGTGCGCGGCTACTGAAACAGAAAGCCTTCTCGACAGGGTGTACAAAGGTTCTGTCTCCATGATGTTAAGTACCTTGATTCGGAACAAAAATTTGAGTGACAACGATATTAAAGAGTTATATGAGATTCTTGAGGAGGCGGTTGATAAAAATGATTGAACAGCTTGTTACTTCCTCAACACTCATTCTCATACTACTTGTGCTCTCGGTCTTATTAGAGAAAAAGATAAACCCCTGTCTGAAATACGCACTTTGGTTATTAGCTGTAATAAAATTGCTTGTTCCACTGCCACAGTTTCCATCACATATAAGTATTATAAACGTCGTGCAGAATATTACACTGCCAAGTTCCCTATTTTCAGATATCGAAAATTTTTCTAATGTAGACGCGATAGCAAACAACGCATCTTCGCGCAATACAATTCATACTTACAATGAAGCAGCGCAAAGTAATAATTCCGCGTCAGACGGTGACGATTCTTTCAATAAGAATCAAAATAAAAATGCATCCTTTATAAACGACGAAGCCACCGATTTTACAGTCGCCAACCATCGCCAATTATACAATACACTTTTTTGCCTCTGCAGCACAATATGGTTTGTCGGCGCAATTATCTGTATCGTGGTCTTTGTGTGGGCAAATTTGCGATTTGCATATTTTTTAAAAAATAACCGCACTTTTGATGGATATATTAAAACTTCCCTACCTTCGGGAAAACTGCCTATTTACAAAAGTGCAGAAATTATTAGTCCCTGTCTATTCGGTATATTTCATCCTGCCATATATATACCAGAAAACATTCCTTTTTCGCGCACGCAAAAAGCTGATATCCTTGCGCATGAATACACACACTTTAGACACGGTGACACATTTTGGGCACTTATCCGCTGTCTATGCACGGCGCTATACTGGTACAATCCACTCATATGGCTTGGCGCACGCACCTGCATTCGAGATAGTGAACTTGCCTGCGACTACGGAACGTTAAAGTTCATTGGAAACGAAAATCGCATTCGTTATGGTCAAACTCTAATTTCGACTGCAAATGCAGTCACCACGACGGAGAAACTATCCAAACTTTCCAGCGCCAACATTTGGAACTGCTCTACTCAAGCTACAAGTGGAAAACAGGAGATGAAAAAAAGAATCCAAATGATTGTAAAACCACCAGTCTCAAAAAAATATCATATTTTCATACTCCTTTTTCTCTGTGTCAATATTGTAGGTTGCACCTTTGGCAGCACTGCAACACAAAAAACAAAAAACACTACATTGACAGAAAATGATGCAGAAAACAGGATAGAAAATCAGTCAAAAGAAAACGACATTCAAACAGAATCATTTACTGATACAGATACCAGCCAGAAAGATATCGCCTGGAACGCAACACAAACGGAGGAAGGTATGATATACAATAACATTCCTCTATATTATACAAGGAAGGAAAATCAAGTATGTATTGAGGTTCAGCCATCGGTTATCAGAGCATATATTTCCTATTATTATATTCCGACGGGGAAAGTGCAACAACGACTGACAGAACTTGTACGTGACCTAGACCTAGAAGCAAAACCATTTAACTACCGCTGGCAAGGAATGAAAGAGAGCGGCTGGAAACTGTGTTATCAAGATTTAAAATTGACGGCATTCGACGGGGGATATCTGTATTGCTGCTGGGAAGATTCTAAGACAAACAGCTCTATGGAATATTTGATTCAAGACACAATACTATACAATGAAATACAAAATATATTGAAGGATACACTAGACTATCAACAATTTAATGCAGCAGATATCAAAGATATTGTCTCCGCCAAATTAGAATTGCAAAACAGGTTTACAGACTATGAACTTCGCAGCCAAACCATCACAGACCAAGAAACGCTTCAAATATTAGAAGAGTTATTCAGCAACGCTGCCTATATTTATGGCGGTGCAGAGTGCGGAAACCAAAGTGCCTGTCTGGAATTGACACTGGCAGACGGCCAAACTGTCAAATTATCTATTGCAATAGATAGCTGTACAAACTGTAGCATCAACGGCGTCTATTACGATTACAGACCGTTGGAAAACCGCAAAAAAGGAGGCTGGTACAGCACTGATTTCTTTCAGTACTTCGACCAGATCCAGCCTCTTCTGCCACTATAAAAAACAAGCCACATGACACATTTTGAAAATAGGTACTCTTAGTTTTCAAGCAGCACTTTAAGCTCCTCGCGCGCCTGCTCATAACTTTTAAACACGATTCCTTTCATACCAAGTGCCTGCGCCGACGTGACATTTTCCTCCCGGTCATCAATAAACACACACTCGTCGGCGCAAAGGCTATATTCTTTTAAAAGATGCTCATAGATATCCGCATTCGGTTTCATCATCTTCACAAATCCAGAAACCACTTTTCCATCCACTTTGTCAAGAAATGGAAAACCTCCGCACTCTGTATGCAGTGCAAAAACTTCCCGCGGATAATTAGAAAGCAAATACACCTTTAGACCTGCTTTTTTTAACTGCACAATCCAGTCCACCGAATATGCATAAGGCTCCACCAACTTGTCACGATTATCCCATACCAGGTTAAATTCATCGAGATGCTCTTTGTTGTCCTCACGGAAATTTTTCAGTATTTCAGTCTCCTCATAAATGCCGTGGTCAAGCTCCCCCCACCAGTGACTGCCAAACACTGTTTGCTCAAAAATCTTTTGTGTTTCTTCTGCAAGCTGCAAATCGTTCATTAGCGCGTGCCAGCGAAAGTCCACCAGCACATTTCCAATGTCAAAAACCACATTTTTTATCATAATTCCACACCATTCTTTTGCAACAATGCCTGTGCGCTCTCCACAGAATCTACGCCTGTCTTGTTCTTAATCGGCGCAAATTCATAATCGCGCACCACCTCGTACGACAGGCAATTTTCAAACAAATGAATCATATCGAGCACTAACAATTCAAATTTATAACCATTTGGAGACTCTGGTTTTATCAGTATCCCGTTCTCATTAAGATACGGAATCTTTTTCTCCACGACATGTACTGGCATCTTCTGACTTGAAATCTCTTCAAGCTGATCGACACGGAACAAATAGTTAAGAATCACGCCAAAGTTATAAGAAAGTTCTCCGTTTGCCTCTCTTGAATTGATGATTTCGTCTGTCATTTCATAGTATTCGACTATAGATGGTCTGCCGCCCTCAAGACAAAGCACGCCAATCTTTTCTTCTGGATCTGCCTTTCTAACCACTTTCGCGCCACTAACACAGCCGGAATTTAATGTCGCGCCAACAAACACTGGATCTGCAATGCGCTGCAATACATTATCTACTGCAAAGATATTTAACCACTCGACACCTCGCGTCTTAACATCATTCAAGATGCCCGTCACGGCCATTGAGTAAAACCAGCCTCCATTTCCATTGGGCGAAAGTGAGAGTGAATCCAGCGCTTCCATATAAAGTTTTCCTTGAAAATCAACAGATGGCGCCATCTCCTGTTTAAAAAACTTAACAAAATCCTTTGGATAACCAAAATAATCTTTTTCCTCAAAAAAAGCAATGGTCTCGTCATTATTTTTATCGCTTGTCATAATATACAAGGGCACGAAACACCCCGCCTTATCTGTGACATCCTGTATATTCCGAATCAGTCGTTCAAATATATACATATCCTTGGTTCGACCGATATTGTACTTGCCCTTTGGCCCATCAAAACCAAGTCTTGTTCCCTGACCTCCGGCAAGAAGTACTGCACCAATTTTTCCCGATTTGATTGCATCCAGCCCAATCTGCTCATATTGAGCTTTATTCTTCTCAATTTGTGGCACTTCAAGCGCGGAGAGCGGCATAAGTTTCCCCCGCTCCTGCGCAAGCTCCTCATGCCCTGCCATCGCTAAGATTGACCAGTCAATTTTCTCAATCTGCGCGGCAAGCTTCTCTTTTCCTGCCTCGTCAAGCTTTTCATAAGCCTCAAAAATATGCTCTTGCCCATGCTCTTTTAGTAAGTTTTCCAGTTCTTTTTCTTTCATGACAAATATTTTCCTGACCTTTCTATTTATATTTATGAAACTAATAAAAAAATGTTATCTCTGTAAGAAATCCATTTCGCATAGAATACACTATTTTCTAATAGCTTCTAAATTATAATTAACCATACTATATTTTTACATGCCTTGTAAACAGTTATTTGTATTTATTTCTATATAAAAAATTAAAAACCCTCTATTATTTTTTACGAAAATAATCAACGCATATAGACAAAGATAAAAAAATTTTGTAAAATGATATTATTAAACCCCGTTGTAGCTTTTAAGAAGGAGTCTTTCTATGGATTTTTTTTCAAAAGAGGAGGCTGATGTAATTGGCGAAATCTCCAATATATCAATTGGTTCATCTGCTACTGCAATGAATCTAATGCTTGGACAGCCAATTCTAATTACAACGCCGCATGTCACTCTTGTACACAAAAATGAGATATTAGATGATTATGAAAATTCTTGCATCCTGGTCCGCGTACAGTACACACAGGGATTGTTCGGTACCAATATGCTTGTTCTTAAGGATGATGATGCAAAAATCATTACAGACCTTATGATGGGAAACGGTGGAACGGGAGAATATTCCCAGGGTGATATCTCGCCGTTACATATCAGTGCTGTTTCAGAAGCCATGAATCAAATGACAGCAAGTTCCGCCACAGCAATGAGCAAGATGTTCAACAAAAAGATAGACATCTCCCCACCTTCTGTTCAACAGATTGTGGTCGAGAATTTTGAACTGCCAGATGATATACCAGACGATCTTTTTGTAAAAATCAATTTTAAGTTAAAAATCGGAAAACTGATTGATAGTACAATTATGCAATTGTACCCTTTTGATCTTGCAAATTCCATTTATAATTTATTCCAGAGGAGGAACTAAAAATGGCAAAAAATATATTGATTGTAGATGATGCAGCTTTCATGAGAATGATGATCAAAGATATTTTGACAAAAAATGGATACACTATTGCTGCAGAAGCAGAAAACGGAAAAATAGCCGTTGATAAATACAACGAAACAAAACCCGATCTCGTTCTTATGGATATCACAATGCCGGAGATGGATGGTATCCAGGCATTGAAGGCAATCAAGGGAAACGATCCTGGTGCGTCTGTTATTATGTGTTCTGCTATGGGACAGCAGGCTATGGTTATCGAGGCGATTCAGTCCGGTGCAAAAGATTTTATTGTCAAGCCGTTTCAGGCAGAACGTGTGTTGGAAGCCGTCAAAAAAGTTATTGGTTGAAAAAGGTTCGGAATTTCCGAACCTTTTTCTGCACAAACCAAAGGAACCTATTCAATAATCATCCTCTCATTTTCCAATTCATCGAAAAACTTATAGCAGACCTTTCTGTCTGTATCTGCAAATGTAATCTGCTCCAACGCTTCTTCCAAGTTATTTTTTTCAGTCGCATTCATTTTGCTAATGCGGTCATGATGAACTGTCAACGTATAATGTCGTATACCACTTTCATCCATTACTCTTGTCATCGTCACTCCACAGTTCGTATATCCTTTCTGACTGAGAAAATCTTTTACTGATGTAATTAATTCCTGTTCCTTCTCACAGTATGACGTCTCCTTTTGTTTGCGTGTGTTAATCTCCAGCCTTCCAACAAATGCCACTACCATAAACAATATTGCCAACACAATAAAACCCAGTCCTGCAATATCAAATCGAATGTACTTCAGCTTCTTTATCATCACAATCACCCACCCATCTGATTTAAAAAAATCTCTGTATCAATTCTAACAGATTCTTTCAGTAGTTTCTATATTTCGGCATATTTTGTATTCTTTAGGGAATATTTTGTAATATGATGATTTGATGTGAACTGCAACAATTGATGCACACAAAATGCCACAAAGCAGGCATTTTAGCACCAGTTCCAACACCATGCAGCAAGTGCATGGCGCGGGTGTGAAAAGTAACCATATTGTATACTATTAAAGACGAGGTTATAAATATATATTGTAAAAACCAAATAATTATTTTATAATCAAATATATTTATTGAATTTTAAATTGGAGGCATGGTAGCTGATAAAATAATCTTATAAGAACTTATAAATAAGTGTTGACTTTTTTAACTTTTATTGA
>CASJPF010000053.1 GCA_949383255.1 Lachnospiraceae bacterium | reverse complement strand
GTAGCCTGTCGAAAGTGCTTTTGCGTTACTTTCGGGAAAGTAACAAAGCCTTGCGAAGAAACTTCGCTTTGCGCCTTAGTCGGCGCAGTAAAATCAGTATATAGAAGGTGGAGGATATGCCTATTGGAAAGAACGATTAGCGGTATGATGGGGAAAGGTTCAGTCAATCACAATACAAGAGCCTTTACAGCTAAAAATGTAGATAAGGAACGTAGTCGGTACAACGTGGAATTTTGCCACTCGGATATAAAAGAGGTCTATCATAATCTTTTTGATGAAGCACTGGAACGCTACAACGCAAAGCAGAAACGGAGTGACCGAAAGATTGACGATTACTATGAGAAGATACGCCGGGGAAAGCAGGAGAAATTATTTTATGAGGTAATCTTCCAAATCGGCAACAAGGACGATATGAACGTGCAGAGCAATGAGGGGCAGTTGGCGAAAGATATTTTATGTGAGTTTATGGAGCAGTTTCAGAAAAGAAATCCGAACCTGTATGTATTTTCAAGCCACTTGCATATGGACGAGCAGACGCCGCACATTCACATTGATTTTGTGCCCTTTATCCGTAACAGTAAACGTGGACTTGATACGAGAGTTTCCCTCAAAGGCGCACTGTCGGAGCAGGGCTTCAAAGGCGGCACAAGGGGAATGACGGAATGGAATGAATGGATTGAAGCGGAGAAGCAGGAACTTTCAAAAGTCATGGGGCGGCATGGCGTACAGTGGAAACAGTTAGGTACACATAACAAGCATTTGTCCGTACTCGATTTTGAGAAGCAGGAACGACAGAAAGAGGTTGCGGAACTGGAACAGACAATCTCCGGCAGTAAAGAGGAATTATCCGATATTCTTCATCAGCAGATAGCGGCAGGACAGGAAACGGAGCAGATACGGAAAGAGGGCGAAGCGATCCGGCAGGAAGTGTCGGAACTTTCCGCTACAAATCTTCTGCTAAAGGAGCAGACGGAAACACTGGCAGAGGATAAGGAAAAGCTGTTATCCGAAAATGAAAAGTTGGAGAAACAGCAGAAAAAGATACATCAGGAACTTAACAGAATGGTGCAGTCAAAGGAAGTCATGGAGCGTAATATCCATGCCTATGATGAAGATGTGAAATGGCAGTTGGCAGAGCCGGGGGCATTGATGAGCGCAAAGGCATACCGGGACAAAAAGGCTTTACCGCTTGTGGAAAAATTAAAAGAGGTAGTAAAAAATCTGACTATCAAATGCGTACAGCTTACGGAGCAAAGCAGGAAGCTGACCGCCAAAATGGACGGACAACAGAAACAGATTAGCCGCTTGACGGATAAGGTCATGGAGCAGAGCGACACCATAGACCGATTGCAGGAGAAAGCGTCTGATTTTGGGCGTTTGGAGCGTCATTTAGGCAGGGAACAGGTACAGTCGATAGTAGAACGGTCAAAGGCATTAGAACAGGCAGAAAAGGCAAATAAACGCCCAAAACGTGCCTTTGAAATGAGCCGATAGGAAAGGGGGATTGGTAGATATGACCGATATGGAAAAGAAAGTTATGATACGGCTGTGTGCTAAAATCGTAGCGGAAACAAACCTTTACGAAACGGATAATGAAGTGCAAAACATGATAGACTGGGTATGCCTTTCGGAGCAGATAAAGGAAAACAACAATACAATCCGAAATCTGACCGGGGAATATAAGAAGATAGAGCCGGATTGCCGGGAGGGAGTGCGGGCGCAGTTGGAGCGTATGAAAGAACTCTGCAAAGAACGCAATAATCTGTATGAAAAGCAGAACGATTTGAAAGGGCAGAAATGGAAGATTGAAAAATCGTTGGAACGATAAGAAGTGTGGGGCATGGCGGCTGCCATGCCACATATTTATGTGGAAAATGGAAAGTGGGAGTGGTATAATCAAAAGAAAGTAAATTTTAGTGTTTTGCGTAATAAAGCAATCATATGTATCCTAGATAAAATGAAATTATAAAAAAGGAAGTTAATTATGAAAATCGGTATCATATCGGACATACATGGTAATATTATTGCACTCAAAGCCTGTATTTCATACATGAAATCGGTTCCTTGTGATGAATACTTTTTTCTTGGAGATTATATTTCAGATACTCCTTACACACGGGAAACGATAGATTATGTGTATGATTTTTGTTCAAAGCATAATTGTATATTCCTTAGAGGAAACAGAGAAGATTATATGTTGGAACAAAGAAGGATAATTGCGCAAGGTGTTGAAAATGGAAAATGGAGATGGAATTCGGCTACAGGCAATCTTTTGTTTGCATATAGGCAATTAAATGAAAAAGATTTTCTTTTTTTTGAACATTTACCAATTTCCTATCAGTACTCAAAAATGGGCTATCCAGATGTAACTATTTGTCATGGTTCTCCTGTAAGTTCCCGTGAGCGTTTGCTTATTGAGGGGGAAAATACCAAAGAATGGTTAAAAAAGATTAATACAGATTATTTGATTTGTTCACATACACATTTGCCGGGTGAATTGGAATATCAAGGGAAACATTATTATAATTGTGGTTCAGTAGGAATTGCTATTGGCATTTGCGGTTATGCGCAGTGTATGATTATTGAAGATTTTTGTACAAATGGTAAGATAGCATGGAACCCTACTTTTTTAAAGATTCCTTATGACAATAAGAAGGTCGTGCAGGATATAAGAAAAAGCGGTTTGCTTAGTAAAGCACCATGGTTTGTAAATAGTAATATACAAATTCTCTTAACAGGAACTGACTATTCATCACAATTAGTTGAGTTGGCGAATAAATTGGCAAGAGAAGCGGGGGAACAGGATTCTGAAGATGAGAAGTATTGGAGAGAGGCAGCACAACGGTTGGGAATACCTGATTATAGGTAAAAAATAATCGAATATATTCTTTCCATTTTAGAAATAGTATGCATAGTAGAATTTTCCTTAACTGTATAAAATACATGGTGCTAGCACCATGTATTAAGGTTGGATAAAGAGAAAAGAGGTGTCGTGTTACGCATTAGGCGTTTTGAAAGTCTTATTTTGCGAGAACTTTCAACTGTAAAATGAACGTAGGGGATATTCTGTACTTTTATCATTGAAAACGGCTTTTATTGCGTAACATTTCAAAAATGGGTTGTCAAATTACAGGGTTTTGCTATAATAAATGCGTGGCAACATTTTGGCAACAGAAAATCAGCAAGCCATAATAAATGATGTAATTGATATAAAAATGGGCGTGTATTTGTATAAAACTTAAATAAATATAGTTAAGAACAATGAAGAACACGCCGAGTCGTAGCGGTGGCTACGGCGATTGACGACAACAAAAGGACTGCAGTCCTTTTGCAGATGGATAATCAGACAAGTCAAAGTGTTCGTTAATTATTATTCGATGTACTAATTCCTTAACATAGCTATTTTATTAAAAAACTGTGAAGGAATAATATGTGCAATCGGAGAAATAGACAAGTCAAGATGTATAGATTATTTATAATAGTTCCTAAACGTTACAGTTCGGCAAAGCTGAACTATAACTCCTAAAGTTACAATTCAGCTTCAGGACTTTGCATTTACTGCAAAGTCCGTAAAATAACGTAGTAGCTGAGATGCATCAAGCCACCACAGAGTGGTTTTGCATGGCTTGATACTTGTAACAGGAAGCCGAAGGCTGAACTGTTACCTCCTAAACTGCGAAATTTAAAAAATATATTGACAATTATATTACGGTAGTGTATACTAAAATTCGTTAAACGCCCAGATAGCTCAGTCGGTAGAGCAGAGGACTGAAAATCCTCGTGTCGCTGGTTCGATTCCGGCTCTGGGCATTGTGCGGGTGTAGTTCAATGGTAGAACACCAGCCTTCCAAGCTGGATACGTGGGTTCGATTCCCATCACCCGCTTTACACGAATGCAAATATTTAATAATTTTCTAAAAAACAGTTGACAAAATACTTTACTTCATGTAATATATAAAAGGTCCGATACAAAAGAAGACTATATTTGCGATAGTGGCGTAGTTGGTAACGCGCGACCTTGCCAAGGTCGAGACCGCGGGTTCGAGCCCCGTCTATCGCTCTTATAAAAGCCTGTAATTGCAAGAAATTACCGCAATTATAAGCTTTTATTTTTAGAAAATTTTTTATGTACGTATATCGTTACAAAAAAGATTATACTTAAAATAAATTTGCTTACATCGTATGCGAGTTTGACTCGCTATTCGCTCTCTCAATAACGCCCGCAGATCTACAAGGATTTGCGGGTCTTTCTATGCGCAGGGGGATTTAATATGAATATTGGTATTTTTGATTCTGGAATTGGAGGACTGACCCTTCTCCACCAGGCAATGGTGTTGATGCCACAGGAGAATTTTTTATTTTATGCAGACACAGACCATGTTCCATATGGAACAAAAACTAGAGAACAGGTTATCTCCTATGTGGACGAGGTGATACAGTTTATGATATCCCACGACTGCAAGATAATATTGATTGCATGTAATACAGCAACTGCAGTGGCAGCGGACCTGATGCGAGAGCGTTATCCCTTCTTTCCAATTATAGGAATAGAGCCAGCCGTAAAACCAGCCGTTGAAGAAAGCGCCGGAAAACGTGTGATGGTAGTTGCAACGCCGCTGACAGTCCACGAAAAAAAACTGCAAAAACTTGTGGAGCGCGTGGATGATGCGCATCTGGTTGATTTAGTGGAACTGCCTGGACTTGTACAATTTGCTGAATGCGGAGAGTTTGTATCCGATCAAGTGACTGCATACTTACAGGAACGATTCACTGGCTACGCATTGGAACAGTATGGAGAATTAGTGCTTGGCTGTACTCATTTTAATTATTTTAAAGATACTTTTCAGGCGTTGATGCCACCACATGTTCATATTATTGACGGAAGTCTTGGCACTGTGCGTCAACTTATGCGCGTGCTTGACTCTAAGGGATTGCTTACCTTACCCCAGACGGAGGCAAAACCAAAAGACAACAACTGGGAAGCACTAAAAAATGACATCTGTGTCAGTTATTACGCATCTGGACATTTGATTACAGACACTCTGCGACTCAACACGATTCAGCGTCTGCATGAGCGGCTTGAATTAATGCGAAAAATAGAATAGGTCCCGTGCATAAATATAGACAGCAAATGCACAGAGCATCTACTGTCTATATTTATAAGAAACAACAAACGTATTTGCGTTTTCTATACTATTCCAAATTTAGTTTTTTTGTCATCATGTGAAGATTAATAAAATACATAATGACTGCCATAATGATCACTATAAACAGTGTCATATTCATAGTTGGTGACATAACTCCAAATACTGTGATATCATCATGGTAAGCACCTCTTAACATTCGGCTGTACATTGGTATCGCAGTGAAATATCCCAAAATTTGAAGGATAAACTGCACAATAAAGTATGCTGCAATCGCTCCCACAATTCGATGTTTTGTAAAGAGTTGCCCCAAGGATACACAGCCAAACACTATTATAATATTGGCAATTAGTGAAATGATACCATATACAATTAAGTATGCGAAATACAGACCAAAACTTATGCCAAGCTCATCTTCAAAATCACGAAATGAATTGGAAAATACTTCGATAAACTCTCTGTAAAATTGATCATAAGTATACTCCATATAGTCTGGCACAAAGGAAAAAACATGATGTAATCCCACCTGCACAATAATAAAAATACTGGTGACAATCGCTAAAATCATTAATAAATTTGTAACAATCGCTGCAAGAATCTTCATATTTAATAACTGCTTTGAAGACACAGGAAGCGTATGGGTCAAATACCCTTGATCTGTGTAACAGGTTTTATAAAAGCGAATCACAACAATCAGCGATGTTCCAAGAGAACAGCCAATAATGCCAAAATAATACAAAAATATAGAGAGCACTAGCGCCATTAAAGAATATCCTACAATCGTCTCATCAAATTTGGGATTGATGGTAAAAATAACCCCACAAGTCAAAGTTGTCGTTGCTGCCAAAACAACCAACATTATCAAAAATGGAAGTCGAAGTCCTCTCCATTCATATTTTAATAGTTTCCCTAACATGCGTACACCTCCCTGAAGTAAGTATCTACCGATTTTCCCATCTGGCTTCTGATAGAATCGACAGATGTATACAACATAAGCGAACCATTTTTCATAAAAATCACATCATCTAGGATATTTTCTATGTCAGAAATCAAATGCGTTGATAGAATAATTGTGGAACCAGGATTGTAGTTTGTAATAATTGTGCGCAAAATATAATCCCTTGCAGCAGGGTCAACACCTGCAATTGGCTCATCAAGGATATAGAGATCTGCCTGTCTGCTCATGACAAGAATCAATTGTACTTTCTCTTTTGTACCTTTAGAGAGCGTCTTTAAGCGCGCACTGGAACTAATGCCAAGCGCGCCCAGCATATTATATGCCTTTTCCGTCGAGAAATCTTCATAAAAATCAGCAAAATACTCTACCATCTGCGAAACTTTCATGCCATTATCCAGATAAGTACGCTCTGGCAGATAAGAGATAACTCTCTTGGTCGCAGGACATGGCTCCATACCATTAATTAAAACAGTTCCACTCGTCGGCGCCAGAAGTCCATTAATCATCTTGATCAAAGTGGTCTTTCCACAGCCATTCGGTCCTAATAGACCGATAATTCTTCCCCTTAAAATTGTTAGATTCATATGAAAGACGGACATATAATTCCCCATGCCAGGATAGCGCTTGCATAAGTCATTTAACTGCAGAAGTGGCGTGTTGATTTCATATGGATTCTGTGCACTTTCCAAAGGCTCCTTTTCTAATGTCTGCATTGTGTTTTGCTCACTCTGCACAAAATCTTTCTGCAAATTAACTGGCGTGCAAGATGCACTCTCGTCGTTTTCCAACAAATTATTTTGCGTCTGGGTTTCCTGCGCAGTCACCAGATTATCTGATGTATACACAGAAGTACTCTGCGTGTTATCGCTCTGCACGTCATCTTGCTGCGTATATGCAATACTGTTATTTTCGTTCACGTTCTTTCCCTCCCTCGTTTTGGTTCTTGATCTTATTCCTTAACAATACTTTGAATCAGCGCCATAATTTCGTGATCGTTGTATCCAAGTTCCCGCATATTGGCGAAAAAAGTATTAATCTGTGTCAGTGCCAACTGGTGTCTGGCATTCTCTATTTTTAACTGGTCTTCCGTCACAATGCGACCGCTGTTTCGCTGTGTCACAATCAGCCCGCTGTGTTCTAGCTCCGTAAATGCACGCTGCATTGTGTTTGGATTCACATTTGCCTCCGCAGCCAACTCCCTGACACTTGGCAGGCGATTGCCAGCCTTGTAGATTCCGCACACAATACGAATTAAAATCTTATCGTACAATTGTGTATATATCGGACGGTCAGAATTCATTTGCCATGCCATAAATTTCCTCCTTTTCATTGCCCCTAGAGCATTTTTCAAACACGCTCTGGTACATCGAGTAGGGGGTTCCTACTCGTGCGCGACCTATACACATAAAAATACGTGAAATTTTAACATAAATCCTATGTGTATCAATCGTTTAATACACTAATACAATAATACATTTGAAGAAAAATGTCAATACTTATTCTAAAATATTTTGTAACAGCAACCCTTCGGCTTCCTGTTACAAGCATCAAGCCATGCAAAACCACTTCGTGGTGGCTTGATGTATCTCAACTACTACGTTATTTCACGGACTTTGCAGTAAATGCAAAATCCTGAGGCTGAATTATAACAATATTTTCAATAAAAAAGCTTTCAATGCATAATATTTCATGTTACAATATCGTCTATGGATAATTTGAGACAACGATTGACAGATTATATTAATAATAAGGAAAGAATCCTATGCGCGACAGCCAGCAATCCCCGCAATCGGGAGAAGATACAAAAGCTTCGCATACGGCCGGTGCTCAAAAAGGAGGAGCTTTTATACCAGGCGGAGCGGTTTGTAGGGACAAAGGCATATCACCAGAATTTAACTCCTGATGCACTCCCAGACCTGCTTGTCGCTTCCTTGACTGAAGATTTCAAACAGCTTGAGGTCGAGACAGAACGCCATAAATTAACTGTGCTTGTGAGCAAAAAAGGAAAGCAAACCATAAAGGAAAGGCAAAAAACACCGGAGGAACAGACAAAAAACCAACAGAAGGATTTCTCACACAACAAACAAAAGCAATACATTCTACCGCAAAATGAACCAGTGCCTTTTCTGGTAGCGCTCGGTGTGCAATCGCCAGAAGGAAATGTTATCAAGGCTAAATATGATAAATTCCGCCAGATTAACAGATACCTTGAATTTGTGCAGGATATTTTATCTTATCTGCCCCAAAAGGACAATCAGCCACTAAAAATTATTGATTTTGGCTGTGGAAAATCTTATCTAACTTTTGCACTGTATTATTATCTAAAAGTAATGCACCAGTATTCTGTCCGCATTGTTGGACTTGATTTAAAAGAGGACGTAATCATACACTGTCAGGCGCTTGCGGATAATTTGGGATATGAAGGGTTAAAATTTCAAGTAGGAGATATTGGTTCCTACGAAAATGCAGAAACTGTGGATATGGTTGTGACACTACATGCCTGCGACACAGCGACAGACTATGCACTAGCCAGAGCAATAAAATGGAATGCGCGAGTTATCTTATCTGTGCCGTGCTGCCAGCATGAACTAAACGGACAAATCTCCTCTGATGTGCTCAGACCACTATTGAAATACGGGCTGATAAAAGAGCGCATGGCTGCGTTAATCACAGATGCAGTGCGCGCAGAATTGCTAGAAAAATATGGATATGATACACAGATTCTTGAATTTATTGATATGGAACATACCCCCAAAAATATTCTAATACGGGCAGTGAAAAAAGACCATATAAAATACCATGCAGGGTCAAAAACACAACAGTCGCTCATTGCACTAGAGACATTTTTGCAAATTCACCCTACGCTTCAAACACTTTTAGAAGAGCAGTAAGGGTTGCTGTTCAGACACCGCCAAAGTAGTAGGAATTATGCGCCAAAATGCTTGTTCTTTAGCATTTTGTGTGCAAAAATGCTGCAGTTCACACTTCAAAAAGTCTTAATTTGTTCCAAAAATGTCAGGGTGTGAATTGCAGTCAATAAGGAACGGTAAAGAAATATGGAGTTTTAATTATGAAAAAGTTCATTGGCAAATTGACTGTCTGTATCGTAGTTTTTGTGATCACGCTCTTTGTGAGCAGCAGTATTTACAATCAGGGAAATAAAGAACTGACTACCAGTATGACACAGGCCTCCCTTCCACTGGTTCATATCACAACGAAGGGCATTGCTTATAATTATCTGCATGGATTGAAACAGGAGATGGATGGAAGCTTTTTTCGAGATACAATCACACCGCTTGAAACTGACCGTGCACTGACCTTTGTCATTGACAAATATAAAAATACGATTCAGGAAATTTCTTTTGAGGTCAGAAGCATTGATGGGACACGTCTGGTAGAACAAACAAGAGTAAGCAATTTTAAAGAGAGCGAAGACCGCATACAGGCCACTGTCACAATCAAGGATCTAATTGAGCCACACGTGGAGTACAATTGGATTTTAATGCTCAAAGTCGGAAATGAAACCTTGCGATACTATACACGCATTATTGACGGCGGATACAACACCTATGAGAAATTGACATTTGTAAAAGATTTTCACGATAAAACTTTTGACAAAGAGCAGGCAAAAGATCTCATAACGTATCTGGAATCAAACGCTAAAGGCGACAACACAACACTGAGCCGCGTGGATATTCATTGTAATTTAAAACAGATTACTTGGGCAGATTTAAATATTAGCCAGATTACAGAACCACAAATTATTATCAGTGAGATTGAGGAACAGACCGCATCTATCCGCATGAATTACAGGGTTCAAACAGTGGAGAGCAGAAAAAAATATCAATATAATGTTGTGGAATTTTATCGGATTCGCTATACACCTGACAGGACCTATCTGTTGGATTATGAGCGCAGCATGAATCAGCTTTTTGATCCAGGAGCAGATGTGTACGGCGGCAGCAAAATTATGCTTGGGATTCGAGATGCCAATGTGCAGATGATGGAGAGTGACGGTGGATCAAACCTTGCATTTGTAAATCAAAACCAACTGTTTTGTTATCATGCGGCAGACAAAAAAATTGCATATCTTTTTAGTTTTTATGACGGAAATGATCCCAGAAGCAACTACGACAATCACGATATTAAGATTTTAAATGTAGACGAGACAGAAAATGTTCGATTTATGGTCTATGGCTATATGAATCGTGGAAAGCATGAGGGCAGCATTGGCGTACAGGTTTGTGAGTACAATGGAATGCTCAACACCGTGGAAGAACTGATTTTTATTCCATATAACAAAGCATATGCAACACTAAAAACAGATATGGAACAGCTTTCTTTTATCAACAAAAATGGTGTCTTCTATATCTATCTGGATGGATCGATCCTTGCAATTAATCTGCTGAATCTAACTTGTGAGGAAATCGCAGGCAACCTTCAACAGGGAAGTTTTGAGGTATCAAGCACCAACAAAATGCTTGTATGGCAAAATTCTGCTGACGCGTACAATTGCACAAAACTAATCCTAATGAATCTGAACACAGGAGAGCGACAAGAGATTCGTACTTCTGGCGAAAACCGAATGCTGCCGCTTGGATTTATCGGTGAAGATTTAATTTATGGTGTGGTGCAATATGAGGATATCAGCATTGACTTTTCAGGTTCTGTGACCTTTCCAATGAATACAATTTATATTCAAGATGAACAGGGAAAGGTTTTAAAAACCTATCAGCGGGAAGGTATTTATGTCACTGACGCCTCCATAGAAAATAACCTTATCACACTTACGCGCGTGGCGAAAAATGAAGACGGAAACTACAGCAGTACATCTAGTGACCAGATTGTAAATAATCTAGTGGATGAAAGTGGATACAATTCCTCTGAGGTTGTTGTCACGCAGACCTATCAAAAGATAGTGCAATTGGTACTGAAAAACGCGATAGAAACGAAAAAGCTCAAAAACACGAATCCGCTTCAAGTACTGTTTGAAGGTTCCCGCGAACTTGCTGTAACAGTGGAAAATCCAATTAGCCGCTATTATGTCTATGGTCGCTATGGAATTGATGGGACGTTCACACACGAGTCAGAGGCGATCAATCTTGCATACAACATTAGCGGAACGGTCGTCAATCAAAACGGAGATTATATTTGGAAGCGAACTACAAGAAGTATTCGAAATCAAATTATGGCAATCACTGGAAAACAAAAGACAGAAGGAAATACCGATCTGGCAGTTTGTCTTGAGACAATCCTTGAATTTTGCGGCAGTATTAAAAACGTACAACCTATGCTTGACAATGGAAAAACCGTCAAGCAAATATTGGAAGAAAACTTAAATGATGTCACAGCCCTTGATCTGACAGGAGTCAGTCTCGATGCCATATTGTATTATGTCAATCAGGATATACCAGTTCTAGTCTCTCTTGAAAATGACCGTGCAATGCTTGTCATTGGCTTTAATGAGTTAAATGTCGTTGTCATGAATCCAGAGACAGGAACTGTCTATAAAATAGGAATGAATGATGCAACCAATTTGTTCCGGCAAAATGGAAATGCATTTGTGACATATTTTCGGAAGAAATAGAATGTATCGGCAGATTTTTCACGCTTGCAAATCAATGCGTGAAATGCTATAATTTTTGTATTCAGAAACAAGTTATATTATAAGAAGCAAGTGCTGCTTCTTATAATCGGATGCACGGCGCAAAGAACGCGCCTTTTATCCGAATCCAAAGCGTGATTCGGATAAGTTGTATTATTTTTATGTGGAGGTATCGAATGAAGAAAAAAATTACTTTCTGGGCAGCACTCTGCATGGTCTTTGTATGTTTTATGTCTATGACCGCAGCCGCTGCTGGAACAGCAACGATCAACCAATGTATTATCAGCGGCGATAATCAGATAACAGTCGTTGCCACAGTGTCTGGCGTGACGAGTGATGATGGAAATCTGTATCTTTTTGAGATGAAACAATACCAAAATGATATTAAGGGAAGAAGTGATTTCTGTGCAGTAGCCGTCAACGCACCTGTTGTTACATTTGTGACAACACTCGATCATGGAACCGTCAACTCCAAACTCTGTTCAAAATTTATTGTGGCAGCACCGCAAGGTGGAACTTTTGTTCCTGTTAGCCAACAATTTTATATTACAAATCCAGAAACTATTGCCACACATACAGCACCCAACCCTGTAACCACATCCATTAAAGGAATTACAGCGGACAACAATGCAATCGTTGCAATTCCAGATCTTGGTATACAGCATGTTAGTTATGAGCTCGCAATTGACAGATTTTTCCAGCCTGGCCCCGCGCTTCCTTACACTTACAATGGAAAAGACTATGTTTTTAACCAGACGATTGTGGCAGAATATGACTTGATTATGGGCATCTTTGCCACACAAAATGTTGAAGTCACAATGAATATTGTCAACTATTTTCACCCAGAAACTGCATTTACAGTAAAGCCTTCTGGACGTGTTAACGGATACAGACACTATGCATTCAATACAGATGAACAACAGGGAGCAGAGTATATTCAAGCGCTTATGTCCTTCCTTGCATCGCGTTATAGCAATCCAGCAACTGGTCTTATCTCCAACTGGGCAATTGGGAATGAGGTCAACAACAATAATCCTTGGTATTTTGCAGGAAATTACAATGTGACAAATTTCTCTCATGAGTATGAGAAAGCATTCCGCATGTGCTATAACACCATTAAGAGTGAAAATGCAAATGCTAGAGTTTTAACCTGTGTAGACCAAAGATGGAATTGGGAAGACGGAACGAAAAACCAATATGGAGCTAGAAAATTTATAGATGCATTTAACACAGATGTTGTTTCTCATGGAAATATTGATTGGGGTGTTGCATGGCATCCACATCCAGTTCCACTCACGGCAGCAAAATTCTGGAATATGCCAACGAATTATAAGAGGCTGAACCTGATTGATCACACACCAAATACAAAGATGATCAATCCACAAAATATGGAAGTATTTACCTCCTATTTAAGCCAGCCAGCCTTCCTTGCACCAAATGGACAAGTACGATACATTATTATCTCTGAGATTTTATTTAATTCCATGACCTCTGACGAGGCAACACAAGCGGCTTCATTTGCTTATGCATACAAGCTTGCAGAGAAAAATCCACTTATTAAAGGATTTATTGTACATAGAGCAGTGGACAACGTATATGAGAAAAATGCGGACAAGATTGCCTGTGGTCTGTTTAACTGTGATGAAAATGGTCAAGTCACAACACAGAAAATGATTTACAATGTAGTAAAATATATTGACACTCCAGAATCAGCCGCCTACACGCAATTTGCACTTCCTCTAATCGGCGCTTCAAGCTGGCAGGCGCTCGGTGTCAATCCATAAAAATTGAATAGGGAAGATTTATCTTCCCTATTCGTGCGCTGGGTGTCCGTCAGCTTGCTGACATATTTCCTTTGGACACCCATGTGCATAAAAGTAGTTTATATTGTTTCGCCGACAATATTTTTCTGCATAGCTTTTTGGTGTGACTGTAACTGTCACATCCACATCTTTATAAAAAATTGTCTCTGGCTCTTGTCCTTTATGCGTATAATTTTTAATCTTCCGAATGGATTGCGGCAGTACCACTGATTTTAAATTAGTACAGTTATAGAACGCAAGCATTCCTATTTCAGCAACACCTTCCTCAATCTCAACAGTTTCCAGTACAGAACAACCAGCGAATGCATGCCTGCCAATCATAGTAATCTTTCCAGGAATTATTATACGCCGCAAAGATTTACAGCTACTAAATGTATAATCACAAATTTCCGTGATTTCTTTGGGTAACACAATCGACTTTAGGCACTCGCATCCTGAAAATGCATTTTGTCCGATTACAGTTACTTTGTCAGGAAGATTGATTTCTGTCAATGCATGACAGCCGCAAAATGCACGTTCACCAATCGCTGTAATTGTTTCAGGCAATGATATACGAGTGATTGCCATGCGAAGAAAAACTTGTTCTTCTCTTAGGCGTAATGCCTCTGTAGAAAACGCTCGCGCGCCTATTTCGACCACAATACTGTTACCTATTTTTTCAGGAACAATAACTTCCGTGTTCTTGCCTTTGTAACGTGTAATTCTAATTGCACCGTCCTCGCGCTTTTCAAAGCCCCAAACTTTCTTTAATTCAGTCACAGAATTTGGATTAGCATTCAATTCCCGCATCATTTTCTTTTCTGCTTTTTCGCGCTCTAAAGCAAAGTTAGCAGTGCGATTTTTAAACTCCAACAGCCACGCAGAAGCTTCTGTTTTATTATTTTCAGAGGCATACTTTATCATTTCATCGCGTTTTCTTGACATGTCAAGCCAACCGTTTTCTGCACAGATTTCAAGGCAAACTACATTGTTCTGATCAATTGCACCTTTCATAATCTTCGCTTTATTCATCTTCTTTTGATTAAAGTGTGTGAGAATAAACCGAAAAAAATCAGGATTGTACCACCGAAATTGTTTGCAATAAGAATTATAATTTCCCCAATAAATGGAGTCTGTATAGTGAAATGTTCTCCCATTCATTTCTTTCGCAAGATTGCCAAGAACCTCAATATATTCATCATCACCCATGTATTCCTGCATGGAAGAAAATTCTATCCACTCAAAGCTGCGACCATTTTCCGCAATCATTGTGATTCGCTGATCCGACAATTTTACATCGTACTCTTTAAGAATCTTTATGATTCGTTTGCTGTTGCTCATAATTGCATAATAAAGCAGTTCCCCTACGTCAAGACACACTTTTTCACGGCATTGATACAGATATTTTACAATTTCAGCGCGCTGTTCCATTGGTAAAACATGAATGTTTTTCCTATCAACAGTGATGGTATTTGTAAAACAAGCATCTCTTCCGTCAAGAAAATATGCTCTGCGAAGTATATTATTCATCTCCAACGGTGATAGCCAATAATATATTAAATAGTAGCCAACTTCACCCTCAAGCCGCACATATGTAAAATTTGCGCCGCCCTCGACAAGCGCCTTAACATACTCCAAGCCAGAAAAGCGACAAGCAAGCCCCAATGCCCGCGCCGTATTCTCAATCTGTCCAAGTTGTGCGTACAATGCGGCAACCTCCTCTGGAGATTGCGTGAGTACTGCGTTCTCTAAAATCGTACTTTTCTTTTTCTGCGAAATACTTTTATAATCCATAATTACCTCTTAGAAACTGTTAAGAAATAGACAAGTCAAGATGTATAAATTATTTTTGAACAGTTGCTTATTTTTATTTAATCTCTTAAAATTTATTATACGCACCAAATGAATAAACAGCAAGCGTATTTTATCGTTATACAAAAACAATTTGTAACAGTTTAGCCTTTGGCTTTCTGTTACAAGCATCAAGCCATGCAAAACCACTTCGTGGTGGCTTGATGCATTTCAATCACTACGCTTTCTCACGGACTTTGCAGTTACTGCAAAGTCCTAAGCTGAACTGTAACAACAATTTCCATCTGTGTGATCGCTAATCCAACAACAGCTCAAATTGTATTTTTTGTGCAAAACACCTTTGATCTTTTTTAGATAAAATTATATAATAGGTAAGAACATGTGGCATGAACTGCGTAAATCCAGTTACCTGCCATGCGTTTATTTGTATATAAATATACTGCTATGTGTATTCAGCGTGTAGTCTTCAGCGTAAATCCAGCAGCCAAGATTACGCGCTGTTTTTGTATGAAAAGAGACCAGACATGGAAACAAAAGTAGTTTATTTCTTATTGAAGAGCCAGTTTCTCGGCTGATGGGGAAATACGCAGTCCCCTGTATTATTTCGCTCCTTGTAGGAGCCTTATACAATATCGTGGTAGGAATTGTGATGAAATTCTTCCAGATTGTAATATTTGTTGTGGTCGGCATGGCCGCTGGGTGTATTCCAATTGTGGGGTATAACATGGGTAGTGTTAGTATATAAGTGTGGACAGAAAAAGTTAAACAACCTATACTATTAAGTGAAAGAGCAAAGGAGATGTTCAACATGGCGAAAAACCAAAAATCTTACACTCCAAAATTCAAGCAGCAGATCGTGGATCTGTACAATGGCCGGAGGAACCTCGTATCCACAACTGGAACGTGAATATGGCGTAAATCGGAGCACACTCAGCAACTGGGTAAAACAGCTTTCTCCAATCAAAGTATCCGAGAAGGAAACCGTTACCCTGAAGGAGTATAAGGCTCTCCAGAAAGAGAACCAGCGCCTTAAAATTGAGAACGAAATCAAAAAAAAGCGACCGCCATATTCGCAAAAGAACAATAGCTGAGATTGTTTCTTTTATCCAGCAAAACTTAGCCTATTATACGATATTCCAGCTTTGTAACGCCCTGAAATTTCCAAGGAGTACCTATTACAAAGCTCTGGTTCGTGTACCCTCAAACCGGCAGAAGGAGTATGCAAAATTCAGCCAGAAGGTAAAGAACGCCTATGAAGCTTCAAAGCGACGATATGGGGCGGTTAAAATATGCCACACCCTCAATGACAGCGGGATTCCCTGCAGCATAAAACGGGTTCAACGACATATGGCAAAGCAGGGGCTGCGCTCTATCGTAGTAAAGAAATACAACCATCATGCCAATCATGGAACCGTTCCCAATGATAAGGAAAACATTCTGAAGCGTGATTTCGAAACGAAAACTATCAACCAAAAATGGTGTACTGATATTACCTATATCCATGTACAAAAAGAGGGATGGACCTATCTGGCTTTGGTAATGGACTTGTGCAGCCATAAAATCATTGGGTATGCCTATGGAACATCCATGACCGCAGAACTGGCGATTGAAGCTGTAAAGAATGCCTGCCTGAATGTCAGGAAGACAGAGGGGAGCATTCTCCACAGCGACTTAGGAAGTCAATATACAAGCCAATCATTTGAGAAATTCCTGGACAGCAGGGGGATATTGCATTCATTTAGCCGGAAGGGAAACCCTTATGACAATGCCTGCATTGAATTGTTCATATTAATGAGTATAAACCTTCCTTTTTATCCGGTGAATTTGCGGCTTCAGTGCAATATCTGTGATAATAACACCCTCTCGCTGTCCTAAAATCCATTCCACTGTTGCAGCAACATCCTCTGGAAGAAGATATGATTCTGTCTCATCTCCTTCTTGGAAATCTGCATTGCGATAAAGGTTTGTCTGTGTCATATCTGGGAAAATTGTCACTACTTTAACACCATATTTCCGCGCTTCATCAAATAGACTGTGTGAAAAGCTGGCAAGCCCTGCCTTTGTAGCACCATAGGCACATCCATGAGGATTGGATTGGATTGCTGTCACAGAAGAAATATTGATAATGTAACCTGCGTTTTTCTTTAAATGTCGCAAAAGCTGTTGAGTGAGAATCATTGGCGCTTCCAGATTTGTCCGTACCAATTTTTTGATTTTGTCAGGGCTTAATTCTTCGTGAAGTCCGTAATATCCAACACCTGCATTATTTATTAAAATATGTACCGAATTTTGTCCCATGATCTGTTTTACACAGGCACATAATTTATCCGTATTAAGCACATCACATACAATTGGATGTACAGCTTCTTCTTCCCATACTATCTTTTTAAAATCTCTGCCAAAACCAAATACTTCGTATCCAAGCGCACTCAATTTTTTGCAGACTGCATATCCAATACCGGAGGATGCTCCTGTTACAATTGCTGTGTTTCTTTTTTTGATCTCCATCGAAAAATCTTCTCCCTAGAAATTTCTTGCTCTAATTTATGTATTAAAAAACATTCCATCTGTTCCATCAAATTGTCTGGATAATGACAATAGCCGCCGTCATTCTGAAAGGGAAACCAGATTACTGCAGATTCTGGATTCTGCTTTCTCATATTTTTTAAATATTCTTGTGAAATCCGAAATGTTCCAACACTTACATCAACAATTTTTTGTAAATCAATCATACAAAAAACCTGTTCCAACATCTCCTCATAATGCTGTCGCCAGTCTGGTACATAAATCATAGGATCAAAGCAAAGCCGTATAGGATAACCTGCACGTATCAGATCCGCTGCACAAGATAATCTTTCTGACAAAGAAGGAGTATGATATTCATAGTTCTCTATAATCGCTTGCGGAGATAACGTAAACGCATAGATGACTTCAGAAATTGGGGGGAGCTTTTGAATAAAAGTTTTATTTGCGCATTTTGTCCGTACTTCAATCTTTAGATGTTCATGCTTTGCTGCAAAATAATACCATTCTTGGACATAACCTGTGATAGATTCCATAGCCATTAAATCCGTATCATATGAAATACACAGATATAGCGGGTGATTCGCTAATATCTGTTCAATCTCTGCAAAAATATCCTCCAAATTTACAAATACTACAATGTTGGCAGAAGGATACATTCCTTTTAAATAGCAATAAGTACAGTCAAAAATACAGTTCATAATGCAGGAAGTGTAATAAAAATATTGATTACCAAAACTTTGACAAACTGGCGCTCCCTCATAGAGCAGCGTTCCTTGTTTGGCAGCTAATATTAACTTCTGTGTAATATGTTGTAGTTGATTGTTTTGTTTCGTCCGACAGAACACATCTTTGTAATGTCCAATTTCAATGACCGTCGCAGATGGAAATTTTCCCAAAATCTGCTGCGTGCGCTTATGATTCCAAATGGATTTTTCTACATAGATATGGGAAAAAAATGGGTTAAAATAATCTTCTTTTAAATTCTTCAAAACGCAGTTTTCCTTCTCTTTTATCTTTACAAGGAAGCAGATTATTTTCATACATATTTTGCACTATCGAGATGTAATCCACTTCTGTCAATTTTAAGTATTGAATATATTGCCTCATAGAATCCCTCATTGTTTTAGAACAATGCAAATCAGTACAAAACGTTTCCAAAAATTCCTTTTCCTCCTGACAAAGAAATTTTTTATGCTCATTTGTTTTTTGTGTAACGGTAGAAATCTGCTCCATATAATCAATAATGCACTCCTGATATTTTTCCATTAAAAGTGCTATTTGTTCCTTAGAAACTTTTTCTATAATGCCTCTGTCAGAAACTATTTTCAAAAATATCATTTGATGTGGACCAAAGAAATGAATCCCTGCCTGATAGATTGCTGCTGCCTCCATATCATACAAATTTCCAGCAGAAGACTTTGTTTTAGGATTGTCATTGAGAGCATTCCAAGGAAGCATTTCTGTCACAATAGTTCCTTCGCAAAAATTGCTGCGATACAACATATCTGGATAAAATGTTTTTCCTGTTGCTTTCTCTATAATTTGATTACACAGAAAAATTCCATGTTTTTCTGTGCTGTGCGCACAAATCCCCACATTGAGAAGTAAATCCTCCTGTGTTGGTTTATATATTGAACACACACTGCCAACTGCGGTTGCGGCTGCAATCTCACCCACACCAGTAATTGTAAGCCGGAGGCCGGATGACTCATTATAAAATTCTTGAAACCAAATATTTTCGTTATTTTTTATCAAATTATATTTTCTAATAAAAATATGTGCCTCACAATAAAGTGCAGTGAAAATATATATCATGCATAGTTCCTTCCAAAGAATTTGAAATGCATAAATCGCTATTTCAGTGAACTTTTCTTTTATATAGTAAGTTTATATTTAAAAAAAGCAATTTACTTTTTTGAACTTTTCTTTTATAATTTTTCAGATTATATACTTTTCAAATATCTATAATTAAGCAAATCCAAAAAACTGTACAAAAGATTCTGCGTTTTGTATTTCTCTCGCGAACAAGACAAACACAAAGCCTCAAACTTATTATTGTGTGATGGACAAATTTGTGCAAGAGTTTAAATTTGCTCATCTATAGTAAATATCTAAAAACCTTGATAAGTTAGCATTTGTCGTAAGCGAATATATCAAAAATTTAATATATGCTGTACTAGTACTCCATCCGGCCAGAAATTAGATTCGTGAACCACCTGTTTCGCACCGTTGCGTCGTTAAAATTTCTAGACGATGCCACCGCATCGCCGTCGAAATTTTGCCTAGCACTGGCACGAACCATGCAATGCACAACTCTAATTTCTGTCTGGATGGAGCACTAGACATGTTCATAAAACTTTAAAGTGCATAAATAAATTAGTTTATATTAATTATTATAGCACACATGTTTGTTTGTATCAAGCATAAAAGTAATATTTATTGAATAGTTCAATTACTCCACTATTTTTAATTTGAATTAGGAACTGTTAACAAATAACTTTAAAATAGTGTGCAGGATTTTTCTTCGAGAATGCTGATTAAAAATCAGACGTATAGCAAGCCTCAGCAAAAGAACATATAAAGCAAATCGCAAACCAATATTCGTTCTTATCTTGATTATGGCGTTTGTCCATATACAGTACCGACCGTCCTCTCCGATAAAAGATGTTTTTCTCTTCGTTCTCCTTCCACTCATAAAACCAAGTTGCAGGAACTACAATTCGCTGCATTCTACGCTTTTCATGAACAGATAGCCAATCTGAATATTTGGCTTAGAATCTATCTTAAACCGCTTCCCCTTGTTGAAAGTAATGGACCGAAGACTTTTCTTTTTTAATCTCAAAAGCTAATCAAATATGGCACACTCATCACCGTAATCCTTTGTAATATGATTTTATTTAAATAATCCCCATAAAACAATCTTTCTTCACTATTGTGCAAATAATTTTAATATCGTATTACTACATTTAAGGCTTTATCCACCTGTGCGGTCATCTCCATGACGTCCCGTACATCTTCTGGGAAATAGCCACCCGAACCGATCAAAGCGTGCTGTGCATAAGTCATGGACAGAACATCCTCCGAACGTTTTCCAGCTCGAACAGCAACCACTTTTCCCCCTGTTTCGGAAACGATCTTCTCGCTGCACTTCACCTGTCTATAAATGTTTGCAACAGCGAAATATAATATCCTGAAAAATAAAGAAGCCAGCGCTCAGATTTTGCTGTCTGTTCCGCTGGCTTCTTTATGATATTGCATGGAAACATTGCTCATGCCTGTTCTTAGGTGATGAAATAAGTTTCATCTGAATCGTATAATATTATGTCCCATTATTGGAATGGTTCCTGTTTAAATAATGAAGAACTTACCATATATGCATTTCTCTATTTTAATGAACTTTGTAAAACCCAAATGTCACAGAAATGTTCGAGCCTATCATCCGGTCAGCTTAAAAACAGCCTAAATTGTTACAAAGCTCGGACATTTCAAAATTTCTAGTCAGTATCCATGTGTCACTGCTGCAGCTTTATGGTATCCACAATGGACAGCTGCCCGATTCTTTTGATTGGGCGCCGAATCGCCAACGCCGCAGATCCAAAACATAACATGACGATCAGCAGCAGGGAGGCAACCGGAAGCTGCCAGGTGGTTCCCCATTTATCTGCAATCAGAAACTGGAATATCATCTTATTCAACGGTAAGCCCAGGACACATCCGGTCACACATCCTAAGACTGCATAGGTGGCTGCCTCTGCAGCAATCATCTTATAGAGCTGCCCGGCTCCCATTCCAATGGAACGCATCACGCCATACTGTCTGGTCCTTGCCGCCACGCTGGCATTCATACTGTTAAAGATATTGAATACGGTGATCAGCGCAATGATGAGCAGGAACCCATAAATAAACACTGCACCTGTATAATAGGAACTTTGGGATTCCGAATTTGACAGCCGTTTATCTGCAATGGAGACATCAGATGGAATCAGGCTCCGTATTGCCGATACTGTCTCATCCGTGCTGCTGCCTGCAAGCTGTATATCCACAGTCGTATAACCTACTGCACCAATACTCTCTGTAAATAGCTGTTCCGAACATATGATGTATCCAAGGCTTCCGGCTTCACTTGACACATTTGTGGAAGACAGGATTCCGGCAATCCTTACCTGTTTCTCCCCCAAAGGTGTCTGGATCGTCACAGTATCCCCAATCTTCCATTGCATACCATCCCGGTAGGACACTAAGATATCTCTGGTCCCTCCCAGCACAGCATCGGCGCTTCCCTCGTTCAGTTCCTTTTTTGCCCATTTGAACTGGTTTTCTTCATAGGAAACCAGTGTAGCTGTTCCAGTTTCAGTATCAGAGGAAACGGATAAGCCGCCGTATTCCATTCTCCCGAAGGCACATTCCACACCCTCAATTTTCCTGATTTCTTCTATTACAGAAGGCTCCAATCCTGCAGCATCTGTCACAGACACATCTGGCGCCCAGGGGGCTAACGCCGGCATGCCCTGGTCCAGGAAGACGACCATCACCTGGAAAGACAGGAAGAGCATGATGCTGATGGCAAAGGAACATGTCATCAGGAATAAATTCTTTTTCCCTGACAGGGCATGAAACACGCCCATGCCTGTTTCCACATGGAACAGCTTTGTATTCGCCGCACGCTTATTCTGCGTCATCTGGGAACCTCCGCTGATCGCTGTGACAGGCGAAACCTTGGATGCCTTTTTCGCCGGGGAAAGAGAAGCAAGGAGGACAATTAGGAAGCCTACTCCCCCCCCTGTCAGGATACCGATGATACTGAATTCAAATAACGGGACCTCTGAAAACCGGTCTCCACTAATGGATTTGAGTAACAGGCAGGCGGCCCATGTCACAATCTGGCCTGCCAGCAGACCGATAGGGACGCCCTTCGCACTCTGCCTGAGCCCTTGCAGGATCACAAAATGCTTTACCTGTTTCCTAGATGCCCCCAGACAGCGAAGCAGCCCATAAAACTGTGTCCTCTCCAACATATTGGTGTTAAAGCTTGCGGAGATCATCACTGTTCCCGCAATCAAAACAAGGAAAACAAGGATCGCCGCGATCAGATAGAGGGCCTGCATAATATTGCTCTCGCTTTGTCCCATCAGGCCTAATAAAGCGGTATTTTCTGAGACCTGGTCGTCAGAAAGACCAAACTGGCTCTTCATTTCCTTTATGGCCTCCTGAATATGGGCGCCATCCTTAAACTGGATGCGGTAGGTGGTGCCGTCTGCCGCGTTTTCATCTGCAATAACAAGGAAGCCCTCTTCGCAAAGCGCCATTCCACAGATATCCGCTTTCAGCATGGAACCCATATCCGCAAGGGTTCCGGTAATCCGATATTGTTTTTGTGAGCCGTCCGGAACCGTAACCGTCACGCTATCGCCAATGGACAGACCTAGCTGCTCCATGGCACTTTCATTCAGCAATGCCTCATCCGGCAAGGAAGGGTATGCCCCGGCCGTCATATCCATTTCAGTCAGGGATTCCATTGTTTCTTTATTTGCCCCCACAAAACTGACGACTTTGCCGGATAACATTCCCGTACTGCCCTGGTAGACCCATCCTGATAAAGCCACATCAACCCTTGCCGATACCGGTTCTGCCGTCTCTGCCTCCACATCATGGAGCGCCGCATGGTATTCGCCATTGGTTTTAATAAAATAATTTTTCTGGGAACGTATCGCCATGTCCGCCATACTGAAAATCGCCATGACAAGGCATACCGAAAGCGTGATGCACAGCACGGAGATCCGGTTATTTTTGCGGTGAACCCTTTCATACTGGGGTATCAGCCCAAGATAACTTTTCATCTCGCCGCCACCCCCAGATCCTTCAGTCTTCCGTCTGTCATACGCAGTACCCGGTCTGTTGCATCCGCATGATTCTCATTGTGGGTAATCATCAGGATGGTCTGCCTGTACTTGGCCGACATGGATTTTAAAAGAGTGATGACCTCCTGGCTGTTCTTGGAATCCAGGTTCCCGGTGGGTTCATCTGCCATGATGATCGCAGGGCGGGCCACCAATGCCCTGCCGATGGCAACCCTCTGCTGCTGGCCGCCGGAAAGCTGGCTGGGGAGGTGCTTCGTGCGTTCCTTTAATCCCAGAATCTCCAGCAGTTCCTCCACATACTTCTGGTCCGGCTTCTGGTAGTCCAGAAGCAATGGGAATGTAATGTTCTGCTCTACATTCAGTTCCGGGATCAGGTTGAAGGACTGGAAGATAAACCCGATATTCTGGCGGCGGAACACCGTGAGCTTCTTTTCGGGCATGGAAAAAATATCCTTCCCATCGATCAGCACTTTTCCAGAGGTCGGGTTATCCAAGGCCCCCACCACATTTAAAAGTGTGCTTTTCCCGGATCCGGATTCGCCTACGATTGCAATAAATTCACCTTTGCCCACAGAGAAGGAAACATTGTCCAGGGCCCGGACTTCCGCTTCCCCTTTTCCATAGGTCTTACATAGATTCTGTACTTCAAGAATATTCATATTCATTACCTGCCTTTCGGGCATTATCTTACCCGATGGGTCTTACTCTCACATGAATTTCATCTTACTCTTTTGTAAGATGAATAAAGGATGTGAAAAAGCACATCCTTGCGCCGAGCGCGGCCGCTTGCGGCATACTGCCTCTTCGTGCGAGTGCGCATCCCCTGGAGAGTTTCATCATACAGGGAACGACGTTTCCTGTATGGTAAAAAAGCTTACTACAAACCTGCTGCCCTGACCGACCTTGCTGGTTACAGAAATCGTCCCCTGATGGGCTTCCACAATGGACTTTGCCAACGGTAAACCCAGACCGATCCCATGGGTATCCTGGGAAAAACGGCTCTGGTAGAATCGTTTGAAGATATTATGGATATCCTCCTGGTGGATCCCTGTTCCGTTGTCCTCCACTACAATGTTTATAAGAAGGGGCGTCCTCTCCCAGCTGATCACTACTTTCCCGCCTCTGCAGGTATGCTCCAGCGCATTTTTCACCACATTCCCCAAAGCTTCCGACATCCAAAGGGCATCGCAGTAAAGAGAAACATCGCTGCTCCCGGATAACATAATTTCTTTCGCTTCCTGGGCTGCCAGTGTCTCAAAGCGTTCTATCACATCCTTAATGAGCATTTCCATGTTTTCCTCCACCTTTTCCATCCTGACCGTACCCGCGTCCAGCCTGGCTATTTTTAAGAGCGTATAAACCACATCTTCCACCCTGCGTATTTCCCGCAGGGATTTCTGGCTGAATGCATGGATTGTTTCCCTGTCCGCACCCTCCTGCGCCATGATCTCATCATACATTTTCAGCGCTGCCAGGGGCGTCTTTAACTGGTGGGAAACATCTGAGATCATATCCTGCAAAAATTCGCGCGTCTGTTTTTCATGCTCTGCCTGGGCAGAGAGGATGGCGGCAAGCTCATTGATCCTGTGAAACAGGCTGTACCAGCCCCCGGTTTCCTCACTGTCGATCCTCTGTCCCGTATCCCCTGAAAGGAACCGTGTGATCACGGTATCCGCCTTTGCAAGTGCCTTCCTTTGTCTCCGGATGTAAATCCAGACTGTCAAAAAAACGACCGCAAAAACGCTAAAAAGCATACCATGGAGCATAACGGCAGTACGCTTCTGGTAAGCGGCGACAGCGGGAACCATCCTGGGATCTGTATTTTCATGGTAGCCCGCCTCCTTAAGGATCTGCCTTCCGGCCTCCAGGTCAGAGTCCGTTTTGCCCTTCGTAAATGCGGATGCCACATTTGTGTCTGGGTGGTTTACCAGATACCCTGCCGTACCATAATCATGCTCCACCATTGTTTTCTGGAAATCACTCGTCATATAGGATAAAAGGGCCGTTAAACCTGCCGCAGCAGCCAGACAGATGGCAAGCAGCCAGCACAGCATCCTCCTTGTTTCTTTTCCCATTGTTTTCATGTCTCATTACTCCCCGACCCATTTATAGCCAAACCCGATTTCCGTTAGAAGCTTTGTGGGGGAATTCGGGTCATCTTCAATCTTCCTCCGCAGCCTGCGTATATAAACAGAAAGGGTATTGTCATCCACATAGCTGCCGTTCCCATCCCAAAGGCGGTCTAAGATCA
>CASJPF010000052.1 GCA_949383255.1 Lachnospiraceae bacterium | reverse complement strand
TTGTATACGCATAAATTTATAGTTACTAGATTTTCGGCTTAAGTTGACGACATTGCTGGGGGATAACCCCTGGAATCTCCAAAGATTCCAAAAACTTTCTCAGACTTCTGCCCTTTTTAACTTCATTCCTTCCCTCGCTTCTTGCCTTCTCAACACGATCCTCAACATAATGAACCAACTGTTCATCTGTCATTTTCCGCATTTTGACTGATTTTTCATGAATACGTTTTTCTTCCTTGGTTCTGTAGCAATTTCTTTTCTTCATTCTTCTTATCTTCCTTTTCTGCCTGACTACTCTCTGCACCGCCATAGCTGCCATTGAATCTATGTATCCTTCTCCATTTCTCCAAAGCACTTTGCTTCCCCCTTGAAGGTCTCCAATTTCGGCATCTGTATTTCATATTTCCTGCACATATCCAGAAAACAAATTCGGCACATGAATGCGAATTGTTTGGGCTGTTCCCCTCGCTGCGATCTAACTGATAAAGCCATCATCTCGCTTTTCATTGCAGATGTTTTGCAGACGCAACAGGCATCATATAGCTTTCTTCTCATTTTGGGGCTTATCGCCTTGGCCTGGAGTTGCGGTGGGAATTCTCTACGCATCTGTTTTTCCCCTACAACTTCAACCAAACTATCTTTCATGAATACCGGCACATTCTCCGTTTCTGCTATTGACACAATGCCTTTAATCCAATTCGGAACAGGCTCTATCCTTCCATTATGCCTTCCCGTTTCTGCCCCAATAATAATCCAGTCAGTAATTTCACATATTGCTTTTATATCTTCTTTTGCAATACTGTTTTGCAATGGTTCAATACTCACAAATTTCTTTGCATCCATCACAAGCGAAGAAATTCTATCAATATCATCACCACCCGTTATAGTCGTTCCATACCATAAATTGTCTTGACCTATTGGAACCCCATACTGCATATAACGCTTCGGATTCTTTGTGAGAAACAGATAATTATGTATAGGATATTTCTGGCAGATACCGAAAATCTCAGCAATCCATTCATCTGGTACCCATTCTCCAAATATGTCAGCCATAGCTCCAACGAAAATGTTATTACCCATTTTCAGTTTTTCCAAAGTATTAAAGCGGTACCGATGAAGTGTTGGTTCAAAGCCAAAAGGATAGACCAAAGTATTTCCTGTTTCAGACAACATAGCCTGATCTAAAATATACAGCTCCTTTCCATCCTGTGTCCGATGAATCCGATAGTCCTTGATAGCTGCTTTATTCCTCTTGACATCCCCCGAAAATCTCACAGACATTTTTCTGGCATAGCAATATGGGCACTCATGTAGACAGCCGGTAATTGGATTCCATGTATGATCACACCATTCAATTCTTGATCGGTTCATAAGTCGTTGCCTCCTCCATCCCTGGCAGTCTATCCAGCAGATTGCACGCTTCTTCTATCGCCTGCTTCCGGTAATCTTCATGTGTATAATTATCTTTTTCTCTAATCAGAATTTCTACAATTTCTCCAATTTTCATCTGGCATTGCCTCCCCTTTTTGCAAATCCCAGCTCTCTATTTTCTTTCCACTCAATTCCAGAGAAACTCACTCTCTGATCGCAATATCGCGGCTGATAATTCGATCCCGCGCCCAGAATATGGCCGCAAGTTGGACAAAGATAGGATTCATGTTCTGTAATGACAAATCCAAATTTCAAATACGTCACCATCTTAGGTATAGGCTTTTTTTCTTCATCCCTAGACATCGGAACTCTCCTCCCAATATTCAATCACATATTCTTTCTGTGCATTGTTTCTGCCGGCCTGCTCAGGAACTACCCGATGTGTAATTTTGGCAGCATATCCGCATTTCAAGAGAAGTGTGGCAATCTGCAGACGGTCATCCTCATTCCACTGTACAGACCCCTTTCTTATACTTCTGATAATCTGTCTTGCCATATAGAATCACCCCGCCCTCCTGTGCTTTCTGGTTTTATTTCGTCCTTGAATAGAATCCTGCATTTTCTTTTCAAATACCTTTACAAAAGCCTTTACATCTGGAGGCATATCACAGTTATGGAGCCCTCTGCACTGAATAACCCTATTGTCCCTATACTCTAGTGTAAAATATGGTTTTCCTGGCGTTTCTGCCTTTCTGACGAAAAATATATTGGTTTCCCCGCTTGCTACCCGGCTCACATATCCACCCACACAATGATGCAGGGCCTCTCCCTCTGCCTTGATTTCATCTCCATTTTTCGGCACAACCAAAATCAATCCATTTCCTTTGATAGAAAATGCGTCCATTCCCTGATTCTTTTTAAAGATTTCTTCCATAGCCTTTTGAGTTTGCTCCATCCGTTTCCTGGCAAGTGTTTCCTGCCTTTTTCTTTCTACTGCCGCTCTTTTATCCTGTAATGCTTGGTACTCTTTCGCTGTTCTGTCATGAACCTTTTTGAAATTGGTCGGCATATAAATAAACATGTTATCCAAATCATATTTCAATTCTTTGCACCAACGGAGGTATTCCAGCCAGTCCCCTGCCATGTTTCGTTTTCTTTCAACACGGGGATCTTCCCGCTCTCGATACCTCATATACGCATACTTGCCACACCCAGCATTCTCTCCTATTGGGTACCGCTCACTTTCTTTTCCGATATATTTCACCAATTTATGAAGTGATACCTTTCGGTTTGCTCGTTTAAGCAAATCTGTATTGTATCCAAAGGTTTCATAGTATTCCTTCAGCTGAGCCGGCTTTAATTGCAATCCTATTGTTTGGGCCGCCTGAAGCAGGCGCAACTCATCATAATTGCCATCTATGGCCTGTAAAATCTTTGTGTTTACTTTATTCAGACCTAAAATCTTATAAATTGTTCCACCTTTCAAATCAATTTTCCCGGTAGCTCCATGATACATATCATTGATGATTCCTTTTGCCAGTTGGTTAAGCCCCATTTTGCAGATCCATTCCAATTCAGGAAATTTCAGAAAACTCTGTATCCCCCGTTCATACCTGAGTGATACAGTCGGCATATTTTTAGAAAGAGTTTCCAATGCAGAATATTTCATGGGGGTATGCTCCCATGCCTGCGGCAAATTTTCCGGATATAGAATACATTCTGCACAAGCAATTTTTCCTTCATCATGGCACCAGCGAGTTTTACCGGACTGCTTAAATTCTGCATACTCATACGGATCGCACTTAGGCTTACCATTCGGAAAGGAATAAAACTGTCTGGCATATTCCTTTATCCCCTGAGAAATACGGTTATGCCCAATCGTCTGTTCTGGATACTTGTGAATCTCACGATAAACATGAAAATACCGCCAGATAAATCCTTCGTTTGTGGAATCGACATAAGCAACCCATCTTTCATCTGTAATCCGATAGGGAAGTTTTCCTTTAGCTTTTATAGTGACTTTGCTGCCGCAAAACGGACATACGCTCTTCTCATTATTTCTCAAACGAATATCTTTCCTATTTACCAGCCCTGTTTTGCCACAATGAGTGCATTCACATTGTGCAATCCCTTTTTCAATCTCCTGATAAATAAGGTATCTGCTAAAACTCATAGCCGAATCGAAAGCCCATGACCTGAATTCTTCCGGCTCCGGTTTTACTGGCTCCATTACTGCGTCAATCAGATCTGTTTCCTTTTTATGTCTTGTGGCCAGCCTTACAGCCTTGACCTTTTCCTGAAATCTATATACTGCGTCCCACGGAACGGATTTATCATCTGGCTTTGAATATTCTTTAAAAAATGTTGTAATAAGTTCCAATTCCTCATTGGAACGAATGAATATAACCCCTTTCCGTTCAAAACGATTTTTTTCCTCACTCCATGTTGATTCAAAAGCACTGAATCCATCCATCATGCAGAATGATGCTGTAAGCCACTTGACTTTCTCTACTCTCAAATCCTGAGTTATATAATCTTCGTGAGAAAGAAATGTTCTGAAAGCTGCTCCCTCTTTTCCTTTTGCAAGGTCTAAAATATCATAAAAAGTCAAAAGTAATATTCTATTATCCTCAATCATTCGAGCCGTTACAATATAGCGCATTCCTTCCAATCGACCAACAATCTCTATCATGTCTTCACTAGCGTTTTCTCTTTCGATTGCAGATAATTTACGTTTTTTCATACAATCAGCCCCCTTATATTCCCATCATGGAAAATATATCCATTTGTCCATCCAAATCCTTGTTATTTTTTCTGGTTCTCTTTTCTTCTGCTTTTTCTGAAAGAACCGGAGATTTTTGCTTTTCTGATACCACTTTATTTTCAGCTTTGGGCTTTCTGGCATTTACTTTTGTCTTGGCTGCCTGTTCCGCTGCTTTCTTCTTTGTCTCTGCCGCTTTTCTTGTCTTTTCAGCTTCTTCCGCTTTATCATCTTTGTGGTAATAATCCTCTGCCCATTCATAGACAACCTCGTCACGAATAACGACACAATTTCCGCTTGTCTGCTTCCGAGCAAGAGAATATACATAATCCAAGCATTTCTCCCATGTCTTATATTCCTGCAAAACCTCCTCCGATAACCCTTTATCTTCTCCACATCGTCCTATAAGATATTTAATAATCGGATCTGCAAATGACTTATCCTTGGCATTTTGCAGTTCATCTTTAAGTTTTTTCTTTGCTTTTTCTTTTACATATGCAGTATTTTCGGAAATCTCACCTGACGCTAAATCCAGTTTTTCCACCTTCTCTGATTTCCTGCTTTCTTCTGACAAGCCGCCGCTTTCAATTCCGCTGATTCCCATATTTGACCTCCTGTTCTTTGAAATCGAAAAACATAAAATAACGCTCTTTTTCCACTGTTTTTTGAGTGGTCTCGGTTCCACTGATATTTTTCAAAAGGCTGAATGCCCTTCTGAAATGCCATACTTCGCTAAAATAAAGAGGTGTATACCAAAATTCCTGCCCCTCTTTCTCCACGGGCATAAGAGGCGATCCTACTATCGGATTTGTCATTGTATTTGCAATAACAATGTAACCGGGACACCCCAGAAGTGATAGCTGTATATAAGCCATCATGCCAACCACCCGATCAATATCCTGCCCAACAAAAAGCACATGATTGTGATAATATACATTCTGGCGCCGCAGCGTATGGACGGCCGCTATCATCATTGCACCACCGCCTATGCATGGGTCACATATAGAAATCCACCCCTCTTTATCAATCGCTTTCTGGCAGTCTCCCATTGTTATTTCAGACATAAGCTGGCAAATACTGTATGGTGTAAAAAATTGCCCTTTCCAATGGTTTCCCAACTCTAAAGTCATGTACAACTCACCGAGGAAGTCCTGGTCTGGATTTACTTCCAGTGCCTCTACCAGAATAGCGAATAATTGTGCCGACTTTTCTACACCACCCAGACGCTTAATACACTCTGCATATTCCTTTTCGCGGCTTTCATGCCGCTTTGGTGACTTATCCACGGCATTCGCTATCGAGCAAGCCATAACCGTAATTACATCAGACCAAACTTCCCACGGCTGGCGAGAATAACATAGCTCTTGGATAATTTTTGCAAATTCCCCTTTACTCCCCTGCAAACTTCTTTGTGTATGCCTCAATAATTTCACCCCTTTAATCTAAAATTTAGATAAAATATCTATATTTCAGATATTACACTATTAGAGTTAAAATGTCAACAAAAAATCTAAAATTTAGATATTATATTGATTTCCTGACTTTTTTGTGATAAGATAACTCCTGAGGTGATAGCATGGTGTCTTATGACAAACTCTGGAAGCTACTGATAGACAAACATATGTCTAAAACAGAGCTTCGGATCAGTGCCAGATTAACAACTTCTGCCCTGGCGCAACTCGGAAAAAACGAATATGTATCGCTCAAAACCATTGAGAAAATATGTTCTGCACTGGATTGCGACATAACCGATGTAGTGGAGCTGAGGAAGGATTAACTTCCCCAGCTTTTCTATGCTCTTTTTCCAGTCCCCATTGATTGATATAGTTCCTCCAGAAGTTTGTTGATATGTTCTGGATCTGCTCTTGTTATGCTTTCATGCATCTGCTCTTTTTTACTCTCAATTTGGGGAGCAGGCGGCATATGGCTTTCAATCATTCTGGCTCTTTCACTCCGCACAAATTCCGGAAGCTGTGTCTGCCGCTTTTCTTCTTTCACCATCCCTTCATACATCCGCTGGAAATGCGCCCGGTCAGCTACCGGATTGTCACTGTTACACAAATTTTGAAATCCCATCCGACGTACAGCAACTTCCGTCATTCGTGTCATGGCAGCCAGGGCTTCTTCCTCCCTGTAACGGCCATACTTCCGTATCGCCCTCTGCACTTCTTCCCATGCCTCTCCCCAATCTGTCACCATTGGAGATAATCTGGCTGCACACTTTTCCCGAATCTCCGCAATACTCGGCGGAAATACAGATATGCCGATATGCTCCCACACCGCATTTTCAACTACACGGAAATCCAGATCACCCAATGCCCGATACCACACTTTCATGGCATACTTATCTGGCAGCACATTGGAGTTGGGATAGGCTGCTTTTATCGCCAATGCAACCATTTCAAACTCCTGATCCGTCACTCATTCCACCCCCTGATAGATTCCGCATATTGCTCCGTAGTCATATTCCGGGCATTGTTACCGACAGTTCTTTTTCCTCCCTTGTCCTGCTCTCTCGCTAGCCAGGAGTTTATAAACCTGCCAATGCCTCGCTTGGTTTTCCGCTTTGTCGGATTAGCCATGAGCCACCCTTTCATATTCCTCATTGCTTGCAGTATATCCACTGCCGGATACAGGTCAGAAAATGTATCAATGTCACGCTGAAAAATCAAATGTTCCTCGCCTGTATTCAGAGGGAGCGTTATGATGGGCGGTTCCTCCGGTCCGGAGTTTAGCTCCGGGCAAATATCTTTCTCTTTTTCTCTCTTTATGTCTTTCTCTATATCTTTTTCTATGTCTATATCTGTGTTACCGTTTCGTAACAGCGGCGTTACTCCTGTGTTACTTTGTAACGCTTTTTTCTCTCTATACCGCCTTACCCTGGCTGCCGATTCGCTCTCGGAACCAACCATTTCCTCGCATTGTAAAAACAAAAACTCATCCTCTCCCATCACCTTAATCAAGCCCTGACGCTCCAAAAATGCCAAAGTTACTCGGACATTTTCCGGATCTTCATCAAGTTCCAAAGCCAGCTCTTCCGGGAAAGTATCTTCAACTCCTTCAAAGTACAGTTTGTTGCCTTGCTTTACCGCTGCCAGGAGCATTTTAAGATAAATAACGGTATATGTATCACCTCCTGCAATCTTTCTTAACTTTTTAATTTCCTTTTGCTTAAAAAAACCTTCTTTGAGCTGAATCCAATAGTATCTTTTCTCTGCCAATAAAATTACCTCCTGCTCGGAGGGGGATAACCCTCCGGTTATCCCTTAATAAATCACTTTACTCCCATGCTCCGTCTTCACCACATCAAGATTCTGTGGGAAACGGGCCTTCATGGTCGGATCATGGGTAATTGCCATTATTTTGATTCTATTCCCATACCGCTCCTGAATCGTTTCCAGAGCGTCACAATATGCCTGAATACCATCCGCATCTAAGAACGGCGGTTCATCAATAAACAACATGCCAAACTGGACTCCTGCTGTTGTCGCTTTGGTTTCCGCCAAAGCAAGAATGACGGAGAGGGAAGACTTTACTTTTTCTCCACCGGACTTTGATAGGTAAGGAAGGCTGCTCTTTCCATATTCTTCAATGAAAATATCCAGTGTAACGACTTCCTTCTTGCTGTTGCTTTTTAATATCTTTTCCGTCACAAAATCCACGCCCAGCTGCCCTCCGGTCATCTGCCCCAGAATATTGTTTGCCGTATTAGACAACTTCGGAAGAATAGTCCGGATAATCTGATGGGGGATTCCGTCCTGACTGAAGGAATTTTTTAAAGTGTCATAATCCGCCGCATCTTCGGCCATTTCCGCAATTTCCTCCTGGATAGCAGCTATGTTCAACCGCATTCTCTGAATTTCGCGGATTCTCTGCTCAAATCCCCCGATTTTAACCTGGATTTCCTTTGCTCTCCGATCAAGACCGTCAATTTCTGTCTGAATATCCTTCACCTGCAGCTCTGCTTCCGCGCCCCCAGCAGCGGCCTCCTTTTCCTTACTGGCCTGCTCCTGTTTTTCGGTAAGTTCCGCTTCAAGCAATAAGATTTCTTCTGCCAGTTCTTTTGCCCTCCGGTCTGCATTAGTGCGCCTCTCACGGATTACCGGGATTTCAGATTCTTTTTGAAGCCAGATTTTCAATGTTTCCATCTGGTTCCGTATCTTTTCATGCTCCAGATAGCTTTCCGCATACTTCCCCTTCTCTGATTCTACCTCCAAAGCCTTGGATTTCAATTCTGAAAGGTTTTTTTCAGTGTTGCCTATATTAAATCCCTTCAATCCGAGCCTTAATTAAGGCATTCTGGCTTTCCTGGCGCTCCAGCTCCCTCAGCTTTTCCGGATAGATTTCAAGGGAACCGCACTCTCTCCGCAGCGCATCCAGCTTATCCTCCGAAAAATTTAACTCCTGGATTTCTGCCTCTGCCGCTTCAACTTCTTTTTCCAGCACTCCCAAGGATTTCTCACGTTCTTCTGCCAGAGCTTTCAGTTTCTCCGGATAAATTTTCAGTTCTGCTTTTGCCTGTACCGCATCGGCCAGAAATCTGCATGACGCTTTTTCAATATCAATGCACCCAGAATTCTCCAAAAGCTCCATGCGCTTTTTAAAAGAGCTTTGTTCTGTCAGTAGCATTCTTTCCTGTTCGTTAAAATATGCCTTTTTGTTGTCAAGAGCATATGCCCGACGGTTCCTTTTCTCCTGCAAATCTGCTGCCTTTCGGGAAAGAGAATACATAGCGTCAAGTTGCTGCTTCTTTGCCTGATATTCTGCCGCTTTGCTTTTGATTTCCTCCTGGTCTTCCTGAGATGGAGCCGGCTTCAAACGACTTTCATAGTCAGCAAGCGCCCGTCGATAATCTGCAAGAATTTTTTCCGTGCCAGAGATTTGCCCATTTATCCTGTCAAGTTCTGCTGATCTGGCTTCATAAACAGCAGTTCCTTCTATCAGCTCCTTTTCCTGTTCTGCCAGCGAACGGTATTCTTTCGCATTTTCCAGAATTACGCTTTCTTCTATCAAGCTCATATCACATGCCCGGATTGTGTCATCCTCCGTTGACTTTCCGCTTTCTGCAATCCGTTTTTTATTTTCCAAAGAGAAAGCATCCCTCATAATGGCATGGTAACGTTCTTCCGCCGCCTTAGTAGTCACTAAACGGAGATTTGCGTTTTGCAGTTCCAACTTTTTAATCTGGGCCGCACTTTCTACCCCATGTAGGCTTTCCCTGGCCTCTGCCAGTTCTTCATCCGGCTTGCCAAAAGCAAGGATATTATCCGATTGGACTTTCATCGTCTGCTTCTTCCCGGCAATCTGCCGGTTATAATCTGCGGTCTGGTCCTTTGCCATTTCCTCCATGTTGCCATAGATACCCAACCCCAGGAGATTTGAGAGAATCACCATACGTTCTTCTTTTTTGGCCTGCAGAAACAATCCATACTGATCCTGCATAATAAGGGCACAGCTCTTAAAGGTCATGCTGTCTACTCCGATCAGCCGCTCAATGTCTGCCTGGGTATCATTGAATTTTTCCTGTGAACGGTCTTCCCATTCTCCGGCCACCATCTCCGCAAGGTTCAAAGTTCCTTTTCCGGATTTTGCCCTCGTTCTGGTTATGCGGTACACCTTATCACCTATGGAGAAAGTGAATGATATGTACCCAGAGCGAACCCCTTCATCATTTCTCAGCCACGGAACCTTTACAGATGTGCTTTTCCCCTCTCTGGGTTCCTCATAAATACAATCAATGATGGCATCCATAAAGAGGGAAGACTTGCCGGCGCCGTTCTGTCCATTTATGGTGCAGAATTGAATGTCCTCAAAAGAAAATTTTTCCTCTGCATATGCCCGATAATTTTTCACTTCAATCTCTATGGGGACAAACATCCCGGAGAAAGCCGCGCCGGTTTCCGCTGCTATTGCTTCAGCGATAATTGGTCTGGCTTTCAGAATCAGCCGCTCAATGTCTTCTGAATCCATTCCTTTTTCTTCCAGATAGGCTTTCAGATTCGCTTCCGGGTCTGTTTCCTGGGACAAATCGGTTCGATCTGCAGACGCTTCTATTCTTTCAGGCGCAATGCCAGATACCCAAAAAGCCCCATCTTCATACAATGCCTTTTCCAGCAGGGCAGTGTTAAAAACCTTCTGCTTTTCTGCAGAGCATTCATACAATACCCGGACAATCTTATTTGCCACAGCCCCATTCCAGCGCCAGTAATTCATAGCCACCTCATCCATATGGCCATAAATAATTGCTGTAATATCCGTATCAGTGAACCGAAATGTAACAAATTCACGGTATGGTGTTTCCACAAATTCAGAATCTGTAAAAACCATCCCCTCCCGGCCAAAAGCCCCTGGTTCAGCATAATGAATCCAGAATCCCCGTTCCTGCCCTTCGTCATTGAAATTATTGGCATTGATAGAACCGGAATAATATACATTGTCAAATCCGGACACCAACTGCGGCCGGTGAATGTGTCCCAATGCTACCAGGTCATAATTGGCAGCGGATAAAGCCTCTGGCGGTATAATCGGTTCAAATTGGGTGAGAAGCTGTGACTGGCCGCTCTCCGTATTGCACCCTGGCACTGTATAGTGTGCCATCAAAACCGTTGGCCGATCTTCACGGCATTGTGTACGAAGCCCCATCACAATCTTCCCGAGTTCCTGGGAGAACACTTCGTTTTCTTCTTCTTTCCCCAGACCAGGGAATTTCGCCCGGTACACACCCCTGTCAAATCCCGGAAGGACTGCAATATCTGCATATTCCGTCTGAACCACTTCCGGATTCATAATGATATGGACATTATGGAAACCAGAAAAATGAGCCGCCAAAACTTTAAACTGTCCTTCCCCGTCATGGTTGGAAGTGCCTTTCATAATAACCACATGGCCGGAAACCACTGCCAGACGGGTAATAATTTCAATCGCTGTTACCACTTCATCACAGCAGCGGTCACTCCATGTTTTCCCGGTATGGAAAATATCCCCTGGCACCAGCACCAGCTCCGGGTGCTCCTGTTCCGCACGTTCTGCCATAAATTCAAGGCAGCGTCTTGTGTCCAGGGAGCGGAGATTAACCCCCTCCCTTTCTGGTCCCTTAAAATTGCCGATATGCCAATCTCCCGAATGAAAAATTTTCATTATCTCTGTCCTCCTCTCTGTTCGCTCTTAACAATGCGCTGGCACCTATAGCAAAGGGAGCGCCCAAAATATTCATTGGAATATCTCCATACATCCTTTTTGATGACGGAACCACATTTATCACAACAGAAGTCCGCTGCGCGATCTGCCTCCGTCATTACCCGGCCTGCTCCCTGCGGCTTCTGCTGGTTCTGCTGCCGCTGTGCCGACTGTGGAGTTACTGGCTGCTGTGGTTCCGCCATTGTTTCATTTTTGGGCTGCTCCGGTTCGCATATATCTGCAGGAATATCCACCTCATCATCTGACTGGGGAATGGAAATTGTGTGCACAACTGGCTGGACATTTCCAAACAAATTTCCCACGCTCTGCATTGCCTGTTGTAATAACATCTGCTTAACCATCGGATCATTGTAATCCGGCGAGAAGGACGTCCTTGCCACTGCAAAAGGCTTTTTCAATTCGTCAATAGTGTAAGTACCCTTAATGCCCAAAAGGTCCCTGATAACTCTCAGAATGGCTCCTGTGGCAGCTTTTTGCGGAGCATTGGCGCGTAATTGTGTCATAGCATCTAGCAGGCTGTTCTCGATATACTTCCCTTTCTCCTGTTCAGCAACCATATACAATTGGATAGCATAGCCTTTATCATTTGTCCGGTCAGTGTTCACCCATTTCCCCGCATACTTTTTGGAAGCATCCGTAGCGGCCTTATAATCAGAGATTCCTCTTTCCGCCTTTTCTTCATAGGCCATGCGGTATTTCTTTTCTTCCGTGGCCAAATCGATCACTTTGAAATTGTTGCTGGTACGCACACTTCCATCCGGAAGCCGGATTGCTCCAAATGCACTCGCCTTCCAGGTGTTTTCATCTACCTTTGACACATCACCAGCGCCAGGACCGAACTGAATCCCTGCCTCCGTAGCTAACCGCTGCAGAAATGGTTTTGTCAGGGAATATAAGTCCTCCCACCGGTTGTTGCCAAGACTCCGAGAACCCACTTTAAAAACCTGTGACGCCCGTTCATCCGTGTCCGCATAGAGTAGGGAAACACTCATTTTATAAAAGGGATTGATCTGCTGAGTTTCCACAAACGGAATCGCAAGATTGTAGTTATTCCTCTGAGCGAGGACATTTTGAATTGATAAATTACTCACTTTTTTTCAACCTCCATATTGATTTATTTGCATTTCCATGCTACAATATGAGTGTTCAGGGAGTGTTCTGGTAAATTGCCGAACACTCTTTTTCCATATCTAGCATGTTTATTGCCGCTAATTCTCACGTTCTTTTATATAGCATCTATGTTTTACCCTATACACATAAGAGATAGTAGTTAAAATAGCAGTTATATGTCTCTATTAAATAATTTTTGAATTCCCTCAAACACCTTATACACTATGTTCTCATCTGGAACCAGTCTTTTCCTTTTTACCAATTTGGCTAAGTTCTCGGACAATAGCAAGGATAAAATCTCCTTTATCAATACATTACCAAGAAATAGCAATTTTAGAATTGTCAAGAGCTGCCAGAATTTACTTTGTTTTCTTTCTATTCTCTATCTCATACCTCTAACTTTTCAGGAAACCTGTTGAGCGTATACCGCTTGCTCCCCGCCTCTTCTTTATAAAAATTTCCTCTGCGCTCTGCTTCGCGCTTTGCTTCTTCTTCGCAATCACAGTGTTCTCCAGGATCCAGATGAGCACCACATTTTTCACATTGGTACCAATACATTCTGCACCCTCCTTTCATCGTTCTATTCAATCCCACATCTGAAATCAAAATACCGCTTCGGTACTCGCCCGACAGGATATTCCTCAATCAGCCGCCCAGAAGCAATTAGCTCTTTTCTCAAGCTTCGCATAATATCATATGCCTTTGACTGCTTCACTCCTAGAAGATTCATCACATCTTCTACCGTGTAATAATTCCTGTTCTCTTTGGTAAGCACCCGTATAACCCCGTTATGTCCCGAAGCAATTGGAGCAGTTTGTGTCTTCACTTAAATCCCTCCTTTGACAAATCCTTTTTCAGCAGAGCATCTATGGTAACACCGAAAAACTGTGATACATTTATCAATCCCTGGTTACTCAGTTCCGCGGCGCCGCTTTCATACTTGCTCATATTGGCCTTGCTCACTTTAAGCAGCTTTGCCATATCCTCCTGGCTGTAATGCTCTCTATTTCGGAGATACTTCAAATTCCTGGTAAGTACAGAGCCTTGTGGTCGTAGATCCTTCAGGAGCAAATCATCAATGCTTACTGAAAAATACTCTGCAATTTTTATCAGATTTTTCAAGGATGGCTCCCTATCTCCAGTTTCGTAGAATGCTATTGCTGATGATGTCAGCCCAATAACTTTGGCCATTTCTCTCTGAGACAACCCTCGTTTCTTTCTAAGGAATGACAAATTGGTATTTAGGTACATCGCAATCCTCCTATTCCAAATTCTTTTCTGTCCATGCTTTCAAATTTTGTGCAATGGCAGAAATTTCGTCAAGCGTTTCCAAAACCCGTTTTAATGATGGTTTTTCATCCTCGCTTATTACTCCGTCCTCGGTTATATCCAATAAAAGCTCTTTTGTTTCTGCAACCTTTCTTAAACTTGCCATAGCTTTTACTGTTATCCGATCCAGATCATCTAATTTCAAAACCGGAACATCACCACCCAAAGGACACATTTCTCTGCAATAGAGATTCCTCAATTCTGGAGCCTTATACAGATCTGCCATTCTCAAAATGTTATCCGGAGGAATACACTTTGTAATTCCCAGTTCATAATCCTGAAGCTGACTAGCTGAAATATGTAGCTGCTCCGCAGCATATTCCTTTGAAAAGAACTTCTCATTGTATGCTGCCGCTTTTAATCTGGCCTGACAGAATGGGTTATCTGCCGCTTTTGTTGGACGTCGTCCCATTTAATATTTCACCTCCCTATGATAAAATTTCCTTATATTTCATTTTGAAATAAAGTTGAGTGAAAAAAAATCATCCAGAGAAATCTCCAACACATCAGACAGCTTCTTTGCCATTGCAAGGGTGGGAGTTCTTGATCCATTTTCATATTGAGAGATGGTCGTCTGCTTTAAGCCAACTCTATTTCCCAATTCTGCCTGAGTAAGTCCCTTTTTTTCTCTGAATTGCCGTAACGTCATATGTTCACCTCCCTCTATATTTCAATTTGAAATGATTATATGTCAATTTGAAATATTTGTCAAGAGATTTTTATTAAAATATTTCAATATGAAATTAGATTTTATTTCAAAATGTGATATAATTTTATAAGAGGAGGTATACCATGCTCGCAAAACGATTAAAGCTCCTTCGGGAAAAGCAAGGGAAGGGACAGCAAGAAGTTTGCGCTGCGCTTAATATCGAACAAAGCACTCTTGCCAACTACGAAAATGGCAAAAGAGTGCCTAAAATTGATATTCTTATCAAGATTGCCCGATATTACAATGTGTCAACAGACTATTTGCTTGGTATGGCAGATCAAAGAATGCCATATGGAGTTTCTTCCTATTCTGGACAAAATGAAAACACTGGAAAAAATATCCTTTTTTGGATAGGAAAAACCGGCCTCGGAGATGATGAGGTCGCTGAAATGCTTGGAATTTCAGAGGAATTACTGAAAAGCTATTATTCAGGCGAGAGTATGCCATTGGAAACGCTGGTGAAATTATCAGAAATATGCGAGGTTTCAACAGATTGTTTACTTGGTCTCCGTGAAAAAACCAGACCGAAACAAGATGGACAATACCCCTTCCGATTTGACCCGAAGATCTCTCGACGCTTAAAAGACCAAATGCAGCGAATGGATGAAAGCTATTCCCAAATAGCCGCTACCATAGGAATAGAGGAAGAAGAAGTATTTGATTTTCTGGAATACGGTTTTGTCCCCCATATCTCTGTTTTCATACAGATAGTGGAGCATTTTCTGGTATCCTCTGACTTCCTGCTTAACAGAACAGACAGCACTTTAACCATACAGGAAGATGAAGAAGAACTTTTGCGTTCATACCGCGCACTTAATCACAAAAGCAAAACAATGGCTCTTTCACGAATTTATGAACTGGAAAGGGAAGAAGAATCCTTAGTTGCAGCTAAGAATCGCTTCCTGGACAGCGAGGGAAAATCCTTGCCTTCGAGTGGTACCGAAGGTGATACAAGAACAGGCTGAATAAAAAGTTTGATATATAAGTGAAAATACTGCTGGAGAATCTTTATGAATATAAAAAGAATAGCAATCTTGGCCACAACAGTTTTATTAACTTCTAGCTGTAGCGCAAAAAACATCGAATTTAATAACTCCTTAATGGAAAAATACGATTTCTATGAAAATAGTATTACTGAAATAGTTAATACTATGAATGTATCAAGTCAACAGGCTGACGACATCTTTGTTACTCTTGTTGATCTAGGGCTGAATGAAGAAATACTTAATATTTTCAAGCATAACGAAAATTATAATTTATTTCTATCTGATAAATATTTAACAATTTCTTTGAAAAATGGAGAACTAATAAAAATTACAGATAACTTCAATAACATTCTCTATCCTGAACCAGAAACACCCTCCACAACATCATCCGAACTAGAAATGCCAGAAAAGAGTCAGGATCTCAAAATGATCCCTCTGAAAATTACTGGACACCGATTTGAGGAAAAAGAAAAATACGGAAATAAGGAAATTCAGTTAATCATCATATTCAATCGTGCACTTTCAAGCCAGGAGATGGGAACTTTAATGGTTCCCACATATACATATAAATATTCTTTTTCTACCAAAGAAGGAGAAGACTTCATTGTTGACTATGGTAATGGTGATTCTTTATCTGATATTTTCTTAAGCGAAAATTGCACAGAATATGAAATAGCAAATAGCGGAAATGGAATGCGTGAAGGAAAATATGTTTCAAATCCTTTATTTAACCAAGATAATATTTTATCTATTAGAGTTGAACTTTACAAAAAATGTAATGATGATGAATACAATCATGATTATGAACTAATAGATGAATATTTTTATTCCGCTGATAATAATACCACTGAAAAAATCAATTCCTCTAATTAAAAATCTTTTCAAACTAACAGAGGTGTAATCACATGCCCGTATATAAGGACAAAAAACGGAATACCTGGTACTGCCAATTTTATTATAAGGACTGGACCGGAAACAGCAAACAGAAACGCAAGCGCGGATTTTCCACACAAAGAGAAGCAAAGGAATGGGAACGCAATTTTCTGAATACTCTGCAGACGAATTCCGATATTACTTTCGCTGCCCTGGTGAAAAATTATATGGAGGATCTGGCAACACGTCTGAAGCCTACCACTATGGAAACCAAAAGAAGTATCATAGAGGATAAGCTGCTTCCCTGTTTTAAAGACATGAAGATCTGTGATATAGATGAGCTGGCCGTCCGCCGTTGGCAGAACGAATTACTGGATTACCGGAACGATAAAGGCAAGCCCTTTTCTGATACCTATTTGAAAACCATCAATAATCAGCTTTCGGCTATACTGAACTATGCTATGGTTTACTATAAACTAGCAAAGAACCCCTGCAGAGTGGTGGGCTCCATCGGTAAATCAAACGCTGACGCTATGCAGATATGGACTCTGGATCAGTTTGAACAATTCATTGAATATGAGAAAAAGTCAGCCGGTCGGCTGGCCTTTAATATCCTGTTCTGGTCCGGCATCCGGGAGGGGGAGCTTCTGGCGCTTACCAGAAATGACTTTATCCACAGCGGCACCGATGAATACCGCCTTAATGTCAACAAGAATTTTGAGGTTGTGAAAGGTACCCAGTATATCCTTACCCCAAAAACCGATTCCAGTAACCGTTGTATAACAATACCACAATTTCTCTATTATGAAGCGGTGCAGTATTTTGATTCCCTTTATGAACCGAATCCGGATGAACGCTTGTTTTATTTTACCAAAAGTTTTCTGCTAAACGAAATCAAAAGAGTAGCGGCAAAAGCCGGCCTTAACCCCATAAGAATCCATGACCTCAGGCACTCCCATGCCTCTCTGCTGATTGAAATGGGCTTTAATATTCTGATGGTGTCACAACGCCTGGGCCACGAAAAGGTTGAAACAACCTGGCAAACCTATGCCCATCTGTATCCAGATAAAGAAAAAATGTTGGCCACCCAGCTCGATCTTGTGAAAGTCCAGGGCATTACTGCCAATTTGACAATCGAAGACCAGCTCACAAAATTCATGGCTCAATTCCAAAGCCATCTGAAAGAGCAGCCAGCTCTTATTGACCTAAACAGTGAAGAAATCATCCGATGGGATCCGGAGAAAAGAGAAAAAGCCACTGTCACCACAAAAGAATTCGAGCAGGAAGCCCAATTTGACGAAGGGATTGATGCCGGCCTCGCAACAGCGGAAATCTTCCAGACCGGGTACCTGGAGCTATGCGGAATCATCTATTTCCTTGCCAGCAGGGGACTGCCGGCGAAATTTCTTTAATACTTGCAAAATCCAGGGGCATAGTATATAATGAACATAGAAAGAGCACCCACTCCAAAGCGGATGCTCCCAAGCAAAGTTCAATTACCTCTCAATGAGAGGCGCCTCTCCTGTGGGTCAGACAGGAGGGGCATTATTTTTTTCGCCTGTTTTTCCTATCTCTGTCGAGAAAGGCAAGCAACGCAACAATCAGGCTGCCGAAGGACATCAGCAGAGTCAATATCCCAATGAAAATCGAAATGATTTCATAAGCCGTCATAAGCGCCACCTCCCTTCCTATGTATTCCGGCAAGCCGGTTTCATTGGCTCGGGAGGCTGCCACCCTGTCATGGGTACTCTTCCATGAGGAAATTATAGCAGAATTTTGCAAAATTAGCAACTAGGCTTTCAAGCCCCTGGCTCTACATTGGCTCTGAAAAATAATGTCATAATAATGTCACGAGGCAAAGAAAAAGCCCGGAAAACCGCATAAACATTGGCTTTTCGGACTTTAGAGCGTTACTCGAACTCGGCGTGTTCTTTGTTGTTCTTAACCATATTTGTTTAAGTTTTGTGCAAATACACACCGATTTTTATTTTAATTACATCAATTATTATGGCTTGCTGATTTTTTGTTGCCAAAATGTTGCCAGTGCCATTATAACAAATATGCCCGAAAAATAAAACCCATTATCCAATATTAGCTATATATTTTTTATAACTCCCAATCAATTCTATTTCAATTTTTAAAAGACTATATAATTGAACATATGGCAACATCATATTAGAGTTCAATTCTCCCCTTTGCCCCTTTCCAACCCAGTCATAAGATGCTTCTTTTATACATTCCATGATAGTTTCAGTCATTTGCTTCTCACCAGAATAAGTTTTAATATTTCCTAATATCGCCCCTCTCATATCATATTCAATTGATTTTTCTATAAATTGCATAATAACTTCCTTTAATTGTTCATTATATTTAAAGTCAATATTTTGAATCATTTCAATCATATAGTTCCGCAATATTTCCTCTGATTTATAAAACAATTCTATTGATGATTCAAAAATTCCTTCACATGTATACAATGATTGTTTGTGTAAATCACACATATCTTCAAACTCAAATTGAGATGATAATCGCAATGGATCATTTTCACTTCTTCTTTCCATCGGTGTAGTCACACAGTTAAAATACATCAAATATCTTGTAAGCAGAACACTCATGAATCTATCATATCTTTTTATTTTTAAGTTCTCCTCTCTATATTCACTTTTTGCATTTTGCTTATCTATAAAATGCTGAACAAATGAAACAGTCACAATTATTCCAAGTAAATTTGTTGCCAAACCAAAAAGTATATTATTTATATTATTAGACATTCTATCGCTCAGGTTTCCGCAATCTGAACATGCCACAGCCAATAAAATCATACTAATCGCAAAAAGTATGATTGAAACAACTCCTGCTGCACTTTTTATCCATTTCTTTATTTTACTTATCATATATTCACCCTGCTATGTATCTATGCCTTTTCATTAACCACACAAATCAAAATTATCCACCATAATAACAAGTGATGCCTTTCACTCCCTCAAGGACACCAACAATTAATTCACAAACCATAAATCCTCCATCTCCCCATTTTTCCCGATCTTTGTGGTAAATCCCGTATTTACAAGACGGTTCAAATCCAAACCTTCCATACAGTGCCGGATTACCCCCAAGAAATACTGCTCCATACCCCATTTCTTTTGCTTTATTTAAAGCATGCTCCACGAGCATTCTCATAATTCCATGCATTCTATATTTGGGCAAAACAGCACTTTGAGATAACACTAATTGAGTAATTTTTCCATTTTCTGTTACGATATCTGTTTCATGAAGTGCAACCTCACCAACAATTATATTGTCTTCTAATACAGCAACAAGTGAAAGTTCTGGAATAAAAGTTTTTTTCTTCCGTTCCTCTATAAAATGATTTTTCATAAAGATACCTGTTTCTTTACCATGTTGTTCAGAAAACGCTACATAAATCAGTTCATTGACTGTTTCATATTCAGTTGCTTTTTCTGGTCTTATACTTATCTTTGATTTATCTATTATCACACTTCATCCTCCTGCACAAACGGTGATTTTTCGTTAATTACCCATAATTACATGGTGCTAGCACCATGTCTTTCATACACTAAGGGAAAACTGACAGAACATTCTATTGTACATTAACCAGCTGAATATAATAATCCAAAAGTCCATATATCCAATCTTGAAGTACTGAAAATCGAAATCCTAATGATTTTGCCTTTTCCGTATTGATACTATATTCCGGTTCTCCATTATATGGAGCATTTTCTCCTGTTTTATCTAAAACTGCCTTTGTTCCTGTCATCTTTTCAACATACTCAATTATTTCTCTTATGGAAATAGTTCCATCTGAGCTTCCATTAAGTGCCCCTCTAATATCTTTATCAATTAAAAAGGCCATAAACTTCCCAGCTTCATCAGAACGGATATATCCCATTTGATAATCCAAATTATCAATATTCATTGGAATAGATTTCATGGTATGTTCCACATAAAACAACAATCTTTTTGTATAATCATCTTTTCCTATTACAAATGGATATCTTACCGCAATCCAGTTTCTGTCGGAATATTCCTGCCATAAAGCGCACTCCGCCTGCCGCTTTATTTCCTCATATGAAAAAGCTTTTCTATCGCACCATATCAATTCTTTGGAAACACCGTCAAAATCAGATTCAACAGTATTAATGTGCTTAAGTTCATAAACTGCTGTACTTGACATATGGATATACTTGTCACAATCAATGACTTCCATTACATATTTTATATCATTGGAGCAATATGCAATTTTATCAATTACAACATCATAATGTCTACCGCTCAATGCATTTTTCATGCTTGTTTCGTTTGTTCTATCAATAATAATTCGCCGTACGCTGTCTCCATATTCATCAGCTACTTTTCCTCTTGTAGCAATTGTGACATCATGTCCTTGGGCTAAAAGTTCATTTACCATATGTATGCCAAAAAACCTAGTACCACCTATTACTAAAGTTTTCATTATATCCACCGCCATAAATTTTATTAGTGTTAGTTTACATATGGGTTGGTACTTAAAATTGCTCATTTACAAAACGTATTAATACAAGGTGTCTAAATTGCAAATTATAGCCACCAACACACTTTTAAACTAACGCCATTTGATCATAGCACAATATCTAATAATTTACAATAAAAATATAGGGCACAGCAACCGCCACGCCCCACATTTCTTACCGTTCCAATGATTTTTCAATCTTCCATTTCTGCCCTTTCAAATCATTCTGCTTTTCATACAGATCATTGCGCTCTTTGCAGAATTCTTTCATACGCTCCAACTGCGCCCTTACTCCCTCCCGGCAATCCGGCTCTATCTTTTTATATTCTCCGGTCAGATTGCGGATTGTATTATTGTTTTCCTTTATCTGCTCTGAAAGGCACACCCAGTCTATCAGATTTTGCACTTCCTTATCTGTTTCGTAAAGTTCTGTTTCCGCCACGATTTTAGCACACAGACGCACCATGACTTTCTTCTCCATATCCGTCATATCCTATCAATCCCCTTTCCTATCTGCTCATTTCAAAGGCACGTTTCGGACGTTTATTTGTCCTTTCTGCCTGTTCCAATGCCTTTTGACCCACTATCAACTGCACCTGTTCCCTGCTTAAATGACGCTCCAAACGCCCCAAATCTGCCGCTTTCTCCTGCAATCGGTCTATGGTGTCGCTCTGCTCCATGACCTTATCTGTCAAGCGGCTAATCTGCGTCTGTTGTCCGTTCACTTTGGCGGTCAGCTTCTTACTCTGCTCCGTAAGCTGTACGCACTTGATTGTCAGATTTTTTACTACCTCTTTCAATTTCTCCACAAGCGGTAAAGCTTTTTTATCCCGGTACGCTTTTGCACTCATCAATGTCCCCGGCTCTGCCAACTGCCATTTCACATCTTCATCATAGGCGTCAATATTGCGTTCCATGACTTCCTTAGACTGCACCATTTTGTTAAGTTCCTGCCGTAACCTTTTCTGCTGTTTCTCCAATTTTTCATTTTCGGATAACAGCTTTTCTTTATCCTCTGTCAGTGTTTCCGTCTGCTCTTTCAGCAGATGATTTGTTGCAGTAAGTTCCGATACTTCCTGCCGGATCGCTTCGCCCTCTTTCCGTATCTGCTCCGTTTCCTGTCCTGCCACAATCTGCTGATGAAGAATATCCGATAATTCTTCCTTACTGCCGGATATTGTCTGTTCCAGTGCTACAACTTCTTTCTGCCGTTCCTGCTTCTCAAAATCAAGTACCGACAAATGTTTGTTATGTGTGCCTAACTGTTTCCACTGTACGCCATACCGCCCCATGACTTTAGAAAGTTCCTGCTTCTCCGATTCTATCCACTGATTCCATTCCTTCATTCCCCTTGTGCCGCCTTTGAATCCCTGCTCTGACAGTGCGCCCTTTAATGATACCCTTGTATCAAGCCCACGTTTACTGTTACGGATAAAAGGAACAAAATCAATGTGAATGTGCGGTGTCTGCTCGTCCATATGCAAATGGCTTGAAAATACATGGAGATTAGGATTTCTTTTCTGAAACTGCTCCATGAACTCACATAAAATATCTTTCGCCAACTGCCCCTCACTGCTATTTACGTTCATATCGTCTTTATTGCCGATTTGGAAGATTACCTCGTAAAATAGTTTCTCCTGCTTTCCCCGGCGTATCTTCTCATAGTAATCGTTAATCTTCCGGTCACTCCGTTTCTGCTTTGCGTTGTAGCGTTCCAGTGCTTCATCAAATAGAGTGTGATAAACTTCTTTTATATCCGAGTGGCAGAACTCCACGTTATCCCGGCTTCGTTCCTTATCCACATTTTTAGCTGTAAAGGCTCTTGTATTGTGATTGACAGAACCTTTCCCCATCATGCCGCTAATCGTTCTCTCCAATAGGCATATCCTCCACATTCTCTATATTTGTATCGCTATTTTTACTGCGCCATCCGGCGCAAGGCTTTGTTACTTTCACGAAAGTAACGCAAAAGCACTTTTGTCAGCTACGCCAACAAAAATGCAACCTGCAAGCAGGTTTTGCGCCCTGCCGGGGGCTTTTCCGTCCTACGGACGGCGGGCGGCTTCACGCCGCTTTACTGCTCCCCCTGCGACGGTTTGCGTCGATAGCGTCGATATTTTCTATACCGCCCTGCTATCAAAAATACCGTCGCAACCGACGCATATCGTCGCACTTTACACTTTCTGCTCTAGCCGTTTCAGAATAATTTTTCTCTCATGCCCCCGCTTGTTGTCATAGAAAATGCCATAGTCATTAAGTAATTGGCTGTTCACTACATTTAATTTTCTTGAAAGTACATTCGCTGATAACTGCATATCCGGCAACTGTTTCAGAAGTTCCGTTGCTGTTCCCTCCCACTCCTGCCTGTCCTCTTTCAGAAATTCATTGATTGCTTCCAGTAATGGGTTCGGCGGCTGTTTCCAAAGTTCTGTTTCCGCTTTCTGAAATTTCCAAATACATTTTTCCCGATCAAACTCTATCGTCAGTTGTTGATCGGGCTGATCACGCCCTACTATATCCATAACTGCCGTATTGTCAGTACGCTTTTTCTTGTGCATGATAAACGCCCCGTCTGCCGCACCAAGCAGACCGTTTGTGCCGGAAATCATATCGAAGCTGTCCTCGGATTCCAACTTGCGTGTATGATGAACCACCAACAGGCAGACACCGTATTTATCACTGAAAGTTTTCAGTTTTGTCACAATCTCATAGTCACTGGAATAGCTGTACCTGTCCCCGCCGACCTCACGCACCTTTTGGAGCGTGTCAATGATAATCAGCCTTGCGTCCTTATGCTCTTTAATGAAACCCTCTAATTCTCCGTCCAGTCCCTCATTCAATGTCTTTGCCTGTGTCGCAAAGAATAGATTGTCAGCACACTCCACCCCAAACATGACGGACAGGCGCCGCTGAAGCCTTGCATAATCATCTTCCAAAGCAAGATACAATACTGTTCCTTTTCGGACTGGATAATTCCACAGCGGAAGTCCCATAGCCACATGATAGGCAAGCTGCCCCATAAAGAACGATTTGCCGACTTTCGGCGCACCTACAAAAAGATAAGTTCCGCCATACAGAAAACCGTCCACAACAGGCGTTCTCGGCGGGTACACCGTATCATATAATTCTGTCATGGAAACCGTTTGAAGCCCGCCGCCCCGCCCGGATTTCTCCGGGCAATTTGTGGCTTGCAGATTGTTTTTTACGTTTTCATTTGTTATAATTTGTTTGTCGTTTTTAATATTCGGCTGTTCTCCATCTGCGCCAACAGATGATATGGGAGCAGTCGTTTTCATTTTATTCGTCATTCATCTTCCCCCTTTAATCCGTCCAATGTAATTGCAATAACTTGTAACGTATAAAGCAGTTCATCATTGTCCGGGCTTATGCTTTCCATACGCTTCAATTCCTCATAGATTGCCGACATCTGATTTTTCAGTGCCTTATATACCCTCGGATTGCCCTGCACCACAACGTCCCTGCATAAGAGCCGCCGTGTGATGTAGTCCTGCTTTGTCAGCCCCGACAATGCCACCAAATCATTCAACAGCTTTGCTTCTTCGTCCGACACCCGGAACGCTACCGTATGATTGCGCCATCTTCCTTTGTAATCCAATGATTTTTCCATTCCTCTAATCCTCCTTTGTCATTCTCTCCATTTCCAATTTTTCCGCCATTTCCGTCTGTATCGTAGGAAACAGGTGTGCATAACGGTAAGTTATCTTTTCCGCTTCATGCCCCATGCGCTCCCCAATCGCCAGTACCGAAAATCCCATGTTAATTAAAAGCGAAACCGCACTGTGTCTAAGGTCATGCACCCTTATTTTCTTTACTCCTGCCTGTTTTGCTCCACGCTCCATTTCATGGCTGAGATAAGATTTTGTGACTGGAAACAATCTCTCGTCCGGCTTAATGTCATAAAGCATTTTGATGTACTCCTGCATTTCCTCACAGAGAAAAGGCGGCATTTTGATTGTGCGGTTGCTCTTTTTCGTTTTGGGGCTTGTCACAATATCCCGCCCTTTGGAACGGTGGAAAGTCTTGCTGATTGTGACCGTCTGCTTCTCAAAATCAATATCAGACGGCGTAAGCGCAAGTAATTCGCCGGAACGCATACCACACCAGTAGAGCATTTCAAACGCATAATAAGAACGGGGCTTATCCATCATGGCTTCTGAAAATTTCAGATATTCCTCTTTCGTCCAAAAATCCATTTCCTTAACTGCTTCACTCCCAATCGTCCCCGCCCGCCTTGCCGGATTGTAGGGCAGGTTATAAAAGTTTACCGCATGGTTGAATATTGCCGTCAGTTGTGCGTGAATTGTCCTCAAATAATCTGCCGAATAAGGCTTGCCTTTCTCGTCCCGGTACGCCATCAACTCATTCTGCCACGCTATCACATCTTTTGCTTCAATTTCCGCAATTTTGCGGTTTTCAAAGTACGGTAAAATCTTTGTCCGTATCACATGGCTTTTGGACTCCCAAGTGCTTTCCTTGACACGCTGTTTCTTGTCGGCTTCGTACACTTCAAAGAAACTGCCGAAAGTCATATCCAGTTTTGCGCCCTGCTTTAACATGGCTTCATGCTCCCACGCCTGCGCTTCCCTTTTGGTTGCAAATCCCCTCTTTTGTGTCTGTTTCCTCTCCCCTTTCCAGTTGGTAAAGCGGTAGATAACCCGCCACGTCCCCGTAGCGTTGTCCTTGTATACAGCCATCTAAACCATCTCCTTTCTATTCGCTGTAACATACTTTTTTATGAAAAAATGTAGCGTTCACACGCCCTGCCACTGTCAGATAGCCCTGTTTCTGCATTTCTGCGTTCAGCTCCCTCACAATCTGATAGGCTTTTGACTTTGACACACGAAGTTCCGCTGCCACTTCCTCCACCGTCATAAATGATTTTTCTGTCATTCAGATACCCTCTCCTTTCAATGTTTAACTGTTTTCGTTTAAGTTCTGCATATAGAATACTAAATAAATTCCGTTAAGTCAAGTGGTTATCAAAAAAATCTTAACTTTTTTTATTTAAGTTATTCTTGCTATTTCTATTACATCATGTTATACTGACTTCAACAGATTTGTTTAAGTAAAGTCATGCACGACTGGAAGAAACAGGGCGGCGGGTGCTTGCACACGCTGAACTGCTTCCTGACAGGCGTATATGGCGCACCGCCACAGCGAGATGAAGCGAAGCGTAATCGAGCTGGCATGACTTTATCCCACTTCACAATAACGGAGGTTTTACTATGGCAATCGGCAAACGCATCCGCTTTTTCCGCAACCGAAAAGGCATGACACAG
>CASJPF010000051.1 GCA_949383255.1 Lachnospiraceae bacterium | reverse complement strand
ATAGCTTGAGCAAGGATCGCTCGGCTACAGTAAACATGGATGGGTATATAGAATAATACCAAGGGGTTATTCTAATACTTATAACAGTCAATATCGTTTTAATTGCGATATATAGCGGGAAAAGATTAGAGGAAGTGCGCCCCAGGCGAGCTTCCTCTTTTATGCCCTAATGGGTAATCTAAGTACCGATTATATATAAATTACAATTTCATAATGCTTACCAAGATGTAAAGCGTAAGACTGGGTGGCCAACTGGTCGAGCTTTACAATTCCCAAGGGGTGTGCGGAAAAGGAGGAAAAGCAATAGGTTTTTCGCACAGAGGGGAGAAACTACTTTAATAACGTGGCAAGGATAGCCGCAGAAGTTTAATTTCAAGGAGGAAATAATTATGGTAGTACAGCACAATTTACAGGCAATGAATTCAAACAGAATGTTAGGTATCACAACAAAGACGGTAGCAGGCTCTACAGAGAAGTTATCTTCAGGTTATAAAATTAATCGTGCAGCAGACAATGCGGCAGGTCTCTCTATCTCAGAAAAGATGAGAAAGCAGATTCGCGGGCTGACTCAAGCTTCCTTAAACGCTGAGGATGGTATTTCATCAGTACAGACAGCAGAGGGAGCACTTGCAGAAGTGACAGATATGCTTCAGAGAATGAATGAGTTGGCAGTACAGGCAGCAAATGGTACAAATTCTGTAACAGATCGTGGATATATCCAGGATGAGATTGATCAGCTAGTGACAGAGATTGATCGTGTAGCAGAGACAACCAAGTTTAATGAGACTTATCTCTTAAAGGGTGATGAGACAAAGGAGACAACGAAGACTTACATCACAAATTATGCAGTGACGTATACAGTAAATACAGGAACCAATGGTTCTTCTGGCACAAAGAAAGTGGATCACAAAGTGAATTATACAGGTGAGGCGAATGTTTATTTTGTAAATACATCATCTGTTACATCTTCAAATCCAAGTATGCCAATAACAGCAGATATTATTCAGAAGGGCGATGACGTAACAAAATACTTATCTGAGACAAATGAAGTTCAGAATGGAAGAATGGATACAGTAAACATTAATACAGCATCCTATACAGCATTTAAGAATGTTGATGTAACACAACTTTCTCTGCAGACAACTGCAGCTAGTGGTAAGTCATTAAATTATAAGGATGGTGTGATAACAGCACAGCATGATGCATACATTCTGGATACAGAAACCAATACAGTATTCCGTGTTGCAACAGGACAGGATCTGTCAGATTATTTGAAGGCTTCTGATGATAAGAAGTCCGTTATAATGGATGAGCGTTACAGACTGTTGGACGAAGTGGTGACAAATGCAGCCGCAAATAGTAATGCTACAACAGGTAAGATTGGTACGAATTCACTCGGTCATGATATCGCTACAACTTATGACTTGATTATTGGAGAGGATTTCAAACTGGATGAGTCTGCAAAGAAACTCTATGATGCTGATGGCAAGGAAGTATCTGGCATGGCACTCGGAAAGTTCTTCGATGAGAAAGGCGAGTATATTGGTGGTCTTTACGCAGACAGCCAAGCAACAAAAGCTGTTTACAGTACTGCGAAAGCACCTGCAGGCACAACAGATGAGCAGTTGATCAAATCATACATTACCAAAAACTATGCAGAAGCAGCAGCAGACTTGAGCTTTACGCTTCATGTAGGTGCAGATTCTGCAAGAACCAATAAGATTACAGCAAACATTCAGTCTATGTCTGCAGCGGCACTTGGCATCAATAAGCTTAAGAGTACAGCAGTCGGTATAGTAGATGAGAGTGGCGACAATGCTACAGATGCAATTGATGTTATCGCAGCAGCATTGCAGAGAGTATCTACACAGAGATCAGCGCTCGGTGCAGTTCAAAATCGTTTGGAGCATACAATCAAGAATTTGGATAATGTAGTAGAGAATACAACAAGTGCAGAGTCCTCAATCCGTGATACAGACATGGCAACAGAGATGGTAAAATACTCTAACGCCAATATTCTTTCACAGGCAGGACAGTCAATGCTTGCACAGGCAAATCAGTCTAACCAGGGTGTGTTATCATTGTTGGGTTAATCAGATATTTTGGAAATATATTCATAAGCCAAATTGTAAATATGGTAAGAGAAAAAGAGCTGGGAAATTCCAGCTCTTTTTATGCGCATAGGAACCCAAAGGAATATTGTTAGCAAGCTGACGCTGACGGGTGCCTAGCGCGAATAGGGGGGATTTTTTCCTGCTTGATTGTGCAGGTCCGTTTAGAGAGAATAAGCTGTTATGTCAGTGCACATCTTGATGTGATAAGGACTACATCTAACAAATATACGATCGCATTTGAAATGAATTAAAATAAATTAAAGTTAAATAACACAATTTAGCAGTTGAAAAAAAACTGTTCTTAGGGTATAATACAATTTAGGCGGCATTAAAAAGTATTCAACCAATAGATAATTTTCAGAAAAACAGAAAAAAAGCTAAAGGTATAGAACAATACGCCGATATATACTATGAAAGCAATCAAGAAGGATTGAACAGAGAGAATATCTACATATAACGCAAGGAAGCTGTTTATGGTATACAAGGAAGTATAGAGATATTTGCTGTTTTTTGTGAAGACAGTTTGGGGAAAATTCTATTTTAGAATTTTCTATATCGATATAGAATCTTTGATAGTAAGACAACTTATAAAAGCGTTAAATGTAAACTCTTTTATAAGTTGTCTTTTTCTTGTATTCAGCTTCTCAATCATGACTTCCTATTTGATGTGTCATAGGGAGTATGGAAGTAGTTATGGCAAGGATGCTATAATGGGCACATTATGTGGAAGGAAACATAATTAGATTTCAAGGAGGAAATATTTATGGTAGTACAGCATAATTTAAAGGCAATGAATTCCAACAGAATGTTGGGCGTAACACAGAAAACAGTAGCGGGTTCTACAGAGAAATTATCTTCTGGTTATAAGATTAACCGCGCAGCAGACAATGCGGCAGGACTTTCTATTTCTGAGAAAATGAGAAAGCAGATTAGAGGCTTGACACAGGCATCTGCAAACGCAGAAGATGGTATCTCCTCTGTACAGACAGCAGAAGGTGCTTTGCAGGAAGTTACGGATATGCTTCAGAGAATGAACGAGCTGGCAGTACAGGCAGCAAACGGCACAAACTCTGTGACAGACCGTCAGTATATTCAGGATGAGGTAGACCAACTTGTAACAGAAATCGATCGTGTTGCAGAGACAACCAAGTTCAATGAGACTTATCTGTTAAAGGGCGATGGAACAAAGGCAACTACAAAGGCGTTTACTTCCAACTATGCTGTGACATACGCTTCAAATTTAGGTACAAACAAAGCGAATGTTGAGAAAAAGGTAAATTATACTGGAGAGTCTAATGTATACTTTGTCAATACTTCATCTGTAAAGGTAGCTAATCCGAGCATGCCAATTACAGCAGATGTAGTTAGCAAGGGTGATGATGTAACAAAGTATCTGCAAAGCACAAAGGCTGGACAGAATGGAAAATTAGACAGTGCAGCAATTAATTCTACAGCATATACAGCATTTAAGAATGTTGATATTTCAGAGGTGGAAATCGTATCTGCAACGTCTGCAACAAATGATAGCAAGCTGCTTTATATGGATGGTGTTATTTCTGCGACAAATGACGCATATATTCTCGACACAGAGACAAATTCTGTAATCCGTGTTCAAAAAGGTCAGGATTTATCAGAGTATATGAGCATATCAGATGATAAGTCGTCTGCATCTATGAAAGAGCAGTATAGAATGTTGGATGAGGTAGTAACTGATGACGCTTCAACCACTGCATTAAATGGAACAAGCGGTAACCTAGGGCAAACTACTTTTGGTCATAAGCTTCAAGGTACTGCTGTAAAGACAGCAGATATTCAGACAAAGAATGAATTTAAGCTTGCAGAGGAAGCAAAGAAGCTTTATGATGCGGACGGTAAGGAAGTATCTGGTGTCGCACTCAATAAGTATTTTGATGAGAATGGACAGTATACAGGTGGACTTTACTCTGATTCACAGGCAACAAAGGCTGTGTTGAGTGATAATGATCCCAATGTAGATGCAACAAAGAAGGGCGAGGATAAGATTGGCTCTTACATTACCAAGAACTATGCGGATGTAACAGCAGACTTAAGCTTTAGTCTTCATGTAGGTGCAGACTCTGACAGAACAAACAAGATTCAAACCAACATCCAGTCAATGTCTTCCGCAGCACTTGGCGTTAATAAGCTTTCCAGCAAATTGGTAGGTATTGTTGATGAGTCTGGTGACAATGCGACAGACGCAATTGATGTAATTGCAGAGGCACTTCAGAAAGTATCCACACAGAGATCTGCTCTCGGTGCAGTTCAGAACCGTTTGGAGCACACAATTAAGAACTTGGATAACGTTGTAGAGAATACAACAAGTGCAGAGTCTGCTATTCGTGATACAGATATGGCGACAGAAATGGTAAAATATTCTAACGCAAATATCCTTTCACAGGCAGGACAGTCCATGTTAGCGCAGGCAAATCAGTCTAATCAAGGCGTACTTTCTATCTTAGGATAAATAAGATTTTCTTAGGATAAGATTCTTTGACAATAAACTTTTAGGATAAGGTTATCTTATCCTAAAAGTTATAGCAACTTTATATTAGTTAAGAGAGCGCTTTTAATTAATATGTGAATATAGGTAGCAAGGAAGCTACAAATTATAAATTTCAAGGAGGAAATATTTATGGTAGTACAGCACAATTTAAAGGCAATGAATTCCAACAGAATGTTGGGCGTAACACAGAAAACAGTAGCGGGTTCTACAGAGAAATTATCTTCTGGTTATAAGATTAACCGCGCAGCAGACAATGCGGCAGGACTTTCTATTTCTGAGAAAATGAGAAAGCAGATTAGAGGCTTGACACAGGCATCTGCAAACGCAGAAGATGGTATCTCCTCTGTACAGACAGCAGAAGGTGCTTTGCAGGAAGTTACGGATATGCTTCAGAGAATGAACGAGCTGGCAGTACAGGCAGCAAACGGCACAAACTCTGTGACAGACCGTCAGTATATTCAGGATGAGGTAGACCAACTTGTAACAGAAATCGATCGTGTTGCAGAGACAACCAAGTTCAATGAGACTTATCTGTTAAAGGGCGATGGAACAAAGGCTACATCGAAAGTTTATACCACCAACTATGCAGTGACCTATACTTCCAATCAAGGGACAAACAAGGATGATGTTAAGCATGGAGTGAACTATACAGGTGAATCTAATGTGTATTTTGTAAATACAGCATCTGTAAAGGCAGGCAATTCAAGTACTCCGATCACGGCAGATGTGATTGGGAAGGGTGATGAAGTAACAAAATATATGTCTGAGACAACAGAAGGACAGAATGGAAAATTGACAGCGGCATCTTTCAATACAAATTATACAGCGTTTAAGAATGTTGATGTTTCAGCACTTGCTGTAACAACAGGAGCTGCATCGGGCGTTAGCTTGAATTATAAAGATGCTATGCTTACTGCAGAGCATGATGCTTATATCCTGGATACAGAAACAAATTCAGTTATCAGAGTAAAGAGTGGCGAAGATCTGTCAGATTATATGACTGTTTCAGATGACAACACAAAGGTATCTATGAAAGATCAGTATAGATTGCTTGATGAAGTTACAGCGACTACAACAGCAGGTGGCATTAATCAGGGTACAGCAAATATAACAGATACACTTGGTAAGGATGCAGCAAATACATTGGATATTCAGATAGAAAGTGAGTTTAAGCTTGCAGAGTCTGCAAAGAAACTTTATGATGCAGACGGCAAGGAAGTATCTGGTGTTGCACTCAATAAGTATTTTGATGAGAATGGCCAGTATACTGGAGGTCTTTATGCTGATTCACAAGCAACAAAGGCTGTGACAAGTACATCTACAGATGAAGAAACCAAGATTGGTACATATATTACTAAGAACTATGCAGATGTAACAGCAGACTTAAGCTTTAGCCTTCATGTAGGTGCAGACTCTGACAGAACAAACAAGATTCAGACCAATATCCAGTCAATGTCTTCTGCGGCACTTGGCGTTAACAAGCTTTCTAGCAAGTTAGTAGGTATTGTTGATGGATCTGGTGACAATGCGACAGACGCAATTGATGTGATTGCAGAGGCACTTCAGAAGGTATCTACACAGAGATCTGCTCTCGGTGCAGTTCAGAACCGTTTGGAGCACACAATTAAGAACTTGGATAACGTTGTAGAGAATACAACAAGTGCAGAGTCTGCTATTCGTGATACAGATATGGCGACAGAAATGGTAAAATATTCTAACGCAAATATCCTTTCACAGGCAGGACAATCCATGTTAGCACAGGCAAATCAGTCTAATCAAGGCGTACTTTCTATCTTAGGATAAGATTTTCTTAGGATAAGATTTTTTGACAATAAATTTTTAGGATAAGATTATCTTATCCTAAAAATTTTAGTAATTTTATATTAGGTTAAAAGAACGTTTTTTAGTCTAATATATGTGAATATAGGTGGCAAGGAAGCTACAAACTATAAATTTCAAGGAGGAAATATTTATGGTAGTACAGCATAATTTAAAGGCAATGAATTCCAACAGAATGTTGGGCGTAACACAGAAAACAGTAGCGGGTTCTACAGAGAAATTATCTTCTGGTTATAAGATTAACCGCGCAGCAGACAATGCGGCAGGACTTTCTATTTCTGAGAAAATGAGAAAGCAGATTAGAGGCTTGACACAGGCATCTGCAAACGCAGAAGATGGTATCTCCTCTGTACAGACAGCAGAAGGTGCTTTGCAGGAAGTTACGGATATGCTTCAGAGAATGAACGAGCTGGCAGTACAGGCAGCAAACGGCACAAACTCTGTGACAGACCGTCAGTATATTCAGGATGAGGTAGACCAACTTGTAACAGAAATCGATCGTGTTGCAGAGACGACCAAGTTCAATGAGACTTATCTGTTAAAAGGTGATGGAACAAAGGCAACTACAAAGGCGTTTACTTCTAACTATGCAGTGACCTATACCGCGAATCAGGGCACAAACAAAACAGACGTTAAGAAAAATGTAAATTACACAGGTGAGGCAAATCTTTATTTTGTAAACTCAACATCGGTACAGGCGGGTAATACAAGTACACCGATTACAGCAGATGTCATCGGGAAAGGTGATGATGTTACAAAGTATCTGAAAAAGGCAGAAGTTGCTCAGAATGGTAAGATTTCTTCCACAGCATCTTTTGATAGTGCAAATTATGTGGCATTTAAGAATGTTGATGTTACAGGACTTAAGGTGGAGACTGGAACGAATGCTCCTACAGCTGATACAAATTTAAGCTATTCAGATGGAGTGCTTGCTGCAAAGGTAGATGCTTATATTCTTGACACAGAGACAAATTCAATTATCAAGGTAGCTAACGGGCAGGATTTGTCAGATTATATGAAAGTTTCAGAGGACAATACAACTGTATCTATGAAAGAACAGTATAGAATGTTGGATGAAGTTATTATAAATAATACTGCAACTGCTAGTAAAACAGGAACAAAAACAATTAAGAACGATTTCTTAGGAGATAAAATTTCTAATGCTGCAGCTCTAAATGGTACATATGATGTAAAATTTGATGAAGAGTTCCGCGTTGCAGAGTCAGCAAAGAAACTCTATGATGCAGATGGTAAGGAAGTATCTGGCGTCGCACTGAATAAGTATTTTGATGAGAATGGACAGTACACGGGTGGTCTCTATGCAGATTCACAGGCAACCAAAGCCGTTTTGAGTGATGCTCAGGGAACAACTGAGGAGACTAAAATTGGCTCTTACATTACGAAGAACTATGCAGATGTAACAGCGGATTTAAGCTTTAGCCTTCATGTAGGTGCAGACTCTGACAGAACAAACAAGATTCAAACCAATATTCAGTCAATGTCTTCCGCAGCACTTGGCGTTAACAAGCTTTCCAGCAAATTGGTAGGCATTGTTGATGAATCTGGTGACAATGCAACAGATGCGATTGATGTGATCGCAAATGCATTGCAGAAAGTATCGACACAGCGCTCCGCACTTGGTGCAGTTCAGAACCGTTTGGAGCACACAATTAAGAATCTGGATAATGTAGTGGAGAATACAACAAGTGCAGAGTCTGCTATCCGTGATACAGATATGGCGACAGAGATGGTAAAATATTCCAACGCAAATATTCTTTCACAGGCAGGACAGTCAATGCTCGCACAGGCAAATCAGTCTAATCAGGGTGTTCTTTCAATTCTAGGATAAAATTTTTGTGAGTTAAGGTATTGATACAGGGATTGCAGGATTGCGATCCCTGTCTTTATTTTATTTTTTAATGAACAGGGAAGTGATAAAGACAATCGTTTCAAGGAGGAAATAATATGGTAGTACAACACAATCTTAAAGCAATGAATTCAAACAGGATGCTGGGTGTAACACAAAAAACAGTAGCAGGTTCGACAGAGAAGTTATCCTCTGGCTACAAGATTAATCGTGCTGCAGACAATGCGGCAGGTCTTTCGATCTCTGAGAAAATGAGAAAACAGATTCGTGGATTGACACAGGCATCGGCTAACGCAGAGGATGGCATATCATCAGTGCAAACTGCAGAAGGAGCTTTGCAGGAAGTTACAGATATGCTTCAGAGAATGAATGAGCTGGCGGTACAGGCAGCAAATGGTACAAATTCCATTACGGATCGCCAATATATTCAGGATGAGGTTGACCAGCTAGTTACAGAGATTGACCGTGTCGCAGAAACCACTAAATTTAATGAGACGTATTTGTTGAAAGGGGACAATACAAAGGCGTCTACAAAGGTGTTCACTACTAACTATGCAGTGACCTATACCGTGAATCAAGGCACAAATAAGGCAGATGTAAAGTATAATGTGGACTATATAGGGGAAGCGAATCTTTATTTTGTAAATTCGACATCTGTGAGCAGAGGGAATCCAAGTACCCCAATTACAGCTGATATTATTAAAAAGGGTGATGATGTCACGAAGTATTTGCAACATGCAGAAAAAGAAAAAAATGGAAAGATAACAGCTGCATCGTTTAACAGTGATAGTTATGCAGTATTTAAGAATGCCGATGTACAAAAATTAGTGGTGGAGACGACTGCGGGGGCGCCTCAGCAGCAAACATTAAAATATATTGATGGACAGCTTACAGCTGGAAATGCTGCGTATATTCTCGACACAGAAACCAATGCAATTATAAAAGTTGGTGCAGGGGAAAGCTTGACAACATATATGGATGTCTCAGACGACAAACAGAGAGTTACAGTAAAGGAACAATATCGTCTTTTAGATGAGATCAGTCTGAACAAAACTGATATACCTACAGCAGGCGGCACCATTACAATCGGAACTACTTTGGGCAGCTTTGTGCCAGCAGTGGATGCGCATATGGCTACAGAATTTCGGCTTGCAGAGTCGGCTAAAAAGTTATATGATGCGGATGGAAAAGAAGTGTCTGGAGTGGCGCTGAATCAATATTTTGATGAAAACGGTCAGTACACAGGCGGGCTGTACGCAGATACACAAGCTACAAAGGCAGTGTTAAGTGATGTGCTTGGTGCGGATGAGGAGACAAAGATTGGCACTTACATTACTAAAAATTATGCGCAGGTAACTGCGGATTTAAGTTTCAGCCTTCATGTAGGTGCAGACTCAGCAAGAACAAATAAGATACAGACCAATCTTCAGTCAATGTCTTCCGCAGCACTTGGAGTTAATAAGCTTTCTAGTAAATTGATAGGGATTGTCGATGATTCTGGTGACAATGCAACAGATGCGATTGATGCGATTGCAAATGCATTGCAAAAGGTATCGACACAACGTTCAGCACTCGGTGCGATTCAGAATCGCTTGGAGCATACAATCAAAAATTTAGATAACGTAGTAGAGAATACGACAAGTGCAGAATCATCGATTCGTGATACAGATATGGCGACAGAGATGGTAAAATATTCCAACGCAAATATTCTTTCACAGGCAGGTCAGTCAATGCTTTCGCAGGCAAATCAGTCTAATCAGGGAGTACTTTCGATTTTGGGATAAGATATTGAATCAGGGATTGCATTATTGCAATCCCTGTTTTAAAATAAAAATGTATTTGTATTTTTACCGGAAAGGAAAGAGGGCTGTGAGATTATTATTTTATGAATGGAATTCATTGACACATCCATATATGTATAAGGCTTTGAAAGAGCAGGGAATTCATCTTGATATTGCAAGGATGCCATATAAACCAAGAATACCTGATGATCAGGACAAGTTTAAGGAGACGCTTGCACAGATGCTGGAAACACGAAGTTATGATGTGGTGTTCTCAATTAATTTTTTTGATGTGATTGCGGAGGTATGCAATGAGAAGGGGCGTCTCTATGTATCATGGAGCTATGATTCCCCTTCCCTTGGAGGAAAGTTAGAGACACATTTGTATGATACAAACAGGATTTTCCTTTTTGATTCGGCAGAGGTAGAACTTCATAAACTGCTTGGAAAGAAGAATGTGTACTATATGTCGCTTGCTGTGGATACAGAAGAACTGGGAACGATAAAGGGTACTCCTGAGGAGATAGAGAGGTATACTTCTGATATATCTTTTGTCGGTCAACTATATTCCACGCAGATTAAGGAACTAATGCCACTTTTGCAGCCATATTATGCAGGGTATCTAAGCGCTTTTGTGAATGCACAACTTAAGGTATATGGAATGGATATTCTTGGAGAACTGATCAATACCAGTATGCTTGATCTGCTAAAAACCCCGGAGTTTGAAAAAGGGCTATTACCATTTGCAGAGGAGCTTGGACTTTACGAAGAGACAATCTGTTCCCAAGTTTTAAAGGTATTTCTGCAAAGAGCCGTTACAAATAAGGAACGGGTTTTGATGTTGTCTATGTTATCGCGGTATTATCCTGTAAAACTGTTTTCTAATGACAAACAGGAGGAAGCGCTTAAAAATGTACAATTTTGCGGCGGGGTGGAGTATTTCAGGCAAATGCCAGTTGTGTTTAAGCATAGTAAGATTAATCTCAATATTACTATGCGTTCTATTTTGAAGGGAATGCCACAGCGCTGTCTTGATGTTATGGGATGCAGAGGATTACTAATGACAAATTATCAGGAGGATATGTTTGAATATCTTGAAGATGGCAAGGACTTGATTGTGTATTCAGATATTGGGGATGCAGTCGAAAAGGCAGGGTTTTACTTAAAGCATGAGGAGGCTGCGGACAAGATTAGAGAGAGTGGCTATCAGAAGATGAAGCAGTGCTTTAACTATAAAGGACAACTTGAGAAGATTTGGAAACTCGCAGGTGTTAAGCTGTAAGAGGCGCATATGCATATAATTAGGAAAGGTAAGGCTAAAAAGAATGAGAGTATTGCAAAAAGATACAACAGACAGAAATCTTGGCATGAGACCACATACTTGTAAAATATGTGGGGCTCAGGGGAATTTTGCTTCGTATCTTGCACGAGAAATGATGAAAAATACAAGAGATGAATTTGAATATTTTGTCTGTGGAGATTGTGACTGTCTGCAAATTGCCGAGATACCAGATGACCTAGGAAAATATTATGGAGAGAATTATTATAGTTTTGCGTTAAAGGAGCAAGCGGACTATCAGTATGAAAAACCAGTGAACTGCAATTACAAAATACTTGATGTAGGTTGTGGGAGTGGCGCATTTCTTTTCGCGCAGGCGCAGGGAGGCTGTGGAAATCTGTATGGGTGTGATCCATTTCTGGAACATGACATTCAGTATGGTGACAGAGTGCATATTAGGAAGTGTTCAATTCATGAGATGGATGGAGATGGAACTTTTGATGGAATACGCATGGGAGATTCCTTTGAGCATATGACTGACCCACTGGAGGTATTGTTGAGTGTTCGGCGGTTATTGGCACCATCAGGAAAATTATGGATGTCAATTCCTACGTATCCTAATGCGGCGATGCAGATGTTTGGTACACATTGGTATCAACTTGATGCGCCAAGACATATCTTTCTGCACTCTATTAAAAGTTTGAAATTTTTAGCACAGAAAAGTGGGTTAAGAATTACGGATATAGTGTATGACTCTAATGATTCACAATTTATACGAAGCTTTTTCTATGAGCGTGGTGTGCCTTTTCATGAAATTACAGCCGAATTGGTCTATGAATATTTTACGAAGGCAGATTTGCTAAAAATGGAGCAGTCGGCAAAGGAATTGAATAGAAAAGGCTTTGGGGATCATATGAATGTGACTTGGGCTAGAGATTAAAGGAAAGGTATGGTTTGACGATGAAGCTATTATATCTGGAATGGGGATATCCATATGATTCTGATATACAGAAAGCATTTGCGGAGAAGGGAACAGAATTGTATCAGTGGAAACTTTCAACAGAAGTGAATTGTAATTTGTATCCAAGACTTAGCAGGGAGGAGTTAGAACAACTTCTGCGAATTTTGGAAGAGCAGAAGCCGGATATGGTGTTTAGCATTAATTTTATTGCGCAAATTTCGGATTTTTGCCAACTAAATAATATATTGTATGGTAGCTGGGTATTGCAATTGCCGAACTTGGATTTATTGACAGTCTCTGTACAGAACAGTTGTAACCGAATTGCGATCTGCGACAGCTTTTTGGTGGAAAGACTTAGCAGACAAGGAATAGCAAATTTGTTTCTGCTTCCTGACGCAGTTGCAGAATGTCATAGAGTAAAGAGAGATATTGTCCGTCCATGTTGTTATATTGGACAGGTTCCGTTTTGTTATGATGATACACCTTATGGACCAAATCGAAGAGGCATTTCTGATAACACATTAGGGTATCTTGCAGGTATGGCACACTGTCAGAGAGTTCTGTATGGCGCTACTATGTTGGAAGAGATTTTAATTGGGACAGCGGCGTCAGAACTTATGGAAAGGTATCCACGACCGGATCAAGTATTAGCACAGTTTCATAAATTGTATTTGACGGAGGCATATGCTGCGCCGGAAGTAACACGATTAGAGCAAATTATCTTGCTGCAAAATATGAGTACTGGAGTAAATATTGATGTTTTTACAGATGGAGTGTTTCCAGATTGTACAGGCAAAATTTACCCTTATAAGGAAACAGAACAAGAACGCAGGGAAGTATACGGTTCTACAATTGTAAATATTGTTCAGAATGATAGAAACCTACATGATGGTATTCCGCGTCAAACGCTGGAAATTATGGCAACTGGTAATTTTGCGTTGGTAAATTATCAGAAAGATTATGGATATTTTTTTGAGCAGGGTGAGACAATTGTCTGCTATGGAGATCGGCTTGAGCGCGCACAGCTTTTTAATAAATATGGCATGGACCCAGAATTGCGGAACAAAGTATGCGATGCTGCGTTTGAGGCAGTGCGCTCAGGGCATACCTATGCACACAGAGTAAACTTTATGTTAAACAATTGGTTTCAATAGGAAGTGGGGAATAAAATATGTCAAAGGTGCCTGTATCAGTGTGCATCATAGCAAAAAATGAAGAGAAGTATATTGAAGAGTGTCTGAAACATTTACAACCTTATGGTTTTGAGATTATTGTGACCGATACAGGATCAACTGATCGCACAAAGGAAATTGCACAAAAGTATGCGGACAAAGTGTTAGATTTTCGATGGATTAATGATTTTAGTGCCGCCCGTAATTTCTGTGCATCTCATGCGTCGAACAATTGGATATTGGTGCTTGACTGCGATGAATATATGACACAGATGGATGTCAATATATTACAAAGTTTTATGCACAAATATCCGAGATATACAGGAACAATGCGATTGAAGAATCTTGTCTATAAGCAGGATGGATCAGGCGGTTATGGAACAGATGATGTGACAAGAATGTACAATAGAAAATTTTATGGATATGAGAATCCAATTCATGAGCAAATATGCTCTAAAAACATTTCTGAAAGGGACAAGGAAATGCCTTGTTTCTTAATACCGGCGGAAGTGATTCACCACGGTTATGCAGTCAGTCCAGAAGAGATGGAGAAGAAACAGCATAGAAATCTTGCGATTTTGTATGAGTCCTTAGAAAAGACGCCAGATAACCCTTATCTTCTGTTTCAGATAGGTCAGTCGGAATTTATTCTAAAAAATTACGAGAAAGCAATCACATATTACGAGAGGGGATTATCTATGAAACCACCTCTCAACTATACTTATGTGCAGATTATGATTATATCGCTTGCAAGGGCGTATGTACAAGTTGGGCGGGAAGCGGATGCACTAGCATGTATGAACCAATATGAGACGCAGTGCAAGACGGCTAAATTTACTTTTACACATGCGGCGGTCTATATGGATAATGGACAGCCACTTAAGGCATTACTATTGTATATCAAGACTACATTAATGCCAGATGTCGACACTCTTGGCGAAAATTTACTTCACTGTTATGAGTATATTATTCGTATTTATCGTGATATGGGAGAGGAAAAGATGGCAGCAATGTTTGAGGATAAATATGAAACTTGTAGGAAAGAAAAGGAAAGAATTCTGAATTTTTAAACAATAACTCCAACATTTACAGAAAATTTATAAAAATATCTGATTTTTAGTTGAATTTTAAGTCTAAATATGCTATAGTACAAATGTGGAAATGGTAAATTCCACAGGCTGTAACAATATAGACGCGGCAAGGAAGCCGGATTTATCATTTTCAAGGAGGAATAGATATGGTAGTACAGCATAATATGCAGGCAATGAATTCAAATAGAATGTTGGGTGTGACACAGAAAACACTGTCAGGTTCTACGGAGAAGTTATCATCTGGTTATAAGATTAACCGCGCGGCGGACAATGCTGCGGGACTTTCTATATCAGAGAAAATGCGCAAACAGATTCGCGGATTGACACAGGCATCAATAAATGCCGAGGATGGAATTTCGTCAGTACAGACTGCAGAGGGAGCATTGCAGGAAGTCACAGATATGCTTCAGAGATTGAATGAATTGGCTGTACAGGCTGCGAACGGTACGAATTCCGTAACGGACCGCAGTTATATCCAAGATGAGATTGACCAACTGGTTACAGAGATCGACAGGGTTTCAGAAACAACAAAATTTAATGAAATATATCTGCTCAAGGGCGATGAAACAGAAGAGAGCTCTAAAATGTATATGATTAATTATACATTCACTTATGCTATGAATCATGGATCGAATTTTGGTGTCTATGATCCAAATCATCCCGGTGGAGCAGGTGTGCCAAGAAATGATGGTGTGGAGCATAGGATTAAATATACAGGCAATGATCCGCTATATACTGTGAATGATGCCAAGGCACTGACTGCTGGGACGAAGGGGACTCCTGTAACAGCAGAGATTGTTAAGAAGGGTGATGAATTCACAAAATATCTGGCGTCAGTAAACGAGGATAAAGCAGCTGGTGCAAGTACGACAGGAAAAGTATCAGGCGCTTATAAAAATATGGATTATGGTATTTTTAAGGCGGCAAATGCGTCAGATTTGAAAGTAAACAGTACAGGAACAAATGCAGATTTAAAATATGAAAATGGTGTGCTGAGTGCTCTGCCCAAAAATGGTGTGGCAGGCAGCGCAGATGCTTATATTATGGATATGCAGAACAATTGCATCATTAGAATTCCGGGAGGAGAAGATCTGTCAGACTATATGAGTGTTGAAAAACACAGGTGGAGGTATGACATACGCATGAAAGATCAGTATAGGTTGCTGGAGGAAGTGAAGGTGGATGTCCATGCAGATGGTAGCTCCTGTAGCGTAGATTCTCATGGCACATCTGTAGGAAAAGTTCCAGGAACTTCTCTAGCATCACGGCTTAAGGCCAATCAGGAAGCAACGGATATTCATGCTAAGACAGAGCTGCAGCTTATGAAGGAAGATGCAAAACTCTATGATGCAAACGGTCATGTGGTTTCGGGAATAGCACTCCGTAAGTATTTTGACAAAAATGGGGAGTATATAGGAGGACTATTTTATGATGCACAAGCTTCCAATGCTGTTTACAGAGATGAGGATGGAAAGCACTATTATGGATATGATAAAATTTCCCGTTATATCACTAAAAATTATACGGAAGTTGCTGCGGATTTGAACTTTAAGTTACACGTTGGAGCAGATTCTGACAGAACAAATAAGATTTCCGCAAATATTCATTCTACTTCTTCAGCGTCTCTTGGTGTGAACCGGTTGAGACGTAATGCCATCGGTATCGTAGATATGGATGGAGAGAACGCAACAGATGCGATTGATGTTATTGCAGAAGCAATTCAAAAAGTATCAACGCAGCGTTCTGAACTTGGTGCAATCCAGAATCGTTTAGAGCATACAATTAAAAATTTAGACAATGTAGTGGAGAATACGACAAGTGCAGAGTCGGCAATCCGTGATACAGATATGGCGACAGAGATGGTCAAATACTCCAATAGCAATATTCTTGCACAAGCGGGACAGTCAATGCTTGCGCAGGCAAACCAGTCGAACCAAGGTGTACTCTCAATCTTAGGATAACGATAAAAACCGGTCTGTAGACCGGTTTTTATCGTTATTCAAGAAGAGATATTGCGTTGTACTAGTACAGTGCGGTGGCTACGGTGACTGACGACAACGCGGTACTGACGCAAAAGGCAGGTATATATTATTCGATTATTAATACAATACTGTACTAGATTCCAAGAGGAGATCACATAATAATGAAGGAAAAAATGACAGAATTACCAATTTCGGTTTGTATCATAGCAAAGAATGAGGAAAAGTATATAGAACAGTGTATGAGAAGTGTCTTACAATTTGGTTTTGAAATTGTGTTGTGCGACACAGGCTCTGAGGATAATACAAAAGAGATTGCAAAAAAATATACAAATAAGATATATGATTTTGCGTGGTGTGCTGATTTTAGTAGCGCACGAAATTTTTGTGCAGAAAGGGCAACGAATAACTGGATATTAGTGCTTGATTGTGACGAGAGGATTCAAACAATAGACACGACAGCGCTTGGAAAACTTATTTATCAGTTTCCACATTCCGTTGGAAAACTTACAATAAAGAATTTACTCAATAAGAATGACAAGGATGTGGATTACGACACAGATGAAATCGTGCGCCTATATAATAAGAAAGAATACTTATTTGTTCAGCCAATACATGAACAGATTCAAAGGAAAGGGACAGTAAATGATGCATTGTTGAATTGTTTTGATGTTCCTATAGAGATCATACATTATGGCTACGCAATTTCGCAGGAGGAAATGTCTGTAAAACAGTGTAGAAATCTGGAAATTTTATATCGCTTGACAGAGCTTGAGCCAAGTAATGCGTATGCATATTTTCAGATTGGTCAGTCACATGCAATTCTTGGAAATTGTGAGAAAGCAATTGCAGCGTATGAAAAAGCATTATCAATGAATAATGACACAACAAAGACTTATGTCCAAATGTTGCTTGTATCGCTTATCAGAACTTACCGCAGTGCTGGATATTTCCAAAAAGCGATGGCGATTGCAGATAAATATGCATTACAGTGTGACACAGCTAAATTTATAGAGGCACATGCAGAACTGTTATGGAGTAGTGGTCAGCATCTTAAAGCAATGGTACTATATATGAAAGCTACTTTAATGCCGGATGCAGATTTATTAGGTGAAGGAATGTTACGCTGCTATGCGCATTTGATTGAGGGATATCATGAAATGGGAGATATAAAGATGGAAAATATATTTAGACAAAAATTTGATGAATGCAAAAATAGTCAGAAAAATTAATTATTTTAATATAAGAAATCAGTACTGTATTAAAATTGTACAAATTGTGTATTTTTTTGCCAATATATGTTAATTTCACATAATGACTTACCGATAATTAATACATAATATATGAATTTGGATTATTACGACAAGTCATAAAGAGATTTTTAAAATCGCTTAATACTTAATACTACGAGGAAGATACCAAAAGACTATAAAAGTAAATGGAGGAAGACACATGGTAATTTCCCATAATATGAAGGCGATGAATGCCAACAGGCAAATGAAGATTTTATCTTCACACAAGGCAAAAGATACAGAGAAATTATCGTCAGGTTATAAGATTAACCGAGCGGCGGATAATGCGGCAGGATTATCAATATCGGAAAAGATGCGCAAACAGATACGCGGTCTGGACCGGGCAGCAAGAAATATTGAGGATGGCATTGGATATGTACAAGTGGCGGATGGAGCCTTGCATGAGGTACATGACATGTTACAGCGTATCAATGAGCTTGCAGTCCAAGCAGCAAACGGAACAAATTCACCGACGGACAGAGAACATATTAATCAGGAAGTTCAGCAAATTAAAGGGGAAATAGAACGTATATTTGTTACAACCTCATTTAATGAGCGTAAAATTTGGGAAGATACAGAATACATTTCTTTAAAATTGGTTGGTGAGGTTCCGGTTCAGGCTGCTTCACCGAAAACGCCATACACAAGTAAGACGGTGACAAATGCAAATTATGATAAGATATCGTCGAATCACTATACTGTAAAGGTAAATGATGCAGGAGTGCGTCTTTCGTGGACAGGCTATAATGGGAAGAATTATGAGACAGATGTTGTCGGTTGGGATGTGTTTAATCAGCAAAATGGTTGGGAATTTCAGATTGGCGATTACTTTAAGCCAACGGACACAGACCTTTTTGATTCGGCAGGAAATCCTATGTTTGATTTTCCAGTATCTTTTGCAGTTGCGTCAGATGCGCAGAAATCAGATATCATAGCAGCACTTGACAACACAATTGTATATTCTTGGTCGTACACTTCCATGAGTGTTTCCTTTGAGGACACGAATACTGGACGGGAAATAAGTACAAGTGGTGCCAGCATCAGTTATGCTGCGGCCTATGCATCAAGAGCCAATGCCAGTGCCAACAAACAGTTTGATTTTGAGAATGGAAACGATCTTTATATAGAACCATCAAACAGAAATTGTAATATGATTAATGGTCCCAATACCAGCAGTGTTGCAACCGCCAAAAATGATACACAACCTTGGGTTTTTGAGTTTGATATGGATGGAATTGGAAGAGTGACAGGTACTTCTCAAAGCATAAGTTATTGGGGGAATGACAGGGATCAGGATGACTGTGATTATTGGTGGTATTGGGCTACAGATTATCAGGGACATCCATATCAAGCAACAAAAACACACTATGCGGATGGAAATCTTCAGGGACTAATGGCAGCGCTAATCGGAAAGAAGGGTTCACCAGATGTAGAAGGGCTTTTGACACCTGCAAATGGAGGGGATTGCGACAGCGGTGGCACTATAGAGATAAATTTTAACTTACAGGCTGACAATGACTATACTTATGGAAATGGGCAACAGAGCAAACATGTTGGATCTTATTATCTGAGATTGAATGTATCCCCAAGTGATACAGAGCAATCAATATTAGATAAGATAAAAAGTGCATTGAATGGAAACACAGTTATTGATTTGCAGACGAGCAGTTCGCCAGGTAGTTATTATTATAATAGTCATACGGATTATCATAGGTCTTTGATTATAGTAAAGGATCTTAGACCTGAGGAGAAGTATGATGACATTAATCTGTCAATTCATAGTGGTGCAAATGTGATAGATAAGATCCCAATAGAATATGAATGTCTTCGTCTTGCGACGCTTGGTATGAGAAATACCAATGTGCTGACAGAAGATACTGCAGTGAGAACAATTGATGAGGTGACTGGCGCGCTTCAAATTGTTAGCAGGCAACGTTCTATATTTGGGGCGTATCAAAATCGACTTGAACATGCATACGCGATTGATAAAAACACATCGGAAAATACGCAGTCATCGGAGTCAAAAATACGAGATACCAATATAGCGGATCAGATGGTTTGCTATACAAATATATCAATTTTGGAACAATCTGGCAGCGCGATACTTGCACAGGCAAATCAGTCAAATAATTTAGTACGAAGTCTACTTAGTTAAATAATCTAAAAAAATCAAACAATAGACTAAATTATCAGAAAATTAATCCGATATATATACTGTAAGGGGAGTTACAGAAAAAATTAACGATAACTTTGATGTATTCAAGGGAATGAATGGAATGAAATAATGATAAGGGAAAGCTACTTGGAGAAAAGGAGGTCCTAGGTTGCTGAAGGAGGAGAAAGAATATGGTAGTACAACACAATCTTAAAGCTATGAATGCAAACAGGATGTTGAATATCAACTCAAAGGCATCGGCACATTCGACAGAAAAACTTTCAAGCGGCTATCGCGTAAATCGGGCAGCAGACGATGCAGCAGGTCTTGCAATATCAGAGAAAATGAGAAAACAGATCCGTGGTCTGGATCAGGCTTCAAGCAATGCTGAGGATGGTATCTCATGTGTACAGACAGCTGAGGGTGCACTTGCAGAAGTGCAAGATATGCTTCAAAGAATGAATGAGCTTTGCGTACAGGCAGCCAATGGTACGAATTCCATGACAGACCGCCAGTATATACAGGATGAGTTGAATCAGCTTGTGACAGAGATTGATAGAATTTCTGAGACAACAAAGTTTAATGAGACTTATCTCTTAAAGGGTGATAAAAATTTACCAGAAGATTTGGTTTATACATTTAATTATATTGTAGATGATGAGGTTGATCCAACGGGGACATCACTTGTAGAAAACAATAAGACCCCCGCACAGAAAGTTAAGGTAAATTATGATAGTACAGAAAATGTCTATGTAGTACCTGCGACAATCAGTACTTCCAATTCCAGCAGTCCAGTTACTGCGGATGTGATTACAAAGGGCAGTGATTATACAAAATATCTTGATGCTACTACAAAGGTTGGAGCAAGTTCATCTGTCACAGCTGCAGGTTTTCAAACAACACATGTGGCATTTAAAAATACAGATTTGGGGACAAATCATGGTCTGACAACCGATGCCAAAGGAAGAATCACACATGCGACGAAAGAAGCATATATTTATGACACAGAGACAAAGAATATCATTCATCTGGCAGCGACAGAAGACTTGTCAAACTATATTGAAGTGAGAGACGGCAACTATGTAGTGAAAGATCAATATAGATTGTTGGCAGAAGCAGATGGGCAAAACACAGCAGGTGCTGCTGCGAATGTTCTAGGAGATGCAGTGAATGGTACAGACAGAGAATTAGATAGGCATGATTTTATTGGTTCAAGAACAGAGCGTAAGCTTTATGATTCTGACGGCAATATAGTAGCGGGCATGGCACTTTATAAATTCTTTAATGAAAATGGAGATTATACAGGAGGCCTATTTAGCGATGCGAAAGCAACGCAGGAAGTGAAAAGAGGTAACCTGCCAGCAGCAACAGATATTTACGATCCAACGAAGATTGATTTTTATACTAGCAGATTGACAGAGAAGATTACAGCGCCGCTTACTTTTGCGCTTCATGTAGGTGCAGACTCTGACCTTGAGAATAAGATTTATACAACAATTGACACAATGTCTGCAGCTGGTCTTGGGGTAAATAAGTTAAAAAATACTTCTATTGGTATTGTTGATGATTCTGGCAATAATGCAACCGCAGCGATTGACGTTGTGGCAAAGGGACTTCAGATTGTATCAACACAGCGCTCTATTCTTGGTGCAGTTCAGAATCGTTTGGAGCATACGATTGCGAATTTGGATAATGTTGTTGAGAATACTACAGCAGCAGAGTCAGCTATTCGTGATACAGATATGGCAGATGAGATGGTTAGTTATTCTAATAATCAAGTACTTCTTCAGGCAGGGCAATCAATTCTTGCACAAGCGAATCAAGCGAATCAGGGAGTGCTTTCTCTCTTACAATAATTATAATAGATTGAATACAAAAGACCATTGGAGAAATCCGATGGTCTTTTTGAGTAAATTTACATAATTTTTTAAAAAATTATGTAAATTGGTTGACATAGTCTGACAATTCGGTTAAAATAGAATCATCAAGGGAGTGGTGCCAAGTGGCATCATAATAGTTAATATAAAGGATTAATTGTTTATACAAGGAGGTTTCTTATGGATATCATGACAAGTTTAGCGTATGATGCAAGATTGACAGCAGATGTGTATGCGGCAAAGGTTAATCAGAAAGAGAGCAGGTTAGCTACAGGACATAAGGTAGCAGCACAAGCAGAAGATGCGGCTTCTCTTCAGATTACAGCAAAGACAGAAGCCGTTTCGGAGGCTGCACAGGAGAATATTAATTCTGTGTTTAGTTCTGTTGAAGACGTGGCAAGAGCGGAAACAATGATTCAGGAGGCAAGTCGCCGGATTTTGGAAAACGCAGATGACTCAGTACTTGCACAGGCAAATCAAGCAACAAATGTTGTGTCAAAGCTATTGAATTAAAGCAAGGAAATTGAAGAATGTCAAAGCTTCCAATTTCAGTGTGTATAATCGCAAAGAATGAAGAAAAATATATCGAAGAGTGCCTAAGACGACTTAAGCCATTTGGATTTGAAGTGGTGGTAGCAGATACTGGTTCAGTGGATACAACCAAAGAGACTGCTAGCAGATATGCAGATAAAGTACTTGATTTTCAGTGGATTAATGACTTTAGTGCAGCGAGAAATTTCTGTGCACAAAATGCTTCTAACAACTGGATTTTATCTCTGGATTGTGATGAGCAGGTTAATGACATTGATATAGGCACTCTCCGAATAATGATGCAAAAGTATCCACGCAGTACTGGAGTACTTCGGTTAAAAAATCTGATTCTAAAAGGCAATGGGGAAAAAGGATATAGCACAGATGATGTGACAAGATTCTATAATAGAAATTATTTTCGTTATGATTTTCCAATTCATGAACAGATTTGCCCTAATGATGGGGATTTGCACAAGCCAATACCATGTTTTTTACTTCCAATGGAAGTGACACATTATGGCTATGCACTTACAAAAGAAGAAATGCAGCAAAAACAGCAACGTAATTTAGAGCTTTTGCATTATGCACTCAAGCAAAAGCCAGATGATCTCTATACTCTTTTTCAGATAGGTCAGTCTGAGTTTGTCTTAGGGGATTATGAAAAGGCAGTTTCATATTATGAGAGGGCAATTGAACAGAATCCTTCTACAGAGGTATTTTATGTGCAAATTTTAATTACCTCATTGGCTCAGGCGTATATGCTGGTCCATAGAGAGAATGACGCGTTGGAATTAATGGATCGCTATGCAAAACACTGTAAGAGTGCGAAATACACGTATTTGCATGCAAGCCTGCTTTTGGAAAACGATCAGTTTTTGAAGGCATTGTTTTTGTATATTAAGATTACAACTATGACAGATGCAGATACATTAGGGGAAAATTTAATGCATTGTTATGAGCGTATTATTGCAATCTATGCAGGTATGGGCGATGCAAAGATGGCGGAAGTTTTCCGAGATAAATATGAAGCGTGTAAACTAGAATATAATCGTATACTGACAAAGAATTAAAAATCGAGTAGGGAAATTTTTCCCCACTCGATTTTAAACTTTTCTCTCAGGAATCAACATAAAAACTTGTTTTTGTGATTCGGGAATCGCGTTAAGAATAGCATCTAACTCTAAAGACTCTTTGTAGCTGTTTAGGCGATGGATAATATCGGGATTGTTAATATCTTCTTTGTTAATGATTTTGCGAATATTATAGTAAGTCAAAATCTGTAAATCTTCCATGCGACAGTATAATGGATGTGAATTGACTTCTTGGCAAAGTTCTGAGATACCATCAAGTTGCTCGTGGATAGGTTCAACAGCAATAGAGAGTTGATCGAGGGTGGCAATTAGACGTTCTTTATAAAAGGTAATATTGTGGACTTCTTCTACATTAGGGCGATGCATCACAGATAAACTGGCAAGTTTTTCATCGCATTGTCCAATTCCCTCAAGTAGACAAAACATTTTTTCATATGCATAACATAAAGTCTGCAACAAATTTTCATATTTTTGTTGATACCCCATATAATGGTTCCCCCTTTGATTTTTATCACAGTTTAGTGAAACATATTATATTTAAAGTTTAATATATTTACATAATTATACTACATAAAATATATCGTCAGAATATTCTGAAAACTTAACCTATTTTGTGAAAAAATGTTACAGTTTAGCCTAAGACTTTGCATTGTACTGCAAATTAGGGCTTATACAAGCCACATAAGAAAGCGTAGTGGTTGAGATGCATCAAGCCGACCGTGAAGCGGTTTTTGCATGGCTTGATGCTTGTAACAGAAAGCCGCAGATTGAACTGTTACAAAATTTTCAATAAAGAAATAGTTGAGAAATTATGTAAAGTCAGTTACAATGTTTTATGTAGTGAATAGTTACAGTTGAGTCTGGGACTTTGCATTTACTGCAAATTATAGCATTATAAGCCACGTAAAATTGCGTAGTGGCAGAGATGCATCAAGCCACGGAACATGGTTTTATATGGTTTGATGCCTGTAATAGAAAAGTCGAAGGCTCAACTGTTACAATGAATAACTGTTTAAGGGACTGTTTGGAGGCTGTTTCTAAATAGTGACTAGGAAAGACACAATGGAGGTTTATCATGAAATTCAGCTTATGCATGATTGTAAAAAATGAGTCCGCGGTACTGAGAAATTGTCTTGATTCCCTGAAGGATATTATGGATGAAATCATTATCGTGGATACTGGATCCACAGATGATACCAAGAAAATTGCGGCGGAGTATACGCCATACCTATACGACTATGTGTGGAATGATGATTTTGCAGCCGCCAGAAATTTTGCATTCTCCAAAGCAACAGGAGACTATATTTACTCGGCGGATGCGGATGAGGTGCTAGACCGTGAGAATCAGGACAAGCTAAAGGCGTTGAAGCGTGTTATACTGCCAGAAGTGGAGATTGTGCAGATGATTTATGTGACAGAGCAGATTAATCATCCGACAGAAAATTTTGCGCGGGATTTGCGGCCTAAGCTTTTTAAACGGCTGCGTGAGTTTACATGGATTGAGCCGATTCATGAGACAATCAATGTAAATCCTGTTATTTTTGACAGTGATATCAAGGTGCAGCATCATCCGCAAGGTAATCACAGCAGCAGGGATTTCAGTGTGTTCGAGCGTATTATAACTGAAAAAGGAGTCCTTTCTGACCGTCTGATGGGTATGTACCTACGGGAACTATACAAAGCGGGAACTGAGGAAGAATTAAAGAGGGCAGAAGATTTTTTTGAGCGTGCGCTGGCAGGAAGGCGGGCAGAAGGAAAAGATGTGTTGTGCCGTCAGATAATTGCAGTCCTTCTAAAAATATATAGAATTACAGATAACCCTGTAAGTATATTAAAAGTGTCTCTGAGTGAGGAGGCTACAATTCCATCGGCAGAGATTTGTATGGAGTTGGGATATTTCTTTATGAAGAAGGAGGACTATGAGGAGGCGGCAGAGTGGTTTCACAAAGCTGGATATGACTGTGAGAGTGAGATTGATGTGGCGAGCAGTGGTACTTCGGCGTTTATGGCACTGGCGCTATGTTATCGTAAGATTGCAAAGTCGCCAAAAGTCAAAGCACTTCCGCAGAGGGAGTATGAACAGGAGTATGAGAAGTTGACTAGGAAGGCAGCAGAATATGAAGAGCTTGCAAGGGATTGGAAACCAATTGAGCCACCTTTATTAAAGTAGAAGAGAGGAGAAGGAGGAGATGCAATATGATTATTTGGTGGTAGGTGCAGGGCTTTTTGGCGCTGTGTTTGCCAGTGAAATGACAAAATCTAAAAAGACGTGTCTTGTAATTGACAAAAGGCCACATATAGCCGGAAATATCTATACGGAGGAGGTTTGCGGAATTAACGTCCACAAGTATGGCGCACATATTTTTCACACATCGGACAAAAAAATCTGGGACTATGTGAATGGGTTTGCAGAATTTAACAATTATATGAATGCGCCGTTAGCAGTTTATCATGACGAGTTGTACAACCTTCCTTTTAATATGAACACGTTTGCTAAGATGTGGAATGTTAGAACGCCCAAGGAGGCAGCAGAACAGATTCAAGCACAAATTGCAGACTTAAATATTACCAATCCTTCCAATCTGGAGGAGCAAGCATTGTCACTGGTTGGAAGAGATATCTATGAGAAGCTAGTGAAGGGCTATACAGAGAAACAGTGGGGGCGTGATTGCAGTGCGCTGCCAGCGTTTATTATAAAACGTCTTCCAGTTCGATTTACCTTTGACAACAATTATTTTAATGATCCCTATCAAGGTATTCCCAAGGGTGGGTATACGGCGATGGTGTCAAAGCTTTTGGATGGTATTGAGGTGCGGGCAAACACAGCATTTGAGGATTTTGTACGCAAGAATGAAAATGACACGTATGTCACTTTTGATGGTCAGCACATTTTTCAAAAAGTGCTTTATACTGGTATGATAGACGCATTTTTTGATTATTGTGAGGGAGCGCTAGAGTACCGTTCACTTGATTTTCAGACAGAGCTTCTTGAGGGTGAGGAGAACTATCAGGGAAATGCAGTGGTGAATTACACAGCAAGAGAAATACCCTACACGCGCATTATCGAGCATAAGCACTTTGAGTTTGGGACACAACCAGACACAGTGATTACAAGAGAGTATCCCAAGGAGTGGAAGCGGGGCGACGAGCCGTATTATCCAGTGAATGATGAGAGAAACGCAGTGTTATATCAGAAGTATGTGGCGCTTGCGTCAAGGGAAAAAAAGGTGCTTTTTGGCGGAAGACTGGGACAGTATCAGTATTATGATATGGATAAGGTTATTGCAGCGGCATTAAAGATGGCAGCAGAAGAAATGAAGTAGGAATTGAGTAGGGAAAGATTTCCTCTGCACGGGTCTGTGCATAAAAAAGGGGCTGTTGCAAAAGTAGATGAATAATGAACTGCTCCCCGTCAAGTAGACAGTGAAAAAAATATAAATTTTTTCTG
>CASJPF010000050.1 GCA_949383255.1 Lachnospiraceae bacterium | reverse complement strand
CAACAGGAGCAGATGGAGCGACAGGAGCAACAGGAGCAGATGGAGCGACAGGAGCAACAGGAGCAGATGGAGCGACAGGAGCGACGGGAGCAACAGGAGCAGATGGAGCGACGGGAGCAACAGGAGCAGATGGAGCGACAGGAGCAACAGGAGCAGATGGAGCGACAGGAGCAACAGGAGCAGATGGAGCGACAGGAGCAACAGGAGCAACAGGAGCAGATGGAGCGACGGGAGCGACAGGAGCGACAGGAGCGACAGGAGCGACAGGAGCAACAGGAGCAGATGGAGCGACAGGAGCGACGGGAGCGACAGGAGCAACAGGAGCAACAGGAGCAGATGGAGCGACGGGAGCGACAGGAATCGCTGGTACAGGAGCGATTATTCCATTTGCATCAGGGCTTCCAATTTCCGTAACAACAATTGCAGGAGGACTTGCGGGACTTCCAGCCTTTGTCGGATTTGGCAGCAGCGTACAAGGGCTTACACTTTTGGGGTCCTCGATTAATATTACAAACGCCAGTGGAACACTCTCGAACTTTGCTTTTCAGGTTCCGCGCGCAGGAATTATCACTGCGTTCAGTGCATTTTTTAGCACAACGGCGGCACTTTCTTTGGTAGGTTCTACTGTTACAGTGAATGCACAAATTTATCAGTCAGCAACACCAAACAATGTATTTACGCCAATTGCTGGAACATTGATAAACCTTACACCAGCACTCACTGGAGTCATATCCGTAGGAACATTGTTAAATGGTACACTTACAGGACTTAATATTCCAATAACAGCGCAGACGCGGTTGATGTTGGTATTTTCAGCAACAGCAAGCGGATTGACTTTAGTGAATACGGTCGTAGGATACGCAAGCGCTGGATTGAGTATTAATTAGAACTTTTTACACGAAATTATTTTTCTCTTGTTTATGATTCGTTCCTGCCATATAATATCGTTATATGGCAGGAACTGATTTTGCGCCTGTATTCAAATTTGTAAAAATATTTTAAAAAGAGCGAAAGGATTGCCGTTGCCCATGCGTATTATTTATGAAACAGAAAATCAAATGTATGTGTGGAAGCATAGAGAGAATTTTCGTACATACATTTCCAAAATGGAGGTAAGTATCATGTGGAGAAGTGTAACAAAAATAGTGGCAGTGGTGGCTTTGGTGGCAATTGTGGCAGGAAGTTCGTCAAATGTGGCATTTGCACATCACGGAAGGGGACACAGGGCAGTTGTACAGAATCCTACGCCTGTATGCTATGCAGATGGCAGTTGTGATGTGGATGGTGTGTGCATTTTTGGTGTAGACTGCGACGGGACAGTGCATCATACAGAGACTTATTACTATGGTGGAACAGGACACCACAGCGGTCATCATTAAATCCCTTTCACGCTTCAAAATATTTACAAAATAGCGTGAATGTTTTGAGAAGTTGTGCAAACTCAAAGACCCTGCCATAAGGAACTGTAGGAAAATAAGTGATACAGTTTCTAAATGGTGGGGTTTTTGAATACAGGATAGATTGGCGGTGGACATGCAGATGAGGAGGAAAACTTTTGAAAAACACAGAGGATGTGAATCGTGTCATAGAGACCTACGCAGATATGGTGCGGAGGATATGTTTTGTACATCTTAAAAATAGGCACGACACAGAAGATGTATTCCAGAATGTATACATGAAATATTTGTTATATGAAGGTTCCTTCAAGAGTGCCGAGCATGAGAAGGCTTGGTTTGTGCGCGTGACCATCAACGCTTGCACCGACTGGCTGCGCGCTCTGTCACGCAGAAAATGGGTTCCGCTTGACGCCTTATCAGAGGAGAGCGCGATATTGGACAACCCGTCAAAGGAGATTTTAGATACGGTCTTAAAGCTTCCTGAAAAATATCGAGACGTTATCTATCTTTTTTATTATGAGGAGTATTCAGCAGTAGAGATTGCAAAGATATTGGGAAAAAAGGAGAACACAATCTATACATGGCTTTCTAGGGCGAAAGATATCTTGCGGGAAAAGTTGGGAGGTGAATGGTCATGAGCAGCACGCAGAATGGGATTCGGAAAAGTATGGATAACATACGGGCAACAGAGGAGATGAAACAAAATACGCTGCGATATCTAGAAATGCAGCGGACGAGGCAAAAACATAGTATTTTTCGGCGGAAACCATACACCACACTACGGTATGCTGTGGCTGTTGTCTGCGTCTTTTTGCTGGCTGGGGCAGGCGGATATGCCGTGTATAGCAGACCTGTGTCATACATTAGCATTGATGTAAATCCTTCTATTGAACTTGCAATTAACCGCTTTGACACAGTGGTGTCCGCAAAAGGTTACAATGCGGATGGTCAGGATATTTTACAGCATATCCCACTAAAAAATATTTCCTATGTGCAGGCGATTGACCGACTGTTGCAGGACGCCTATTACAGTCGCTTTTTAAAACGTGATTCACAACTTGTAGTGACAGTGGTTTCTAAACATTCTGATACAATGCTGGCGCAAATTCACGCAAACGACAGTTTTCAAGCTTTAGATGCATTGACCTACAGCAGTGATACAGCCTGCATGAATGAGGCGCACCGACATGAGATGTCTTTTGGAAAATATCGGGCGTTTCTTGAGTTGTCACAGTATGATACTGAAATTACTGTGGAGGACTGCCACGGAATGTCAATGGGTGAAATTCAGAACCGGATTAAGACTTGTCAAGGACACAACAGGAAAAATGCAGCAGAAGGGAATCCAGCAAAAGAGCACCAAAACGGACATTTCAAATCACATGGGCATCATTGAATAGCCAAAAAGTTTTAGTATCACCAAATAAATTTTTGTGCACCAATAAAACGAAATTTAAGAGGCGAAATTCGGTAAGGGAGGTTCATTGATCGTGAATAACGAATACGATAATGAAAAATTTTTTGAAGAATATGCAAAAATGTCTCGTAGTATAGAAGGGCTAAGTGGTGCTGGAGAATGGCATCAGCTAAAACCTTTGTTTCCTCTACTTCAAGGAAAAACTGTTCTCGACTTAGGATGCGGTTATGGCTGGCACTGTAAATTTGCAGCAGAACAGGGAGCAATACAAGTATTAGGACTTGACTTAAGTCAGAAAATGATTCACGAAGCAGAACGGCGCAATAGGTCAAATAAAATTCAGTATCGTGTCTGTGGAATAGAAGAATATGAATACCCGGAAAATACGTGGGATTGCGTTATTTCTAATTTGGCTTTACACTATATCGAAAATATTGAGATGGTATTTCAAAAAGTTTATAGGACCCTAAAACCGCAAGGGATATTTGTCTTCAATATTGAACATCCAGTTTTCACCGCAGGCGTTGGACAGGATTGGATTTATTCAGAATCGAAAAAACCCCTATATTGGCCAGTCGACGATTATTTCAAACCAGGAGAACGGAGTACACATTTTTTGGGATGTACCATTGCGAAACAACATCATACGCTCACACAAATATTGATGGGTTTGTTAAATAATGGTTTTGGACTTGAAACAGTAGAAGAAGCTCAACCCGCTGAAGAAATGCTGGATATTCCAGGAATGAAAGATGAGTTGCGCCGTCCAATGATGCTGTTAGTAAAAGCGATAGTAAGAAAATAATATTTATTGCTTTTGCAGGGAGATGAAAGTAACCCAAAATGTATTAATATGTTGAAATCAGAAGGAATATTCTTGCAGTTTCAATAGATTCTGGTATAATGGAAAAATATATGATGGAAATCATGGGAGTATTTAGTTCAATATTACAGATATGGGGTGAATAATATGGAATTGAAATGGAAAGCTTGCTTGCGAGTAGGGGTCACAGTGGTGCTATTATTTTTGGTAATGCATTATTGGACTGCTTTTACTGGTCTTGTAGGTGTGGCGCTCGGTGCGGCGAAGCCATTATTTTGGGGGTGTGCCATCGCGTATGTTGTCAATATCCCAATGAACTTTTTGGAGCGTCATATAGAGCCAAAGTGCAAAAAAGAAGTTGCGAAAAAGTTGTGTCGTCCGATTTGTATGGTGCTTGCTTTTTTGTGCATTTTTTTGATTGCAGTGTTGATTGTGCAAATGATTGTACCAGAGCTGATTGGCTGTCTTCAAATCCTGTTGGAAGAATTGCCGGGCGTACTGGACAATATGGTTATCTGGATGGAGGATAACCTACAGATTAGTGCACTGTTGTCAGGCAACAGCAATCTGTTTCAGGGCAGTGAGACAGACTGGCAGGAAACTTTCACAAAAGTCATCAATATTTTACTCAATGGTCTTGGCGGTGTGATGGGAGCGGCAACAAGCATTATTTCTTCTGTATTTTCAACAGTTGTTACTTTGACTGTTGGGATGGTTTTTGCTATTTATCTTTTGATTGGCAAAGAAAAGCTAGGAGGACAGTTTCGGAGATTGTTTGTTCGGTATTTGCCAGAGAAAATGACCAAAAAGTTTTACTATATTGTGGATGTTCTGAATCAGTCATTCCATAGTTTTATTGTGGGGCAGTGTACAGAGGCAGTGATTCTTGGACTCCTTTGCATGGGTGGTATGTTGTTATTGAGATTGCCATATGCTGCGATGATTGGTTGTCTGGTAGGCTTTACAGCACTGATACCGATTGCAGGTGCTTATATCGGTGCAATTGTCGGTGCATTTATGATTTTTACAATTTCTCCTGTAAAGGCAATTATATTTATTGTGTTTTTGGTGGCTTTGCAGCAGTTAGAAGGCAATCTGATTTATCCACGTGTGGTCGGCTCGTCGATTGGCTTACCGGGTGTGTGGGTGCTTGCCGCTGTGACTGTTGGCGGTGGGGTTATAGGTGTTGGCGGTATGTTGCTTGGTGTTCCATTAGCTGCTGCTATATACCAACTTTTAAAAAATGAAATGAATGCGTCATGAATAGAAACCCACCACTTTTTAAGTGGTGGGAGTCGTCACAATAAACTGTGCATAGACCATATATTTGTCATAATCTCCAGTTTTTCTAAAATCTAAAATTTCTTTTTTGATTCTATAATTGCCGGGCTGTAGCATCCCATATAGCCAAGCCCAGTCAAGCTCCCGCTCAGTGGTATCTTTGTTGGCAATGGTGTAGGCAATGTCATGAAATGCATAGTTATCATCTGTAACAATAGGAACTTCTTCCCAAATATTGTTTTTCCAAACTTCAATTACAAAGGAATCTCCATATTCTAGTGTACCCGTTGGCGCATTTTCATCGTATTGGTGAAATACTAAAGTTGCGCCAGACGGAGATATTTTTTTCAGTGTGAAATAGAGTCCAATTTTGTCTGCTTCAGAATCGGCACTGTAAATATACGCTTCTCCTTCTTTCACAGAAGTATCAAATATCAACGTATTTAGAATTTCTAGCACTTGTTCAGAATAGATTTCCCACCAATTTTCTACTTTATAAGTAAGAGCGACAATCCCGGAGTAATCGTCACCGAAAGTAATAAAGTCCCAATATTTATGATTGTCATATGTGCCAATATTAGCTGGTTTTCCGGCGATGGTCAATGTTTCCTCGGCAAGTCCTGTCCCACAGACACCAAAGTCATCAATATAGACAAGATTGACATAACCATCAGCCACATCTTCTGGAAAAAATTGAATGCCATACAATCCATAAGATAGCTTTTCACTGTCCATAGGATAAATTTCATAGTGCCATCCAGTAGGGATAGAGAGGGAGATTCTACCATATGGACCTCCTTGCTCGACTTCCGTTGTTTCTGCGGAAGTCAAAGCAGTTTCGGCAGAAGATAAGCTTTCTTCTTCAATGGAATAGGTGGATATTGAAATGGTGTTTTCATCTTGTTCTGTGCTTTTTACAATTGGATTAGTTGAGATGGTATTTGCACAGCCATTAAGTAGTAAGTTGGATGTAAGTAGGAGTACAATATAAATTTTTTTCATACAGATCTGTTCCTTTCTAAAATATACAATATGTTAATAATACATATGTCTGTAAATTAAAATAATAAACTGTTTGTTTCACATCACTACTTCATTAAAATTTGTTTTTTTCAGTTAAATAAATTTATTTGTGATAAAATGTAGGTGTAGTAGCTGCAGTAATCCGATAAATAGACAAATTAAAATGTGTTAGTTATTATTCTATAACTCCTTATATTATGATAGAAGGAAAAAATTACAAAAGGTTGTAGTAATATTGCTGCAGAATAACAGGATTGTATTTGTTTTATTGATTCCTTTTCAGAAGTATGATAGTATAAAAATAAAAAATACAAGGAAATAGTCAAAGACGCCATATAAAATGGAGGGATAAATGAACGAAAAATTTTTTGACCTTGCAAGAGAAAAACAAGATCGCATGATTAATGGTGCGATAGAAGTGTTTGCCAAAAATGGATACAAGCATGCCAGTACAGATGACATGGTTAAGGCAGTTGGAGTGAGCAAGGGGCTATGGTTCCATTATTTTGGCTCTAAGGAGGGCATCTATATTTTTGTGTATGACTATTGTGTCAAGTATATGTTACTAGAACTTTCGACGATTGTAAATGACGGGGAAAAGGATTATTTTGAGCGAATAAAACAGATTGCCAAGACCAAGGCAAAAGTAGGGCGGAGCTATCCATATCTCACCATTTTTTTGGAGGAGGCAGCACATGAATCCCAGCAGGAAATAATTGCAAAGACTGCCCAATCCAGACAGAACTATGAGGAGCGAATGAATGCTTATCTAAGTTCTGCAGAGATTGACATCATTTCGGATAAGACGAAGCGAGATCGCATTAAAAAGATGTTGGATTATACAATCAGTAGTATTATACGAGAGAAGACTGCGGAGGCAGCAGGAGCTGATGCAATATTCAGGGAGATCAAGGCATATATTGAACTAATGAGAGATATGACACTTGATCTCGCCTGAGGGGAGGGATTTACTTTTTTTGTTGATAGATAGGGGCGGCAGGATATCCGCCCTTTAATTTCTGCATACCACGCTGTATCGCATCTTTAGAGTTTTTCCAGTCGGCATCTGCATTTCGGTAATCAAATTTTTCGACCATCCAGCTGACATCTTCTTCAAGCCGGCTTAGATTTTGTTCCATCAGAGGAAAAACAGTGGCAAAGAAGTCATCACACTGTTTCTGGTTTAGTTTTTCTACAGCGCTCTGACACAAATCGCCGAAATGAACAAGGCAGAATCCTTTGCTGTTTTCTAATTTCTTCACAAAGTCAACATCTTTTTTGTACATGTAGAAAAATGTATCAAGATACCGTGCATAGGTATCTTCATATTGACGACAGATATAACAGGAACGCTGCTTTTCATATACCCATGCAGTCATGGTGTTGTTAAGTTCCTTGGAGCGTTTTAGGCGGTCCATAAAAGAGAGCTTTGCAGGTTTGAATTTTTTGACTTCGCCAGAAAATTCTTCATTGATTTTTTTAAAGTGAGTCTTTAGTATCCATGCGTTTCCAAGAGTGTTTCCATACTGATACATTTTTAGAAAATGGTAACGGCAGAAGCCTTCTTTATCTGTCCGATCCCGAATATCACTTTCCATGTAGGAGGAACCTGAGCCAAGTGTGAAGTCGAGTAAATCTTGTTCAAGTTTTTGCTCAATATAACAGAAAGGGCATTCGTCATTTGCGGCAAAGGCATCGTTTAATGGGATGGTATAAAGCTGTTCTTTCATTTTATGTGCTGCTACTCAAAACATGGACAAATACATCCATATATTTAACGGATCTCACGAAGTTCGTTTTACTATATCTTTGTGTATGCTTTCGTTATTTATCAACTACTCACAAGTTCGATGGGATATCGGATACATTGTACACTCTACAGTTGTAAATTCTCAATTAGCCATTAGTACATAACTTATAAATGCTTTTTTCTATGCTGTTTTATAAGTTGAAACATCTTTTAGATTAAGACTTACATTGAAATCCCTGTCACCATGATATCCACATTCACAAATATATTCCCTGTCACTTAATTTTAAATCTTTTTTATTCTTCCACAATCATGACATGTTTTACTTGACTGAAACGTTTAAATCCTCAATCGTAATATAAGACAACTTGGTTTTTACTGTCTTGCTTACATCGTTATTGATATAATCATTTTTGATACTCTCTAATCTTTGATGAAGTTTCTGTACCTTTAAACCCTGTTTTTGGATATTTTGTCGAGTAGCTTCTCCTTTCTTTGTTTTATGTTTCTTTAAGTCTTCGTATTTCCTCGAAAGACAACGCTGTTCTCGTTTTAATTTTTCTTCTAATTTCTTTACTATTGAAGCTTTGTTGATGTTTTTATAAATTTCTCCATTACTCAATACAGCAAAATCTTTAATACCTAAATCAATCTCTATTTCAAAACATTTAATTCTTTTTTGTTTTTTCCAGTTCATCTACGAAAATCGATATATAATCTCTCACTGCTTTATAAGAAACACAGCCACTTTTAATAATGATTCTGGATTTTGTAGTTGGAATATAAGCGTTTCCTTTATTCTTGCCCAGCCAAGAGTAGGTATTTTTATCCTGTATCTTTCACATTGAATGATAGATTTTGCATCTGTTTTAACAAAATACATTTTTACATCAGAGTTGTTTTTCTTTTTAAACTTAGGAAATTCAGACTGATGTTTGAAAAATCTTTTAAATGCTTTTTTAGCGTTTATGATGTTTTGTTTGATGGATTTACTGGAAATTTCTTTTATCCAACAATATTCTGGATTGTTTGGAATAAATTTATTATTAAGCCACTTTGAAAAATCCATTCTTGATACAAATTTCTTTTTCATATACTTCTTTATTATGTGCCAGATAAAAGTTATAGATAAACCTGTATATATTAATTGTTCTGTGAATGATTTGTTGCTGTTGAGGAGTTGGATTGATTTTTTCTCTTCCTTTTTATTGTTTCTGTATACAGTTTAACATATCTTAGAAAGCAGTGCTACCATTTAGCAATTTTTTTTAGAAAAATAAAGTAAAAATCAAAAAAAAGATATGTAATTGTCAAAAATTATGGTAAAATTAAGTATAACTTAGGGAAGGATGATGCAAAATTTTAAATAGGAGGCAGGGATTATGAGTAAGTTCATGGTAGCAGGGTTTGTGCAGATGGAAACAATTGTAAAAGTTGAGGCGTTGCCAGTACCTTATAAGCAGTTTGAGAGTATACCAGACTTGGTAAATACTGGTATGGGAGGAGCAGGATTTAACGAGGCGATGGCACTTCGATGGCTTGGAAATGAAGTTGATTTTATGAGCATGGTGGCAAGGTCAATGTCAAAAAGCCAGATTGATGCTTTTCTCAAGACAAATGATGTGAATATGAGTACGGATTATGTGTTGCCGATGTTAGACGGTATGCCTACATCAGTGGTGCTTTACTGTAAGGGGAAAAAGCAGACTTTTGAGGATGTGAAGGACAGTCGGCATGTGGATTATGATTTTGATTTGCTTGAACGCCAGATACAGGATAAGGATATGGTACTCATCTCAAACTGTAATTTCTGTCGGCCGATTATTGGGCTTGCAGAAAAGTATCACAAACCGTTGGCTTTGAATGTGCGCAGTATGAGGGCCGAAAAGATTGCAAACAAGGAGGATTTTCTGTCTGCGGCGGATATTCTCTATATCAGTGACGATGATCTAGAATGCGATCACTATGACTGTGTTCAGGAATGTAAAGAAAAGTATGATCCAGAGATTATCATTATGGGAATTGGGGATCGTGGCGTGATTCTTTACACAAAGGAAGATAATAGTTTTCTGGAGTACAAACCTGTAAAAACCAATGAGATTGTAAATACTGTCGGTGCTGGAAACGCGTTGTTTTCCTCATTTTTGCACTATTATACAAAGACAAAAGACGCCAAAGATGCGATTAAAAACGCACTGTTGTTTGCATCTTATAAGATTGGTTTTGTGGGGACATCTAACGGATTTATGACGGAAGAGCAGATTGAGCAGTGGAAAAAATTGATTTGGATGTAGAAAGTGAGTAGGAAAGATTTTATCTTTCCTACTCATTTGACTCTATATAGAGATATCTTAAAAAGGCAATGGCATTGTCGAGGTTGTTGGAATTGATAACAAAGCTTAGGATTGGTTCTTTATTGACATAATAGTAATACTGATTTAACTTTGGTGCATCTGTCACATAAATTCCCGCAGGAATCCATTCCTCCATCTCACCAGATTTAGTATAGTATAGTTTGTCTTCAAACAGGGTAAGCAGGTCAGCTGGAAGGATTTCTGTGATATTATGAACACATTCTCCTTTCGCAAAATAATCGATTGTGTCAGTGTCGCCTACAATCACATCCAATCCACCAGCCGCTAGAACAGCCATTGATTTTTGAAGTGCCATATAGGTTTCTTGGGCAGCGACATCTGGGGCGTAGTTCATAGTCGCATCAATGTAGGCACTGTATTTTTTCGTATCAATATTTTGGTATGCGACAAAACCGTCAATTAGTTCTGTGCTGGCGGAGTCTCCCGTATCATTGAAAAAATATGCGGCAAATGCTGTACCGCTGGGGGCTGTGAACATAGAATACGCAAGATGTCCTACAAAGAAGATAATAATCACAGCAATAATGGTGGTTTTTAAATAATATTCTTTAAAGTATGCGAGTTTGTCCTTAAAGGGTGCATCTTTTAGTTTTGCATTTTGCTCTCGAATTTCATCGTGCATTGATTTGTTCTGATCACGATTTTGATTGTAAACTTCCATAATGGTACCTCCATAGTTTCTAAGAAAATTAGTATTATACGATATGTGCCACACCAAACATTTCCCAAATTTCCACCATTTGTTCCTAAGAAAATTAGTATTATACGATATCTAGATCAGTTCAGACCACATGAGCATTTAAAATTGTAGGGGGCAGAAGTTATAAAAAATATGATATATGTAAATACTGGCAGATGTCAATCAAGATACTATAAATTTTTTCTAAACCTTGCATATTACATTGAATTGTTCTATGATATAAGGTATCATTAAAAAATATACACTAGGTATTAACTATCAAAATTAAGGAAGGTATTACATTATGAACGAAAGCTACAAGGAACTATTAGTGAAGAAGGAAAAAGGAGCGAAGGAGGTACTAATTAGAATAGTATGTGTGATTCCGACCATTTTGGCCGGGCTTTTCATGCTCCTTACCGTAAATATTATTTTTTTTATTGCTGTAATTGCGCTTGGGGTATTTGACTATTTCATATTCCAGTGGACTGATATTGAGTTTGAGTATTTGTATTTGGACAAGGAAATCTCAGTGGATAAAATTATGGCAAAGACAAGGCGTAAGAAATTGCTGACAATTGATGTGAACAAGATTGAGATTATGGCACCAGAGAAGTCTCATCAACTGGATTCTTATAGAAATCGTCAGACAAAAGTCACAGATTTAAGCGCGGGGCATGATCTGCCAGATCAGAAGTTATATTGGGTATTTTATGAGGGAAATCAGAAATTCTTGATGAATCTGACAGAGGATTTTGCTAAGACAATTAAAGGGATTGCACCAAGAAAGGTTTTTATGGATTAATGCTTGACAATGTGCGTCTGCTTTAGTATAATTGTAAAAATATTTTTAGAACTGCAGCAGCATAAACTATACCGCGTGTGCGTCGCCACATGCAATTTTTACAGGAGGAAGAAAGATGGGGCAGATAATCGGCGAAGGCATTACTTTTGATGATGTTCTCTTAGTACCAAGCTATTCACAGGTGATTCCCAATGAAGTTGATTTGACAACATGGCTGACCAAGAAGATTAAACTAAACATTCCTATGATGAGTGCAGGGATGGATACCGTTACGGAACACAGAATGGCGATTGCTATGGCCAGACAGGGCGGCATTGGTATTATCCACAAAAACATGACGATAGAAGCGCAGGCGGAGGAAGTGGACAAGGTAAAACGTTCTGAAAATGGCGTGATTACAGATCCGTTTTCCTTAACTCCGGAACATACAATTGGAGATGCAGATGCCTTGATGGCAAAGTTTCGCATTTCTGGTGTACCAATCACAGAGGGCAGAAAGCTTGTTGGTATTATCACAAATCGCGATTTGAAATTTGAGACAGATTATTCTAAGAAAATCAAAGAATCTATGACTTCAGAAGGTCTGATTACAGCGAAGGAAGGGATTACGCTTGAGGAGGCAAAGCAAGTTCTTGCCGACGCGAGAAAAGAGAAACTTCCGATTGTGGACGATCATTTTAATCTCAAAGGACTTATTACAATTAAAGATATTGAGAAGACAATCAAATATCCACTTGCAGCGAAGGATGAGCAGGGAAGATTGTTGTGCGGAGCTGGTGTTGGCATCACAGCAAATGTGCTTGAGCGTGTGGAAGCGCTTGTCGCATCAAAAGTAGATGTGATTGTGCTTGACAGTGCACATGGTCATTCAGAAAATGTGCTGCGGTGTCTGAGAATGATTAAGGAGAGCTATCCAGAATTACAAGTGATTGCTGGAAATGTTGCAACTGGAGATGGTGCAAGAGCGCTGATTGAGGCGGGAGCAGATGCTGTAAAAGTTGGAATTGGACCAGGCTCTATCTGTACAACACGTATTGTTGCGGGAATTGGTGTACCTCAAATTACCGCGATTATGGACTCTTATACAGTTGCGAGGGAATATGGCATTCCAATTATTGCGGATGGCGGTATCAAATATTCTGGCGATATGACAAAAGCAATTGCGGCGGGTGGCAATGTTTGCATGATGGGGAGTATTTTTGCCGGATGCGAGGAAAGCCCGGGCACTTTTGAACTGTTTCAAGGAAGAAAATATAAAGTGTACAGGGGTATGGGATCCATCGCTGCGATGGAGAATGGAAGCAAAGACCGTTATTTCCAGTCAGATGCCAAGAAACTTGTTCCAGAAGGAGTAGAAGGTCGAGTTGCTTACAAGGGAAATGTGGAGGATACGGTATTTCAGCTGATGGGAGGCCTGCGGTCTGGCATGGGCTACTGTGGTACAAGAACAATCGAAGAGCTGAAGACAAATGGTAAATTTGTAAAGATTTCCGCTGCGGCACTCCGAGAGAGTCATCCGCATGATATTCATATCACAAAAGAGGCACCAAACTACAGTGTCGAAGAATAATTTCGGTAATAGTTCAGCCATGCACAATTGATTCTATAGGGCGGACGCCCATCATGAAATAAGTTGCCGGTAAAGACTTAATATCACTGGTGAAAATGTGCATTTTAGCAACTTATGAATGGCATAGCTGAACTGTAACTAATTTCGCAAGGAACGCTGTCACAGGGATGACAGCGTTTTCTTATGTATAGAGGGAGTATAAGTTACACCAGAAAGGGTTTTATCTCAAAATGGTTTACGAAAAATATCGACTTTTTAATGATGGGGTTGAAATTATGATTCCATCATACATACAACAGGCAGAATCTTTTCTTCCATCGAGAAATAGTTGGCTGTCAAAGGATAAGAGAACAGTCATTAACATCGCACAGGGAGGGGAGGATTTGACAAATGAAAATTTGGATGGCAGACTCAATGAATATTATAAGCGGTTTTGCAAGGAGGTCAATCAGTTTGTGTGCAAACAGATTTCTAAGCGGACGATCAACAGAAAGATATTTGGAGAATTGCAGTATTTGTCGCATGTAACAGGATATTGTTTCTATAATATTTTTTTGCTCGGTAGTTATAAAAGGCAGGAATTGATTGTTACGATTCAGTGTATGGAGAGCAAAAGAAAAGAATATATGCATATTTTTGAGTATATTATGGATTCGATTCGGATATTAAAAAAACACGAAGAAGATATGATTTGAAGAAAGGAAAGGGGAACAAAATGAAAGACACAATAGAGATTAGATGGCATGGACGCGGAGGACAGGGTGCCAAGACAGCTGCACTTTTGTTGGCGGATGTCGCATTTAAGACAGGAAAGTATGTGCAGGGATTTCCAGAATATGGTCCGGAGCGAATGGGAGCACCAATAACAGCGTACAATCGCATTAGCAACAAGGCAATTACAGTACATTCCAATATCTATGAGCCGGACTATGTTGTGGTGGTAGATGAGAGTTTGTTGGATAGTATTGATGTGACAAAGGGGTTAAATCCTGAAGGGGCAGTTATTATCAACTCTATGCGCAGCAAAGAAGAGATTGAGAAACATCTACATGGATATACAGGTGCAGTGTACACTGTAAATGCGAAGGAAATTTCCATAAAAGCACTTGGAAAAAATTATCCAAATTCGCCGATGCTGGCAGCAACAGTGGCAGTTTCCAAAGTGATGGAACGCGAGGAGTTTCTTACCGAGATGAAGGCGTCGTTTCAACATAAATTTGCCAAAAAGCCAGAGGTGATTGATGGCAATATGATGGCACTTGAACTTGCGTTTGAGCAGGCAAATCAAAACAGAGCGCAGTGAAAGGGGTTTCTGTAAAGGAATAGGAGAAAAAGATATGGCAAGGGAAAAAATACAGGACAGAATTAATGAACAAAGTCCGTGGCAGCAGATTACAGAGGGAAATAAGATTTTTGAGGCTGCTACTTCAAGGGACTTCTACACAGGAGAGTGGAGGACAGCGACGCCTGTCTGGGAGTCCGAGAAGTGTAAACAGTGTCTATTGTGCACACCAGTATGTCCAGATTCATCAATTCCAGTCAAAGCTGGTAAGCGTGCGCAATTTGACTATGACCATTGCAAGGGATGCGGCATCTGTGCAAAGGTATGTCCATTTGGTGCAATCAGTATGAGGGAGGGAAAATAAATGGCAATCAGAGAACGATTATCAGGTAATGAGGCGGTGGCATATGCCATCAAACAAATCAATCCAGATGTAATGCCTGCCTTCCCAATCACACCGTCAACAGAAATTCCGCAGTATGTGGCAAATTATATCGCAAATGGTGAGATTGATACAGAGTTTATCCATGTTGAAAGTGAGCATAGCGCTATGAGTGCTACAATTGGCGCGTCGGCGGCGGGAGCAAGAGCAATCACTGCAACCTCTTCTTGCGGTATGGCGTTAATGTGGGAAGAACTTTATGTAGCGGCATCAAATAGGCTTCCGATTGTGCTCGCGCTAGTTAACAGAGCATTGTCGGGACCAATTAATATTAATGCAGATCACTCGGACAGTATGGGAGCAAGAGATACTGGTTGGATACAGATTTATGCAGAGTCAAATCAGGAGGTTTACGATAATTTTATACAGGCGTTTCCAATTGCAGAGGATAAGCGGGTTCATCTGCCAGTTATGGTATGTCAGGATGGGTTCATTACAAGTCATGGTGTAGAAAACATCTTGTTGGCAGAGGATATAGAAGTACAGAAATTTGTTGGAGAGTACGAACCAGAACATTATCTTTTGAACGCATCGGAAAAAATGGCGATTGGTCCTTATGCAGTTTCCAATTATTATATGGAGACAAAGCGTGCACAGCGACAAGCAATGGTAAATGCACGGGAGGTTATTTTGGAGGTTGCAGCTAGATTTGAGAAGATGACGGGGCGCAAATATAGTTTTTTTGAGGAGTATCAGATGGAGGATGCCGAGTATGCAGTTGTGATTATTGGCTCTGCTGCGGGAACCTGTAAGGCGGCAATTGATGAGATTAGGAGCACAACAGGCAAAAAGGTTGGTTTGATAAAGATTCGGGTGTTTCGACCATTTCCAGAAGAGGAGATTGCAAAGGCACTCTCTAAGGTAAAGGCAGTGGCAATTATGGACCGGAGTGAAATGTTTGCGGCGACAAGTGGACCGCTCGGCGCAGAAGTGCGCGCGGCGTTGTATCAAGCGCGAATGGCTCCGGAAGTAGTAAATTATTTCTACGGCCTTGGTGGCAGAGATATCACAGTTTCTGATTTTAAAACAGTCTATAGAAATCTGGAAACCATTGCCAAGACACATATAGTGACAGATATGTATGAATACATAGGCCTGCGCAGAGAGCAAAAGGAGGTCTAGGAGAGCATGGAGAAGACAACATACAATTTTAAAGAAGTTATGAGCAAACCAGAACGTCTTGCCCCCGGGCATCGAATGTGTGCTGGTTGCGGTGGTACAATTGCAGTGCGCACAGTGCTGCGGGCACTTGAGGAGGGGGATAGGGCAGTAATTGGAAATGCGACAGGATGTCTTGAGGTGTCTTCCTTTATGTATCCGTACACTGCTTATGAGGACAGTTATATACACAATGCGTTTGAGAATGCGGGGGCGACACTTTCGGGAGTGGAGACTGCGTATCATGTGTTGAAGAAAAAGGGAAAGATTCAGGAAAACTTTAAATTTATTACATTTGGTGGCGACGGCGGTACATATGATATTGGGTTTCAGTCTTTGTCTGGTGCTATGGAGCGCGGACATGATATGGTTTATGTATGCTATGACAATGGTGCCTATATGAATACAGGAACACAGCGGTCCTCTGCGACACCACAGTATGCGGATACGACCACAACGCCTGCAGGAAAAGTATCAGCAGGAAAGGTACAAGTTAGAAAAGATCTTGCGGCAATTATGGCAGAACACCATATTCCTTATGTGGGGCAAAGTACATTCACATCAAATTTTAAGGATTTGTATACAAAAGCCCAGAAGGCAATCTACACACCAGGAGCGGCGTTCTTAAATGTTATGTCGCCTTGCCCAAGAGGCTGGGGGTATGAATCTAGTGAGATGATGCGTATTTGCCAGTTGGCAATAGATACTTGTTATTGGCCCATGTTTGAAGTGATAGAGGGAAGATGGATTTTAAATTATGAGCCAAAAAACAAGTTGCCTATTGAGGAGTTTTTAAGACCACAAAGACGATTTAAACATTTGTTCAAAAAAGAAAATGAGATACTTATTGGTCAATTTCAGGAAGAAATTGACCGGAGATGGGAAGAGCTTAGGAACAAATGCAATTAGTATAAAGAAATCAAAAAGAAAGAATACTCAAAACGGTATTCTTTCTTTTTGATTTAGAAATTGTTTCTTACTGTGCGAAGGTTAATTCAGCCTGTCTGCGCATTTCTTCAATTTCAGCTTGTTTTCGCGCTTCGTCTTCTGCAGCTTCGCGCAGAAGACGTTCGTAGATTTCATTTGCCTCCATAATAATCGCATCCTGTTCGGGCGGAGTGATTACATCATCGCCGCGTTGCCCGCCTGCTATGAGCAGATCGATTGAACTTTGGTTGCTGGAAGCATACAAGATTGCCTGCAAAGCAGCCTGTGTATCTTCGTCAACAGGCTGCTGCCCATACAATCCAGAGTAAGAACCAGTTGTCGCATTGAATGCGGAAGGATCAGTCATGTTTTGAACCTCCATTTCCTCAGGTCCTTCTAGCGCAAGGCGCTCAGCTTCCTCCGCCTCAATGCGAAGTGCTTCCTCCTCCTCTTGCTTAGAGGGCCATATGCGGACTGCTTCAGGATTATATACCACCAACCACCATTTGATGACATGCGGGTAATATTTTTTTAAAAAATATGCTGTGGCTGCATCCATCATCTTAACACCATCTTTCGGAAGAATTGTTTTATAGATTCAAGAATGCCATCGGCATTCTTGCTGCGGCGTGCAAGTCAGCTCTGCTGACAGATTACGGATTCGCACGCCTGCAATCATGCCGGAGGCTTATCTCAGTCGCAGATTATACTTTCACTGAGATAAAATTGTATTTTACCCACTACTTATAGAAGTGGAAACCTTCTCCGGCTGAGATAGATAGTCCTGTCAAATACATTGGCTATGTGCAGTGGACTACTATAATTATTTTACCACATATTTATTAATATCGGTAGAATAAAAGAGAAAATTTATTGAATTGTTAAAAAAGTATGAGAGTAATTCTTAATACGAAATAAAAAAGGTAATAAATGTATAAACTAAATTGACAAAATGAAAAATGGTGTTATAGTATATATAGAACAGATAGCAAAGTAAATGTGCGATATGAGAGGAGGAAAATTATGAATATTCAGAAGTTTACACAGAAATCATTAGAAGCAGTAAATCAGTGCGAAAAACTTGCTGTGGAATATGGAAATCAGGAGCTTGAGCAGGAGCATTTGCTCTATGCGCTTCTTACAATTGAGGACAGTCTTATCTTAAAGCTTATAGAGAAGATGGAGATTAACAAGGAATATTTTCTTGACAGAGTGAAAAAAGCGCTTGAGAAACGTGTAAAGGTTCAGGGAGGACAGTCTTATATAGGGCAATATCTCAATAAGGTGTTGATTAGTGCGGAGGATGAGGCGAAACGCATGGGAGATGAATATGTATCCGTTGAGCATTTATTTCTCTCCATGATTCAAAATCCGAACAAAGAAATGAAGGAGATTTTCAGAGAATATGGCATTACGCGAGAACGATTTTTGAGGGTACTTGCGGAAGTGCGGGGAAATCAAAAGGTCACAAGCGACAATCCTGAAGCAACATATGACACGCTTGAGAAATATGGACAGGATTTGGTGGAGAAGGCAAGAAACCAGAAGCTTGACCCAGTAATTGGAAGGGACAATGAGATTCGGAATATTATTCGGATTCTCTCCAGAAAGACCAAAAATAATCCTGTGCTAATTGGGGAGCCTGGCGTTGGAAAGACGGCGGTTGTGGAAGGACTCGCACAGCGTATTGTACGCGGTGATGTGCCACAGGGATTAAAAGACAAAAAGATTTTTTCCCTCGATATGGGAGCGTTAGTTGCAGGTGCAAAATATAGAGGTGAGTTTGAAGAGCGCTTAAAAGCTGTGTTGGAAGATGTAAAAAATAGTGATGGACAGATTATTTTGTTTATTGACGAGCTGCATACGATTGTGGGCGCCGGTAAAACAGACGGCGCTATGGATGCGGGCAACATGCTCAAACCAATGCTTGCGCGCGGGGAACTGCATTGTATTGGAGCGACGACACTGGATGAATACAGACAGTATATTGAGAAGGATCCTGCGCTGGAGCGACGTTTTCAACCTGTTATGGTATCAGAGCCTACAGTTGAGGATACTATCAGTATATTAAGAGGGTTAAAAGAGCGCTACGAGGTGTTTCATGGAGTCAAGATTATGGACAATGCTCTTGTGAGTGCTGCAGTACTCTCAAATCGGTATATTACAGATCGGTTTTTGCCAGATAAAGCGATTGATTTGGTGGATGAGGCTTGTGCTATGATTAAGACAGAACTTGATTCTTTGCCAGCGGAGCTTGACGAGCTGCAAAGAAGGATTATGCAGATGGAAATTGAGGTTGCAGCGCTCAAAAAAGAGGAAGACCGACTCAGTGCAGAGCGTTTGACAGCACTGCAAGCGGAACTTGCTGAGCAGAAGGCGGAGTTTGACAATCGCAAGGCGCAGTGGGACAACGAGAAAGCGTGTGTGGAGAAGCTGTCAAAACTGCGGGAAGATATAGAAGAATTAAATAATCAGATTCAGATTGCACAGCGGGAAGGTAATCTTGAGAAGGCGGCAGAGTTAAGCTATGGGAAATTGCCCGAACTAAAAAAACAGTTAGAACGTGAGGAAGAGGCAGTGAATGCAAGAGAGATGTCTCTAGTACATGAAAGTGTGTCAGATGATGAAATTGCAAAGATTATCTCGCGGTGGACAGGGATTCCTGTGTCAAAGCTGAATGAAAGTGAGCGAAACAAAACCTTGCATCTGGACGCAGAACTTCACAAGCGTGTGATTGGACAGGATGAGGGTGTCACTAAAGTGACAGAGGCAATTATCCGCTCAAAAGCGGGCATTAAAGATCCGGAGAAGCCAATTGGTTCTTTCCTATTTCTAGGACCAACAGGAGTGGGTAAGACAGAACTGGCAAAGGCACTTGCTGCGTCTTTGTTTGATGACGAATCCAATATGGTTCGCATTGATATGAGTGAATATATGGAGAAACATTCTGTGTCAAGGCTCATTGGAGCGCCTCCCGGATATGTGGGATACGATGAAGGTGGGCAGCTCACAGAGGCAGTGCGCAGAAAACCATACAGCGTAGTTTTGTTTGATGAAGTTGAAAAAGCGCATCCAGATGTGTTTAACATTCTTTTACAAGTGCTAGATGATGGGCGAATAACTGATTCACAAGGGCGAACAGTAGACTTTAAGAATACGATTTTAATTATGACTTCCAATATTGGCGCACAGTATTTACTCGATGGAATTGACAGCGAAGGAGAGATAAAAGAATCCGCACAGAATATGGTTATGGGTGAGCTTAGAACGCATTTTAGACCGGAGTTTCTTAACAGATTAGACGAGACAATTCTGTTTAAACCGCTCACAAAGGATAATATTGGCGGTATTATTGGATTGATTCTTACTGATATTAATAGACGGCTTGCGGACAAAGAACTGGTAATCGAGATTTCAGAGCGGGCGCAGCGTTTTATTATCGATAACAGTTATGATCCTGTGTATGGGGCGAGACCGCTCAAACGGTATATACAAAAGAATGTGGAAACACTAGCAGCGAGATTGATTCTTGCAGATAAAGTAAAAGTTGGTGATATAATCTTAATTGATTTAGATAGTACAGAGCAGAAATTGGAAGCAGTTATAAAATACGAGTAAGAAAAAACGGGTAGAGGAGAGTTCCTCTACTCGTTTTCTATCCGTAGACCGTGTGGCGTTTTTTTGTCTGGTGGCGAGGAGATTGTTGTCTCTTTGTCATCTCTAATAATTGCATGTTGCAGCAGATAATCTTTCCAGACAGGATAGTATTGTGCTTTGATATGTACCTGATCCCATGTATAATCGGAAACCAGTGCGCCTTCATCACATAAGGTACTTTCGTTAATATCAATATAAAATATATCCTTTTGATTTGCAAGTGTTGCAATCAGTGCATTTCTGGCAGCAATGTTTTCGTTGTTGATGCTGTCACTTTCCTCAGACTTTGTTTGGGTGACAAAAAGATTTCCCTGAATAAAGATTAACGCGTTGGGTTGGAGCTTTCTAATATCATTTACAACATCACGGTAACGTTCAAAAAAAGTTTCAGGGGTTCCAGTTCCACACTCGTTAATGCCAACCATAAGATAAATTTTAGCAAATTGATTTTCTGTAAGAATCTCTTTGATGGATGTTTTTTCATCATTAAATGTTAGTTTTGGCTTTTCGTAGTCGTAAATCGTCAGCGAAGTCTTGCACAAAAAGGTTGCATTTTCTATCCCTGCGTATTGACTGATGCCCACAGTGCGGGAATCACCAATAAAACAGGCGTCGGCAAAGTAGTCTTCTGTTGCAGTTGTAAATTCATAAGTTTGTATCTCCTCCTGCAAGCTGTCTGAAGCAGCGGCAAACAGTTTACCCTGTGTGGGTGCTTCAGCGAGATTGGCTGTGACATCTGCCAATGGGTCCGGCGCAACATCTGTCGATTCGGCTTGTGCAGTGGCAGGCAAAGCAATTAGATTATTGACCGCATAGTCCGTGTTAAGACTCGATAAGTCTGAGAGGTACAGTTTGTCATGCAGCCCTCGCATTGCAGTAGTAAGAGGCGGGGCTGATGCCGTATAAGGATCTGTTTGACGATAATATTGAATATTCCAGTAATGCCCGAGAATGCTGAACAGGCAAGTGGACAGCACAATCAGAAATAAAAGAGTATAGCTTTTTTGATTTTTCATATATAAAAGACGCCTTTCTAAGTAACAGTTGAGCTCAGGACTTTGCACTCGCTGCAAAGTCCGTGGAACAGTGTTGAGATTGAGAAGCATCAAGCCACCACGAAGTGATTTTTCATGGCTTGATGCTTGTAACAGGAAGCCAAAAGCTGAACTGTTATCTTTCTAGTAGCGGAAGTACAAAAACGGATTGTTAATTCCAATAGATAGATAATACACAGACCACCAAAATACAATCAATGCAATTAAAATACCAATGCCCTTATTGCGGATTTTGTTAAAGAGCTTCTCTGGATAATTTGTTGCAAAAAGAATGCTTGCGAGAATCAGCGGAGCATAATCTGTTGCAAGTCTTGTAAAATCAGTAAAATTTAGAATGATTTCCGCGTCAAAAAATGGAAACATTTTTCTTAAATAAACGCCAAGTTGCTGAAAATCGCTAATTGCAAAAATTGTCCAGCTAACAAGTATGTAGAAAAACATATAACAGTGCGAGATAAGCTTGGCAAAAATATTATCAGCAGTAAGCCATCTTAAAGTTATATTTTTTTCAATAATTTGCAGTACAAAGATAAACAGTCCCCACAAAATAAAGTTCCATGCTGCGCCATGCCAGAATCCAGTCAAAAACCATACTGCCAACAGATTAAAGATGGTGCGAATGTTTCCCTTGCGATTCCCGCCCAACGGAATGTACACATATTCTCGGAACCATGCGCCAAGCGTAATGTGCCATCTGCGCCAGAACTCTGTGACGCTGCGTGCCATATAAGGATGACGAAAATTTGCAGGCATGCGAAATCCAAGCATTTCTCCTAGTCCAACCGCCATCAAGGAGTAGCCACAAAAGTCAAAATAAAGCTGCATAGAATAGGCAAAAGCGCCAAGCCACGCAAGCGGGGTGGAAATACTCTCATAACCAATCGTACAAACTTCATTCCACAAAGTTCCAATGCGGTTTGCAATAATTACTTTGTAGCCAAGCCCTACAATAAAAGTTTTTAGTCCGCTGTCAAATCCATATACTGAAATTCTTCTTTCTTTTAATGCATCACGGATATCAGAATAAACGACAATTGGTCCTGCAATCAGTTGTGGAAACATACACAAGTATGCGCCAAGACTGATAAAAGAAGTATCAGCTTTTGTTTTTCCAAGGTATACATCAATAACATAGGATGTAATCTGAAATGTATAGAAACTGATACCCAGCGGCAGCGTGAGATCGAGTGTAAAAAATCGCCAGCGGATATCCAACAGCCGCAGGGCGGCATTAATATTTTCAATAAAAAAGTTTGTGTATTTAAAAAATAGCAGTAAGCCCAAATTATACAACAGTGATAAAATCAACAGCAAAGTTCGTTCCATGCTTCTTCCTTCAAAGCGCTCCATTCCCCGCCCAAGCAAAAAGTTTACTGTAATGGAACATATGATAAGGAATAGATAAGAAGGATCACCGAAACTGTAAAAGACCAAACTTCCTAGAAATAAAAGAAAGTTTCGGAATTTGGCGGGAACTATATAATATAAAACCAGAAATACTGGTAAAAAAACAAAAATAAATGGAATACTACTAAAAACCATGATGCTCCCCCATAAATCATGATATTTGTTATAGGTATCAATTAAGGAGCTATAATGTATTAGTTATTTTTCACAACTCCTAAGTTTTGAAATTACCTGCCTCAATATTATAGCAAAAATAATTTGATAATTCTATAGAATAAATCGAATTTTTTCTACAAATATATTATAATTTAGCCATGCCATTCATAAGTCGCCAGAATGTATATTTTTACGAATAATGTTAGGCTTTTGTTGGCGATTTATTTTATGCTGTGTGTTTGCTCTATAGAATTCATTGTATAAATTGTCCTTAGTGAGCAAACGCTCGCATACAATTTGTACAATCATTCTGCATGGCTGAACTGTTACCAAAAAATATAGCAAATTCAACATTATCATATAAAAGATATGTTTTGACAATAAATGATATTGCAGAGTATCAGAAAATTTGCTACAGTTTAAGAAGTGAAATCTATTGTGATACATACTTATTATACAAGAGGCGGTTATATGATTTTTTTTCATCATAAAAATGGAGTGAAATTGTCAGCGGCAGTGTTGGCAGTCGTTTTTCTGGTAGTTGGGTGCCGAATGTTGCTTAATGAGCACGGCAAAACAAAAATTGTGTTGACGACAGGATTTAACAGAGATGAGGTATTTCGCATTGACAAGACTTCCTGCAGATTAGCGGAGGTGATGGTGTATTTAACCAATACCAAAAACCAGTATGAGCAGGCGCTTGGGAGTCAGATTTGGCAGACTTCCTATGAGGGAGAGACTCTTGAGGAAAATTTGAAGGAGACGGTACTTGCAAGGATTGCCCGCATTAAGGCAATGAATCTTCTGGCCGCGAAGTATGAGATTCGTCTGACACAAGAGGAGCTCAACAAGGCACAAAAGGCAGCGGAACTGTACTACACGTCTCTAAATGAAAAGGAACAGGAACTGTTAAAGATTGATAAAAAGCTTTTGTACACTATGTATGAAGAATATACGCTGGCAGGAAAAGTATATGAGTATTTGATTGCGGATATTAACCCAGAAATCAGTGATGATGAGGCGCGTACAATCACAGTGCAACATGTTTTGATTAGAACATATTCTCTCAATGAAAACCGGGAGCATGTGCCCTATCCTGAGGCAGCAAAGAAAAAGGCGCGTCAGCGCGCTGAGGAAGTGCTGAGAAAAGCGAAGGAAGGTGCAGAATTTTCTCAGCTGATTACAGAGTACAGCGAGGACAGCAATTCGTCTTATTCTTTTGGAAAGGGGACGATGGACGCAGAGTTTGAGGAGGCTGCATTCAATCTTGGAACAGACGAGATTAGTGGAATTGTGGAGACCGAACATGGTTATCATATTATCAAGTGCATTAGCACATTCGACAGGGAGGAGACAGATCGAAATAAAATTAAGATTGTAGAGCAGCGCAGAAAAGAAGTGTTTAACGAGGAGTATTCTGGATTTGTGGATGGATTAGCTAGAAGTCTCAATGAGGATTTGTGGGAAACAGTGGGGTTTATTGAGGATAATGAGGTGACTACAAGCAGTTTCTTTGCAGTGCATCAGCAAGTATTTTCATAAGGAAAAATAAAGAAAAGATAAACAAAATATGAATTATTAGCACTCAATTAAATTGAGTGCTAATTTGTTCTTGACTTTTATCATTTTGGGTATTAAACTATCTATCAGACAAGATAAAGTAACTTTAAATCATTTGAATTAGAGAAGAAAGGAATGTGAGTTTTATGGCAGAAAAGCGCGGAAGCTTGTCGATTAACAGCGAAAATATTTTTCCGATTATTAAAAAGTGGTTGTATTCTGATCACGATATCTTTTACAGAGAGTTAATCTCAAATGGATGTGATGCTATTACCAAATTAAAGAAACTGGAGATGATGGGAGAGTATGAATACCCTGCGGGTGTAAAGAAGGATATTCATATTATTGTTAATCCTGAGGAGAAGACACTCAAATTTATTGATACTGGTCTTGGTATGACTGCTGCGGAAGTGGAGGAGTATATTAATCAGATTGCTTTTTCAGGGGCGACGGATTTTATTGAAAAATATAAAGACAAGGCAAATGATGATCAGATTATCGGGCACTTTGGACTTGGATTTTACTCTGCGTTTATGGTGGCGGACGAAGTGCACATCGATACCCTTTCGTATCAGAAAGATGCAGTGCCAGTGCATTGGGAGTGCGATGGCGGCACAGAGTTTTCTATGACCGATGGAAATAGAACAGAGGTCGGCACAGAGATTACATTGTATCTCAACGAGGATTGTCTGGAGTTCTGCAATGAATATAAGGCGCGGGAAGTAATTAGAAAATACTGTTCTTTTATGCCTTATGAGATTTATCTTGAAAAAGCCAATGCACCAGAGGAGTTTGAGACCATTAATCCTGATGATAAGAGAGAGGATGACGTGGTTGTAGAGACAGTGGAGGAGGAAAAAGAAATTCCAGGTGAAGATGGTGCAGAACCAACAAAAGAGAAGGTGACAAAGCTTAAGATTAAAAAGCGTCCTGTGCCTCTAAATGATACACATCCACTTTGGGCAAAGCATCCAAATGACTGCACAAAGGAAGAGTATATTGAATTTTACCGCAAGGTATTTTCTGACTACAAAGAACCTTTGTTCTGGATTCACTTAAATATGGATTACCCATTTAATATGAAGGGCATTCTCTATTTCCCTAAGATTAATATGGAGTATGAGTCCATTGAGGGAACAATTAAGCTGTATAACAATCAGGTGTTTATCGCAGACAATATCAAAGAGGTTATTCCAGAATTTTTGTTGCTGTTAAAAGGTGTGATTGACTGTCCAGATTTACCATTAAATGTGTCGAGAAGTGCGCTGCAAAATGATGGATTTGTAACTAAGATAAGCGAATATATTACCAAGAAAGTTGCAGACAAGTTGTCTGGAATGTGCAAGACAGACAAAGAGAACTACGAGAAGTATTGGGATGACATTAGCCCGTTTATTAAGTTTGGCTGCTTAAAGGATGACAAGTTCTGTGAGAAGATGACAGATTATATTCTGTTTAAGAACCTTGATGGAAAATATCTGACCCTTCCAGAGTGTCTTGAGGTGAAGAAGGTTGATCCAGATGACGCAGAGAATAAAGCATCTGTGACAGATGCAGAGACTGGCGAGAAAGTGGAGGCAGAAGTAGTAGATGCCGAAACCGACACAGCAGAGGACAATACAGAGGAGAAAAAAGAAAAGATTGTCTACTATGTGACAGATCTTGTGCAGCAGAGCCAGTATGTCAATATGTTCAAAAAGGCAGGTATGGATGCTGTCGTGCTGCCAGATAAAATCGATCAGCCGTTTGTATCTCAGTTGGAGTCAAAGAATGAGGGAATTAAATTTGCACGGATTGACGCGGACCTGACAGATACCTTTAAGGAAGAAAATTCCAAGGAGGATGAGGAAGAACTCACAAAGAAGAGCGAAGAGATTGCCGAGATTTTTAAGAAGGCTGTCAAGAATGAAAATATTACTGTAAAGCTGGAGAAACTCAAAAATGAAGAGATTGCTTCGATGATTACAGTATCAGAAGAGTCCCGGAGAATGCAAGACATGATGAAAATGTATGCAATGCCGGGTATGAATATGGGTGGCATGGGCAAGGAAGGCGAAACGTTAATCCTCAATGCAAATAATCAATTGGTTTCTTATGTGTTGGATCACAAAGAGGGTGAAAATATAGATATTATTTGCGAACAACTTTATGATTTGGCATTGATTCAGCAATCTCCACTCCAGCCAGAAGCTATGACAAAATTTATAGAGAGAAGCAATAAAATTATGATGCTTTTAACAAAATAAAATGTGCGCCAAAAGGCGCACATTCAGACTGTCAAAAAAGTCGGCAAAAGCCGGCTTTTTTTGATATAATAAAACTAG
>CASJPF010000049.1 GCA_949383255.1 Lachnospiraceae bacterium | reverse complement strand
TATAGCACAAACCGCTGCTTTTGGCTGCCTTAACCCACCGTCTAAAGCCAGTGGGTTAAGGTAGCCTTATTTTCAAAATATTGTTCACTTTAATTCGCAATATATCAGCCAATTTCTTCTTAAATCCGATACTATCAATTGTAATCAAGCAGTGGCGGTTTCCACTTTCCCATATCGACACTTGCGCAAATAATGGTTTCAATACCCCTCTAGACGTATTATCCGTTCTATTAAACCCAACCAACTGCACCGGAATCTTGGGTGTTATATCTGTTTCTGCATACCCTAGTTTTATCATTATCATATCTTCCCAGTTTATTTTTCATGACAACCTGCTACATAATGCTTACAACCATAAAAACGTATAGTCAAATTATACTACTATCTATGGGGCAAAACAATTACCATGCTCCACATTCTTTATTGTTCCAACGCCTTTTCTATTTTCTGTTTCTGCCCTTTCAAGTCATTCTGCTTCTAATACAGATTGACAATATTCCAATAGAGTCGTTTTTGCATGTGGATGATCTTCTGATTGCTGTAATAATAGGATTTGTGATAGGGCTAATTGCCACAGGAATTATGCGGTTTGCCCGCATTCAGTCTACAGTCAGCCTTACTCATACATCAGGCGGTTTGACTACGCATACTTCGTCTTCTGACAGGACACATGGCGGCGGGGGAGGAAAATTCTAAAACAGTTATAAGTGTCCTTCAGAAAGCTGACAGACGCAACGCACATAACACTATTTTTTAACGCATATAATAAACCGATATTATATGAATAGAATGGTGATTATATGAAGAATAAAATGATGACATGTCTGATTCTGATGACATTGATGCTGGCGGCAGGGATTTTGTTGTACGAGAACAAATTTCAGGAACAGCAAGTGAGCCAGACAGGAGACAATTTTATCAAGTGGGTTGATTTTAACGCATCAAAAGAAGCTTTGAAAAAAGCGTGCCTTATGGATGTGGCATCATATGAATCGGAGATACATCTTGACTGGATTACACTGCTTGCCTATGCTGCAGTGCGTGGAGGCGGGGAGTTCGACAGCAAATCAACACAGTATATTGATGATATTGCAGCAAAAATTACAGCGGGAGAGATAACAGAGGAGCAGCTCAAAGAGAAATATAAATATTTTTCCTATTATTATGAAGCGTATTCTGCGGTGCTTGGCGGTATGATAGGAGAGTATGAGATAGAAGATGAGAGTGGCAATTACCAAAAGAAATATGGATTAAAGGCCTTTTCACCGATAGCAGCAGGGTTTTCTTATCAGGATTATGATGATGACTCTGCTAAAATAGGACTAAATCGAACCATTCTGCAAAGCCAGCGCAATTCCATCATTTAATTTTTTATCATCCTCTACAATTAAAATCTTATTCTGAATCATTCTTTCTTGTTCTCTCCATAAAATTTTACTTCTTTAGTTTACCATACTTTTAAATGACCTACTATACGATTATATAATGTTTTGAATTGTTCGCTATACTCTAGCACACCATTTTTTAATTCCTCATATACCAAGCACTCGCTATTTGCATCATTGCCGCGTTGTCGTCAGTCAACGATGCCACCGCATCGCCTCCTTCATCCGCCTTGCACTGATACAAATATCAAACACTTTGTATACGAGGAGGAATTGTTATTGTGAAGGTTGAAAATCAGGATACGTTATGGCTTTTGACAGTGCGTTTTATGAAAACGAACCGCAGGCGCAATCAGATTGCGATTTTGGTAATCATACTGACGATAGTTCTGTTTACCAGTTTGTCGGTACAGAGGAAGCGGTACAGCAGTATCTTAAGGAAACTGTTTTAGCAGAGGATAGTGCTCCTTTGTTACGTTCAGTATTCGACTTAAAAGCGTCTTTTGAGTGTTTTTTAAATAAATATTATTTTGTCGAACAGTTGCGCAGAATGCTTGTGACAGAAGGTTGTCTGTATCTTAGTGGGGCATTTGTGATGGCGTTAGGGATAACAATTCTGTTTGGCGGACAGATATTGACCACTGTGTTGGGGCAGGCATTTTTCTTTTATATTAAAGTTACAGTGTTACCAACTATGGTTTTGCTGCCAGTGCTTTTATGATTGCCTGTTTTGTTCCTGCATATCAGTTTCGGAAAATGGGGAAAGAGAGTGTTGTTGAGCAGCTTTAGGTAGTTGTACATCAATTGAAATAGCAAATATTTTTGCCGTTTGCTATACATAAGGACAAACTGTAAAATCATAAAATTAAAAAAAGCGGAGCTTTTTAAATCTATGGAGTTACGAACATTAACTACTACTGATATAGAAGCCATGCAGGCGGTTGAATTGGACGCTGTGGATCGCGATACACTAAAAGATATTAGAGATGTGCAAGTTGATACTACGCTACCCAAAAAGGAGCGCCTTTTGGATTATATACGCCAGATTGGGAACCCATATTGTTATTGTTATGACAAATATACAGTAAAAGTCAGTTTTTCCGATACAGACGCAACACTGGAGGACAGGATGTGCTCTTATGTTCGTTCCCAAAATTGATTGGATAGGGTAGTGAGCAGGAGCACGCTTATGAATCAATTTGAAGACAATTTTGCTCAATCAAATGCATCCGAAAAATGGAATGCTTATGGTTATCTGCGCTTATCGCATGAAGATGGTGACAAGGAGGAAAGCAATAGCATTACAGGGCAAAAAAACCTGATTCGGGAATATTTTCGCCATCACCCAGAAATTATTGCGTGCGGCATGAAAATTGATGATGGTTTTTCCGGTTCTAGCTTTGATCGTCCCGCTTTTCAGGAGATGATGGCGGATGTAAAAATGGGAAGGATAAACTGTATTGTAGTGAAGGATCTTTCTCGTTTTGGTAGGAATTATCTGGAAGCAGGGGAATATATCGAGCGAATATTCCCTTTTTTGGGGGTTCGTTTTATCGCTATTAACGATAATTATGACAGTATGAATACAAGAACGGTATCTGATGAACTTGTAATTCCATTTAAAAATCTAATCAATGAGGCGTACTGTCGGGATATATCGGTAAAAATCCGTAGTCAGCTAGAGACAAAACGCAGGCGCGGTGATTTTACTGGCTCTTTTGCTGCCTATGGTTATATAAAAGACCCGGAAAATAAAAACCATTTGTTGATAGATGAATTTGCTGCGAATGTGATACGTGACATTTTTTGTTGGAAAATAAAGGGAGTCAGTGCAGGTGATATTGCGGATTGGCTCAATCAGGACGGCATGCTGGCACCTTTGGATTATAAAAAATCCCAAGGGTTGCGTTTTGCAACACCGTTTGGTACCAATGAGCGATCTGCATGGAATGCGACTACAATTCTGCGAATCCTGAAAAATCCTATTTATACAGGAGTGCTGGAACAGGGCAAAATTACAACACCAAGTTTTAAAGTGAAGCGGCGGGTTTTAAAATCGCGTGAGGAATGGAATATTGTAAGAGGAACGCACGAGGCGATTATAGACCGACATGATTTTGAGATTGTTCAAAAGGTGCTGGCAATGGACACGCGTACAAGTCCTGGAAATCCTGCGGTAGAGTTATTTTCTGGTATAGTGTACTGTGGAGAGTGTGGTGCAGCGATGGTGCGCAAGACAGTTCCATCTGGAAAAAAGAAATATATTTATTATGTCTGTGCGGCGCACAAGAATGAAAAGACATGTTATTCTCATAGTCTGAGGGATTGTATTTTGGAGGAAATGATACTGGAATCGGTGAAAAGACAGGTGCAAAGTGTACTTGACATGGAAAAAATTCTGGAACTGACACAAATAGCTCTTTTACAGCAGGCAGGTGTGAAAAAGCATCAGGGACGATTGTATAAAAAGAGCGAAGAGATCGGTCGTTATCAGAAGTTATTATGCTCCTTGTATGAAAATCTGACGGATGGCGTGATTGACCAAGAGGAATATCAGAGACTTAAAAAGACTTACACAGTGCTTCTTTTGGAAGCACAAGGACAGGCAGAAGCAATCAGGACACAAATCGAGCAAATAAGAGAGAGTAGCATGAAAAGGAAGGGGGGGACAGACCAGTTCAAAGAGTATCAAAATCTTACAGTGCTTGATCGGGCTGTTGTAGTATGTTTTATAGAAAAAATTCTAATTTATAAGCACAGACAAGTAAAAATAGTCTATAACTGGCAGGACGAATATTATTGGCTTGCGGATCGACTGCTGCCGATACGGAAATAGGACACATTTGTTGAAATGGAGTAAGGAAGTATGGCAAGAACAAAGCGTAAAGAAAACCCTGTAGTTTCAGTGCCTGTACAAAAAATATCTAAACAGCGTGTTTATCGTGCATGTGGGTATGTACGGCTTTCTATGGAAAACAGTGGGAAAGCAGGGGGCGGTACAATTGAAAATCAAAAGGAGCTGGTCAGAGCGTATATAGAAGTACAGCCGGATATGGAGTTTGTCGGGTTGTACTGTGACAATGGAAAGACGGGGACTGATTTTTTTAGACCAGAGTTTGCGCGAATGATGGAGGATATCAAAAAAGGAATGATAAATTGTATTGTGGTGAAAGATCTCTCCCGCTTTGGACGCAACTACAAAGAGGCAGGAAATTACATAGAAAGGATTTTTCCATTTCTTGATGTGCGGTTTGTGGCAATCTCCGATCAGTTTGACACATTAAATGCAGCACAGAAATCAGATGGTTATATTATTCCGCTAAAAAATATTATCAATGAGGCATACAGCAAAGACATATCAATGAAGGTTGGTTCCAGTTATGCCCTAATGCAGCGCAAGGGGGAATTTACCGGCACATGGGCGGCATATGGCTATCAGAAAAGTGCAGATAATTCCCACAAAATACAACCAAATGCAGAGACGGCGCCTATTGTACAGGATATCTTTAGACAACGGATTTTAGGGATAAGCTATACGCAGATTGCAAGAGATCTAAACAGGCGTGGCATTGCCTCCCCTGCTCGTTATCACTATCTAAAAGGGGAGGCAAAGACGGAGTGCTATGCTCATGTTAAATGGAATCCAAAAGTAGTGCGAGATATTCTTTTGAATGAAGTATATCTTGGACATATGGTGCAGGGACGAAAAAGACAGTCTTTTTGTGAGGGAAAGAAACAGCAATTACAGCCACAAACAAAATGGACAATTGTTAGAAATACGCATGAACCACTAATTGATGAAGTTACTTTTGAAAAAGTGCAGAAAGCGGCAGAGTGCGATAAAGCATCGCATCTGGAACGCTATGGGAAGCGACCCAGCACACCAAATTGTTTAAAAGGTTTGGTTTATTGCGCGGACTGTGGACACAGAATGACACGTTTTAAAAGCGCGATAGAGAAAGGAACCAAAGCAGTGTATTCCTATGTGTGTCGTTCTCATATGCTCGATCCTTGTTCTTGTCGACTGAAGACAATACCGGAATCCAAATTGATTGAAATTCTTTGGGATTTATTGAAAAGACAATTTGCACTGACAGACAATATGGCAAAACAGATGAGGGATTTTCAATATTTGGAACAAGAGATGGCACATACTTTTCTCTCGCGCATAGAGATTGGCGCAGACCATCAAATTTTTGTGAAATTAAGGTATCAGAATCATGATAGATATCTGGTGCAGTCTGTGGAACAGGCAGGAACGCAGTGATGGAAAATGATATTGTTATTGCAAAATATCTTCGCATTTCTGCTGAAGATTCGGATATACGAAAGTTTGGTAAGGTTGAGTCTAACAGTATAAAAAATCAGCGCCATTTTATAGAAGATTTCATTGGCAGAATGCCAGAATTTGCAGGTGCGGATATTTTGGAATTTTGTGATGATGGCTGGAGTGGGAAAAATTTTGAGCGCCCTGCATTTAAAACCATGTTGGAACAGATAAAATGTGGTCAGATCAACTGTGTTATTGTGAAGGATTTATCCCGATTTGGACGAGATTATTTGACTGTGGGCAATTATATTTCGCGTGTGTTTCCGTTTTTAGGAGTTCGTTTTATTGCGATTAATGATAAATTGGATAGCGTTCGTGCAATAGAGGTAGACAGTCTGGACACACTGTTCAAGACACTTTTGTACGATCTTTATAGCCGCGATCTGTCATATAAAGTGCGCAGCGCCAAACAGTTCAAGGCAAAGCGCGGAGATTTTCTTTCTCCGTTTGCCCCATATGGATATAGAAAAGCGGAAAAGAATAAGAACCAACTTCAAGTAGATCCAGAATCAGCAAAAGTTGTACATTGGATTTTTAAAATGGCAGCAGATGGGATTCATCCGGTGCAGATTGCGCGGACACTAAATGCAGAACAGGTATTAACTCCTATGATGTATAAGCGAGCAACAGGTTGTTCCCGTTCGGAATGGCCATGTGTCAGCAGAGATAATTTTTGGACGGAGAATACCATAATAAAAATTTTACGTGATGAGCGTTATATGGGTAGGACGATTTATGGAAAACGCACGCGGGATAAAGTGGGAAAAGACCACGTTGTAAGTGTACAGCGGAAAGATTGGATTGTTGTGGAGAACACACATCAAGAGATTGTATCCAAGGAAGAATTTGAGCTTGCCAAGGAGCAGCTTCGGAAGTACTTGGAACATAATAAAACGATATCTAGCAGAAAAGGTACAATGTTATATAAAAAAGTGCGGTGTGGTGTCTGTGGTCATATTATGAAACGGGTAAATGCAAAGCAACCATATTATATGTGCAGTACGCCGCGTTTTACAGATGCTTATTTCTGTATGAATGAACCGATATTGGAAGGTGATTTGATCAAAATAGTTTTGAAGGAGCTGCGTGTGCAGGCGCTTTATGCTATAGAAAGCAGTCATATCTGGGAAGAGAAACAACAAAATAAAAGAAAAGATGTTAATGTTATGGCAAAGATGCTTTTTCAGCTAAAACAATCCCAAACAAAATCTGAGTGTTCGATACAGAGACTTTATGAGAAATTTGCGTTCGGGGAGTTAGATAAAACGACATATCTCAAGGCGAAGCGTGATATTGTAAAGAACCGTGATGCGGTTTCCTTACAGATTGAAAAGCTTGAGGCAAAATTGAAGAATCTGAATGCAGATAAAAGTTTGGGAAACCAATCGACAGACCATTGGAATCAATGTGCGGAGATAGAAAAACTAACAGATGAAATTGCGCCAAACGTTCTGGAAAAAATTGTAGTGTATCCTGATAATGTACTTCATATAGTCTGGAATTATCAGGAAGATTTGTCCCAGTTGCTTCTTGATTCTTGATATCAAAGCATTAGAAAAATAAAAAGTATCCGAAGTGCAAAATATTTATAAAAAATTAAATATCATTATATAGTCAGTCATTAAAAAGTATGATAAACTCACATATAAGATAGTATTTTTGCGAATAGACAAAAACTGTAAGAATCATTTTGAGGGCAAATGTAATAATACTAAGGAACTGTTAATAAATTACTCATAACAATTACTTGTCTAAATGTCCATCTGCTACATCATAAAATCTTGACATAGCCCGCTATGCCTGCGATTTTCCTCTTTGCATATGAACATTTATACGGCCTCCTTGTCACAAGTAATTTCTGAACAGTTCCTAAATAAAATACGAAGTACGAAAGGAAAAGGACGGAAATAAGGATGAAAAGAAAGTTGTATTATGTACTATTTTTTTTGTATGTTATTGTTGTAGTTTTTGTTTTGTATTTGAACGGAGTATTTACAGGCGAGTGGAAATCTTCTATAAATCTGATAATTAATATCGGCTTTCTAATTATTATTGGGATTCTTTTTGTCATTTCCTCTATCAGTTTTGGCAGACTAAGCAGAGTTACGCGTGAGCTAGAAGATGTCAGTCTGCTCCTGCAAAAGGAATATAAGAAGACAGGGGAAAAGAATCTTTGGGCAAATTATAAAGATAAGGATGCGTTTTTTGAGGAAAAAAACTTGCAGGATGCGTTCAATAAGTATCGTTTGCGGGTAAATAGTACAAAGGCGAGGAGAGGCGCTGGTTCTTTCTGCGATCTGGAAGCGTATATCAATGAAGATCTTTTGGATCGGATAAGCATGAATTCTTTTAATTCTGGAGTTTCAGGGACACTTACAGGTATAGGAATTTTGGGAACATTTCTAGGTCTGTCTATGGGGCTCGGTGCATTTAGCGGGGATGATATTTTTACAATCTCTGACAATGTGGGGTCTCTGCTTTCCGGTATGAAAGTGGCTTTTCACACTTCGGTATATGGCATCTTCTTCTCATTGGTGTTTAACATTATTTACCGAAATCTTATGTCCAATGCATATAAGACGCTGGATGAATTTTTAGATGTGTTTCGTCAAACCACGCAGCCATTTTCTGGGAAAGATGAAGAAACCGCTGCTACGATGCTTGTTTATCAGGCGGGAATGGCAAGTTCTCTAAGGCAAATACTTGAAGTGATGAAAGGCAATGCGATGGAACAGACAGCAGGTGTGGAGCGCATTGTAGATAGATTTACAGAAGAGATGCAGTCTGCCTTGGATATGGATTTTAAGAAACTTGGCAATACTTTGAAAAGTGCGGGAGAATCACAGGCTGTCAGCGCTGCTAATGTCGCGGAAATGGTGGAAGCGGTTACTACTTTGGTGGAAGTAAACCGCAATGTGCAGGAGGCGCTTACATGTGTTATGGATAGGCAGGAGTTTTTTGCGGAACGGCTTGAGGAGCAGAAGGAAATGTTGGCAGATATGTGTGATGAGATGAGCAGTCAGTTATATACATTTGAGCAGATGAGGAATTTGTATGAAAAATAGACGAAGAAACAGAGAAGCCTTTGCGGAGCACAGCTACTGGCAGTCTTATTCCGATATGATGGCAGCGCTTCTGCTGATATTTATTTTATTGATAGCGATTACCCTTGCGATATACAAACAAAAAACCAATGATCTCGATAGGACAAGACTGGAACTCAGCGCAGCCCAAAGCGAGTTGGATGCGACAATCGCGGATTTGGAATTTTCTAAAGCAGAGTTAGAGAAGTCTAATGGGGATCTTGCGTCTTCCTTGGCAGAATTAAAGCAGGCTTATGAACAGGCAGCTCTGACACAGGAAGAATTGAACAATGCTTACTTAGAGATAGAAAATGCCAAACAGGAACTGACAACGACAAAGCAGGAATTACAGGATATTGTCGGTATTCGCACAGACATTATCGGTGCGCTGCAGTCGGCTTTTAGCAATTCTACGATGAAAGTGGATGCGCAGACAGGTTCCATTACTTTTTCCTCGGATGTACTTTTTCGCTATAACAGTTCCTCACTGACAGCGGAAAGTAAGGAGACACTAAAAAATATTATTCCGAGGTATTTGGATGTGCTGCTTCAAGATCAATTTCGTGATTATATTGCTGAAATTATTATTGAGGGACATACGGATACGGATGGAAGCTATCAGAGCAATATGGAGCTGTCCTATGCGCGTGCGAATGCAGTGGCGGATTTCTGCCTGAACAAAAACAATGGACTTAGCGAGACGGAGATTGAGCAGCTGCAAAAGATTCTGACTGTCAATGGAAAGTCCTGGAGTAATCCAGTTTATCAGAAGGATAATTCGGGAAATTCGATACAGGAAGTGGACATGTCGGCTTCCCGAAGAGTGGAGATTAAATTTCGGCTGAAAGAAGATGAAATGATTAAGAAAATTGCGGGGATTTTGGAGCAGGAGTAATTTTTAGTCCGTGTTTGACAGAGGCTGATTTCGGCGTAGGCAGAGATTTTGGCTACAAGCGCCAGCACCTTGGACACGATATGATGGGATTGATTGGCACGCCAACAGAGATATAAAATAGAATCTGAGTATCAGAAAGTGATACTCAGGTTTTTGTCTTGTAATGTGCAGGATTTAACGGTTTTTCTAACCAATTCATTTTTTTCAGCATACGACAGATTGTCAAGATTATCAACTAGATAACAGATATTATCATATATTTGCTGCATATTACTAGCAGCAGTTTTTTTATTTTCAGATAAAATTTCTGCACGGGCGAGCGATGCTTTTAACGATGCTTGTTGTTTGTCCAGTGCTTCCATCTGGGCAATAATGTATTTGGCGGCAGGGGAGGAAGCATTCTCAGCAAGTGCTTTTGCCAGGTTTGCAAGCTGTGTGTCCAAGGTATTTAATTCAGTCTGCAAAGAAGCGATATCAGCATCTTCTGTATTCGTAGTCTGTAGTGTTATAAAATTTGGATTGATTCTTATATTCTTTAATTCTTTTATAAATAATTCATCAATTGTATCAACACGTATATATTCGGAATCACAATATTCTTTGCCTTGTCGAACACGCTTGTCACAAAAATAATAAGAAAAACGAATCTTATTTTTTTCATAGGTTCGGGTGGTCATTTTGGCGCCGCAGCGGCAGCGTAGAACGCCTTTTAGAATACCAGTTGGATATTTCCCTGTCCGAAAGGTTTTGTTGATTCCTAGGCGATTCTGCGCAGCAATAAAGACATTGGAAGAAACAACGTAGTCATGTATTCCTACAGCAATTGTCCAGTTGGCATGTTCCTGTGTGGTTTGCCGTTCCTTCCCAGTCTTGGTCTTGCCGTAGCGGATACATCCATGTGTGCCGTCAAAAAGATCTTTGGAAACCATCTTACAACCAAGCTCCTGAAAGTAGTAATATGCTTCAAGGGAATTTTGACAATAGACAGGGTTAGTCACAATGGCATAGATTTGTGACGAATTTAAGAATGCGCCGCTTTGACTTTTTATACCATGATCTTTACAATAGCGTTCTAATCCTGTGATTGTATAACCATTTCCCAAAAGTTCAAATAATAGCTTTACACGCCAGATGGTTTCATCATCTATAGCAAGAAAAGAATGTTCCTTGTTTCCGAGTTTTTTCCGAATGGATTTCATGCCAGCGGGACAATTACCGCCTGTCCATCGTCCCTGTTCTGCAAGGGCAAGCATATTATCTGAGACGCGCTCTGATGTGTTTTCACGTTCTAATTGGGCAAAAGCCGCCAATATGTACATAACTGTTCTTCCGATGGGTGTGGAGGTGTCAAATGATTCCTTGACAGATACAAAAGCGACTCCGTGTTCTTCAAAAGTTTCATACATTGCAGAGAACTCTCGAACATTTCGGCTAATGCGGTCAAGTTTGTATACCATGACAACATCAAGCTCGTTTTTGCGAACATCTCGCATCAGTTCTTGGAAGGAAGGGCGTTTTGTATTTTTGCCGCTAAAACCTTCATCCTTGTCATAAACCTTAAAAACAAGCTCTTGACCTTTAAATACAATAGCAGCATATTCTTTGCAGAGTTCAACTTGGATCGCCACAGAGTCGCTGTTGTCCCTGTAGACGGATTTACGTGGATAGATACCTATTTTTAATTGCATGTTCGTGCTCCTATAAATATTGGTGAATATTGTAATTAAATCATATCACAAACTGTAGTATGAAGTCTATAAATGTTTGTACATACGTATTAATATTATCCAATATTTTAGCAAATAGGGTATGAAATTATAATATTAATTCATTTCTTGTTAATAGCAAGAAATATTGACATTTTATATAATAAATTTTATAATTTATATAAATAAACAATTACTTTTAACAATATATGACAATAAATTTATACAATTAGATATAACATTATTTTATTGAGGGATTTTCGGTATGGTTAGGGGAACTAAGATGTAATGTTATTTTTACACTAAAGCATATTAGGAGAATGAAGTGAGTGAAAAAAGTATTATTAATACAAAAAGATTAGATAAGCAACTTGCTGAAACGGAGAAAACTAAGGTAAAGTATACAAAGCAACGAGAGGTTTTGAAGGAAATATTTATAAGTACATATGATAAACCAACAGTTATAGCTCTTTTAAAATTAATAATGAAAACAGATTTGGCTAGAGAGGAAGATAAAATATTTGCGAAAGAATTTGAAAGAAGTTATGAGTCTGGGAATTTTGATGAGACTCAAATAAGACAATTTAAAAAGTTATTTATTCAGTATAAAGATAATATGGAAAAGGAGGGTGTATTATGATGACATATATTTTTGACAATAAACATAAACGTCCTCGTAAAATAGCGGAATCATTAAGAAGTATGCATAAGCTTAAGGTCAGAGATGAGAAAAACGGGGAATTTTTGTTGTCAAATGATGATATGCTCATAAGCATCGGAAAAAAGAGAACAAATATTATTTTGTATAATGTTGATTTGAATATAAGAAATATTTGCAAATATTTTATGAGGAAATAAAGATGAACAGAACAAAAGAAAGGTTAATGATTCAGGCATTTGAAATAAGAGAACAACAGATAGAAGATATAGTCCCTTACTTAGTTGCGCTATAGGAATTAAAGAAATTGTATTTAAAACGAGTGGTGTTTATGAAAAGTAATAATACGTTTTTGACTATTGTAATATGTATTTTGCTAACTATTCTTAGAATCTATGCAGAACGTGATGCAACACAAAATAGTATTGTATTTATAATTAATATTGTTGCATTAGCATATGTCTTATGGGTTATATTCAATAATGTTTATATTTTTCTTAAGGGAAATAAAGATAAAAATCAATTTTGGAAAGAAAGATATAGAAGATATATAAGATTTATTGTGATTTTTATTATTGTAATAGTAATTATATTGGCAATATACATATTTGTAATTTTAAATGTTACAACTATTAAATCGGTTGCTGGATGTATAAATGATATATTAGCAATTATTACATTGGGGATTTCCATAGAAGATAGTAAAATAGTGGAAAAAATAAAGAACTATTATGAGAAATTGACATAGAAAAAGTATGAAAAAAGTCTCGAAAGTTTTATTACTTCGAGGCTTTTTCATAGATTTAAATTATTTCCCAACACTTTTTAAGTAATGGGAGCGCGTCACTTAGCCTGTTTTACATGCAAGTGTTCCATTAGTGCAGTTTGGAATAACTTAGAACAATTTACACCGTCTTCATCAGCCTTAGAAGCAAGCCAGGCTGGGAGAGAAGCGCTTTTTGTAATATTTGAGAAAAGATTATTCCTATAGAAACAGCATGGTAGACATAAACTTAATTTTTTACAATATATGTATGGGTCTCTTATTATATCTTCTATATAATATCCCTCGAAAATGGTTTTGTTTTGATAATCTCGTATTCTGATAAGATATTATTATCTAATTTTCTTCGTCTTTTTCAATGTCTCCATTATCCGTGTAAACAATATAACTCTTTATTGGTGTACCAGAGAATAGAAGTTTTGCGTCGTGTTCTTCCCCATCTACATAAGTAAGTTCGGTAACAAACAGCATTCCATAAAAATAATTGATTCTTGTTGTAATTTTTTTGTAACGATTTACAATGCCATGTATTTCGCTATCATTCTTATAATATTTCTTATAGTAAGAGAATATGTAATCTTGAATATCTATATCTTCTGATATTACAGCAAGCCGCCACTTCCCAGTTACATCATTTTTTACTTTATCATAATACACTAAAGAAATGTCGGATATATCCTTTTCGCTAATGCCTATTATCTCCTCACCAGTTCGATGCTCGACTTCGGTTGAAAATATTTCTGATTCTGATTCAGGTTCAGTGGTTGTTTCTGATGCTATACTTGATTCTGATTCAGGTTCGGTGGTTGTTTCTGATGCTATACTTGATTCTAATGTTGATTCTAAATTTTCAATGTCTCCATTATCAGTATGTATATAATATTCTTTTATTACGGGCTTGGCACACAATCATTTTGCATCATGTTTTTCATCTTCTACGTAATTATGTTCGACAACATATAGTGCTTCATGGACAGGATTGATGCTTGTGGTGATTTTTCTGGAATGATTAACAATGACATGGAATTCTGAATCATCTTTAAAATACTCTTTGTAGTAAGAATAAATATAGTTCTGAATGTTTACGTCTTCTGATATCTCTGCAAGTCGCCATCTTCCAGATGTATCATTTTCAATATTTTTATAAAATTTTACATTTAAATCAGATATATTCTTATTACTAATTCCAATAATTTTTTCGTCAGTCCGATGCTCTGATATAAGTTCTGTGGAATCATTGAATGGTTCGGATAAGTCTTTTTTGAATAAGAAATTGCGTTGCTCATCGGTGCCTGATACTTCAGTAGCATTTTCGCCAATTATGTGTGTTCTAAACTTATCATATTTTGGTAAGCCATCAATAGAATAATTTTCCATTGAAACTTCGGAGTTAGTTTTAGCATAATAGTAACTTACTAATGAAATTATTTCGATATCATTAATTGGCTGAAAAAGGAAAAAAACGTAATCTCCAGTGGTATCCATGATCTTGATAGAACATAAATCATCTTCAGATGGTTCCGTAATTTTTATATTATATTCAAGATTTTCTACAAAACTTTTTACTCCATTAAAAACAAATGATTTTTCTCGGTTTGCATATGGAACATACACTTGTTCAAACAATTCTGTTGTTTCAATTTGTTGAAGGGTTTCTGTTTCATAGTTTGATTCTAATTCAGTGGTTGTTTCCGGTGTCGTACTTGCTTCTAATGTTGATTCTATATTGTTTGGTTCTGTGGATTCAGATTCAGATATTTCAGAACTTGTATTAGACTCCGTTGGCAGTTCCTTAGATACCATTGAGATTTCAGATTCAATTTCTGAGGTAGGAGAAGTATTTGCGGGAGAGCTTTTGTCACCGCAGCCAATTAATCCACTAGCAGCCAATAATCCAATTAGTAAGACAAGAGTAATTTTGTTATGAAGTTTTTTAAATTTTCCATTTTTGCACATAACGAGTACCTCCTAGTTTCTAAACTTAAAATTATGGAAAAATATGTAAGACTGTATCATTATACTTCATAATAAAAGAAAATAATAGTACTTGTAAGAAAATGACGAATTATTTGGCAATATGCAAGAAACTATAAAAAAATGACGGTTCTTTTTTTGTAGGTATCTAACGAAGTTTATCTGAAAAATAAGATATGAAAACGTGAGGGTAGATTTTGCAACCTGTAGTGTGATAGCATTAATACATAGGGAACATAAACAGTAAATATGAGAGGAGTGGATCTATGAAGTACGAAGAAGAGGAACTTATTGAAGAGCTTATGAAGATAGTCAGGCAGATAAAAAATATCCGAAGTATCCGAATGCTTTATGGTTTCGCCAGGGCTTTGAGAGAAAGAGAACGGATATAAAGGCAACAGTCATAAAAAATAACTGCTAAGGAGCAGTTATTTTTTATGTAATTTATATTTTATAAAAATTTTGCCATGCTGCCTCCTCTTCCTCACGCCTATTTATTTCAATACATCTCATGTTTCTATTAATCTAAGAAAAAGAAGGTTTTTATTTTTTTCAATATATCTCATATTTCTATTAATTGTTACAATTATTATGTTCTTGAAACAAATTGTTCGATAACCTATCTATATATTCCCAAAAAAGCTTTTTATCTTCAGGGGAAAATCTGCCATAATTCATAATTAGTTGTTTTGCGCGGCTGTCAGTGATACCAAGATCAGCACAAATCATGCCATATTCGATATCTTCATCGATTTCAGGCTTTTTTGGTTCAATGCCATCACGTAACCATTCTTCATTATAACCAAATTCACGACAAATAGATTTAATCATTTGGTCGGTTACATTTCGCTTGTTATTTTCTATATTTGAGATAGCACTTCGCCCAACGCCAAGTTTGTTTCCAAAACTTTCCATAGTAAGTTCTTCCAGTTTTCTTACTTCTTTAACTCGTTCGTTAATAGTCATTTTTTCACCCCCATAAAAAAAGAATAACACTTTAAAAACAAGGCGTCAATAAAAACGTCACGGAGAAAACTAAAAAGTGTTGACAACGGTTTCAAAGTGACATATAATAGTCACATAGACAACATAAAAGGCGAAAAAAATGACAACAATGCTGACAAAATAGAAAAGAGGTGCATACATAGGTTCATACAATATGTCAATATGAACTTTTTTAAAATAAGGCTTGAAGAGGCTATTCCCCTTCTTCTGAATTTTCTTGCATTGTTTTTTGCTCCTTTAAGGCTTGAAGTCCTAATCGAATTAACTCCAAGGTTGCTTGTGAGCGACTGTTGTAGCGATTGCCGAAACGGAAATCATCAATTTCTTTAAGCATTTCATCATCAACAGTTATACAATATCGTGGTTTTTCTGTTGGCATATTCATCACCTCGGAGTTTATTATACATCAGTGTATCACTGATGTAAAGACAAATTTATAAATTACTATTGACAAGTGTATCACTGATGTACTATAATGCAAAGTAAAGAAAAAGTGTATCAGTGATACACTAGAAAGGAGAAAATATGGCAAAGACAATGGAGAGATTAATGGTGTCAATTCCGATAGATGTAAAAAGTGAGATTGATGCTGTGAAACAGCAGGATTTTTATGATAAGCCCTATGCTGAATTGTATAGGCATATTATCCGTATGGGATTGACCAAGATGAGGGAAACGGCTGGAAAGAATTGTGCACCAACAAATCAACTCGTATAAAAATACGCGGAAACAAAGGTTAATATACAATGAAAACATTTTTCCCAAAAAAGAGACTGCCGCCCATGCGGTGAAAGCACAGAGGCAGCAGTTTTCTATATCATCGTTTCAAGCTTAATTAATTTTGACTCATATATTGATTTACAGATTTCCTAACGAGATCAGAAATGGTCATATTATGTGTTCGACAATATCTCTGGACTTCCGCATGGAAATCTTTGCTAACAGTAGCAGAAAGTTTGGGTGATGAAGAAGTACTGTTGTCTTCGTAATAATAAGTGGGTGTATCATAATTCTTATGTTTAGGGGAGATGATTATAAAAAATATTACCAGAAATCCGATGCAGCCAATTACTAAATATAGAAAAAGTTCCATTTCATTGTATCCTTTCTTTTGTACTCGGCTATTGGTGTAGCGTGTAAGTATAGTATAAAGAGAAATATGGAAAAAGACAAGGTAGTACGAAAAGGTTTGTCAAAAGGGGGGTGAGGAAATTGGCAGAAAATGCTGAAGAAATGAAAGAGTGCAAAAACAGAACAGATATCAGCGTTGGAAATAACTGCGAGGAAAAAATAGATGCTGAGAAAATGGAAAAATATTCTATATATCATATTAGAAAAGAAAATTTTGAGCATGTTTTGGTAGGAATGTTTCATATGATTCAAACGGTTCAGATTGGTAAGAAGTGCCGGATCATATTGGACTACGATCCAGCACTTTCAAAAGTATCAATACAAACTTTTATGAATAAGTCAGATATGGAGCAAGTTCAGGAAAAAGGCTCTCAATGGAGTCTTTATACTCCCAATGCACAGTAAGAATTTCTGGATGTCCTACTGTGATATAATCATCAGATGCTATTGCTAAAATCTTTTTCTTCAGTTCAGTTTGCTTTTCTGGTGGAAATGATGATAGATCAACTTTTACAATAGTTGAAGTTTTGATGTTAAGGTCATTATTCATAAGAAACTCCTTTCCTTCGTACTTGGCTGGTGGCACAGCCTATAAGTACAGTATAAGAAGAAACATGGAAAAAGACAAGGTAGTACGAAAAGGTTTGTAAAAAGTAAAATTTGGATTTGACAAATCGTGATTGTGGGCAACTATCAAGGTAGCAATAAAAATGGCTGACTTCAAAAGTCAGCCGCAAAATTAATTTTTTATAGATTACCAGCAGTTTTTACATGCGGTTTTGCCTAGGCTTTTAGCCTTCTCTAATGTAACTTTTGTTGCTTTCTTGGGATTCATATTGCCGCAGTGATCATAACTATGATATTTGCTTCCTGTAGCAGACAACCATACATATTTAGTTTCCTGTTTCGGTTGAGGCGTTTCTACAACAGTTTCCTGCGTTGGCTCTGGCTGCGGTTGTAGCTGCTGTTCTGAAACTGGTTGTACAGTTTTGTCCGCAATTCGATTTGCGTTGCGGATAACAGTTGAAGCAGATGGAGTCATGAAGTACTGACCATTAACATTTATTACACTACCATTTGTCAAGTACTGATTAAGTAAGGCGGTATCCGTAGTAGTAAATGGAGTGTAAGAAGTTACAATTTGATAATTTCCGTCAGTGTCGTCAGGTGCAAGTGCTCCATCAGGATTTACACAGACACCGTTTGCATCAAAGAGAAACCAAAGGTTGGAGATTTCCACCCAGGAGGACTTTACAAAGGTTCCGTCATCGTTTTGGTAATGAATACCTGCAGCGTCTTGTGTAAGTCCGGCAGCAAAGACATTGATTGAAAAAAGTAGACTGAACAATAGGGTCAATAGTGTTGATTTTAATAGTTTTTTCCGCATTTAAAAATACCTTCCTTTCTGGAAAAATTTGAGTACAAGTCCAGTATACTACAAATTTGTAAAATGGAATAGTATTTTGGAAAAAAATAGAAGTTGTTTTGTAAATTATAGATGTATTAAGAGGAAAGCGTAAATGAGAAAAAATTTGCAAGAAGCCCGCCAAAAGGCGGGCATGACACAAGAGGTTATTTATCACTATAATGAGAGCGGCATTGCAGAATCTCAATCCGGTTATCTGTAATTCGGTAAATCAGGCGATTGACATCATCAATTCGGCGGCTCCAGTAACCCTGTAAGTTATCTTTCAGTGGTTCGGGCTTTCCAATCCCTGTATATCCGTTTCGGTCGATATCCTGTAATAATTGGTTGATGCGTTTTAACGTTTTCTTATCCTGCGTTTGCCAGTAAAGATAATCTTCCCAGGCAAAGTCGTCCCATGATTTAATCATCGTCATCTACCTCAATCAGATCATGGACAGTGCCGCCAGTACGTTCCATGCGCTCTTTTGCCGCCAGCAGTCGTGCTTGGTTTTGAGCAGAATAAAATGGATCAATACGAAGTTCAAATGGAATACCATTATAGCGCACAACTTGTTTTAGGAACATAGTAGTTGCAACAGAAAGATTGATGCCAAGTTCAGAAAAAATAGCTTCAGCTTGCTTTTTGAGTGTGTCGTCAACACGGATATTTAAGTTTGCCATAGAAAACACTCCTTTCGGAAAATATTATAACATAAATTCGTATGTTGTCAATACAATGCACGAAAAAGGAATGTGAAGAAGTTTGGTAAGGACAGGATAACAAAAGGAGGCAGTATGCGTAAGAATCTGAAAGAAGCCCGCCAAAAGCGGGCATGACACAAAATTATGCTTGATTTGTTATAAACAATCTTGGTGATTTTAGTATTGATAACAGAGCGGTTATGTGATATATTAGACATAAAGAAGGGTACTGCCGATAGACGGTCAGCCCGTTCAACTTTATGCAATTAAAAAATAACCGCTAAGTTGGGGAACTTGGGGCGGTTATTTTTTTGTGTTGTCACGTCCGATTGTATATCCTAATCCGAAAGCTGTCAGTACAAGACTAATTACCCCTATCAGACCTTCAATAGTCATCATTCGTATCACCCTCTTTTGTCCATATATTTCCGTGCAATACACGAAGCTCTATGTAATCGGAGGGTCACAGTCCCTCCGCAGAGGGCTAACCGCCTACCGTTATGGTAATACCCATGACCGCATTATAACAGATGAAAGAACATATTACAAGTTGAAACCACTATAAGACTTAAATATAAGACATTAAGGACGAGGTAAGAGAATGAGGAAGAACCTGAAAGAAGCCCGCCAGAAGGCGGGCATGACACAAAAGCAAATAGCTGAATATTTAGGCATTCATGAAAGATATTATCAACATATTGAAGCAGGACAAAGAACTGGTGATGTTACTTTGTGGGATATGTTGGAGGATTTATTTAATGTCCATCAACGGGAGCTTCGAGAGATTTCAAATAATCATTCCGACAAAGCAGTTCATCAAGAGAGACATTTAAAATAACAGATAATAAAATTAGAGATTTGATATCGGGTTCCCGTTTTCCATATTCATAATTTTGATACGAACGGTCATTAATTTGTAACTGTTCTGCCATATAATGTTGAGTTAGTTCTTTCGACATTCTAAGCTCTTTGAGTTTTTCGTAAAATTGCATAAAAATACCTCCTGTCATATTGACACGAACAAAATGACGTGATAATATTAAACCACGAACAAAATGACGTGATAATATTAAAGTTAAAGATTTAATATTTTATTTTACCATAAATCAGGAGGTAAGCCAATGGTAGCAGACAAAGTTAAGGAGTTAGAGCAAGAAAACATATTACTCAAGGCGCAGGTAGAAGAACTACAGAATATATGTGGAACAAACGCAAGCGCACCCATGAACTGTGAATACTGTAAAAACTTTATTCAGCATTACATCAAAGTCGAGATGCAGTATTCTCCAGTTTGTTCAGGGCATTGTGCGGCAGGGCGCAGAATGAAGGCGAGAAGGACAGACGAGACTTGTAAAGCCTTTATCAGAAAAGCATATGGGAAAAATTATATATAAACTAGGGAACCACTGATGAGGTATGAGCATGAGAAAGAATCTGAAAGAAGCCCGCCAGAAAGCGGGCATGACACAGAAACAAGTAGCTGAATACTTAGGCATAAGTGAAAGATATTATAAGTTTATGGAATCTGGTCAGACAACGGGCAATGTTAAATTGTGGGATAAATTAGAAGATTTATTTAATGTACATCAGCGTTTTTTGCGAGAAATTCATCACGACAAAGAAGATAGTCAATAGATACATCTAATTTATCGGCGATATTAATGAGTTTTTCAAAATCTGGATAGCTTCGTTCGCTTTCGTAATTTCGATAAGTACGAAGCGTAATACAAAGTGAATCAGCCATTTGTTGAGCAGTAAAACCTTTAGATTTTCGAGTTTCATTTAAACGTATACCAAACATAATAACCTCCTAAAAAATACTTGACAGTGAAAGAATTTTACACTATAATCCAAGCTATGAATAGTGAAAGAAACTTTCACGTGAAAGATAATTGCACTATAGAAAGGAGATTAAACACAATGGTAGCAGACAAAGTTAAAGAGCTAGAGCAGGAAAACATATTACTCAAGGCGCAGGTAGAAGAATTACAGAATATATGTGGAACAAACGCAAGCGCACCCATGAACTGTGAATACTGTAAAAACTTTATTCAGCATTACATCAAAGTCGAGATGCAGTATTCTCCAGTTTGTTCAGGGCATTGTGCGGCAGGGCGCAGAATGAAGGCGAGAAGGACAGACGAGACTTGTAAAGCCTTTATCAGAAAAGCATATGGGAAAAATTATATATAAACTAGGGAACCACTGATGAGGTATGAGCATGAGAAAGAATCTGAAAGAAGCCCGCCAGAAGGCGGGCATGACACAGAAACAAGTAGCCGAATATTTAAAGATTAGCCTTACTGCATATCAGAATATTGAATATGGAATAATGCTAGGAAAAATTAAACATTGGGATAAATTAGAAGATTTGTTTCACATCAATCAGAGAATACTTCGAGAGATTATTCATCTACCCGACAAGTAAGATAATCCAATGTTACATTAAATAAATTAGCTAATTTTTTCAGATTCTCAATATTAGGCTCATTTTTTCCAGATTCGTAATATTGATATGCACTAACTGATATTCCAAGTTTTCCAGCTATATCTTTTTGGGTATACGGAGAATTTTTACGTAGTTCTTTCAAACGTGTTTTAAATTCCATAACAAAACCTCCTAAAAAATATTGACACCAATTAAAAGTTGGTATAATATACAAATATACCAATCAAAAGTTGGTGAATGTAGAGAAAGATGTATAATAATACTTCATTCTATCACAAATTAGGAGGTGAACACAATGATAGCAGACAAAGTTAAGGAGCTGGAGCAAGAAAACATATCTTTAAAGGCGCAGGTAGAAGAACTACAGAATATCTGCGGTGGCAAAGCAAATATGCCGAAGAACTGTGAATACTGCAATAATTTTATGCAGCATTATATCCGAAGCGGAAATTCATATGCACCAACACATTATGGCTGTTGCGTTGCGGGAAACAGAATTAAGACAAGAAAAACAGATGAAACTTGTAAGTCTTTTGTAAAGAAGTCCTATGGGAAAAATTATATATAATATTGTACAACCATTGCCACATAAGGATAAAACGGAGGTGATATCATGGCGAAAAGAGCAAAAAAGGAGTATACATGTACAGTCACGTATACAGAAGGGTATGAACAACGCATTACAGAAGCATGGGTCGAATTGTATTATAACAGACTGCGTGGAATTACCAAGCCAGATGTAGAAAAAGAAAAAGACGAAGTGTCTACAATAGTTTAAGCAACAGAAATATATACATGCCCCCTGCGCGGCACATATACTGGTGTGTCGTAGCCTCTTGTACTTTGTTTCAATATGGAGCGGACACAGGACGAAATATGCCTGTGTGCCGCGCAGGGGGCATGTGGGACAAGCAATATATGTGCTTTGTACGTGGTGCATATGCATCACAACTTCCAGTAGTATCCGTTAAGGTGTGCAGGTGTGGGAGCCTGTGCGCCACGTAGAAAGCACAAAGGAAGTGAGATAATGGAAGATGGAAAGATAACAGCAGTACGCGACAATAATGGTAGTACTGATCTTGTGGTCCATTTTGAAAATGCTGGCTTGGCAGCAGAGATAATGGACAAGCAGATTAGTAATGTCTCCCTGCGGTTGCTTGATGGGCGTACTTTATCATCTGACCAGCGCAGAAAAATCTATGCAACGTTGCGTGACATATCAGGGTATACAGGATATACACCAGAAGAAACAAAAGAAGTTATGAAGTATGTATATATAACAAAGACGGGCTGCGATTATTTTTCTCTTTCAGACTGTTCCATGAGCGTTGCAAGGGATTTTATCAATACACTTATAGATTTCTGCCTTGAACATGGTGTAATCGCGTCTGAACGGCTTTCAGGCAGGACTGACGATATTGACACGTATTTGTATCAATGTATCAAACATAGGAAATGTGCAATATGCGGCAGAGCTGGAGAGATACATCATTGGGACGCAATCGGCATGGGACACGATAGGCGGCACTATGACGATACAGAGAACAGAAAGATATGTCTGTGTCGAATGCACCATACAATCGCCCATCAGGAGGGCGTGAGAGATTTTGAACGGGATTATCATGTATATGGAATTAGATTTAAAAGTGTGAAAAGGGGTACTTAATGGATACCCTTGATATAGTGTGGTCCAAAACAGATAGAAAATAGGAGGTATTACTTATGGGAAAAGGTTTAACCCAAAATGAAATTGATGCAAAGGTTGAGTATCTTTTTGCACATAGCTTTAATCATACGTTACATGCATATATCGATATCACAGGCGACCTGATAGCCGGAACGCTGCTGTCTCAAATTATGTATTGGTTCTCAGGAAACGAAAATAATGATATTAGAACGAGCATATATAAAGATGGTCATTATTGGATTGCAAGGAGAAGGGAAGACTGGATGCTGGAAATAAGGATAACACCAAAACAATATGACTGTGCAATTAAAAAGCTGACAGATGCGGGACTTGTAGAAGTTAAAAAATATCACTTTAATGGGGTTCCAATGACACATATACGACCAATAACAGAGAATATTAACAAAACAGTTGCTGAATGGAAAAATAACTTGGCACAGTCATTTGTACAGGATAATGATGGGTGCAATGGAAGTTCCCCAAAGGGGAATATGGAAGTTTCCCAAGCGGGAAATTGGAACTTCCCTAAAGGGGAAATTGGAAGTTCCCCAAAGGGGAATATGGAAGTTCCCCAAACGGGTAATTCCTATAATATATATAATAATATATATAATAAAAAAGAGACTTATAAAGAGATTTATAAAGAGACTTATAACAGAGAAGATCAAAATATATTGTCGGGCAAGCCCGACGACATACATAGTTTAGCACCAGATTTAGATAATTCACCAAAAAAGAAGTCAAAGTCGAAACCGAAAAACCACCCAGAAGAAATTAAACAGATCATTGACTATTTCAACCAGGTATGTGGCACGAATTACAAATATCAAAGTAAAGCTACGGCTGATCTGATTAATGCCAGGTTAAACGATGGATTTACAGTAGACGATTTTTATAAAGTCATAGATAAAAAATATACGGAATGGCGCAATAACAGTGAATATTGCAAGTATATCCGACCAGAGACACTTTTTAGACCGTCGCATTTTGAGAGTTACCTGAATCAGAAAAGTTCATCAGAGAGCAAAGACACAGGAGGCATATCGGAGGAATACCGCCGGCTGTACCGTTCAGTAGTCGTGGAATGAGGTAGTAAATATGGCAGAGTATGATTTGACAGAGATTATGGAGGCATATCGCAGAAAATGGGAAGCATATAGACCCTATGTAGCAGGCTATAAGCCGCCAGCCTACAGGTGTCAATACTGTAAAGACATAGGATATTTAGACTTGTACCCACAAAATCCCCGTAAGCCTGCAGAGGGGAAAATTGGCACAGTGATGCCCTGTCCATATTGCAGAATAGCCATGCTCAAAGATATTTCAGGGATAGTGGCAGAGTACAGAAATTTAGACATTCAAAAGTTCCCGTGGGAGACGTATAAGACGCTGCCTTTGAAGCTGAAAAAGATTGTAGAAAGTTTTGTGTATGATTTCTACAAATGGCAGGAGGAAAATGTAGGGCTGTACATCTATTCCGAAGCGAAGGGGAGCGGGAAAACCATGATAGCCAATGCCATATGCGGCAGTATCTGCACCAGATATAATCTTGCTGCTCGCTTTACAAAAGTTGAGGATTATCTGTCAGATTTAAGGAAAATTTTTGACGGTAAGAGTAATGATGAACTGTCAAAAGTGAATATGCGGAAATATTTTGAAACAGATTTACTTGTACTAGATGACCTGGGTGTTTCTAAGATTACAGACTGGGGAAAAGACAAGCTGCATGAATTAATTAACGAACGGTATAAGGCAGGTAAATTATGCATTATCACAACTAATTTTGAATTGGAAAAGCTGCCTATTTGTGACGCTACAGTGGATCGGATTAATGACATGTGTATGCTGCTTCACTGGCCAGAGGAAGCTGTGCGGGCAATAAAAGCAGAGACGAAAAAGAACAAAATTTTGCAGTATGTAAACAGTTGTGATAAATTTACCGATTGTAACAAAACGCCATTTAAGAGAGGAACACATGGATGAAGCATGTTGATATTTTTATCACACATAATATGACCAGTTTGAAAGCCAGAAGGGCAGCATATGTGTATGTGATATATGCACTTACATCAAAGGGTGATGCTACATGTAGTGCGTTTGGCATGGAACAGAATGTAACTGTAAATCGAATAAATCTATATGCTTTCTGTTCAGCGCTGGCGCATTTTACCAATCCAGCAGAGATAACAGTTTATACGGATTCCTCTGTGCTTGCAGGTGCATTTAACAGTGGAAATATTGATAAATGGCAGAAGAATGGTTTTCAGACAGCGCGGGGACGCCCTCTTGCCAATGCAGATTTGTGGCGTAGAGCGGCACAACTCATACAAGGGCATCTGGTGAGTGCTGTACTAACGAAACAGCATCAGTACACAAGCTGGGCAGAAACAGAGCTGATAAGAAAATACGGTTGTGCACAGTAAGTATTGGAATAAAGAGCCTTTTGGAATACCTGAAAGGGATTTTATATATTACAGAACCATGATAAGCCTCCTGTGACAGCGGGAGGCAGAGGAAATACTGGGAGGGAACGGATATGAGGACAATAAGCATTATTAACTTAAAGGGCGGAGTTGGTAAAACAGTCACAAGCATCAATATGGCGTATGAGCTGATGCAGCGTGGCAGCAGGGTTCTGCTAATTGACTGTGACAAGCAGGGAAACACAAGCAAGTTCATGAAATGCCACAACTACGACAAAAAGAGTTTGTCAGATGTGCTGTTGGGTACAGCCGGTATCATGGAGGTATCTGTAAGGATAAGATTTGCGTTAATAGATGTGGTTCCAGCAAATATGTCATTGCTCAAAGCAGACCGTCAAGTGCTGCTGGATACAACAAAACCGCAGCAGTCACGTATAAGGGAGTCATTAGAGCAGATTCAGAATAAATATACATATTGCATCATTGACTGTGCACCAGATATTAATATCTCTGTCATCAATGCACTTGTGGCAAGTGATGATGTTATGATTCCTGTCACAATAGACAAGTTTGCTTTTGATGGAATCAGAGAAATACTGGAACAAATCAGAGACGTAAAAAAGTACTATAATCCTAAGCTGGAATTTATCGGCTGTCTTGTAACACAGTACAAAAAAAGTCAGCTTTGTGACGAAGGGATAAAGTTGTTAGAGGAGTTCTGCGGCAAAGTACTTGAAACAAAAATAAATTGGACACAAGTCGTAAGTCGAAGCACTTTTGCTGGGGAGCCAATATCTGTACATTCACCAAGGTGTGGAGCAGCAGGAGGATATAAAAATCTTGCTGCTGAATATGAGAGGAGGATTGGCAGGTAATGGCGAAAGGTTTTTCGATTATGGATATGATGAGTGAGATAAGTCGAGAAGATGCAGCAGTCATAGAAAAGATAGAAAAAGTAAGTGTATTTGATATAAAGCCCAATGAGGAGAACTTTTACGAGTCCAGCAGTATGGAGCAGTTAAAGAATAGCATCTTTGCAATGGGTGGAGTACAGCAAAATATCTTGCTTGTAAAACCTCCAGAGATATCGTCTGTTCCCTATAAAATAATTGCAGGACATAGACGTGTGAGAGCTTGCATGGAGCTTGTACAGGAGGGACACCCAGAGTTTGAACATATCCCTGCAGTGATTATGGAAAACATCGACAAAGATACAGAAAAGATGCTGCTGGTCATGACAAACAGTACACAGCGTGAACTGACAGATTGGGAAAAGGTTATGCAGCATATGCAGTTAAAAGAGATTATCCCAAAGCTGAAAAAGAGACAGGGGCTTGATGGAAGGGCAAGAACACTTGAGGCGGATTACCTTGGTGTGTCGGAAGCACAGATTGCCATATACAATACAATTGGCACAAAGCTAGATGCCTGGTTGATGAGTATCTTTAAAGATGGCAGTATAGGAATATCGCTTGCCTATGAGGCAGCAAAGCTTGAGCCAGAGGAGCAGAGACAGCTTGTACAGATATCAACAGTAAATGGCAGATTCACAGAGGAAGATATAAAAAGGCTGACAGGCAGCAGACCAATAAAAGGACAAGAGCGTATTCAAGAAAACATAGTAAAAAATGTGTCAGAATCTGACACATTTAAAGAGACACCAAAATCAGTAA
>CASJPF010000048.1 GCA_949383255.1 Lachnospiraceae bacterium | reverse complement strand
CGGTAAAAGTCGATAAAATCAAGTGTTTTAAACCTAATCAGCAGACACTATTTATATATAGTACAAAATAAGCTTTTTCTTACTAATATATAATCCATAAAACTTTTCACAAAAATGACGTAAACAAAGCATAGCATAAATTAATCACTTTATATATTTCAATATCACAACAAAAAAAGACCTGATGTTACTTCTAATTAGTTTGTAACACCAGGTCTTTAAAATTTCTGAATAATCAGAATATATTACTTAGCAAATTTTTGTTCAGATGATTATCATATCTGTTTAAATATCGATCTTGTTTTCGGTCCGCACTTTTTATCTGGAATTAATTTTAGTACTTCTTGTGCTATGTTAAGTGCCTTGTCCGATGCTGGTCCCCACTTACCGTCTATCTGTGCTGCATCAGGCTTCTCGTTTCCATCTAGAAAGAGTCCAAATCGCCACAAGTGCCATTGCACCCACTTTACATCATCTCCATACATGATGGATTTACCTGGAATGTAGTATATCGTTCGTGTTGGTTCTGGATATGGATTATCGGATGCTTTAATTTTATCTGGATCTTGAGATACTTCATCTACAGGTGCAATTGCTGATTTAGATTCTATGTCAATATAAACTCTATTTAAATCAATCAGTTTTGAAGTTACCCCATATATAGATCCATTTCCCGAAGAACTATATTGCCACAAATATGGTCTACTATGTTTTCCTTTACTTGCATAGTTACCAATGCTTGAAGAGTACTTCGCAAACCAAAGAGGATACTTTAATATAAGCTGTGGTTTAAACTTCCCTGACTGGATATAGTCTTGATTGGAATAAATTCCCGACTCATACCCATCAGCCTCAATAGTCTGATTGAAAGTATCTACCATGCTAGACCGCGTACCTGGGGTTAGTATACCTGCATATCTATCACTGTCATATTCCCAGTCAGCCCATACCCCACATACAATATACTCTTTGTAGGGCGAAATTACCTCCAAACATTTTTCTGCATTATTAATAACACCCGCAATATCTCGTGCATAGATAAACCAATATACACCAATTGCAAGCCCCGCCTTTATCGCTCCATTGATATAACTGATAAAACGCTTGTCCACTGTAGAGCCATACCCTGCCCTAATAATGATCACTTTTATACCAGCCGCCTTCATAATTTCAAAATCAATATCCCCTTGGTAATAGGATATATCGCTTCCATTCACAGGAAGCATAGTATATTCTAAAAGCTGTATTGCCTTTTTATTTACCATCATCTTTTTCCTCCATAGCTTTTCGCCGAGTGTTAATCTCATTGGCATAATCATCTCTGATTTTTTCAATTTCTGCTGTATCTACTTCTGCCATATTGGCAATATCTTCTACATCTTCACCATATGCAATTGCCTTGATTACTTCCAATCTCGTTTCTTCATTCATTCTCTTCACCCTCATTTTCCGACTTTTGTTTTAACACTTCAATTGATCTCACAATAACTGATGGAATGGGTACTCCCATCAAACCTGCATTTTCAATAATGCTGATTGTCTCATTTGCGATAAAAGCAATCACCACTGCATCCCTGATAAAATTAGAACCCATAATAAGGTCAAGACGGCAGGCAACAAGAACAGTTAGCAATGTAACACCCTTACGGCATAAACCTTTCCACCCAGCACGACTTTCCAGTGCACCATTCTGGGTTTTTTTACTTGCATGAAATACTCCTGCCACAATCAAACCTGTTATATAGTCAATTCCCATAAAGATTAGTAATGTGACAAGCGCAGCATCAAAACCACCAAACAGAGATGATATAAGACTCCCAATAACTCCAATAATTGATAAAACCTTTAACTTCATGCTTTTCCTTTCCACACATAATAAAAACTGCCCGCATACCCAATAAACAGGAATATACGAACAGTTTCTACATCTGTTCTTTTTATTCTTTTCTTATTCTGCTTCTAACATTGCATGTACCTGTGCACGCCATAATGCTGGAACCTGTTCAATAGTCATAAGTCCTGCTATAATACGTTTGTAATAAAACCTTGCCATATATTTATTCACCTCCCTTCATTGCTGCGACTTCATTGGCTAATTCTGACACAGCATCCATAAGCAAACTTACATTGTCTCCAAGCTCCATAACTGCTATTGCCAACTCTGCACTCGTTGGAACTGCTCTTGCTTCTGTCTCCGCTTTTTCTGTCGCCTCTTTTTCAGCTATCTGGATAGCCTCGATCTCAGCATATTTTTCAGGATCAAACACCCACTTTTTCCCGTTCCAATAACAAGCATGTGCTTTATTAATATCTGCATAGGGTGGCAGTTCTTCACACTCGATATTGCCGTTTTCAGCAACATAAGCATAATAGTAACTTTTGTTTCTGGATTCGTCGAGAACAATAATAACTTGATATTTCATTATATAAAACCTGCCTTTCTTAAAATCTTTAAATTCTTTGACTTCTCAATATTCAATATCTCTCTTTGGAAACAATTATAATATCCGGCTGGAATTTCACCTAAATACTCATTTTCAAAGTAGACTGCTCTCTCTGTGGATATTTGTTCAATATAGATTTCGCTCATTTAAGTTTCCTTTCTATAATCATCTAAGCCAATAAATAGTAATTTAAGTTCAAACATTGAATCAATTGCGAAAGGCAGTGGTGGTTCTGTTTCAGCAGATACTAATACAACTAAAACTTTCAAAACTACTAAATCATATAAAATTTTGGTTCTTTTTTCAGCAGATTTTTCAACTGGTTATACACAAGAAGGAAGCGCCTCCTGTAATAAAGGAACTGTATCATTTAGTCATGGTTATAGTGCAGGAAATGAGGAACCTCACTCAAGTGCATGGATAAAAGTATATACAGATGTTCCTCCTGACGCCACAATAACTTTTAAATATTCGTGTTTGTATCGATATGCAGCATACGGAATTGCGTAAAATATATTGTTTAAATGTTTCATGAAGGTGCTAACGTAAACTTGATACTCTCTATAATGAAATATTTAAGCAACTACTCCTTAAGACACTGTACATTTTGCACTTATTTTATATGTTTTATAACCACTACTTGGTTTTGCGCTGGCTATAATTACAAGATAATAAACTCCAGTTAAATCACTAACATCAAGTTCAGCAGTCGATCCATTATTCATGATAACACTACGTACAGCAGTTTCAGCGTTACTAGAATGCCCTTCATATTTAGGTTTTAAATCTATAGAATGTGTGCTAGGGGAACCACTAACACTTATATCCGAAAAACTTAATTTATTGACATTTGTGAGGTCTAACCATATACCACCAGATCCTGTTACAGATGTACCATTACCAGAATTTCCAGATCCTGTTACAGATAGCCAGAAACAATTTGGAACTTGAAGTTTTTGTGATAAATTACTATTTTTTGTCCTAATTTTACTATTGGTGTTGTAAAACCCATTAGCAGGAATCGACAAATATGTATAGGTATCATCTTGTGTGGTTGCTCCCGCATCTTGTGTTGTGTTCCCTTTATTGGGCATTGTTCCACTTGTATTTACACTGCTACTATTTGTAAATGTCTTTCCAGATAGCACGTCTCCCGCGCCTGCTGTTCCTTTTTTGGTGGCACTTACCCCTGCGTTATAGCCACCTTTATAGTTGGCACTATCTGTGTTTATTCGGCCATCAGCGGCACTCATTCCAGCATTATACCCACCCTTGTAATTGGCACTATTTGTATTCACTCGCCCATCGGCTGCACTTAGCCCTGCATTGTATCCACCTTTATAATTGGCACTATTTACATTTACTCTATTATCTGCATCTATTACACCTTGGTTATATCCTTTATCATTACATTGTATATAACCACTTCCATTGTGGAATCCTGCTGGTATGGTGGTCTTAGATGCTGCTGCAACTGTCCCCGTCCATGCTCCTTTGTTTGGTATTGTGCCAGTCTTGCTTATACCAGCAGAACCACTACTAAAAGTCTTTCCTGAGATCACATCTCCTACCCCTGCTGTTCCAGACACGGCAGGAACGGACACTTGTGACAGCCCATCGTATCCTGTATCCGGTTTTATCGTCTGCGCTGTTGTACTTAGAGCTGCATTCTTTGCCTGTAGCCTTGGACTTGTCTTAATATTTCCTATATTTGCTGCCATTGTTGCAAACGAATCTGATTTTGATGTTGGAACCCCTTTGCCAGTGACGGCGTTTGCAACCAATTCTTTTCCGTTACTGGCAGATGTAAAACAATCATCTATTTGTTTCTGAAGGGTGCCTTTGTTTTTTACATCTACATCTCCTACAATGGATTTTATAAGGGTAAACACTGTTACCCAAATCTCGTTTAACATACCAATACCTCCTATAGCTTAGTGAAAACTGTACAAAAAGCTGTACTAGCTGTATTTTCAAGGTTAGTGAATGTTTCCGTTACCGCCTTTTGTGTCATTGCACCATCTGTATTTGTACCAGTTCCTGTATACAGCTTTGTAAACCCCTCTTTTTCCACAGTTCCTATTCCAGCATTTCCTGCTGGAACAAACTTTTCTTTTATCCTGTCCCATAAGGCATTCAGGCTTTTAGAATCAAAAATTTTTATTTTTTCTTCCAATTGCGCTTCACCTCCTCATAACAATGCCATAACGGCATCTGCATTTTAAATACAGATTGCCGCAATCTCTTCAGGTGTAATAGCCACTAATGCTTCCTTTTTCACAAAACCGCTAAAATCATATACGCCTGCCATTGCATCCCATCCAGTATCTGTCCAACATACGTTTGTACCAGCAGGATACTTGTGCCCTGTGCCTTCAACAAATCGATTGTCTGTCGTAAACTCCTGTGAAATGTTATAGACATCACCTGCTGCCATTCCTTCAATTGGCAGATTCTCAAACATAATGCTTCCTTGTATTTTATAGACTCTTGCAACGGCTGTCTTAATGGCATTGTCTGTCTGTTCTCTGGTATATGCATCAGCAATTCCATATCCTGCAAGACTTGTCGCACTGTTTGCTTTTCCACTCAACACAGCAAGCAACGCATCTGCAAGGTCATCCACTGTCACCTTATCTTTTCTTGCAAGTGCACCTTCTGGAATTGTAAGAGAGACTACCCCTTCATTATCTGCTTGAACCTTCTCACCATTCACTTTAATGTCTTTGACATTAATTGCAGACAATTTAGCTTTTAGATCATCTGTAAAATCATTTGCAGACAATCCCATTCCCTCTGCCTTCTTTACAAATGCTGCGGTTATCTCATTCCATAACTGTGTTAGCCCTACTGTATCTAAAAATTTCATTAATTCCTCATTCATATTCGTTCCTCCTCAATTATTATTTACTATGTTCGATATTTGTAATGCCGTTATTGCAAATGGATTCGTAGATGTCTCTCCTGTCCATTGAGTATTGATTGCTTTTTGTATTTCTTCTGGGGTCAGCGCAAATGGATTATCTGATGCTTCTCCTGTCCATTGGGTGTTGATCGCCTTTTGTATTTCTACAGATGATAATGAAGCAAATGATTCCACAATCTTCCTGTTAAATACATAATTAAATGCAGGTTCAATATCAAACTTATTCTGAGTATATCCAACTGTCCCACTAGAATAATCTTGCGCGCTGCCAAGCGCAAGGTTAAACTTCATATAAAAACTTTCTGCAATCTTAAATGCATTGTCATATTCAGCCATTTTGACTGTACTATAATCATTGTAGCTCCCATTTAGGAAAGTAAATATATTATAAAAAGGCATAGCTACATTAAATCCTTCTATCTCAACTTGCCCTTGGAAATTGAAAACTTTCTCAAAAGCCTTTCTAACGTCAGCTAAATCATATTTCGGTCTACCACAACTATAATAACAATCTATATTATGAGGATCATCTCCAATGTAAGTATATACCTCCTTGTTGGCTATCAGCACTTGTCCAACTTCTATGATATCCACTTTTGATGTGCCAATAAAATCATCTATCTTATTTCCTGTTATTATTGGAGCCACTGCACAAATAGCACTTGACAATACAATATTACTAAGTTCTGACTGCGTAAGCTTTATGATGGACCGTATGCGTTTTTCAATAATAGTAAATGATGATGTATCAATGTACTCAGCTTGTTCTCTGGAATTTCCATAAATGGCCAAAACCTCTTCTGTTCCATCAGAAATAAAAATAGCCTTTTCCCTGAAATAGAACCCTTTAGAAATCTCTGCATTTGTAAATACTGCAACTACAAGCACAGAATCATTTCCGTTTAACAAAACTCCACCAATATCAATTACATGTTCAGGAGCTATCACCTGTTTTACATTTTTTTCAGAGAAACCATTTGCAATCTCGCCAGACCCCATCACCAGCTTCGTAAATCTAATTTTATTTCCTGCGACTGCCTTTGCAAGCATCCTTTCTCCCTCCACAGTCAAATAGTCCTGAAAAGCCACCGTTCTCACCTCCTTACATGTGTAGTTATTAGCTCACTGTTTGTGGTTGCCAAATATGTTTTTCCTTCTATCAGACCATCCATTATTAGTTCAATCGAATCCATCTGTGCACTTTTTCTTTTTACTTTGTCTAATATGGATATAAATTGCTCATACTTCTCTTTTAAAATACTCTGATTTAAAGTTTGAACCTTGAAATGTCCTGGTTCTCCACCATAGGTATACCAGTCTACTATTTCTCCTTCTCCAAAATATTTATTAATCACCTGTTTTGCAGCCCAGTTTGTACCTAGTTTTGCATGTACAAGATCGGATTCTTTTATGATGCTTCGTCGTATATCAATTGCAGATGTTTTTTCATACCAACTTATATGCAATTCTTCTGCCAGTTCATCCAATTCGTCAGAAGACAGAACATCTATTTTATCCCATGTTGTGAACAAAATAATTTTAGAATATATTTCCTCCGATATTATATCTACTGCTCCTGCTAGTCCAATATCAGCGTCATCTGTCTGCATAAAAAATGGTAGCATCTTAACAAAGTCCATTGTCGTCAAGTCCATATTATCAATCCCTCTCTACCACATGAGACACTGTTAACGTATGAAGTGAAGCTATCTGTGTATTGTTAAGTTCCTTATATACGGGTGATATAACTTCAATTCTTGTACATCCAATACCACTTTTAGGCGAAAGACAGAAAGAACGAAGCTTATCTGGATTTATTGCTCTTCCCATTTTTGTTCCTTGCCACTCTTTATATTTATCAATCGCTCCGTTTTTTCCTTCAATTGCCTCAATACAATCAAACTCTTCATCTACAGTAGTATAATATTTTATATGAATATCATATTGTACCGCAGTTGGTGGTTGCACAATCACTAAATCTGTCATTGGACGCACATCATCTGCATTGCAAGCATTATAAACCTTCTCAATAATATCGTCTCCTGGTATTTTCCCACCATATAAAATTGGAACTATCAGAACAACTCCCGCCATATCTCGTTTAATAGACACATTAAGTTGCCCATTCTGTTGTAACACGCCTTCTGGAGATATTTCTATTTTTAATATTTCATCCTCGTATACTACATGATAGTCAATTCCCCATTCTGCACCTTCAATAACCACCGACGCAGGATCATAACCTGTTCCACCAATGTAAGCATGACCTTCTCTAACATTTATTATCTTACTTATTCTTTGAACACTTGATATTATTGCAACATCAGCAATAGATGCATCAGCAGATTTCGCGTGATACTCGTAGGCATCTCTTGGTCCCGCCACAGACAAAGCTGTAGGTGCAAGTCTAATTCTTCCACGATAATGTTCGTCGCCAATCCCGCCGTCCTCTTCCGGATATGGTTCACCATCATTGCCATCATATGTAACAGTAATATTTTTTACTGAATCTATAAAAGGAATTAGGTCAACCAGTCTATTGATGTCTCCTACTAAATATCCATTATATGCTTCACCCACAATAGTACATTCTGCCGGAATATCTACGAATACTGCACCCGCCTGCAATACCGCTAACTCTGTTGTCCGAAAGTACACTTCGTTATCAGGCGTTGCCCTTGTTCCTTCAGGGATAATAATATTTGTAGTAATCGCGGAATCAAGTGAAAAACGGAATATTGTTTTCGCTGATACTGGCGAAATACGATGACACGCATATCTTTCCCCTAATGCATCCAATACCGCTCCTCTTGCATATTTTAACATTTTCTGTTTACACGCATCATTAGCCTTACTATAAATAGCTAATACGACAGCCACAAGGGCATCTCCGAATATCCGTCTCTCATCTCCTGGGTATAGAGGCTCACCTACCGATTTTTCCAACGAGGTTATCACTGTATTATAAATTTTCTCTGAATTTGTTTCTAGAAATGTTAGCTCAGACATACCCCTCTATCCTTTCACAACAGTATTAATGTTGAGCCGAAAGTTTCCTTCCCGTGCGAGCAACCCTATTAAATCTATTTCATTTACATTAACTCTTGGCTCATAAGTTTTTATAAGCCATCTTACATCAGTTATTAGTAACGGTTTTGCTATTGGTTCTGGTTTATCAATCAGAGTCGAGTCAATACCTTTTATTCTATCATATACACACTCACCTCTAACAATACGCACCAAATTTGCTACACACTGCATAGGCAATCCGTTTCCATTCGCTCGCATATTCCAATATCTCCTTTTTTATTCACGCTTAATATATCCCCTTGGCCTTTTTCTTGCAGCTTTATCAGCTTTACTTGGTTTGACAAAAACAGCACTGACAGTATTTGTGCTGTTTTTAGATCCTGTAACTGCCTTGCTTTTAATTTCCGTCACAGTTTCCTTAAATTCTTTAAATTTAAAGGAAAGCGTTGCTGCTGTAAATGTACCATCTGGACGTATTGAAATACTTCCCACAGATACACTTTGCAATTGAACATTGTCTGGTCCAAATAATTCACTTCCTATAATTAGCGGGGACGCCAAACCTATCATTGATTTCCATTGGTCAATAATCTCTCTGATATTATTTGTCCCAGTCTCAATACGATATGTTGTCGATAATGATATTTCCTCATCAGACAACGCCACCTGTTCTGTTGGCGCATTTCCTTCCTTATCTGCATTTGTATCTGTTTTTATTGAATATGCTGTTGACAATGATTCTAGGTAGGTAATAACGCTTGGATTGCATTCCCACACCATACCATTCCAATAAGCCATTGCCATCACAAATACCTCCGAATTATAAGATATTATCTCCAAGTTTTAAATCTTTTCTGACATTCAAATTACCCTTAATGGTAACATTATCCTCAATTGTCCCATCCCAGTTTCCATCTATCCTAGATACAATTATTCCAGTAGTATCATCAAACACCACAAACGCAATTTCTGTACCTTTTTCGAGTTTTCCCATCTCTCCCCTGAGATACCACGGGATCGTAATTGGCATTGTTGATGTTCCTTCGGCAGACATAGATTGTACTTTTGCTTTTGTAAGATTTCCATTCTTGTCAGTTTCACCTTCTAAAGTAAGCACAATACCCTTCTGTACCACACTCATTAATATCCCTCCAATATTTTTCGGAAAAAAAGTTTTGTTCGTGCCTTTACCATATCATGTCGCACATGTGTTAAAAAAACTGGTACATTCCAGCTACTCACTCCAGGTGTATCTAAATTAATAACACTTCCTGCTGCATACCCACCTAGAAAACGATCATAATCAATCGTTCCTGATGACATTCTCTTATTTTCGTAACGCAGTAAATTCTTCGCATATCTGTCTGCTTCCGCCTGACTTGACATATTCACATTAATTACCTTTGTCAATACTTTTTCTGGTACACTAGACACACTATATTTCCCCGTCAATCTTCCATTTTTGACAATGCATACACTATAAACATCATTTGATTCATCTTTGTACTCAAAATGTTTGTCATTTTTAATTTTCAACGTTATATCCGCCTCTGTTGATTCAATAAATGACTCACTATATACAATCATTTTTTTGTTATATACCAAAAAAGAACATCCCTCTAATATGCAACGCTCTGACAAAAATATGAAATCTTCTTTATTTTGTTGATTTACATACTCATATACCTGATCTTGAACACCATAAAAATCACATACCAGCCCGTGTCTAACCGAAATTTCCTCGCAAAGTTGCTTAAAACGAATATTTTGCCATGATTTATTACATTTATTATTATGATTTTGAGGTACAGAACTTGCTCGTAAACATATTTTGCCATTTTCAGGTCTTACACTTGTTATACACATTTCTCCAGTATCACAAGTTCCTAATATGGCAGCTATTCTGTCTCCTCTTTGTGGTTTCCATCTGTCCCATAAATCATTTCCGTCGTTAAACACCACTCGCAGAGTATCCGATTGTTGTTCCCCATAAGAATTATATATACATGTATTTAAAGATATTTTATTGTAAATGTCAGTTCCCTCATAAAACAACTTCATTGTTATTGTCTCCACGGCGGCAATGTTGTTGGTCGTTCTATATTTTCTAATACAGGAATCTGTAGTCTTATACCCGCCTCAAAAATTAATGTTTCCATATATTGTGGATTTGCCTGTATTATATACGAAGCCATCATTTCATCATCATAAAAGTCAATTGCCAATACATCATAGGCATCTCCTTCTTGTGTCACATATTCCTGATAACCGTTAACCAAAACTTGCCCTATATTGATCCCCGCCTCTCCTTTCAATCATATCTTCCAACATATCCATTAGGTTCTCTTCCTCCTCTCTAAGTTTTTCCATCAAATCAAACTCAATACATTCTGTGCTGTTAATTGTAATTTGTGGCGAAAACGTTATGTTAAATATCATATTTTGACTACTGGGAATACCTGATTCAAGGAGGTTCAGCAATGAGTCATCAACGCCAAGCATCTGTCCAGCCTTTGCCCAATAACTTAAATTTTCATTTCGATGTGCCTTGTCAAAAGATATTATTGCTTCTGTTCCCGCTTCGCCAGCGATTGACAGCCCCTGTGTAAATCCCCCACTGGCATAAAATGGTATATCTGATGTCAATAGCTTATCATCAAATACAGACGCCACAGCCATTGCCACTTCCAGCATTCGCATATCAACGCCAAGCATCTGCCCAGCTTCTGACCAGTAACCGATATTTTCATCCCTGTATGCACTGGTAAAGGATATAACCGCTTCTGTTCCTGCTTCACCAGCGATTGATACACCATCTGTAAAACCACCCGCTGCCAACTGCGGAAGCTGAATTGTTGGAATATTAAGAGACTTTCCTCCTATTCTTGGTACCCAATCAGGAATTGCAATGCCATTGATACCTGTTATCACTGCATTAATGATTTCAACCACAGGGGTGATAAACAACAATGCATAATTCGCTATACCCTTGATAATATTGGCCAATGATGATACGATTCCGTTCCATGCTGCTTCCAAGTTCCCTGCAAATACATTAGATATAAAGTCGCATAACCCCGTAAAAACTCCTATAATATTTCCTACAACAGAAACTATTCGCTCCAATACGCCTCCTATTATCTCTGAAATATATGGCGCTGCTACCTCGAATATATCTGCAAGAAATCCTATCAATTCTGCCAGGGCTGGAAGTAATGAAGATACAAGATTTCCTATCATATCAAACACTGGGCTTAATGAATCCACAATTGTATTTATAATAGGCGCTAATGCGTCTAAAAGTTGAGCCAGAATAGGTAAAAGCGATTCAACAAATTGTGATACTACAGGTGCAATTTTCTCAAACAAACCTCCAACCTTGCCTAAAATATTCTGAAATATGGGCATATACTTCTTTGCCAATTCTCCCAGAACAGGCTGCATTCTTTCCCATAGCCCGCACATAGCGTCAAGTTTTCCCTCAAAGCTTGGCATAAGCCCTAAGATAAAGTCACCTACTACATTAATAACTGGAGATAATGCGGAGTATAGGTTCTCAATAATAGGCTGTATGTGTTCTAATCCACTCTGCACGACAGGCAGAAGTTTTTGCGCAATGTCTTTTATAATTGGCAGTATTGTTCTCCCAATACTTGTCATAAAGTTTTTTCCAAGATTTTTTATGCACTTTATCGTATATTCAAGAGTATCTGTCTGTTTTGCAAATGCCGCCTCTGTCGCGCCTGTCGCCTCATACATTGCTGCTGTCTTTTCTACGAAATTTCCAGCCTGTGCCCCTGACAATGCAAGTATGGCTGTCTGTGCCTCAACCGAGGAAAACATCTTGGCGAGCGCCTGCGTATCACCGTTTACAGTACTTCCCAATGCCTCCAGTGTTCCTTGAAGACCAAGAGACTCCAGCGCTGCATTTGCATTTACATAACCAAGAGAATTTAACGCCTTTGTCATTCCATCGGTCGGACTCATTAAGCCTGACATAACAGCCTTCATCTGTGTTGACACTTCCGCCGTACTTCCTGTTACACCCGTAAGTGTTGCAAATGCACCATATAGTTCTTCCTGTTCAACGCCCAGCGCAGAAGCTAACGGAACTACTTTGCCTATGGAACTCGCAAGTTCTGGAAAAGATGTTTGTCCCAATTTAACTGTCATAAAGGATAAATCAGATGCCTTTTGGAATGCGTCTGCCGAAGTATCTCCATAGCCTTTTGTCACCGCTGTCAAAAGATTGATTGCATCCGTTGTGGTTGCACCTCCGGCTGCTGCCGCTTTTGCCGCAAGCTCCATCTGGTCAATCGCATCTTCACTATCACCAACAGCAGATATAATTTGATACAATCCATCTGTCAACTCATCTGTAGCTACCCCTGTATTGTTTGAAACTGCTAATACATCATCACCAAGTTCACCAATTCTTTCCGATACCTGCTCTGTCGTACCATCCAACAATGTAGAAACATTTGCCATCTGTGTTTCAAATTCTACTGCATTATTTACAGCATCTGCCCCAAATTTTACAACCGCTGCAGTTGCTGCCACTGTTACTGTAGAAATTGCTGCTATACCAACCTTTAATCCACTAAATTGCTTTTGTGCATCACTAATTGATTTGGCAAGTGATGGGTCCAGTTGTCCTGCAATACTGACAATTGCTTCAAGTGTCCTGTTTCTTCCCACAAGTTACCTGCGCCCCCTTCTTCTGCTCTGCACTCTTGTAGCTTCTACACTTCTTTTGTGTTTCTCGTTTTCCTCTTTGATATCCTCTACTGCCTCTGCAAACTCTTTAAGAAACCCGATAAGGCTCATTCTTTCTATTTCTTTAATTCCTGTGTGGTAAAAACGGGAGTAACTTCGGATTGCCCTTCTAAGCTGTTTTGGTCTGATGGTTCCACCGATCTCCCCATGATAAAATTTCTTCCAAGCCTTGTAATTTCTACTAAATCAAATCCCTTGATACGTTCCAAATCTGAAATGTCAACAAGTTCTTTGTTTGATGCCTTAATAGCAAACATTCCAAGATACATTAGAAAATTGATATTTTGCTCCATAACTGATGCATTCGGTTTTCCCTGTTGTGAGGCAGCTAATGATTTTGCATCAGCATAAGCTGCTGCCATAGCGTAATCCTCACAGGTAATCTCATCAAAATCATATTCCAGTTCCTTATAACTACTCCCATTGATCAAGATGGGCTTTTTAAGCTCTAATTTTTGTTTCATTATTAAAAATCCTCCTAAAAATAAGTAAATTTCTCAATATCTTTCCCTTTCAAGATGTACACTCTTATAACAAGCTGTTTAAGCTGGCTGCATAATCCACTCCATTAATCTTGCAAATCCCCGCCATCTTATCGACCATTAGCAATTCATTTCCCCCTACGAAAAGCTGATACCTTGTTACTGATAGTGGAATATCTACCTCAACAGACTCACCCGGGCTAATCTCTATTGATGGTGCTACTATTTTCGGAATGCCACGTATAAAGGCTTTACAACCTTCAATGTGATCAGGTTCATTAATGGGCGTTACCTGCTGAACCCATCGAAATTCATATGTTTTTGTCTCCATGCCTAAGGCTCTCGCAAGACCTGAATCCGCCCCAATCTTTTTAATAGTCGCTTCCATAGATTCCACAAGCCCAAATAATGGTACTTCATGTTCTCCTAACGCAGTCTGTACGGTTGCTATCACATGTGTTATCTCTGGCAGCGTAATTGTTGTATTTCTTGCAACAAGTATTCCATCTATATACACTGTGGTACCATTTACGGGTCCTCTAATATCTGTCACTACTGGCATCCCTATCCCTCCTTGTTAAAGTACGCCAAAAAACCTTCATCTGTATAGGCAACATATACCGTTGCACTTTTCAATGGCGGTGTAGGCGTTACAGGAATATCCCATCTAAAATCACCATTCATCATATCTTCTGTGCTATTGTTAGATTCCAAAAACAACACAGTAGGATTTCCAATTAACGCCCCCTGCGCCACAAGCGCATCTAACTTTTCCTGCTCTCTATTGATAATTCTGTCCCTAAGCTGCTTTGTAAATGGTTTATCTATCGCAATTCCCCATTCGCGTTGAAAACTATTTGTAATATGAAATAACATTCGCATAGAAACATCAAATATTGCTCTTGGGTCTACATCTGCCCCATATGCATATGCTGCTGTGTGGTCTCCCCAAAGAACCCAGTTTCCGCCCCAAAACACACAGGTGCTAATGCCATTTGAGGTAAGCTCTTTACTTGTAATTTGGTCAAATCCCTTGTTTTTTGAAGACTTGCCAAAATATTGTTTGACAACTGGTATCTGCTTGTTTCCACATGTTTCAAATGGTACAGATGCATGAATATAATCAATCCGCATCAACTCTACTGCTGCTAGTGTAGAAAGATGATATACCTTTCCGCTATTGTCTTTTCCCATCGGCCAGAATACTTTACTCCGTTCACTGTTATATCCATTTTGCAGCTTCCAGTCTTTTGCTTCATCAATCGTCTGAATGGATATTGTCTCTCCATCTTCTTCTCTTTCTAATGGAATATCCGCCAACACAAACGCATCCCAATGTCCGTTGATCTGCTCTGCGGCTGTAAGCATTGCATTATACACTTTAGGTATATGACTCCATCCAGGTGCCATCAGCAAGTTACATACCTGATAATACTCCTGATACAGCAATTGTAAGACTCCAAGTCCCGAATATTCCCCACTTGCTGTGACACCTCCTACGATAGCGTCTGCATCAATTCCATCAAAATCAACGTCCAAATAACTAGCCGATACTGTGCCATCAATTTTTTCTGCACCAATTGATTTTATAACCGCTATTCCACTGGTATAGTTGTAATCAACCAAATAATCAACGCCTTCAGCAAATCCTTCTAGAGCAAGTGTATCAAGTATAATGGTATCACTTTTGATTGTTGCCTGACCGTTAGAAAACACCAAATTGATATTTGTAGCATCCTCCTGCGTTTTTCTATTAATATCAGGATCTAGCACATTGATTACATACACAGGTCCTATATTTCCCAATATGTTATTAAAATGAGCTGATATTGCTTCGCAGAGTGTAAACTTTTCCCAATTATTTGAATACCCTATTGTCTGCTGCGCATTGGGAAGATTGGACAATTTTACAGGCGTATTGACAATACCTAGTTTTTTATAACCTTTAATTAGGTTTACAGGCGCTGTACCCACATAGACAGGAACTGTACCTGCCTGCACAGCATTGCGTGCTATGGTCTGCCCAAGCTTGCCATATGCACCATACAAATACTCATTTGCCATGATTATATACACCTCCTATAAAAATTTTTCTACTTCATTGTTTCTATAAAATAGTGAACGAACTTTAAACTGCACCCATGCAAACCAATATGGATAAAAATCTGGTATATTATCCTGCTCTTTATAACAGCCAAATGTAACCGGAGTATCTTTTACAATCTGCATATACTCAATATTGTTAATTGCCTCTAGTCTTAGCAAAATTCCGTCTACCAAATTCCACGCATCCATCCACCCTGTATATGCTGGCTCAAAATGCGGCATCTCCTTTGGTTGCCTTCCCTTCGGAAAATAGATATCTTGAACATGAATACCCGGATTCCAGCAAGAACAGGCAAGATTGATTGTCATATCTCTGCTGCCTTTCAAGAAATCGTCAGAACCACTTACAAGCTGCACGCACACAGATGGCATATTTGGGTGCTTTGGCGGTGGTATTTTATCTTTTGTAGGCAGAAACAATGCAAATGCATATGGATTTACTTCTTGATATTGGTATTTGTCATCCATTGGTGCCAATATTTGTCTTTTGTCACCATCCTGTATCCTACCTTCAGGTGGAACCTTGAATTTATACTTCGGACACACCACTTCATTCAACCAATCAGCTATTTTTATCATTGAATCTGTTATTGCCATATTTCTCCCTTATGTATTGATAAATAATGACACTGAAGATACTCCCATATCCTCATCCCATGTTTCGATTGTATAAGGAACCCCATCCACTCGAAGTTCCTCTCCTGGTTCCTTATAAGGCGGCAAGTCTTCGCTCCGTGCAAATAAAAATAATGTTGATTGAGCAACTGCGAACTCTGTACCGCCTTTTCTGTCTCGATTTGTTTGATCATCTATAATGCATATAATTGTCTTTCCATCAATATTATGTTCCTCCCCAAATTCATCTGAGTTGAAAAATACCTTCATATCCTGTTTGACCATATTTTGAAAAACCGACATCACTATACCTCCGGTTCTGCTGCCTGCAGGAATGGTGGCCTTTCATTATCTGGGGTCATATCCGTATTCTCGTTTTCATCTGGCAAACTGTCACCCTTTTTTTCCTGCTCCTCTTGAAACTTTATACTTGCAGTTCTAATCTTATCTGCCAGTACAGCTTTACTTCCATCCGCAGGTAGTCCTAAATCTTTCGCCATCTTCCTCAATTTCTGAATAGGCAACTGTTCAAGAGCTTCCTGCGTAATTGGATTTTCACAAAAGGTATGTATTCCCGAACACAGTTCATTATTGGTAGATACCAATTCGGCAATTCCAAGCCCAATTAGCCTTGTAGCTTCCTTATCACTTACCTCAAACGGCTCACTGTTTTTATCTTTTTTATCAATATAACTTTTTTCTGGATCTGGTCTATGCCCGTATGTACCTGCTAAAATTCTAATTAACATACACTCACTCATTCCTTTCTGCTACAATGTTCTTTAGTAAAGCACAGTAGCACTGATTGCTGAATCCTTATACTTGGGAACTATCATTGGTCTTGCTTTCTGTGCTAGGGTCCGCACACTATCATGTGTATTGTACGTGATATGTGGTACTCTTTTGTTTACGTATGTATAATACTGTTTGTCTGATTCTTCCATTTGGGTAATCGCGCCATACATACATCTTCCCATCTTGGGTGCTGTCACAGTAATTTTCCCTTGTGGAACAAAGGATTTTGTTTTACCATCATCAATGTCCACATACTCCTCAGAATAACAAATCAATTCAAGCATGATTCCCATACAATTAATTTTTCCATATGAAGTAGCTCCATCAGGCAGTTGTTGCGGATTTATATCTGCAAGATTCAATCTTCTGTTATCAAGTAATTTCTGAATATATTCATTATTGATAAGCACATCCGCAACATCATCTCCAAAAATCACATCTGACGCTCTTAGCCCACGGTTCTTTAACATTTTGGCTATAACATGTAAATCACTAATAATCACATCATTTTTCCTGCTCCACGGTGCTGATGGCACATATACTGCCGTGTTCTGGTCACCATCATAGAAATGAATCTCATATTCCTCATATTCGCTTGAACCATATTTATCCGCATATTGCCGGAAAGAATACCCATTGTTAAAGAGTGTCTGTGATGACATACATTCCTCACTTGTATCAATCATTTCATTCAAGTCTATCAAATCATTTTTCAGAATCTGTCCTTCCCTTGCTGCAGGAGACTGCTGTGAAAATAATGTTTCACCAAACTGTTTCTTTTTCAGGTCATCTACAGTTAACGTCCGCTCAGGTGCAATATATGGCGGTGTAAGTCGTTCTGTTCTATACCCGTCCCTTGGAACTGCGATACCTCCCTTTTTGGGCATCACAAATGGTGCCATTTTTCTTGATTTCTCATCCTTGTACTCAATTAGTACATCCTCTGTGACAAACATATCCTCATTTGACGTTTCAAAATACCTATCACGCAAAAAAGTCGGTCGCTTTGGTATAAGTTGCATTGCTGCAATCATAGTTTGTGTTTGATAAATATTAATTGCCATATCCTATTTTTCCTCCTTTATATCAACGCACCTTCCATCAATATTCCTGCCTTTCGCAAATCCTTGCAATCTTTAACAGATAACTGATATCCGTCTTCAACAATAAGACTCTGCGTAATAAATTTTCCTGTCTCATATGCCACTCCAACCACCTCTTCTGAAGGTGATGTTGTTACAGGCTCTGCCAGAATATATGCTGCTGTCGTTCCCTCTGCTCCATTTAACAGACAACATTTTCCAGTAGCATCATCCGCAGCCAGTACAGAACCCCTTTCAAGATTCCTTTCACCATCTGGTGTCGCAGATATTGTCACAGTAACCACACTCATCGCAAAGTCTGCATCAGCGATAAGCATTTCTGGCACACAGCTTCCGATAACTTCTCTTCCAGTCATAATATATCCCTCCCCTACTTATTTTCTAGCACAATACCAGCTATCAAGGCTGCACCATCCATAATATCTTTTTTAGCTTGTTCCTCTGCTGACAGATTGCCAGTTGGCGCTGGTTCAATTTTTATTACACCGGAGTTTTGGATATCCTCTTTCATGTTATCTAGAAATGTCTGTCCAAAATCCTTCTGGGACTTTAATGCTTCCAATGCGAGGTCTGCTGCAGACATCTTAACCTCACCATACTTCGCTTTTTCTATCAAAGACTTATCAACAATTTTCCCAGCAATTTCATCAATTGATTTCAAACGATTAAGTTCATCATTCACTGCTACACTAATTGCCTGCTGCATGTCTGTTTGCGTCGATTGTATAGCAGTATTCCGAATCTGGTCTACAAGTTCTGGTTCCTGTTTTATCAATTCTTCCAAAGTCATATGTTTTCCTCCTCCTGTTTGCGCCTTTTTTATAACATCTGGTTGCTTTCTGGCAATTACTTCCTCATATACCTGTATATAATCAGGAATATTCATAAACCCTTTTACTGACATTGGTACTCCATTAACAATCATGATGTCTCTGTTTTTGTTAATACTCATTGTCACAGGCTGCCCCATGTCCACAATCTCATCAGCAAATCCATTCTCAATAGCATCTTGTGCTGACATCCATGTAGTCTTTGTCATCATATTTTTTATCTTTTCGAGGTCTAATCCTGTACAACTTGCGTATATATCAGCAAGTGATTTATCAATCGCATTCAATTTCGCTATACTATCCTTTAGTTCATTGACATTGTAATGCCCAAACATAAAGGAAGATGCGCCATGTATCATTGTTAATGACCCATTGCACACCTTCCTGTGACCTTTGGTACCTCCCTGTGCTATAATTGACGCTGCACTAGCCGCAAGACCATCAACCACAGTGGAAACAACTCCTTTAAATTCCCGTATTCGATTGTATATTGATACTCCTGCAAAAACTTCTCCGCCTGGCGAATTGATATGAAATGTAACTTTTGCTTTACTTTTCAACTGTTCCATATCGTTTAGAAAATCAGCAAGGATAATATACATTCCTTCTATCCTATCCCCCCACCAATCAGTGGGTATCTCCGATACAATCTCGCCATACATGTTGACTTCTGCCTCATCATCATTATCAATAATATTATAAGGCTTCATATCTTGTGGCATCTTGAATGAAACTGATACAGGACCATTCTTATAATTCCTCAGCATTGTCTGAATCATCTTCTTTATCGTCCTCCTCTTTCATCATTGTTAGCTTTGATAATCTATCTTCCAATTCATCTACTTTTCTAAATTCCATTTCTAACTGGTCTATATTGGTATCCCAGTCAGAACCATTAATTTTAGCCGCAGCAGTTTCATGGGTGGTCAAACCATTTTGTATAGAGAGAATCTCTGCATTCACTTCTTTAACCGGATCGAGTTGCCCTTGTGATGGTCCTATCCATTCACTTCCTAGCCATGCCTCCCTCACTAATGGATCGTTAAAAAATCCTGGTGCATTTACTCGTCCCCTCGCTATTGCTTCTGATAACCATATCTCATACACTGGCTTACAAAAAGAAAAGGCGAACCAATTTCGATACATCTTAAAAGCTTTCCAAGCTTCCAACAATGCCGCCCTCGATGCAGAATAGCTTGCTGTAAATTCCTTTATCAACAATTCTGATGGAATTTCTAACGCTGCGCCAATCTGTTTACACATAGCTTTGAAAAATGCCTCAAAACCATTATTTGGTCTCTTTGTCTCAATCATTTCAATACTTTCCCCTGGATTTAAAACAAGCATAGTTCCTGAACCCATCTCGTATTCATTCGGATCATAGCTAACCTGATCATCTGCTTCCTGACCATCACCTACTTCACCTAACGGCATTCCATTTTCACCTGTCGGCGATACTGTTTTTATACATGCAGTAAAAAATGCTTGTATCACTGCTGCCTTTATCTCCGCTTCTGTATATCTTTTGAGTTGTAATAATGGCTCAATAATTGGCGCCAAATATGTCACACCTCTATATTGTTCTGGTCTTTCTGTATTCATAATATGCATTACATTAGGAAGCCCTGTTTTCTTCCCATAAGCTTCAATCCTCACCCAATCTGTTTTTTCACATGTAATCTGGTATGGATATGTATTGCGAAACCAATATGCCACAACTCCCCCCTCTTTGTTTACTTCCACTCCATCATATATACGATTTCCATTTTTAAGATTTTTACCTTCTGTAATCCCTATTGCAAATGCAAGTCCATCTGCTGGAGTGCTGCACCTGTCCGCCTCTATCACATGCAATTTCAAAGTGTATGGACAATTTGGTGTTTCTCCTTCCTTGCGCACAACAAACACATCTCCGCTTGCCAGCCATGAATAAAAACATAACTGCTGCATCATATAGAAATCATTGATTCCTGTAATATCACAACGCTGCTTATGTTCTGCCCACATCTTAAACTCAGCCTTCACTCCCCGCTCCCACTCTTTTGCTTGTTCTGATGTAAGCCCAAGGATAGTCCTATCTGGTCTTGGATTTAATTTTAATCCTAAACCAATAGTGTTTGTACGATTTGTCTTGATTGCAGATGCTGCAATTGGAGCCGACATTGTAAGCATACGCCCACGCTGCCGTAGAGTATAATTATTATCATCAATATCTTCGCGTGGGCTTCCCGATGCAGGATTAAACCCTTTCAAAGCCCTTCTTGTATGACTCGCTCCCGCCTGTCCATATCCTTTTGCGCCAGACAGATGTAAACTATTATATACCATCTTCCCTCCTACCAGTCACGTGGTACTACTGCTATCGCTTTCCTTGGATTAATACCATTTAGCAAATTCTCAAGCTCATCACGTTCATCCTCAAGTTTTTCAATTTGTTCTTTAATATTATTACCATATTGGTACCTCGATATTGACCTACTACCGATTGTGTAACTTTGTATCCCATTTGCTGCCAACAGTTCCCTTTCTTTCGCATAATAGAATTCCAAACGTTCATTAATTTTTTCAATTCGCCTTATAATCTGTGATTTTGTCAGCCTTTTCATGCATATCACCTACCAGTCGTCATCAAATGACTGCCTTTGTTTTTGACTTTTATATTTTTTCTTCGGTTTGGGCTTCTCCTCTGGCACAAGATCTTTTAACATTTTATAAATACGATCAAGATTTGGTCGTAATGACTTAAATGCTGCATTGGCATAATTCCTGCAATCCAACGCTTCATTGCGTTCATGCCCGGGAATTTTTTCCCATTTCCACTTGCCATTTACATATGTCATTTTCTCTGATAACAATCCAGCAAAATAGCTTTCATCATATCCTAAATTATCATTTAATGGAAAATGCGAATACCTACTTCCAGGCTCCTTCACATCTAACCCTGACATAATATGATCTTTTCCTGCATCAACGCCTAAAGTATAAAGCCATGCAGTCCCTACTACAACCTTTCTGTCTTTTCCCTTTAAAATATTTACTTTTTTGGGATATGATACATATGGTATTCCATCTGCACTTTTTCCTTTTATGGCAAACACTCTTTTGTGTAATCGCTTGTTGCACTGCTCATATACCTCTTGAGTACGATTTCCACCACTATCAATAAATGTTACGGAAATTTTTAACTTTTTACCATCTGCAAATGAATACGAACGGTCTATTACGCCATCTAGTCGCTCCCATGTATCATTTTCAGCCGGATCACCCATAATAATTCCTTTTTCAATTCCCCAGTTTTCCTCATGAAATCCATAACCAACAACCTCATATTCCAATCGATTCCCTTGTGTATCAACTCCACAGGTAAGACAAAGGACTCCTTCTGGCAACTCCGCATGATACAATTCTCTTCTTGCCAACAACTGTTCTTCATTAGTTTCGCAACTGCGATCTTCCCACAATTGTCCCAGCAATGTATTATAAACCGTCTTTAGTTTTTCTGGGTCTGTACCTGCTTCCAGAAATTTTAAAATAATCTTTTCCCATGTCATCCACGGACTCGCAAAAGCATTAATCCAAAACGAACGCACTCCCTTCTCGTATGCATCAGGATTCTCTGCAATCCATTTCTTAGGCTGCTTTCTAATAACTTGTTCTGATGATGCACATCCGCAATGTGGGCAAGCACAGTTTATTTCAGATATTCTAAACTGTTTTTTCCCATTTACCTTTTTGACCTCTGTTTCAAATCGAATATTATTGAACGTGATAAAGAAATATTCCCCACAATGCGGACACTGCACACACCAGCGTTCCTGCGTACCAGTATTAAAAGCCTCCTCAATGTTTGATGCCCCTTTTATTGTTGGAGTTGACACTTCAACCATCTTGTAATTGTAAAAGGTATTCGTGCGTGCTTCCACCAGTCTCCACGGATCGCCTTCTGTTCCTGCACTCTTTGGCCAGCGGTCTCTTTCATCTCCAAATACATACCTGCAAGGAATTGATGCAAGATTTGATGGCGAATTAGCCCCAGTAATAGTGAGCATACCACCCGGATAAGACTTATTAAAAATGGTATTATTTGACTCTCTGCTCTTTATGTCCGCAACCTTATCTCGAAGTGATTTCGTATCTCGGATCATGGGGGCTATTCTTCGCTTTGAGAAATCTTCAGCTATAGGTTTTGTATTCGGCACTACAAACATAATGGGTCCTGGATCAATATCTATTGCATACCCCATCATATTTAGTTCCATTTCCGTTTTACCAACTTGTGATGATGCCACTACTACTAAATGATGTATCTTAGTATCTGTAAATGCATCCATAATTTCTTTTAGATAGGGAGTCCTGCTCGTTTTCCATCTTCCTGGCTCAGCACTATTTTCCGCTGACAGCCATCTATACTTATCTGCCCATTCTGTTACTGTAAGTTGCTCTGGTGGTTTGAAATAAAAAATGGACTTTTTAATCACCTTATTGAGCTTACTTACTTCTGAATCACTCGTCGGGTTCCTCTCCGACATCCTGCCATTCTTTCCTTTCCAATACTCTGCGCTTATATTCCTTGGGATCGTATTCATATTTGGACAGCTCATCTAAAATATGGCATACAGCATCTTTGATTACAACTTGTGCCTCTGCTGCCGTATTGACAACAGTCACATCAACTGCAAGCTGACCAGGCAGCGCCAACAGCATTGACCGAACAGCCAAACACAAATCAGCCGTCATTTTTTCAACATCCTCAGCCGCGTGCATATGTCCCGCCAATTCTTCAAGCTCCAACTCCGCCATTCTTGCTTTCGCACTTTTATAATCAATTTCCGCCTGCATCTTCTCTATCGTCTTTTGTTCTTTTCTATCTGTATAGCCCTTGGTAGTTCTTGCCTTTAAATGATTTATATATGCCAATACTGCTGGACACAAGTCATAACGCTTTACTTTCCGACCGCCTACTTCTACCTCACAGGTATTTAGTACACCATCTTGAGTCAATTGCTGAACACGCCTCACGGAATCAAATCCAAGTATATGTTTTATAAACTTTACATCCACATAATTTTGTTCAAATTCAATTTCTGACATTATTCTCTCCCTATGCGTAACGAAACGATATTTATTTTTTCCCTAGTAGCTAGACAGTTTTTGGGCTCGCAAGCACCACAGGGGGAAAAATTGGCTTCACAGTACCTTTTATCTGCTCAGCCGTTCTAGGTGATGTTGTAATCGTTTTGACAATTCTTTATTTATTCGATTATGGATATTGTGGGATACTATATCATTTGTTATCATTTGAGGTACTGAGATTGTTTTAACTACTTCAATTGGGTATCTTGCATCACTTTTACGCTGGAAAGGAAGCTGCGGCGTATCTTCTTTGGCATTCCTAGGTATCCCTAAAAATACTTTCCTTCCTAATGACTTTCTTCCAGATTTTCTTTTGATTTGAGCTGTTACTACATAGGGTCCTTTGTTCGGTCGGATTGTTGGTTTCATGCCAAAATGTGTAGGTGTCAGCACCCGACCTCTGTATATGATAGACAAATTATCTATCCTTGTACCATGTACTCTAATACTGCTTTTGCCTTGTATCCCTTTCTTCGACTCATTTACGTCTGCTTTCTTAATGTTATATTCTTTTGCTACTTCCTGTGATATCCATGACGGACCACGTGACTTAAAATCCGCAATTGTTCTTTGCACTATCTTCTTGCTTCTACTACGCATGTCTTGCAATTCATCTACCACATTGTCAAATCCCTCGATGATAACATCCATTGCCCCTGCTGCCATAAGAATAATTCACCACCGTTCTCAAGAAAATAAAAAAGCTACCTCATAGATGGGGTAGCCTCTCTTGCCTCGTTTGTAAATTACATTATAACATTACCACACTTTACTACTGCTTTTCAATGTCATTTACTGCCTTTTACTGCTATTTTTTATTTTACTTGTTGTTAAATGAATCAGTACATTTTTCCAAATCTGAAATATACTCGTTCATCATTCTGGTAAGCACTGTTGCCTGTTTTTCTCCATTCGTTTCACAGGCTTTCGCAAACTCCTCAACCAACTCTTTTTTCAGTTTGTATGATTTACTAATCCATCCTGTTTTTTGCTCATACTTTCTTGTAGCAATCGACTGTGCTTTAGGATTTCCTACTGGCATCTATCCACCTCCTCAGTTCGGGAATGGCATAGCATAATTCATACAACCCTGCTGCCATTAAAATAATACTGGACATTGCATTTCTTTTTAATGCAATAAATATTATCCATGCTGCAAGTAAAAATATTTTGTTAAATTTTATTTTCATATTTCTACAGATGTGCTATACTCTATTTAAGGGTTTGGGGCTTTCGCCCCTTTCCCTTAGTCATTTAGAACTTGTATTAAGCTTGCCAGCCCTGCTAAAAACGTTCCAACGGCTATAAGCAGTTCGGTCACGAGCTTGAGCAAGTTCTCTTTTTTTTGCTTTTTCTTTCGCTTTTTGCCCATCTGTGTTTCACCTCCTTACAATTATATATTATTATATCGTGCACGATATGTCAACAAATTTTTTTATTTTTTTTCTGATTGTAATTCTTTTATATGTTTTAATGCCGCTCCATGTATTTTGAAGACTTTATCATTATACTTTTCGATATTTACACTATAATCTGTTCTGCTTCCAAATATTTTCCCTCTTATCGCATCCCACTCAAATCCATCTTCATAACGCATCTGCATTACTAACTTTTCACATGGATTTTCTAATTTTTCAAAGATAGCATTTATAAGTTTACCTTGTTCTATTAGTTCTTTTCTCAATTCTTTTATTTTTTCTTTTATAGCAATCCTTTTACATACTATGTTCTCAACTCTACTAGACACAGCACTTCCAGCAGGTAAGTCTGTCTTACCTGCTGGAGATGAAAGATTATCTTTGTCTAATAATAAATGATATCTAATTAGCATCATTTCGAATTCTTCTTGTTTACGTAAATAATTTTTCAGATAAAGTTTATCTACCATTTTTACTCCCCTTATAACACTGCTACCATTAACTACAATTTATCAAATTCTTCACTTCGTTTTTCCTCCTAAATTAAAGTTTTTATTCCATCCTTAATGCAATCAATAAGAATAATTTCTGCTTCTCCAATACTTATTCTTCTCTCCTTAGATATTCTTTCTGCCAGACACTTACTCATCGCAACAAGCAACACTAATAAATTAAGTGTTTTTCCTAACGCTTTTACCTTAGTTTTTTCATTCTTTAATATTGCAAATATAATCCCCACACTTATTCCTCCTACTACTTTTAGTTTAGCTTGTTACATCTTTAGATAGTGCCAAATTTCTTCTGTTATCTCTGATTGTCCCTGACATTTTTCCAGTTCCTTTGCCGCATCTTCCAGTATATATCTGATATGTTCAATGTTCTCCGGGCTATACCCTGTATCTTCATACTCCATCAGTTTCCACAGGGCTCCATATATCCTGTCGTGAACTTTTCTTGTAATTACCCGCCCCACATACAGCGACTTCCAAGGAACGCCCTTTAACGACCAGTTTCCTAAATCATCACTTTGTATAAGCCTGCCCATTATATTTCCTCCGTCAAATCCTTATTTAACCAACATGCTCTTTCGCACACCAGTCTAGGAACCTACTGCAATATTTACTTGTACAGGGGCTATTGTCGCACTCCCCATATTCCTTTTCACAGATAAGACAGTTAAATACTCCTTTTGTCTCTTTTAAACTCATTTCTGTGTCCTCTGCAACTTGCAACAACTCCATTTCATCTAGTCCCATCACTTTTTCAACCATTTTCTGGCGCATATACTCAATATTCGTCATCTGGCGCTTTCCCCCTCTCTTTCCTCATTGCCTCAAAGCATAACTCCTGCGTGATAATCTTATTCATTACCAAATCGCCAATTGTTACACCTCTTCGCCAACCTTTGGAGTCTTCCACAATACACATATGCGGATATTTTGCCACTACAGTATATTCTACCTTCTGGGCAATTCCCCTTTCATTATCCGGTTTTTGTTTTAACTTTATCTTTGTATTTAATCCTAACTCTGCATAAGTCATGGCTTTATCCTTTCTCTAATGTAACATTCGCTCTTTAAGCAGAGACAACGCATCTAGTAGGCAACTATATTTTATTACTTGGTCTTCTCTATTTTCAGAGATAGCCGCTTTCAAGTAGCTATCAAATTTCCAGACCAGATTATTAATTGTGTTTAAACTATACCCGCCTTTAAGCTGTTGCTCCGCTGCTAGGTAAGTTTCAAATGTGCCAGATTCTGACACATTTTCTTTTTCCGGTTTAAATGTCTTTTCAGATGTGTCAGATTCTGACACATTTTTATTTCTTTCAGTTAGAGTACAGACTGGTTTTTCTTCTAATTCTCCGTTGTGGTTTGGAATATAAGGTTTTTCTATCCAACCACAACGAATATTACATGATTTCTCACATTGATTACAGCATTGTACGCCTCCAT
>CASJPF010000047.1 GCA_949383255.1 Lachnospiraceae bacterium | reverse complement strand
GGAGCAGATGTAAGAGTTGGAAGTTGCAAATATTTGCTTAATCAGCAGACACTAGATAGGTCTAGACATTTATTGCGCAAACCACACGAAAATATAACTCCTGAAAACAAAAAGCTTATCGCCAAAGGCATTTTTAATGGATTTTTATAACAAGTCAGTTTTCCTAAACTGTTATAATTGTCCGTTATTTTTCATGCCTCTACAAAAATAGCGAAAATCGCACACCAACTTAATGGCTTTTGTCAATACTATAGGTAAAAACACTGCTGTTTAGTCAATCCAATAAAATTTTTGCAATTTTTAAATCTTCTGGTGTTGTTATTTTAATATTTTTATAAGAACCCTGAATTAGTTTAACCGGTATCTTCATAAAATATTCTACTACCATCGCATCATCTGTCACTGTTATACCTGCGGCGGATAAATTTTCTTCTTCTAACAACAATTTGTTATAAGCATCGGCAATGACACTTTTGTCAAACGCCTGTGGGGTTTGGACTTGCCATACAAGCGAACGCGCTGGCGTATCGCATACATATCCTTTTTCATCTGATATTTTTATGGTATCTTTGACAGGCATACCAACCACACACGCCTTAGATACCTGTACCGCATCAACCACTCTATGAATCATCTCTTTATCCACAAACGGCCGTGCTCCATCGTGAATTAACACATATTTACATTCCCAACAGATTGCTTGAATGCCATATGCCACAGAATGATAGCGTTCTTTTCCGCCCTCCACAATCGCTTTTATCTTATGAAAATTATATTTATCCACAATTTCCTTTTGGCAAAACTCCTGTTCACCCTTTCCTACAACAAGCACAATCTCATCAACTTGACTGTCCTCAAAAGCCTTCAATGAATAATATAACACTGGTTTATTTTTAAGGAGCAAATATTGTTTGTGAACTGTGCTTTTCATTCGTTTGCCCTGACCTGCTGCCAGCACAATTGCTGTCACCTTAAATCGATTCATAGTTTGCCCACATCCTTACAATTTCTTTAATAGACTGTCGAAGTCTATTTTATCGCTCACCCAATCTAAGATTTGGAACTGCATTCAAATCAAATCCACTTCTTGTTCCTTTCCTATATTCATAATAGCCTGCAACTCCTATCATTGCCGCATTGTCTGTACAAAAAATAGGCGAGGGATAATAAAATGCAATCTTTTGCTTTTGGCACGCTGTCTCAAATGCTGTGCGCAGTGCAGAGTTAGACGCAACCCCCCCTGCAATCGCAAACTTTTCAAAATGATATTCTTTTACTGCGCTTAAAGAATGTTCGACAAGCACATCAACCACTGCTTTCTGAAAAGAAGCGGCGACATCTGCCTTATTGATTTCGATTCCTTTCATCTGACATGTATTTAGATAATTTAATACTGCTGATTTCAGTCCACTAAAACTAAAATCATAGTTTGCGCCATCCACCTTTGCCCTTGGAAAATGAATTGCATCCGGATTTCCTTCTCTGGAAATCTTATCAATCTTCGGACCACCTGGATAGCCAAGACCGATGGCACGCGCTACCTTGTCAAAGGCCTCCCCCGCTGCATCATCTCTTGTGTATCCTAAAATTTCATATTCCCCATAATCTTTTACAGCGACAAGATGGGTGTGTCCTCCCGAAACAACCAGACAAGCAAACGGTGGCTCAAGTGTTTTATTTTCTATATAATTAGCACTGATATGTCCCTCTATATGATGTACCCCAATCAATGGCTTATCCGCAGCAAAACTAATTGCCTTAGCCGCAGATACCCCCACAAGCAATGCGCCCACAAGCCCAGGACCATATGTCACTGCTATCGCCGTAATCTCATCCAATGTCACGCCTGCCTTGCTCAATGCTTCTTCTATTACCTGATTGATTCTTTCAATGTGTTTCCTTGAAGCAATTTCTGGCACTACACCGCCATATAATGTGTGCAGTTCAATCTGTGATGAAATAACATTGGACAAAACTTCCTGTCCATTTTTCACAACAGAAGCCGCTGTCTCATCGCAGGAACTCTCCACCGCCAATATTAATATATCTTGTGTTTTTTCCTCTTCCATAATCAGGCCAAACCTTTCTGGTAATTTATATTTCTCTAACACACTTTCCTATTCTGGATTAACCAGCTCAAATCCAAGAATTTTCCAGTGTCCAGTATTTGCCTCTTTTCTCAAAATAAAAATCTGTTTCGATGACTTGTAGTCCGCACCTGCCTGTACAGAATAAGTGCAATACATCTTTGCACATCTACGGCCTTCATAAGTGTACTCCTCAACATCTGTACTTTTCGATGTTGTATAAGCTACAATAGAGTACCCGTTTTGCAAAAATTCACTGACATCTTCTTTCAATTCCTTGATATATTGTTCTCTTGGATTGTTCGCTACAAGTTCCTCATCATACAATGCCAAAAGTTTATCCGCCATCTGCTCCAACTGCTCTTCTGTATAAGTTTCATTGTAAAGACACTTTGTAATGTTACTGTAATACTTCAGAACTTCTCTTGGTGTTGGTGGATAATCATCTTCGAGATTTCTTAACAGTACATCTTGCACCGCTGTAACAATCGTCTCATCATCATTTTTCATATAGTTTGATAGATAAAAATAGTACCCACCAATCAATGCCACCATAATCACGATAATGATTACGCCTTTCACTTTCCCCATTTTTAATCCCCCTTATACCTTTTTGACTTTATCCTTCCTCATCCTCAAACAAAAGGGTCTCACTCCAGCCATCTTTGGCAATGTAAGTTCTTGGAAAGACTGCCTGCACTTCCTTTTTATACTCTTCTGGTCTTGTGAGGGAAGGCGAGTAATGCGTCAACCACATTTTTGCCACATCTGCCTCCTTTGCCATTGCCGCCGCCTCATAGAAAGTCATATGTTTGTATTCCTTTGCCTTCTCCTTTTTGTCTGGCTCTCCATACATTCCTTCACATATAAATAAATCGGCATTTTTTGCATTTTTAATAATACCCTCAGTCGGTCTTGAATCAGTGCAATATGTTACTTTAAGCCCTTTTCTAGGTGCCCCCATTACCATATCTGGTGTATACGTACCTGTCTCAAGCACAATTGTCTCCCCTTTTTGCAGCCGATTCCAGTACTTTCTCTCAATTCCTAATGCCATCGCCTTATCCAACTGAAATTTTCCTTTTCTGTCAATTACAATATTGTATCCATAGCAGAGCACATTGTGATTCACGCGAAACGCTTCAATGCGAAATCCGTCAAATAAAAAATTCTGTTCTGGCTCCGTAATCTCCACATATTCAATTTCAAATGGAAGTTCTGGCGCAACCACACGCAGGGCGTTAACCACCTTTGAAAGTCCTTTGGGACCAATCATAACAAGCGGTGTGGTTTTTTCTGCATTTCCCATTGTTAACAACATTCCAGGAAGTCCTGATATATGGTCCGCGTGGTAATGGGTAAAACACATTATATCAATTGGCTTGGGACTCCATCCTTTTTCTTTCATGGCAATTTGTGTGCCCTCGCCACAGTCAATCAATATATTTGTGCCGTTGTACCGCGCCATAATCGAAGTGAGCCACCGATAAGGTAATGGCATCATCCCACCTGTTCCCAATAAACATATGTCTAATATAAAAATCACCTCTATCTTTATTTTCTAATTTTCACTCTCTGCACAAAATTATTGCATCGTCTTTTGGTTTCTCATAAAAGTTTGGCCGCACCCCTTTTGAGACAAAATTAAGTTTCTCGTACAATTTCCGCGCAGGCATATTTTGGCTGCGCACCTCTAGCGTAAATGCTGTAATACCATAACGCTCCTTGCCAAGTTTTAGCAATGCCTCCATAAGCGCTGTTGCAATCTTTTGGTTTCTATATTTTTCATGGACTGCCACATTAGAAATATCACCCTCACCAGCAACATTTGTGAGCATACAACCTCCTAAAATACGCTCTTTTGCGTCTGTCGCATCCGTTTTTGCAACAAGATAAACTCTGTTTGGATTGGTGAGTGTCTCCTCAAAATCTTTGTATTTCCACGGCATAGAAAAACAAGACGCCTCCAACGCTGTCACTTCCTCCAAATCCTCTTTTTGCATTTCCTGTATATCATAATGCTTTTTTTCCTGTTCTGCCCGCTCTCGCTCTGCCCGCGAAAGTCTAAGATAATCTGGTGCGTGCTCCGCTGCGGTTTGGCTAATTCCTTCTTTATACAATTCACCGCCAAGCACTGCCACACAGGAAGCACGTTGATGGTTACAGCATGACGGAGCAAAACTATATTTGACCTTGATGCGCGCTGCAATCTGATCGCGATACACTGGCACGCCATCTCCTAAAAACAAGACTTCTCTGTCCATTTGCGCACACAACACATTAATTTTTTCAACAATTGCATCAATTGCAACAGCACATTGTTTTTCTATTGTATATAAATCATATCCTGCTCCATCTTCTAACTGTTTTTGAAACGCATACAATCCTGTGTACACCTGATTTCTGCGCGCATCCATAATTGGACAAATTAACGCACTGCATCCATAGAGATTATAAGCAAGTGCATCCACTGTCGGTACTGGAATAATAGGAATATTCAACACAAGTCCCAATCCTTTTGCCGTCGCAGAGCCAATGCGTAGCCCCGTAAACGAGCCCGGTCCCGCAGCAATGGCAATTGCGTCCAACGTGTGCAAATCAAGCTCTGTCATACGCTTTATCTCTTCCAACATAGGAAGTAATGTCTGGGAATGTGTCTTTTTATAATTTATAGTATACTCGGCTATGGTGAGATTCTCCTCCACAACTGCTGCCGATGCCACAAGTCCAGAGCTATCTAATCCAAGAATTTTCATGTTACAGTTCCTCTTTTCTCACAAATCTAGTAGAATTCTTTCTCCTTCCCCACTGCATTTGGCGTCTATCAGTTTCCTAATAGATTTTCTAAAAACGCTCAAATACATAAAAATCACGATTGGCTCTCTATTAAAATTCTTCTGTAATCAAAGCCTTTCTCAAGGTTTTTCTCTATGGTAATCTGTACAGCCTTCTTTGGTATCAGTTCTTTAATACGCTCTGCCCATTCGACAATACATAACCCATTTCCAAAAAAATAATCCTCATAGCCAATCTCATCCATCTCCTCGACATCACCAATACGATATACATCAAAGTGATAGAAGGGCAATCTGCCACGCTCATAAACCTGCACAATTGTAAAAGTGGGGCTGTTGACATGTTCTGTGATGCCAAGACCTGCCGCCACCCCCTGCGTAAACACCGTTTTCCCTACGCCAAGATCCCCATTAAGCATATAGATTTCACCCGGTTTTGCAGTCTGACCAAGTTTTCTTCCCACCTCGAAAGTCTCCTCTGGACTGTTCGTCTCTATGTAATTTTTTTTATCACTCATCTTACTGCCCTTTCTAAAACCGTATTTTAACCTTCTTGGGTGGCATATGGGTTGATATCATCTGTATCAGCGCTTCCTTTTTGTCACCCAAATCCCTTTTTGGAAAAATAGAAGCGGTTGTCCTTGATGTGTAGAGTATAATACTTCTACTTGTTGAAACTGCCTTCACACAACAATCCCAGCTCTGGTTTTCCTCATTTTCACCTTGGGACACACCAATGCCCTCATCTGTCATTTTATAATGAAGGGGTTTTTTAAATGCAGGGGTATTCTGCACTTGTCGCATCGCTCGCAAAAATAGTGCCCCCGGAAGGTATGCAATCAGCACAATACCTGCAATCAAATAGATGACATACTTTGTTGAGAGAAACGCCATAATTAAAAACGCACCGACTAACGTGCCTAACATTCCTGATAAACTGGTATATGTGTGATACAATAGGTAGTCATACAACACACCTACTGTCACCTTGACATCAAATTCCAATTCCATTGTATTATCCTAACCTTTCTATAAAAAATAACACTCTCTTCTCAAAACACATGCCCTGTTTTTCTGCACAGGTCTGTGCATATTGATAGAAGCACCTGCATTCTAATGATACAGGTGCTTCTATCAATATGCACTTTCCTATACAGTATACCAAAAAGTAGTCAAAGTGCAAGTCATTATGTAAATTTAATCTTTTATGTGTATCCCTAATCTGTGAAAAGTACTCTTTTTATTCATGACGAAGCGCTTCAATAGGGCTAAGTTTTGCTGCCTTTCGCGCAGGATAAATCCCAAAAAAGATACCAATTAGGGAAGAAAATCCGGTTGCGGCAAGAACCACTTTCGGATCAATTACCGCTTCCATATTACCCATTCCCATATTTGACGCCAATCCACAGATTCCCCTTGCGCCCAAGATGCCAAGCACAATGCCAACAAATCCGCCAATTAACGTAATAATTACTGCCTCCATCAAAAACTGAAATAAAATGGAACCAGTTTTTGCACCAAGCGCCTTGCGAATACCAATTTCCTTCGTTCGTTCTGTCACGGACACCAGCATAATATTCATAACACCAATACCACCTACAATAAGCGCAATTCCTGCCACCAGCATGATAAAAATTGTAATATAATTCAAAATATCGCCAATCATGCCGACCTGACTTGCCATATCCATGCTCTGTATATAGTCTTTTCCGCGCACATTGTATCTTGCCTCGAGCAAACTTTGTACCTGTCTTGAAATATCCGTAACATACTCGGAAGAATCTGCAAATATAATAAACGAACTAAATTCCTCTGTATAATATCCATACAGTTCTTCCAACAATGTAATTGGAATTTCCATTGACACGTCACCGTAGGTGCCCATTGTCATTTCTTTTGCGAGGGAATCGTCATCCTTTTTTACACCTACAATTGTAAAATCCTCTGTGACGCCCCACATGCTCATGCTCAAATCCAGCCCAACAACATCTATTGTTCCAAAGAGTTTTTTTGCGCCACGCTCATTGATAACGCATACCTTTGCACCGCTCTGACTCTCAATTTTATTAAAATATCGCCCCCTTGCAATTGGCGCACCATCATAAAACTGCATTGATTCGTTTCCAAACATTGGCGCTACACTAAATGTTCCCTTTGTCGTCTGTGCACTTCCATTTGCTCCCATTCTCCAAATATCCGTCGCACCTTTTACATGTGGCACCTTCTCATAAATTGCATCAATATCGTCATCATTAAACATAATTGTGTCCGCCTCATCCGCCGGAACGTCTGCATAGATTTGAATAAAACCACCGACCAGCGCGTCAAGCTGTCCACTAATGCCAACTTTAAATCCATTTCCTGCTGACACAATCAAAATAACAGATGAAATACCAATAATAATACCAAGCATTGTCAGAAAAGAACGTGCCTTGTTACTGCGAATATTCATCAGGGCTATTTTCACATACTCCAATACTCTAGCCATTGTCTGTTCCATCCTCCGTCTGCTTCTGTGATGCATCTGCGTTCTCCTGCTCCGCAGACTGCGCCTGTGTGTCATTTACATCTGTGCTTTCTGTATCATTCACACTCGCACTTTCTGTATTATTTACACTTGCACCTTCTGTGTCATTCACACCTGCGCTTTCTGTGCCTGCATTTCCAATCTCTGCACCCATACCAGAGATTGGCATACCTGTCACAGCCATTCCTTCGTCAAGCCCGATTCCATAAACAGACGTTGTCACAATCTCCTGATTCTCTGAAAGACCATCCAAAATTTGAATATAAGTTTCTGAAGAAATACCTGTTTTGACATATTTCTTGACAAGAATACCATTCTCAATCAGATAGCAGAACTCCCCTTGGCTATCAACATTAACTGCCTCGACTGGAACCTGCAAAACACCCTTCTCGCTCGCTGTCAAAATTTTAAGCTTTGCATCTAGTCCTAAAAAAATGTTTTCGTCAGGATTATCAATGTGTATCCTTGCCGCAACGGTTGCTGTGCCTGATGTATTCTCTTCGGCAATATGATTGATTTTGGAAACTGTGCCAGTATAACTTTTTCCAGAAATAATAATCTCCGCTGGCTGTCCAAGAACAAGGGTCTCCAGCGCATACTTTGAAGCCTGAAACTCAACACATACATTGTCAATGCTTTCAAGAACCATAAGCTGTGTTCCTTCCTGCACAGTTGCACCTTCCACAACATTTAAATCAGAGATAACTCCATTGAAATCTGCCACAATACCATTTAGAACTGCTTTATATTTTCTTTCAGCATCTTGACCTTCCAACTTTGTTTTTTCCTTGTTTAGCGCATATCCTTCCAGTTTATTTCCATTTACAACCGCAGACTCTGCCCCTGCTTTCACACTTTTTGCCTCAGAGAGACGCTCCTGATAATCCGCAAGCACTTTTTTTGCCTGTGTCAGCATGTCTTCCCATCCATAATCTGTTTTGTAATCCGAGAGCAGACTTAATTCATTGTTTAATTTATTTAACTCATTCTGCTTCTCCATCTTTTTTCCCATCAGCATTTCAACATCTGTATCCTTGGTCGGTGTCTGTATTGCCAGATCATAATTATTCATTTCCTTTTCAACTTTATAAATCTTAGCATACAAATCTGATTTTTTTAATGCTGTTAAATCTGTAATGCTGTTCGTCAAATCATCTATGTACTGTTCATAACTGTCTATCACGGCTTCGCACTGTGCAATCTCCGCCTCAGCTTCCGCCAATTTTGCCTTTTGCTCGTCATTATATTGTACATTAGAACTGTAATCTGCCGAACTAATCTTCTGTTCTAATTCTGATTTTTGTTTTGCATAGGCAACCGCTTCCTCGTCAAAACATAACAGTATATCTCCCGCCTTGACAATATCCCCTTTTTCCACTTCAATCCCTTCCACTTTTGCCTCAGCTGGTGCAAAAAATGTAACGGACTCCTCCGCAACAACCTTTCCGCTAACATTGAGTTCTGTGTCAATATCGCCCACAGATATTTTATCTAAATAGACAGGAATGGCTGTACTTCCCTTGCTGGAAAAAGATCTTACTACAATTACTACTGCCAACACAGCAACAACAGGAATAATAAACTTTAATTTTTTCTTTTTCCGTCTGCGTGTCTTTTTTCCTCCCTCCGTATTTTGTACATTCTTCTTTCCCTTACTCATTTTTTTCGTCCTCCATGTTTTCCTGTTTTAATAATTGAGGTCCATTTTGCCTCGTATCCGAAACGATTTTTCCGTCTCGTATCTTAATAACTCTGTCTGCCTGTTCTGCAATCTCATTGTCATGTGTAATCAAAATTACTGTCCTACCTTCGCCGTGCAGTTCCCGCAAAATCTGTAAAATTTCTTTTGTCGAGTTAGAATCCAAATTTCCAGTTGGTTCATCTGCCAGTATAATCGGCGGTGCTTGTGCAATCGCTCTTGCAATGGCAACTCTTTGCTGTTGGCCACCCGACATCTGTGCTGGCTTGTGGTCTAATCTGTGTGACAATCCCACTTTCTCAAGTGCCTTCAATGCTAGCTCCTCTCGCTCTCGCTTGCCTACACCGCGATAAATTAACGGCAGTGTAACATTTTCCACAGCGGTTAGATTTTGAATTAGATTAAACCCCTGAAAGATAAAGCCAATCTCTCGGTTTCTCACATCCGACAATTCATCATCTTCCATATCTGACACATCAATATTATGTAGCATATAAGTTCCAGAAGTTGGCACATCCAGACAACCTAACATATTCATCAATGTTGATTTACCAGAACCAGAATGTCCTATAATTGCAACAAATTCTCGCTCACATATGGTAAGGTCAATTCCATCAAGCGCATGTACCTCATTTTCACCAGGATTATAAATCTTTCTCATATCCCGAATCTCAATTAATGTTTTCCCTAACGTCTCCGTCTCATCCATTTTTCTTCCTCACTTCTCCTTTTAAATATATGTCATATCATAGCACTACACATTTATTTTGTCTTTAACATTTTCTTAATTTTACATTAATTTACAATACCTAAAAAATGTATTAATATCTCTTGGAAATTATGTATTTTTCATAAAAAATATCTAACTATTTTGTTATTATTTTTTAAAATTTTATGTTAAAAACATGTTAGCGACCCGTGCGCCACGTTAGTGCAATCAAGTAGGGAAGTCTTATCTTCCCTACTCCGCGCCGGGCGTCTGTCAGCTTGCTGACATATTTCATTTAGACGCCCGTGTGCATAAAAAAGACACCCTATATAAGATTGAGGTGACCCCTTAAAGTTAGACTTTATTAGCGAGACAGTTTCGGCTGCCTCGCTAGTTTTATGCAGCCGGGAGACTAAGCCTATATTGCACAGAACTCATCCATCCCAGTTTCTCCTTTATCCGTTCTTCATTATAATACTTAATATATCTTTCTATTTCAGCTTTTAGTTCTTCATAACTGTAATAAACAATGCCATAATAGATTTCTTGTTTCAGCAGCCCAAAGAAATTTTCCATCACAGAATTATCATAGCAGCAACCTTTCCGCGACATACTTTGAAAAATATGCTCCTCTCTGAGGCGGTGGGAATACGCTTTCATCTGGTATGCCCAGCCTTGGTCCGAATGGAATGTCCTACGGTAAGGGCAGTCAGCAGTTACCTCAATTGCTTTATTTAAGGCATTCATTACATTTATGGCAGAAGGATGTCTGTCAATCCCAAAACTTAAAATCTCTCCATTGCACATATCCATAAATGGATCAAGATACAGCTTCTGCATAGCCATATGCCCTTTAGAATCCACTTCATAGTATTTGAACTCTGTTGTATCTGTAGTAATCTTCTGATGGGGTATATGTGTCTGGAAGCGCCTCTTTATCCTGTTAGGTGCAATTGTCCCAATCCTGCCTTTATAGGAACTGTATTTACGGATCTTTCTTGTAAAGGAAGTGACCTGAAGTTTCCGTTTCTGCATAATCCGCTGCACTTTTTTTTATTCACATGATACCCTTGATTGTGGAGTTCCCCACACATACGCCGGTAACCGTAGTCTTTGTTCTTTTCACGTATTTCTAATATTTTATTTTCAAGCCCTTGATCCGGATTTCCCCTGTCAAACCTTTTTTGCCAATACATGTATGTTGCCTTAGGAATGTCAACTACTGCGAGAATGTCTTTTAGTTTGAACTCTCCCCGGAGGCTGTGGACAATTCTCGCTGTTTTTTCAGAAAAGTTTCCTCCTCTAAACGCAGCCTCCTCAGTTCTTTTAAATAAGCATTCTCAATCCTGAGTTTGAGGTTTTCCTCTTCAAGCCTTTTGAGGTATTCTTGCTCTGTGTCGGTTTTCCCATGCTCTTGTTGGCAGACATCTTTTTGCAGGTTCATCACAGGACGCCGTCCTTTCTGTTTTGGTTTCAATGCGTCGGCACCAGCAACCCGGAAATCATTTACCCATTTAGTTATTAAGGGGGGATTATTCAGCCCGACTTGCAATGCCAGTTCCTGATAGGAAATTTCCGTTGTTAAATATAACTCTACTACATGGAGCTTAAAATCAAAAGAATAATTTTCCTTTTTTCTGGAACGCATTAGGTCGTCTGTTCCGAATGCATTATATGCTTCAACCCATCTTTTCACCTGCCACTTATCAGCAATACCATACTTGTTAGCAAGGAAACCATACCCTCCTGCTCCTGTTTGGTACTCTTGGACAATTTTTAGTTTTTGTTCAAAACTGTATTTCGCCATAAATAAACTGACCTCCAATTGTTAGATTTTGGTCTAACTTTTGGGGGTCAGTTCAGATTAAGAGTGTCTTTTAATAAAGTATTTTTAATAATTTTTAAGCCCTTTCTGCATGTCCGTTCTTCGCCGTGGTATTATAAGATGCTTTTAAAATTGGACTCAGTGGCTTATAAAGTAAAAATGTTAAAACAGATACACTTGTGCCCTTTAGAAGATTTAATGGTGCTACACAAAATGCTACAAAGGTAATAACATCTGTAATGTTGGCATTAATTTTGGTTCCCATTTCAATCAGCGCTTCCATTGGCATACCATACATCACTGCAAATGTCGGAAGCAAATACACTGCATTAAAAAATGTGCCAAATATTGTCATACAGAGCGTTCCGATTGTACTTCCTACTATAGCAATCAACTTTTTCTTTTTCATATGATAAATAATCGTGGCTGGTAAAATCATGGAACAGCCAACACAAAAATTGGCTAGTTCTCCAACAAACGCCGTAGAAGTTGGCTTAAACAATAGTTTAACAATAATCTTAACAAACTCTGTAAGCACTCCTGCAACAGGACCAAATGCAAATCCACAGATTAACACAGGCAATTCACTGGCATCAATTCCATAAAATGGCGGTGCAAATGGCACTGGAAATTCGATTGTCATTAAAACTCCCGCAATAGCAGAAAACATACCAATCATAGCAGTTTTTCTGGAGGTCAATATCTTGCCTTGTTCCCCACTTCGCTTTGCTATTAACTTTTCTGCCAGCACTGCAATCAGAACGAGCACTGCAACAATTCCCACAAATTCCAATACAAATGTGAGGTTTTCAACAATGTTTGTAAAAAATAGTTTCATATAGTTTTCTCTCCTTTTTTCCAATCTTCTTAAAGGCATGTAAACAGAGAGTCTGTATGTCATCGAATAAAGAAAACTTTTCCCCTACTCGCCGCGCGACCTGCGCGCCACGTTAGTGGCTTATTTCCTCTGTGTGGGTCTACGTAATCGAGTAGGGAAGTCTTATCTTCTATATTCGCGCGCTGAGCACCCGTCAGCTTTGTTGACAATATTCCTTTGGGTGCCCATGTGCAAAAAAAATCCCGAACACGTCACGCATTCGGGATTCATACACAAAACCATAGTCTTTCCATTTTCTGCAAAGACTTTGTATCTTCTCTCATCCAGACTTTACTGTCGGTTATGGAATCACACCATATCAGCCTCTTTGGGTATCCAAAAAGGGTCGCGGACTTTACCGCCGGTAGGGAATTGCACCCTGCCCCGAAGATTTTATATTTTATTTACGGGATTAAATATAACATAAAATTGTTTCAAAATCAAGGGAATTCTGAATATTTATTAGACTTATAGTAACACAAATCCGAAAGCCAAACTGTTACAACTTTCGTAAAACAATAAAAAAATCTTCTAAACACTCTAAAAAAATGCTATAATTATCTTGAAATTTCGTTACCATTTGTTCTGTTACAGTAACGAGTAAATATCCATTGGTACAACAAATTTAATTATAAAATTAACACAAGTGGGGTGTATTATGATTGATTGTAATATCTTAAAATCTAAGGCTTACAATTTCCTACAAGCGGACGAACATCTGGGTAGACACATAATCCTATTAGGACTTGCTGGAAGCTATTCCTATGGCACAAATAACGAAAACAGTGACATTGATATTAGAGGAGTAACTTTAAACAGAAAATCTGATTTAATTGGTCTAACCAACTTTGCACAATTTGTAGATCAAAAAACGGATACTGTAATTTACAGTTTTATGAAAATGATTACGTTGCTTTTAAGCTGCAATCCAAACACAATAGAGCTCCTTGGACTAAATCCAGAACATTATTTGTATTTGCATCCGCTTGGACAGGAGTTGATTGACAATGCACCTCTTTTTTTGTCAAAGCGTGCAATCTATTCTTTTGGAGGCTATGCAGATGCCCAACTGCGTCGTTTACAGAATGCATTGGCAAGGGATTCTTATTCACAGCAAGAAAAAGAACAACACATTTTTAACTCTGTCAAAAATGCAATGTACGATTTCCGAAAACGCTATGAACCCTTTGAAAACGGTGCGATTCATATTTACACAGCCAAAGCAATCAACCCTGATTTAGAGAAAGAAATTTTTGTTGATGTCAGTCTCAAACACTATCCACTGCGGGACTACAAAAATATCTGGAATGAAATGAACAACATTGTCAGAGACTACGATAAACTTGGAAAGCGCAATCGAAAAAAAGATGACAATCATTTGAACAAACATGCTATGCATTTGATACGGCTTTTTATGATGGCGATTGATATCTTGGAACTAGGTAAAATTCGCACCTACCGCGCAAAGGAGCATCAGCTTCTGCTCGAAATCCGAAACGGCAGCTATCAGAAATCCGATGGAACATTTCGGGATGAATTTTATGAACTACTAAACGACTATGAGAAAAAATTAAACAATGCTGCATTATATACCACGCTTCCCGATGAACCTGACATCCTGCGTGTACAAGAGTATATAATGTCTGTTAACGAAAAGGTCATTCGTGATGCACTATAAAACTATAGACTGTAACCAAGAAATGGAGACTGCTTAATGAAATATCAGAACTTTGAAGGCTCAATCGAAGAACTTGTACTACTAAAATTAAAAGAAATCGAGGAGGCTGAGCACATAAAAATACTACACGCAATTGAATCTGGCAGCCGCGCTTGGGGTTTTGCATCACCGGATAGCGACTATGATGTGCGTTTTATCTATGTACGTCCACAACAGTATTATCTGGAACTGCAACCCAAACAAGACTTTATTGAATGGATACTTGATGAAACTCTCGATATCAATGGCTGGGATTTGTCCAAAACTTTGCGCCATTTCCACAAGTCCAACGCAACTTTGTTTGAATGGGCAAACTCTCCAATTGTATACTACACTACACCGCAATGGCAAAAAATTTACATGGCATGCCAAAAGTATTTTTCCTGCAAATCCGCAATGTATCATTATTACGGTACTGCAAAGAAAAACTATTATGAATATCTGACAGATGAATTTGTGAAATACAAGAAATATTTCTATGTGCTGCGACCAATCTTGGCATGCAAGTGGATTGAGAAAAAAGCATGCCCACCCCCAGTTTTGCTGAAAGAACTTACAGATGAAGTTCTGGAGTCGGAATATAAAGAGACCATTTACCAACTTCTTGATGCCAAAATGCAAATGCGAGAATCCGAAAAAGCACCTCGAATTGACCAACTCAACCTGTATATTGAAGAAAAACTTGCCTACTATAAAGAAGTAATTAATGCAATGACCGACGACAGAATCGCGGATTGGACTGCATTGAACACAGTCTTTATAAATTTAAACATATAATGTATTAATAGCTCTTCAAACACGCTCTAGTGTATCAACATAACGAACAATAAATTTCTAATATATTAGCTACTATTAATCCTATACCAGACAGAAGAATGCAGTACAAAGATGGTTATAGCAATTGACAGCACAATAGAAAAATCATCAACTCAGACAATCCATAAAATAATTTTTATTTGTTGTACCAGATTTGGAAAACAAATAATAGATGGTCGAAGCAAAAACACCAGTTCGACCATCCTGCCATATATAACATTGTAAAATGCATATATGGCTTTGGTACTACACATTATAAAAACGATATAAATTAAAAAAATATTATCTGCGCTTATTTCCCACAAAAAGCTGCACCTCATATGGTTTAAGTGCCTCTTCCCGCTCTCCCTCCAAAAGTGTATACCTTCCATGTAGATGATAGATCTGTTCATCATTTGTGTGATTGATAACAAACAGCCATACCTTATCCTCACTCTCACGTGTCATCATCTCCACCCCGTCCCCTGCTGTACCAAGTGTTTCGATTTCACAGACCTCTGTGATATAGGTCATAACATCCTCCATTAATTCCTCACCCGGCTCAGTTCCAATATACCATGCAATACCACTGCCATATTTATTTTCTGTGATGGCAGGGGTCTGTTTGTAGAAACCAGTAGAGTATTCTGCAATCTGGCGCGCTCCATTTAGCGTGATAATATCACACCATTTTTCAATTTGATATTCTTTTTTTCCATAGAGCACACCACCTGTCGTCTCAAGTAGACAGTCATACTCCGGCACTTCGATACCACACAACATTCCAAGCCGCCCCGGCAATTCCATCTTTGTCATACACAGATTATTTGCGTCTTTAACCCCAGTGCGCATCGTCAAAATCAAGTGTCCTCCATTAGCAACATAATCCATGTAGTGCTGTTCTAGTTCCGGTGTCATTAAATACTGTAGTGGCGCTATCACTAGCTTATATTGTGACAAGTTATCCATATCTTGCACAAAATCCACTGGAATTTTCTTGTCGTACAGTGCCTTATAATATTTCTGAAGTTGCTCCACATAGCGCAATTGAGGATGATGTGGCTGAATATCCAGCGCATAATTTTGCCGAAAATTGTGGACAATCGCAACCTCGGGACATGGCATACTCCCTTCAAAATCCTCCATATATTTTGTAAAAGTCTGTGTCAGTTTTTTCACTTCATTATAGATTCTTCCAGGTTTTCCGCTATGTCCCAAAATTCCATGCCAATATTGCTCCGTCCCCATCGCGCATGCTCTCCACCGGAAAAAAATCACTGCATCAGCACCATGTGCAACCGACTGCATCGCCCACGCTGACATCTGTCCTGGTTCTAAGGCACGCCCCATAATTTCCCATCCCGCCATTCCTGACTGCTGCTCCATCATCCAAAACGACTTTTTCTTGTAACCACGAACCACATCATGGCTCGCTGCAAGTTCGCTCTCTGGCTGATGTGGCTGCTTCTGCCAATGTCCTGCCGGATAAATATCATTGGACACAAAATCAAGCAACCCTGCTAAATCATAGTAATCCACCTTATTATCAAAGCACATAAAATTATGCGTAATAAAGTGATTTGGACAAATGTTACGAATAATTTCCGCCTGCCAATCAGCAAAATTTACTATTAAATCGGAACAATAACATTTCCAATCAAGCATTGCAGACGGATTTTCACCCACTGCTGTAATCATAGGCGTACCAATCTGTATAAAGTCATTGTAACCTTGACTCCAGAACGTAGTTCCCCACGCATCATTCAATGCCTCGATAGTACCATATTTTCGCTTTAACCATTTTTGGTAAAGCTGTTGACAAGAAGTGCACATACACAAATCTCCATGTGAATTGCCAAGTTCATTGTCAATTTGCCAGCCAATAACACCGGGATTGTTCGCAAAACATTTTGCAAATGCTGTCACAAACCGTTTAATATGCGCACGATACACAGGATTGGATTGACAGTCATGATGGCGTCCACCAAAATACCTGCGTCTTCCCTCTCGGTCAATCGGCTGTATCTCAGGATTTTTGCGCACAATCCACGCCGGAGGAGCTGCCGTCGGTGTACCCAGAATTGTCTTAATCCCATAGCTGTCAAGAAGTGCAATTGCCTCCTCAAGCCACTCGAAATGAAATTCTCCCAGCGTTGGTTCCATCTTAAACCACGAAAATTCTGCCATGCGCACCACCTGCACACCCATTTCTTTCATGAGCTGCACATCGGTCTCCCAACGTTCTCTTGGCCAATGTTCCGGATAATAATCCACCCCAAAATGTATTCCCATGTATCATACCATTACTGAAAACTTATAAAGAGTTATATACAACTTTCATGTTTCATTCCTGATTCAACGTGTCCGATTTTGCATAATTGCTACTTTCGTTTATTATGACACTCCACAGGCTTACATTCCCGACGAACAAATCGGTACATTTCAATCGCCCTTATTTTGGTTATGCAATTGATTTTCCATAATCTCTCAAATTCACACTTGCTTGAATATCTCCGTCAATGATATTTGCACACACTGAGCAGTGATATATCTTGTCTGAAAGTTTCAAATATTTTTTGAGATTTCCACATTTACAGCACTTTTTGCTTGACGGATAAAAATCTGTCAATAGTGATGAACTTTATATTGTTCCATTCACATTTATACTGTACCTACCTGTATAATTCATAAAAGCACTGTTCCTGTACTAATTTTGCAAGGTGTCTATTTTTCATCATACCTCTTACCTTCAAATTCTCCAGAACAATAAATTTTGGTTTTCGGCTTATTATTTCTGTAGTTGTTTGATGCAGGTAGTTATGACGGATATTCGTCAGTCTGTGATTCACCTTCATAAACTGTCTTTCACTTTTTACAATATTGCATGTTTTTCAGTAACATTCTCCTTTCCTGTTTTTTAAGTATTTTCTTGATACTATACGTTGCAATCTACGCTTTTTCTTTTTTAGTTTGCTTATTTTCTTTGTTTGATTGATATTTCTGTATGTTTTTTGCCAGAACATATTGCAAGATTTTTACCAATGTCTATTCTTATGCCCTCAGATATTGAAATATCTGCACTTTCTTCATATTCCACACTAACACTAATCCACCAGTTCAAATCAAAACCGCGTCAGGAGGTCTTTTCTGTTCTCGGCAGTTTATGAAGCACACTGCTAAGCTGTTTATCAGAATCGTAATGATAACCATTTGATGTTGTATGGTGTGGTTTCAGTTTTCTGCTTCTGTCCCAATTTCTTAATGTTTGCGATGGCACTCCGAGTATCTTTGATATTTCACGTAAGCTATAATATTTCAATTTCATTATCTTATAAATATTATAGCTTACATTATAAAAATCGACTGATATTTATAATCCATATCTATTATCATACCTCTATTTTTATATCTCAATTCTTTTTGCGTTCTTGAGTGTATGAACTTCTTTATTCTATATGTATACTATATACTTTTCTCTAAAATATAAATTTATTTTCACTTTTGATATCACAACTGTGCGACTAAATTCTCCACCAACTTTGCACAATGCGCCGCTGCAGCACGCTCAAACTCCGGGTAATCCATATGGGCACTGCCATCTGCCTTATCAGAAATTGCACGCAGCACTACATAGGGAATTTTATTTAAAAATGCTGCGTGTGCAATTGCTGCACCTTCCATCTCCGCACAAGAACCATCAAACAGTTGAATTAGCTTATCCTTTACTGCACCATCTGAAATAAACTGATCTCCACTTACAACACGCCCTTCATACACACTAATCTCAGGATTTACCTCACGGCAAACTGCAATTGCCTCCTCGGCAAGTTTTCTGTCCGCTTTAAAAAATGATGTTTGCATCTGCGGAATAATACCTTGTTGATATCCAAGTGCACTGACATCCATATCATGTTCACAGGCATCTGTGGAGACAACAATATCCCCAATATTAATTTCCGTGCGCAGCGAACCGGCGACCCCTGTATTAATCACAGCATCTATCCCAAATAAATCTGCCAAAATCTGCACACAGATACCTGCATTCACTTTTCCAATGCCACACTGTACAATAACAACATCTTTTCCATTCAGCACACCTTCATGAAACCTCATACCTGCTTTATCCACAACATTTTTCAGTTCCATCTTTGATTTTAACTCTGCTACCTCTAGTTCCATTGCACCGATAATTCCTATCTTGTCCATTCTAATTTTCCTCCTAATTTAAAATACTTCCTTGCATCTGCCCTTATATTTGATTTACACAAATTTAATCACTGCACAATTCTGTCAAAAAAACTACACTCGTCGTCATTGCAAACTTGTGCCTCCTCCAATCGCAAGTTAAGGTGGAATACATGTCCCATATAATTATCTCCCTCCTTGCCATACAGCTTGTACACACAAGAAATTCCTTTCTGCTTGAGCAACTTATACATAGGCTCTGCATCCTCCTTCAGAAAATCGTATTCGGAAGTCATAATATACGCAGGCGGAAAATTTTCGTTAATGTATTTTGTGACATTGATACGCTCAAGTGTCTGTTCCCTATCCTCAGCTAATGCCTTGCCAACATATGCCAAAAACGGTTCATCTTTTTCACTTTCTATACAATTCTTCATGTCATAGCATCCACAATTGAGCGCTACTGCTTTGACTGTAATCTTGTCAAACGGCACTCGCATTGAAAATAATTTTCGATATTCATCATTACACAAAAGTGTTAAATACTGGCTTGCAAGCTGTGCTCCCGCAGAATCGCCTGTAACGCAGATTTTATCAAGGTCAATATTATATGCGCGAGCGTTCTCTGTCACCCATGTAAACACGGCATTGACATCTTCTATCGCTGCTGGAAATGGATTTTCTGGCGCCAAACGATAAGAAAAATTCACAACGGTAAAACCTCTCTTTGCCAAATCCATACAATAATATTGATAAACATCTTTGTCCCCATAAGTCCACCCACCACCATGAATATCAATAATTGTCTTCTGCGAAAATGTGACATCTTTCTTATGATAGATATCGAGAAGATTATATTTTCCAAATTCTCCATAGGAAATATTATCATGTCGCAGAATGTTATCTGGCGTTGTCAGTCCAGCATCCCTTTTTGTATCATTTGTCTTACAGTCCTTTCTAAATTTTTCAGCATCAAATTTCATATGCTTCTTCCTTTCTTTATATAATATTTTATGTTTCATAACTCTGTCAGCTATCTAAAATAGACTCATTTTTAGCAGTTCCTTCCATATCTTTTAGTATAGCAAGCATTATCTAGGTTTGCAATGTGATTTTAACAATCCCAAAAAGGCTGTGATAACAGAAATCTTAAAGGCAAATTGTTGCGAGCTATCAATAAATAAGTCTTTTTACAATATCTCACTTGGTATTGTAAAAAGACTTATTTACGACAACTCTTAAAAATTTTACTTCCTGTACTATCACATTATTACAGATACAACTCACATAACTATATTATGAAAAAACAGTATTCTGTCTCCTGTATGTTTCATTGTCTTTCTGACTTAATTCGTTTTCCACTTGTGCCAATCTTCTCTCTAGTCCCTGCACTTTCTTTGGGTCTCCATCTGCAGATTGAATCTGCTGTTCAAGCTGGTTCTTTTTCTCCTTTAGCTTCTCGATTTCCCTGTCAACCTTGTTGGTATCTCCAGTACATTTCTCCGCAGAGTTTATTTTCTTTGGGTCGTCAAAAAAGATTTTAGGATTTCCATTCTCATCTTGTCCCAGCCGATACAAACCGCTTGGTTTCTCGGTTGATTTTTCACTGCTAATATACTCGTCCTGTATCGTTGTATTCGCTATGTCTTTTTTGACCTCCTCTTCGCTTTTGCCCAGAGGCTGTTTTTCCTTCAACCTCTCTGCATAATCGGTCCGTGTGTAATTGTAATTACCGTTGACTTCCATTGTCATATGTATACCTCCATCCTTTTAATATCAGGCTAAAAACTGCCTTTCCCGTTCTTTATAATTTTCGGTATTATATGTCAGTGAATGAACCCATTTGCTGTGAACTGCTTTCTGAATGCTGTGGAATGATAAGCAACACATTGAGATAAAACGTGGTTGACTGTGTTTTGATATGCATTGCACCATGATATTTCTCGGCCACTGCCTTTATATTAGATAATCCGATTCCTCTCGTAAATGAAGTACTTCCTTGAAAGCTATTCTCAACTTCCAGCAACAAAAAATCTCCTTTCATACGCCCTGCCACATTGATATACTTCTCTACATCATCTTTCATTTGTTTGCATGCGTAAATTGCATTATCTAGGGCATTTGACAAAATAATACAAAAATCAATGTCCCGCACAAGGCAAGGATAAGGCAACATTAACGAACAGTGAACTGCAATTTTCTTGCTCTTTGCAATCCCCAGTTTATTCGCCAGCAAAATATCTACCACAGGATTATTGGTACTATATGAAAATGATAGTTCTCCTGTCATTCCTTCTATATCTTTCATATAATTTAGCGCCTGATCCAGCTTTCCATACTGCAAAAGGGCTTTTACAACTGTAATATGATTTTTTATATCATGGCGAAATGATTTTGTTTTTTCATAGTGCGCCTTTGCCTCCTCTACATACTGATTTAGCGAACGTTCTTCCTGTTCAAGAAAAAACAATTTTGTGCGAAGGCGAAAGTTTTGTAAAAGCTTTTTATAGGCAAATAAAATACAAAACAAACTTGCCATTCCTAGGACCTGTATCACAAGCATTAGATAATGACGCGTGGAAACTAGAATATCACTATGTTCTGTGGTATCAGCCACCTCATAAAATATAAAGTTAATATGCTCACCCACAAGAAATATCAAAAGAATTGGTATTAAAACCATTCGTATAGATTGCTTTTCTATCATTTCCCTTTCGTAATAAGAAAAGTATTGACATGTTATATAATAGCAAAACACTGATAACGGCAATGCCGCCAAGTATCCCAAAAACATAAACACAATACCAATAATATTTTGGTCAAAAGAACGCATTATTGGAAATAGTATCCCCAGCAGTGTATTCACAATGCCAAAACTAAGCTGCATCACCTCGATGGTTAACGCAGCATACAAAATAATCGACTTCCACTCTGCCTCATTTTCCTTCATAGAAAGTTCCCGCTCATCCATCTGCTGCGCGAAGCATTTCTTTTGGCAACAGCAAAGTTTTTGACGCTCTTTTGCACAAAGCCAAAATCCACTTGCCACAAGCAGTAGAGTATATGCACCAAACTCTGCAAGCCTGCCCTCTACACCAAAGTGTATCTCCAATATTCCACATACAAAAAACAACAGATATTCATAATATCTTACACTTTTTTGCAACAACCTTGCAAAAAAGTGAAAACCAATAAGCATCTGAGCACTTCCCATAACATATTTATTCAAAAAGTCCATGCAATCAATCATTTGATACCCCCATGTAAAAATAATCTACACTTTTGTATTGTATTTCCATTATTTAGTTCCTATAAGAAGTGTTCACATTTTTCTGGATGAAAAGTTAAAAATGATTATACCATACACACTCTTTTTGCACAACACAAGCATAATCTAAACACAAGTTTGTATTGACAAGAAAATCTCACTATGCTATAATTTTGACCAATTTATTAAGAACTTAGAAACTGCAGACTGATACCTCTTGACTCTTCTATTTTTCTACAGCTTTTTATCCTATGAAATAAGGAGGACTTCAAATGGAAAAACTAGATAGCAACCCCATTTACAAAATTGCTCTGGAAATATCAAATGCAGACACTACTGTTGTGTCAGATATAAACGAATGTGTATTACACATTTCAGACTATTATGCAAAGCACCGAGAAAATTATGAGAATCGTAGTATCAAAGAGAACCATGATAATGCTAAACTTCAATGGATTGGCATGGTAGATAGTCTACTTGAAAATGAGTATATCTGTGAATGCGACTACAAGGAAGAATTAGATGAATTTATCGCCTGTGTCGAGTCCTTAAAAGGCGTCATAGAGCAAAGTCTTCCGATTGATTCGGACTGGTTTGACGAAGAAGATGAAATTACAGATTGGTGTAAGATTATTGACCAAAAATGGAAACCATTTGATATGTGCATTGCTTGTATTGATATTGGTAGTGACTGCTATGACATGTTCCCTTGCAGTCAGAACAAATTGGATATGCTGCGCAAATATGCCTTTGAAGCTGGTTATCGGATTGATTTGGCATGTAAACTATAACAAACACTATCTAAAATCTAATTCCTTACAGTAAAACTACGAGAAGTTAGACCTTGAGAGATTAAAAATCCACATACGCTTTAGCGTGTCACTCTACTTTCGATAGTAGTATTTTTTCCAGATATCAAGTTCGCCGTCTCTCTCGGCTTCTCTCCTCGACCAGTATACAATAACATCATTGATATCCCAAGTTTCATATAGCTTTCTATACTGTTTTCTGTTGTAAAGCACACTTTTGTTTGACCGTCGCACTTTTTTGTTCGCTTGGCGTTTTCCATATTGCCTATCACCGCAGCATTTCTTAATTGGAATTCGTTTGTAACTTCTACTCATAGTCCATCACCTACATTTTATTCTAAATGGATCACAAATTTCTCCTTTAATATCTTTGTTCATAGATTGTATATTAATTCTATATTCATGTCAAGTCCAGTTGCTTCCACCGTTTCTACGCTGTATGTGGAATTGGTATTTTCTATGTTAAAATACTTTTCTACTGTAGCACTCTACTGTATTACCGTATTAAAACAGTTGTTACAAAAAAGCCTTGTCTTATTTCTAAAAGAGCGATACAATATCTTTATAACATATTGTGATTTTATAGAAGCATGGTTTTGTGAAATACCTTCTTGTATCACAAAGACCATGCTTCTAATATACAAAGGAGTTTGAAAATGAATCAACAAACTATAAAAACAACGGGAACTAGAAAGCGCATTGCCGATGAAATTATGATGCATATTGGCAGAAGTGTTATTTTTGTCTTTCTAATTGTGGCTGTTATCACCATCTGTATTGTTGGATGGACCATTATGACATCCAAAGAAAAAGAACTTACACTGGAGTCCAAAGCAGCATCAAACCAACTGACAGCATTTCTTGACCAGTATACAAGAGGCGCCGAACAGCTTGCCGTCAATCCCGACATCAAACACATTATGAATGAAATCAAGCAGGGGGATAATATTCTCAAAGCAGAAAAAATGAACAGTGTTATGGAATATCTTATCAACATTGCAAATACTGATACAGAAAATGTCATGGCTGTATGGTTATCTGACTTAGATGCAAATGCTTTGGCACAATCTGACGGTTTTGTCAGCGATGAAACATGGGATATTACGGGCCGCGGATGGTATGGTTGCATCACAGATAAAAAAACCATCCTAACAGAACCTTATATTGATTCTTCCACCGGAAAAATGATTTTAAGTGCTGCTGCGCCTGTCTACGATGATACTACTGGCGCTGTAATTGGTGCTGTGGGCTTTGACATCTCACTTGACCATATGACAAATGTCCTGCAAGGGTACAAAATCGGACGCGGTGGTTATCTCCTACTGTTATCCAAAAATGGCACATTCCTTTACCATCCACAGAGCAATTTTATTGAAAAAAAGATTAGTGAAATAAATATCTCTCAGAATGTTGCAGATGCAGTTGCTTCAAAAAAAAGTGTATTTTTAAAATACAAAGCAGAAGGAGTGACCAAATATGGCTCTTTGGAGCCCGCTGGCGATACTGGCTATCTTGTACTTAGCAGTCTGCCTATGTCAGAATACTATGCTATTCTGATTGCAATGGTTGTGACTTTAATTATCCTTTTTGCAGTAGGCATATCGCTCATAGCGCTCAGCATTCGGAGAAGTGCTGCAAATGTGACAAAACCAATTCTTGAATTAAATCATACTGCTCAGCAACTTGCGGCTGGAAACCTTAATGTCCAGCTTGCAATTACATCAAATAATGAAATTGGAGAGTTGGGTGAGTCCATTGGAAAAACAGTAAACCGTCTGAAAGAATACATTGTCTACATTGATGAAACAGCCGAAGTACTCTCACAAATCTCAGATGGAAAACTTCATATTACACTGAAAAATGATTATGTCGGTGAATTTCAAAAAATTAAAACCGCCCTGCTCAATATTTCTGGTTCTATGAATCAGGTAATGGAAGGAATCAATGCAAGTTCTGAGCGTGTGTCTGTTGGCGCATCTGAACTTGCCAGCGCCTCACAAGTATTGGCAGAAGGCGCTGAGTTGCAGGCCGCATCTATAGAGGAACTTGCAGCAACCACTAACTCTGTCGCAGACCATGTGGAAGAAAGCCGCCGTGGTGCTGAAGCTTCTGCCAAAGAAACCGCAAAAGTCACTGCTATGATTGAACAGAACCAGACGAAAATGACGATGATGATGGAAGCTATGAATAAAATCCAACAAACCTCGCAACAAGTTGTTGGCATTATTCAGACAATTGAGGAGATTGCAGACCAGACAAATCTGTTGTCCTTAAATGCTTCTATTGAAGCTGCTCGTGCAGGTGATGCCGGAAAAGGCTTTGCGGTAGTCGCAGATGAAATTGGAAAACTTGCGCTAGAAAGTGCCAAGGCTGCAAACTCGACAAGAAATCTAATTGAAATTTCTATGGAGGAAATCAGCAAAGGAAATGAGATTGCCACAGATGCTATGAATGCGCTAAAAGACTCTGTAAATGCTGTCGACCATGTAAATGAAATGATTAAAAATACAGCTCAAAGTTCGGTCGTTCAGGCAGAAAGCATGGAACAACTCCGCGTTGGCATTGAGGAAATTGCCCGCGGTATTCAAGATAATTCCGCCGCATCAGAAGAAACTTCTGCAACCTCAGAGGAACTAGCAACACAAGCGAACCTTTTAAATTCAATGGTACAGCGATTTGAATTGATACATTAAAGCGAAAAAGCAACCACCTCTTTGTGATTATGCGCCTTGTCAAATAAGCAGGTAAAATATCTAAAATTTAATGCAGAAAATGCTTACATTTCGATTTGAGGTGTAGGCATTTTCTATGTATACCATTTCTCTTTATATTTGTTTTCTGAAATAAGATATTCTACTGACGTATCAGATGCCACCGCTTTCCAGTGTACTTCTGATGGAGTTTTGCAATGGTATCTGTCCTATGGATGTTCCTTGCTGTCTGTCGTTCCATTAGACTTGATATAAGCATACTTTTTCTTCTTTTTTCCGTATGGCGAAATGGATCCCCAGTTTTTCATAATGCTGTGGATTTTGTTTTTACTATACCATGTGTGATTGAAATAATTGATCTATGATAAGCTTTGTTTTATAAGTAGAAGGTAGATATTCCATAGATCCTGTATTCATTAATTCAACCTTTTAATGTTAAACAACCTATTCCATACTTATCAGCAAGAAAGCAGACAAAACCTGCCCATTAATATATTCCCGTGATACCATATCCCTAAATTCGGATAAGTATTTTGATCTTGACATGAAAAATGCCTCCAAAGTAACAGATTTCTATATTTCATTTTCCTACTTTAAAACCATTTCGAGATGCGAAGACCTCGCAGAAGAACAAATTTCTATATTTCATTTGTCTATTTTAAAAGTATCATACCAGAATGCCTTGCACTCACTAAAGCAGACATAGGCTTAAAGAAAAACACTCTTACAGTCAATAAAACGATGGTATTTAATAAAAATACACCTACAACAACACAAAGTCTGATGCAGGGAATCACACAATACCCATTCCAGACAGTGCAGAATCCTTTCTAAAAGAGTTTTTGCGATTGGTGGACGTTTTTACCTTTTAAACGAAAAACCATAAAAACACTCTCAAAAACGCAGTATATAAAAATGTGGGAACGAATTATCAGAAAGATCAATGCCGCTGTTACGTCCGATAAAGAAAAGGAAATTGGTGCGGAACCCATAAGTGAATTAACGGCGTGCATATTTGGGCATAACTACTGTACTATGCCATATTATTCCGGAATCAGCCAGAAGAAAGCCGTAGAGCCAATGGGACATTCTACTTAAAAATGATTATGGAAATATATGCGCATCTTGATGAGGGAAAAGAAGCCATGCAGAAAAAATTAATGAAAACTACAGTGTTATAATACTGCCATAAAATAGTGTTCTGCCATAGTAACTTTCTACAATACTACCCTATTTTACCGGAAATAAAAAACGCTTAAATCCATTGATTTTACAAGGTTTTAAGCGTTTTTCTATTCATGAGGCATCGGGGACTCGAACCCCGGACAACTTGATTAAAAGTCAAGTGCTGTAATATATTTCAAAGCTTTAAAATACAGCATTACTTAGTATCAATATGAGTCAAAAATGAGTCATTAAAAATTTTCTAACATTCTATAATCTCTGTCTACTTTACATAAAGAAAAGCAATTCTCTTTATTGGGTATCCTTCATTTTTACGATATTCTTTCACAGCCCATTAAATTTGAGTTTCTCAAAAACATGTATACCAAAGATCAATCTTTCATATGTTCGTCAAGCCACTGTTTAAAGTCACCTTCTGGATTACATTTAGAATATAGACGTTGCATGTTATTATAAATAATCTGGGTATCTGGATGCTCCCCTCCCAATATCTGTTCGCTTATCCTTAATGCCTTTTCACACAACTCTTCTGCTTTTTTATATTCTCCCTGACAATAATATACCCCTGCCAGATTATTATAGCTTGTAACTGTATCTGAATGCTCCTCTCCCAATATCTGTTCTCTTATCCTTAATGCCTTTTCATATAACTCTTCCGCTTTCTTATATTCTCCCTGACAATAATATACCCCTGCCAAATTATTATAGCTTGCAGCTGTATCTGGATACTCCTCTCCCAATATCTGTTCTCTTATCCTTAATGCCTTTTCATATAGCTCTTCCGCTTTCTTATATTCTCCCTGACGCTTATATACCCCTGCTAGATTATTATAGCTTGCAGCTGTATCTGGATACTCCTCTCCCAATATCTGTTCGCTTATCCTTAATGCCTTCTCATATAGCTCTTCCGCTTTCTTATATTCTCCCTGACTCTCATATACCCCTGCCAAATTACTATAGCTTGCAGCTGTATCTGGATGTTCCTCTCCCAATATCTGTTCGCTTATTCTTAATGCCTTTTTACACAACTCTTCTGCTTTTTTATATTCTCCCTGACTCTCATATACCCCTGCCAAATTACTATAGCTTGTAGCTGTATCTGGATGTTCCTCTCCCAATATCTGTTCCCTTATTCTTAATGCCTTTTTACACAACTCTTCTGCTTTTTTATATTCTCCCTGACAGAAATATACAAATGCCAAATTATTATAGCTTGTGGCTGTATCTGGATGCTCCTCTCCCAATATCTGTTCGCTTATTCTTAATGCCTTTTTACACAACTCTTCCGCTTTCTTATATTCTCCCTGACTCTCATATACCTCTGCCAGATTACTATAGCTTGTGGCTGTATCTGGATGCTCCTCTCCCAATATCTGTTCGCTTATTCTTAATGCCTTTTCATATAGCTCTTCCGCTTTCTTATATTTTCCCTGACGGGAATATACCCCTGCTAGATTATTATAGCTTGTGGCTGTATCTGGATGCTCCTCTCCCAATATCTGTTCTCTTATCCTTAATGCCTTTCTATACAACTCTTCCGCTTTTTTATATTCTCCCTGACGCTCACATACCCCTGCCAGATTATTATAGCTTGTGGCTGTATCTGGATGCTCCTCTCCCAGTATTCGTTCGCTTATCCTTAATGCCTTTCTATACAACTCTTCCGCTTTTTTATATTCTCCCTGACGCTCACATACCCCTGCCAGATTATTATAGCTTGTAGCTGTATCTGGATGCTCCTCTCCCAATATCTGTTCCCTTATTCTTAATGCCTTT
>CASJPF010000046.1 GCA_949383255.1 Lachnospiraceae bacterium | reverse complement strand
TAATATTTGGGTAAAGAGAAGGTGAAAGCCTTCTCTTTTTAGGACAGTAGAAAAATTTGCTGTTTTTTAATTTTGGGTATTGACATTAAATGTGTAACCAATTAATGAAAGGAGGATAGTAATGTCACCAGCACATGGCAGACCACCATCAAAAGATCCAAAGCGAAATGATATACGCATAAGATTAACTGATAGTGAACGTAATAAACTTGATTTTTGTGCAAAAAAACTGGAATGACAAAAGCAGATATTATCAGAAAAGGTATTGATTTGGTCTATCGAGAAACTATAAAAGAATAGAGAGTTGCACCGCTACCAACGAAAACAACTCTCGAGGGGTTATTGATTTAATAATTTGTTTTTTTGAGTATTATATTCATCTTCAGTAATAGCACCGCTATCCAATAAAGCTTTGAATTTGAGCAATTCATCAGCGGTTGATGTCGATTGCATTTCTGGCTTTTGAAAATCAGGTTTATGGATATTGTTAAATGCAATTTTCCATTCCTCGCGCTTGGTAAAGAAAAACTTGTATTCAGTATCCTGTGTATGTATAACGAGTATTTTATCGAAAAACCTTTTTGTTTCCTCAACACCAGTTATATCAGAATTTTGGCGTGAAGTCATATCTGGCAATCAAGCGAAATCAGACTGAAACAGCGATAACAATTATACAAGGTTACACGCCGCCGCTTGTGTTGGCAGAGACAATTGAAACTGTAAACGCGCAGTTGATGTTTTCGGATATGGAAGACCAAGACGCGCTTTGATTGGAAAGGAGATATTGCTATGGTAGTTAAAAGAATCACCCCAAAAGAGCTTCCAGCAGGTTTAACGTTTATCCTGAAGAATCTGTACCATGCTGATTTAAGCAAGTTTATCGCAATAGTTGATGTAAGTAAGTCAACACTGTTTGTTAATAAGACGGTACTGCAAAAGGACATTGACGGATTTTTAGAAGTGATAACTTTCCCTGATTATTGGGTAGCTGACGAAGAATCTGGCAAAGGACAGTTCCTTGAGCATGTGTATAGAGAGTATGGCGAACATACATACAGAGCATTGCTTGATGCGCATACATGGCAGATGGAGCAGAAAGAAAAGCGGCAGGCAGCAGAGACCGCAAAGAAGATAATTCCGCTAATTGAGAAGGAAATAAACAATGAAAACCCTGCTGTTGGATATAATGAGTGGCTTGCTCATGAAATTTGGAATGCAGGTTATGGGCTTAACAGGAGAACACCTCAAAATGTTTCCAATTATGGCAGCATGTATGAGTTTTATTTTGGGTATCTGTTAGGTGCTGGTATGTTGAAAGGGGGTATTTAGTATGGAAGCGTTAAAAGATTTATACAGTATCTATGTGAATTATTACAGGGCAGAGGATTCCAAGGAGGCAATCGCCGCAAGGGAAAAAGCAGAGAAGTATTTTGGAGAGAATTACAGTGATGATATTGAGGATATTATCGCCGAAGTATCGTATAGTTCAAATGAACAGGGATTTATAGAGGGATTCCGCTACGCAGCTTCGCTTTTTGCAGGAGGAAAGGCGGTGTCACCATGAAAGATGAACGTAAATTCAAAGAGGTTATTCATATCATAAAGGGTGCAGAACGTGACAGGGACAAGTTTTGCAAGGCGGCGAGGATTAGACTTGATTAATAAATTTCTAGTAGAAAAACGGTAGAAAAAGAGTAGGTTGCAAGTAGAAAACATTTAGTGTAAAATGTTAAAGTAAGGAATCAAAGGATTGTGAAAGAGAGACTTGTATAGGTCTCTCTTTTTATGTATAAAGAGATAAAAGGAAGGTGGGGGTGAGTGTCACAAAGAGCTGACGAGAGAATTGAAAAGGCAAGGCAGATGTATCTTGCTGGATTAAAATTAATTGACATCGCAAAAGAACTTGGTGTTCCGGAAGGAACTGTTAGGAGCTGGAAAAATAGAAATAAATGGGGTTGCAACGTTGCGAAAGAAACATGCAACGTTGCAAAAAAAGCAAAGAAAGTTGTTGCAGATGAAGTGGGAAATGAGGCAGAAAACAAAACTCTTACAGATAAGCAACAACTTTTTTGTATTTATTATATACGTTGTTTTAATGCAACAAAGGCATATCAGAAAGCTTATAACTGCGAATATAACTCCGCAATGTGTAATGGAAGTAGATTACTGAGGAATGATAAGGTCAAGGAGGAGATACAAAGACTAAAGGAAGAGAATCTTAACAGGAAATTTTTAAGCGAGGCTGACATCTTTCAAAAATACATGGATATAGCGTTTGCTGATATTACTGATTACTTGGAATTTGGTACAGAAGAGATTCCGGTGGTCTCTATGAACGGACCAGTTAAAATAATTGATTCAGATACAGGGGAAGAAAAGCAGCTAACAAAGAGTATGAACAGAGTTAGGTTTAAGGACAGCTCACAATTAGATGGCACGATACTGTCAGAAGTAAAACAAGGAAAAGATGGTGCGAGTATAAAACTTGCTGACAGAATGAAAGCATTACAATGGCTGTCTGAACACATGGATATGGCAACTACAGCGCAAAAGATACAGATGGAAAAGCTAAAAGAAAATAAGAATGATTTGATAGACAATAAAGCGGAAGTGCATGTGTACTTTCCTGATAATGGGAGGAACAATGCGTGAAGGAAAAATTAGTGCTTGCACCGCAGAAAGGTCCACAGGAGATGTTTCTTGCATCATCTGCGGATATTTGTATTTACGGCGGCGCAGCAGGAGGAGGCAAAACATATGCCTTACTTCTTGAACCAATACGCCATATGAATAATTCAGATTTTAATGCGCTCATTTTCCGTAAAGAGTATACACAAATCACGTCTCCAGGTGGATTGTGGGATTCATCAAGACATATTTACAGTTGGATACAGGGAGCACAACCTGTTAAGACCCCTAAATTACATTGGTGTTTTAGAAGCGGTGCAACAGTTAGCTTTGCCCACCTTGGGCGTGATGAGGATTGTGAAGGGTGGCAGGGAGCGCAGATTGCCCTGATAGGCTTTGATGAACTAACCCACTTTTCGGAGTGGCAGTTCTTTTATATGTTATCTAGAAACCGAACCATAAGTGGTGTAAAACCATATGTGCGAGCAACTTGTAATCCAGATGCTGACAGTTGGGTAGCGACATTCATTGAGTGGTGGATAGATCAGGATACTGGTTATCCGATTAAAGAGCGTTCTGGAAAAATTCGTTGGATGATACGAATAAATGAAGTTATCCATTGGGTTGATTCTAAAGAAGCAGCAATACAGCTTGCTATGGAAAATGATATAGCAAGACAGGAAGCTGAGACAATGCCTAAAAGTGTAACATTTATAGCAAGTACATTGCAGGACAATAAAATCCTAATGAAGATGGACCCAGGGTATCTTGCAAATCTAAAAGCCCTGCCCCTTGTAGAGAGGGAAAGGCTGTTATATGGCAACTGGAAGATTAAAGCTGCTGCCGGTTTAATGTTTAAGAGGACTCAGGTAAATATAGTAAGTGAAATTCCAAATGATGTCATATTGTGGTGCAGGGGCTGGGACCTTGCGGCAACTTCAGAAGATGAGAAAGGCAATCCAGCATATACGGCTGGTGTGCTTATCGGAAAGCGAAGTTGTGGAAGGTACATTGTGGCAGATGTTATCAATAGGCGCCTGTCAGCTTCAGATGTTAGAAAGTTGGTGCTTATGACAGCACAGGCAGACAGGGCAGCATACGGCAGAGTAGTCCAAAGATTGCCACAAGACCCTGGGCAGGCAGGGAAAGAGCAGGCACAAAGTTATATGAAACTGTTATCAGGATTTGTTGTGAAGATAATGCCGGAATCTGGAGACAAAGTAACAAGGGCGGAGCCTTTTTCTGCAATGTGGCAGGGTACTGAAACAATGGATACAGGATTTGTTGATATTTTGATTGCACCGTGGAACAGTGAGTTTTTTAATCAATATGAGTCGTTCCCACAGTCAGATTTTAAGGATATGGTAGACGCTGGAGCAAACGCTTTCAACCAAATAGAAAGCGGTATGACTTATTCAGTGCCACCTTCAGGCAGCAGTTTAGGAAAGGATAGTTATTGGAGAAAGTGAGGTGAGAAGAAATGGCTGGAAACAAAGAAATTGGGCGCATAGGGCAGCGGCGATACGGAGGAACTATTTATGAAGAGTTTCTACTAGAGCTGAGAGGACACAGAGGGATAGCAGCTTACACAGAAATGTCAGAGAACGATGATATAGTAGGCGCTATCCTTTTTGCAATCGAAATGCTGGTAAGGCAGTGTAACTGGAATGTGGAGCCTGGCGGAGATACAGCAAAAGATAAAGAAGCAGCTGAATTTGTAGAAAGCTGCATGAATGATATGCAGGATACATGGATAGATACCATCTCTGAAATTCTGTCTTTTCTCACTTATGGCTGGAGCTACCATGAGATTGTGTATAAACGCCGCATGGGAAATACAAAAGACCCACGGACAAAGAGCAAATACAATGATGGTCTGATTGGCTGGAGGAAGCTGCCAATCAGAGCGCAGGAAACGCTCTATCAGTGGGAATATGACAACGAGGATAACTTGCTTGGCATGACACAAATGCCGCCTCCTGACTTTGGCACCTTTACAATCCCCATTGAGAAGGCACTATTATTTCGCACAAAGTCAAGAAAGAATAATCCAGAAGGTCGGAGCATTTTGAGAAACGCCTATCGCTCGTGGTATTTTAAGCGCCGTATACAGGAGATTGAGGGAATTGGAATTGAAAGAGATTTGGCTGGTCTTCCGGTTATTTATGGACCAGAAAATTTTGATATATGGGACAATCAGAATCCGCAGACTGTTGAAGCACGTTCGGGACTTGAAGCAATGGTTAGAAGCATTCGCAGAGATGAAATGGAAGGTGTAGTTCTTCCGGCTGGTTATAAGTTAGAATTGCTTAGTTCTGGTGGAACTAGGCAGTTTGATACCAATGCAATTATTAATCGTTATGATACCAGAATCGCCATGACAGTATTGGCGGATTTTATTTTTTTAGGGCATGACCAGACAGGGAGCTGGGCATTGAGTTCTGATAAAACAGAGCTGTTTGCCGTTGCCATAGGCGCATTTTTGGATATTATTTGTGAGACGTTTAACAGCCAGGGCATACCATCATTAATAGATATTAACGGTCAACACTTTGCAGGAATTACAGAATATCCGAAAATGACGCATGGTGATATTGAAGATGCTGACATTACGAAAGTGGCATCGTTTATAAAAGATATGACTGGAATCGGTGTTTTGATACCAGATGATAGTTTAGAAGATTATATCCGACAGGTAGGGCATCTTCCAGGCAGGGTTTATTCTAATACCAGAGAGCTTGACCATACTCGTCAAAAGCAGCAGGAGCAGAACCAGCCTCCTGAACCAGAAACAGCCACGGGTGAGGAAGCTGACAAGGAAGTGGAAGAAATTCCAGATAAAAAAGCAGAGGAGGCTAAAAAAAGATTAGGAAGGAGTGCTGCCAATGGCAATAAGAATTATGCCAGCCAGACGGGTACGGAAAGTAAAGACCAAAAACAGCCAAGAGGTCCTACAAAGGCTTGAAGAGTACCTGGAAAGCGAGTGTGATGATCCAGTTGAAATCTTATGTGGATTTTGGAAGGACCAACAGGACGCAATCACTTATCAAGAACTTAGGCAGACGGTACTTGAGGGCGTTCTTACTACAGAAGCATTGGAACTGTGGCAGCAGGATTACTCCATCTTAATAACTAATAGGCTGAACAGTATGTGGACAAAAGCAATAGAGGCGGGAGTAAAGGGGCAGCCAATTCTTGACAATCTTGCCTTTGAGTTTAATACACAGACACCAGGTTTATTAAAGTGGATTAATGAACGTGGTGCACAGCTTGTAACAGCCTGTACCCAAGAACAGAAAGAGGCTATTGCTGCACTTCTTACGAAGAAAATGAGAGAGCAGCATACAGTTGATGAACTTTCTAGGTTTATTCGTCCCTGTATTGGTTTGACAAAAGGAGATGCCAAGGCAGTAGCCAAGCTTTATGACAGTATTATAGAAAATCTAAAAAAAGAGCACCCACGGATGAAGCCCGAAAGTATGCAGAAAAAAGCGCTAGATGCTGCCTGCAAATATGCAGAGAGGAAACACCGTCAAAGGGCTATGACAATTGCGCGGACAGAAAGTGCTTTTGCATATAACAGAGGAGCAGATGCAGGAGTGCGGCAGGCACAGGAACAAGGGTATCTTGGAACAGTAAAAAAGAGATGGAGCACATCAGGAGATGACAGAGTGTGCAGTATATGCCAGGCGTTAGAAGGCATGGAAATTGAAATGGAAAAAGGATTTCCATTTAAGGGCAGAATGCTTTTCCCAGGGCAGGACCTTTTACCACCAGCACACCCAAATTGTGGCTGCGCTGTAGAGTATATAGAGGTGGAGCCAGTTGTGTTTACCGATAGGGGGCTTTCCGCGAGAGATGGCGATAGCGTGGAAATTCCAGAACATGAACCACCAGAATATCTTGGCTCTCTTGACAATATGTCTGATGATGTGGTAAAGTCAGAATTAATTAAATATGAGACTGAAATTGTAAATAGTAATATTGAAAATGCGGTTGTAATATCGTCTTCTGGTTTGGTATGGAAATGCTTTGGAAATGAAAAAGCGGTTTATCCTAATATTGATTTGGGAGAAGAATTGTATGGTGCTTACGTTACACATAACCATCCAATACAGGAAACGCATTTTTCGTTCAGTTATGATGATATTTCATTGTTTATGGATTATGAACTTACCCAGCTTAATGGCGTAGATTTCAAATATACATATACCATTCAGCGAACATTGGAAACTGGCTATGCAAATTCAGCAGAATTGGAACATGCTTATAAGGGAGAAAATTATGCAGAATTTTTGCAACAGGTTTTTTATGGTGATGCAGATGTGGATTTTGATGAATATGATTTTTTTGTAAGGAGGCTGGCTGAAAAATATGGATTTCGATATGAAAGAAAGAAACGATAAAGATTCATGGGCTGCCTACGAAGAAGAAGGAAAAAAACTGATAGAAGAAACATTGAAAAAAAAAGATGCGGTATTGAGAAAATATAGGAATATTTTATATCCTTCTGGATTGGATACGGATCCATCGGCTAAAGAATTGCATGAGATTACAAAGTGGTTTGGAAAAGAAATTCTAAAATTAAGAGAAAAACATGGAATTAAATAGTTTTCTAATTGTTGGAATATAGAAACAGAAAAAAGGACTTGAACAGGTCCTTTTTTATATTCATATTTGAAAGGTAGGCAGAAAGGATAAAGTGAAAAAATTCTCTGAACTGATTGAAAAACGGAATGATGTCATAAAGGGACATTTCAGAATAGCAAAGTCCGATGATGAAAAGATGCTTGCTTTTGGCTGGGCGAATGTGTCTATGAGGGTTGATGGAGAACTGATTGAGGACTGGCAGGGCGACATTATTGAGCCGGAAGAGCTGGAGGCAGCAGCGTATGAGTATGTCAGGCTGTATGGTGATGGTGGAGAGATGCATGAGCGGGGCGGTGTTGCTGTATTAATAGAAAGTGTTGTATTTACAGAGGATAAAATGGCAGCAATGGGTATTCCAGCAGGAACGCTGCCAGTTGGCTGGTGGATTGGTTTTAAGGTAACTGACAAAGATGTGTGGGAGAAAATCAAGAATGGTACATATTCCATGCTGAGTATTGAAGGTGAAGCGGAAAGAGTACAGGCAGAAAACGAAAATGCCTTGTAAAATGGGAGTATTGCAATTTTCAGACCACGCAACCTAAAATTCTACCTATGGAACCTTAAAAGAGCGTAGGCAGCACATATTTTCATGGCAAAAAGGCATTCGGCAACGAGTGTCTTTTGTTTTATAGAATCCAAAGAAAGGAGACAAGAAAGTGGCAACAAAGCTAAAAAATCTTAAAATCAAGAAGGTAGATTTTGTAGATGAAGGGGCAAATCCTGATGCTGACATTAAAATGAGAAAGAAAAAAGATAGGGAAGAGCCGAAAAATTCTAGCAGCATACTGAAAAAGTTGTTTGGCTTTATTGGAAAAGCGGCTGGTATGGACCAAGAGGAAATTGACAGTGCAGTGGCTGAAATACAGAAGAATAATTCTGTAAGCTTTAATGAGAAAATTAATGAAGTCAATAATCAAAAGATATCTGATGAAATGTGGGATATTTGTTATGCATTGCAGTCGGCTCTACACTCCATTTTGAATGATGAAGAGATAGACAGCACTAATACAGCGACGGCAATGCAGGAGAGTCTTGACCAATTTTATGCAGTAGTGCAGGAATCAATTAAGGAGTGGTCCAATGGTAAGGCAGCCAGTATTGTAAAGAAATATGAAGCGCTGTCAGAGGCGGATTTGGAGATTATGAAAGCAGCGGTGGGAAGACTGAATGAATCAATTAAAAAAGCCAGTAAAGATGCTGAATCAGAAGAAAATGAAACAGACAATAATGAAAACCCGAAAGGAGACAGAGAGGAAATGAAGATTGATAAGAGTAAAATGACAGATGCAGAGAGAGCTTTTTTAGAAAGCCTTGAAAAGCGTTATGGTGTGGAGGAACAGTCTGCAAGTGATACTTCCGTAACAGTACTGCCTTCTGTATCGGTATTGCCTTCTGTAGAGAAGTCTGCAACACTGACTGAGACAATTACTCAAACACAGCTTGAGGTATCAACACCACAGTCAGATAACGATGAGAGTATCTATAAGGGACTACACCCAGCAGTCAAAGCAGAGTTGGAAGACCTAAAGAAGTTCCGAGAAGCAGCAGAGGAGAGAGAACTGAGTCAGGTTGCAAAGAAGTATGAAATTATTGGTAAGAAGCCAGAAGAACTGCTGCCTTTATTCAAAAGCCTTAAAGCTGCGGGAGGTACTGCCTACAATGATATGATTGCTGTATTGGACCAGGCAGTATCCGCAGTAGAAAAGTCTGGTGTATTTTCTGAAATAGGCAAGTCTGGTCATGGCTCTAGCACAGTGGGGGCAGTTGAAGCAAAAGTTGAGGCAATTGCCAAGGGATATATGGAGAAAGATTCTTCTATGGATTATGCCTTGGCAATGGCGAAAGCATGGGAGGATAATCCAGAGTTAATGGAGGAATATGAAGCTGAGGCAGGATTTTAAGGAAGGAGAAAAAGAAAGTGGCAAACAGGAATTTTAATGGAGTACAGATTAACCGGAGTGTTACAATTGTGGAACAGGCTGGTGCCGAGATTCCAGATGTGAGAAACCGAATTATGGCATATGATAAGGAGGGAAATGTTGTTTTAGCGGCAGATGGCTCTACGGTTTTGCTAGGAGTTGCGCTAATTGAGTCTGGAATAAATGATATTTCCGGTGTGGAATCTGGCAAAGTAAATATTGGTGATGATGTCGATGTCCAGATTAAGGATATTGGCTACATTTTAGCTGGTGGTGATATTGCCAAAGGTGATGAAGTCACAGCGTCTAATGGATTGGCTGTTAAGGCAGAGTCCGACAGCTATATAGTGGGTATTGCACTTTCATCAGTAACAAAAGATGAATACTGTAGAGTGCAGATATCCAAGTATCAAAAGGCTTAGAATAGGAGGAAAACAAAAATGGCAAAAAGAACAGCAGCAAGCATTCAGGCAGATATTGCAAAGGGTGCTTTCAGACCACATACGGCGTTATCCAATATGGCGCTGGCATATTATCAGAGTGACTCAAAAAGTTTTGCAAAGACGATTTTTCCAATCTGTCCGGTTTCCGTGTCCTCTGATAACTATTATATTTTTGACAAGGAGGATTTGCTGCGGGATAACTGGCACCGGAAACCAGCATATGGTAAAGTTGACCCAGCAGTGCTCTCCGAGCATACAGATACCTATGCTTGTGTGGTAGACCAGATGATTATGGGGATTGACCAGATTCGGCAGACCGACCTTAATCGTAGAATGGGACCAAGAACAGCGGATCCAAAGCAGCAGCGTACAAAGACAATGGCTGGGCAGGCAAATATCCACCAAGATGCATGGTTTGCCCGTAAATTTTTTACAAAAGGAGTGTGGGGGCAGGAGTTTATAGGCGTTGATGCCACGATCCCTACATCGGGGCAGTTTATTAAATTTAGCAATGGCAACTCCGATCCTGTGTCCTTTGTTGATGAGAAAAAAACAGCAATGGAAGAATCTACGGGTCGTATGCCAAATAGATTAGCACTGGGCGTTAATGTATTTAACGCATTAAAGAGGCACCCTGCAATTCTGGAAAGGGTAAAATATGGTGGTTCTACAGCTAACCCTGCATCTGTTACGCTAAATGTGCTGGCACAGCTTTTTGGAATTGATAAGATTACAGTGCAGCGGTCGATTATGAATAAGGCAGAATTAGGACAGGCTGCAAAGATGGAGTATATTGGTGATCCAAATGCTTTCTTGTTGGCTTATGCAACAGATACGCCATCTATTGATGAACCTTCCGCTGGTTATATCTTTACATGGGACATGTTGGGGAATGGCAATATCCTTCCAATTCTCAATTATCTAGGAGAGAATGGCACGCATTCTGAATTTATTGAGGGGCTTATGGCAGCAGATATGAAAAAGACAGCAGACGATTTGGCTATGTTTTTTGCAGATGCAGTTTAAGGGGGAAACGCTATGAAATTAATTGCGAATAGACCTTGCAGCTTTGGAGGTAGGCAGTTTTATATTGGTGATGAAATTTCGGCAGACCTTGTGGCGGATGCTAAGGCGCAACAAAAGATGGGAGTGCTTACTATTGTAGAGAATGAAAAACAGGTATCGGGCGAAGAGTCCGGTGCCTTCTTTACGCAAGAGGAACTAGAAAAAATGGTTGCTGAAGCGGTTGACGAGGCAGTAAACAATACGGTTCAGGAAATGGAGCAGAAGCAGCAGGAAATGCAGGAGGCGGTAGGTGTACTGCAGGGGGAGGATTCTTTGTTTAATGGCACTGTGATTATCCCGGTAAGGGGAGATTCTGCCGGAGACAGTGAATCGCAGACGACAGTCCTGGCAACTGTGGAGGAAATCCAGCAGGTATTCAGTATTATGCAGATGAACGCTGCAGATGGAGCAGGGGCAATTGCAGAGGTAAAATCTGAGAATGTCCTGATACTTCTTCATGCAGCAGATACCCGGAAAACAATCAAGGACGCCGCCAAAAAGCAGGCAGATAATATATTCTCCATTTCCGACAATCCGAACGAATCTACAAGCGGCAACGAAGCCATAGGAACCAATACAGAGGGAGTTGATGCCTAGTGGCAAAAGGTGTATACACATATGATACAGGAAAGCTGAAAGAATTTGGCAAGGACCGAATGCGATTTGAACTGGGCGATACAATGGTAGAAGGTCTTTCAGATACTACAGCATTAACTGACGAAGAAATCCAAGCGGCAATTGAATCCTATCCAAAATCATGGAAAAGAGCAAAGCTTATGCTGTTAGAAAGTCTATGCCGCCGCTTTGCCTATGAGGTTGATACAAAGACTGGTCCTTTGCAGTTGTATATGCAGGAAAGAGCAAAACTGTGGAGAGCAGATTATGATAAACTAAAAAAGGAAGTATCAGCGGAGTCCTGCAATATACCACAGTTTGGAAATAAGGCACATAATCAACCACCATATTTCTATCTTGGTATGCAGCAGAATGAGAGGGCTAGGAACAAGTGAACAATACAAGATTAATGTATGTAAGACCAGGGAATCTGTTCAAAGATTTTATCATTGAAGGGAATAAGCAGGTTGTGATAAGCACAGGAAGGGTGGCAAACAGTCATAGTGGTGACGGGACAAAAACCTTAAAAGGGTGTCTTGCAGAGGCTTCTGATGAGGATAGGACAAACCACAATCAGAAAGATCATGTTATTACACATACCATTGTGCAGGCTGGAAGCCCCAAAGCAAAGCGTACTGACAAATTGGTGCTTGGAGAGCGTGTATTTTATATTGTTGATATTGATGATGCTGGTTCTCTTGATATATCAACAATCTATTACGCTGAGGAAAGGCGAGATGCAAAGTGAAATTATGGAATGAATATGATTATGTTAATTCTAAAGGGAATATTGTTCATGCTACAAGGGCTGTCCGAATGAAAGTTTCTGAAATAACAGCGGATATCAACCGGCAGGCGAAATCGAGGGGAGCAAGGGCAGTGAATGCATTGCGCAATGCGGAATTAGAGGTACTGAAAGGGCAGCGGAGTGGAAAAGTTTACAAAGTGCCAGGGACTTATGGAAAACGAGCAAGCAGGTCCACCAGAAAACTAGCGAAAGAATATGGGCATAAATTAAGAGGAGGACAATTATATCGAGCATCAGCACCAGGGGAAGCCCCAGCTAGACGGACAGGCAGTCTGCGTATGCATTGGAACGGACAAGTAAGAAGCGAAAGTTCCTCCGGCGGAGGGGTTGCAGTTATAGCAGAGCTTGAAAGCCAGGAATCATATGCAGGTATTTTGGAGAATGGAACCTCCAAAATGGCGGCAAGACCGTTTGTAGAAAAAATCAAGGAGAAGGCTATGCCAGAAATCCAGAAGATTTACAGTGAGCCTTATACATAGGGGGTAAAATATGTTATTGCTAATAGAGAAACCGATAGCCATTTTCGATATGTCCCAAATTAAGCGTGGAGATTTGCTTTGGGGGAAGCATTGTACATGGAATAAGGGAAAAGCAGGGTTTGTAACATCAGCAACAGAGGACAAACTAATTGTGCAGTATTATCCCGGAATTGGGAATGTAACAAATCATTTTATGATTCCTGTGGCTGAGGTAGTAAGCGGGCAATGGGAAATCAGATGGTCGGCTGATATGTCGCAAGTATCTGAGTATGGTATTGAGGCAGACGAAGAACAGAAAACGGAAGGAGCTGGGGGAGAAAGTGAAGCTTGAGGAATTGATTTATAAAAGATTTATTAATTCAGCGAATCTTGTAAAGCATCTTGCAGTATTTTCGGGGGTTCCTGCTATTTTCAGCCCAGAACCACCAGAAGAAAATCAAGAAGGGTGGGGCGGCAATACGCAGTATCCTATGGTTGTCTACAATTTTGACCTACAGGCGAATGAAGAAAGACACAGTGCTGGTACATTGTCTGTATCATTATTATGCCAGAACACAACAGAAACCACACCAGAGGTAATTGAACCGCTGGTAAGGGACTGCCTGCGAGATGTAGTTTTAAAGCCAGCAGAAGGCACACCATACTGTTTTACATGGGCGAGGACAGATGCCTTCACTATAGATAGTGAAAAAGGGAATGTAACAATTGGAAGTGAAGTGCGGTTTGACATTCTGGAATACCCTTCCCAGGAAACGTCTGACCCTGACCCAATTATGGCAGTTAACAAGTATATCAAAGAATTATACCCAGAGTGTTTGATTATGGGATATGACAGAATGGAAGAGATAACAGAAGCAACAGCAGAAAAACCGATAGTTTATTGCAGGCTGGTATCAATAGAGAAATCTACAGAAACAAATACAGTTGCTTGGATGGACGGTAAAATTGCCGTCCATGTTTTATGCCCGAATAGTGAAGTGCGGATAAAGATAGCAACAATTATCGCCCAAAGGATATCGCTTGATGGTGAAATTATTATGCTGGATTATTCGCCTATGTTTGTAAAACACTTGCAAGTGAACTATAAGGCTGACTACTTAAAAGAAGGACAGCTTTTTATAACAGGGCATTATGGGTTATTAAGATATAAAGCCAAAGAACATACGTTAATAGCAGCCCATACAAAGTATTTATAAGGAGGTACCACATGGCAAAAGAAACAAAAAATGTGGAAACAATTGAAACTGCACAGAACAGAAGCCCATCTGCAAAAGTTCCAAAGGAATCCGTCTATAAGGTGGAGGAACTTGCAGCAAATGCCAAGACTGTATTTGGCACAAGACCAGAGTGCGTAACAGCCGCCTTAAGAGAGGGTGGCAGGGAAGTATACACGGTGTCTGAAGCAAAAACAGTAGTACAGAAATTTTTGAAAAAGGAGGTTAAGTAGAATGGCTGGCACATTTATATTAGGAGAAACAAAAGTGCGCCCTGGTTCCTACTTCAATATTCAGAGGAAAGGTTCAAACGTAGCAACAGGTATTTTAAATGGAATAACAGCCGTCATCTTCCGGGCAGATTTTGGACCGCTTAATGAAGCGGTAGAATTATCAGCAGAAGATGGCTACGAGGGAACATTTGGAATTGGACTTACCACAGATGCGCTAAGGGAAGCGTTTGCTGGTGGGGCAAAAACCATTATTGCCTGTCGTGTTGGTAACGGAGGTAGACAGGGGACAATTACATTAAAAGACGAAGATGATATGGAGGCTGTCACTATTACAGCAAAATATCCGGGAGATAAGGATTTTACAGTGACAATCCGCGAAAAGCTTTCCGATTCTAGCTTAAAAGAGTGTATTGTTTACACAGGTACAACACAGTTTGAAAAGTTGGAATTTGCAGCCGGTGTGGGAGAGGTAAAGGCTCTTGTGGAGGCTTTTGCTACATCTAAAAATTTCAAGGCTGAGGCAAAAGAGAGAGAAGATGAAAAAATTGTAGCCAATGTGTTACAGAGTGTTTTCACAAAAGGAACAAATCCAGAAGTGACAAGCGGGGATTATTCCAATGCATTTGCACAAGTGGAACCATTTGAGTACAATACGATTTGTGTTGACACAGAGGAAACCTCAATCCACATGCTTCTACAGTCTTTTATTAACCGTATTTTTGATGCTGGCTCTCTGACACAGGCAGTTATAGCAGAAAAACAGTCTGTTGACTTAGAGACTAGAATTATGCACGCAGCATCTTTCAACGATGAAAAGATAAACTATGTGCTGAATGCAAAGGTTGATGAACAGGGTGTAATTATTGACGGTTATCAGACAGCGGCAAGGATTGCTGGTATGATTGGCGCATGTGCCTCCAACTCGTCGCTAACGCATACGGTAATTAACGGCTTTTCTGAGTTAAAGGAGAGCCTGTCTAATACAGATATGATTGCCGCAGAGAAAAAAGGCTGTATTGTACTTAGCTACAATAAGTCAAAGCAGGTGTGGATTGACAATGCAATCAATACCCTTATCACCCCAGCAGACAACCAAGATGATGGCTGGAAGAAAATCCGCAGAATAAAGACCCGTTTCGAGCTGATTCGCAGGATTAACAATACCGCCGACGACTTAGTGGGAAAAGTTGATAATGACACAAACGGAAGGCAGACAGTAATTAGCCAGCTACAGGGTGTTGGTGATGACATGAAAGCCGAGGGTAAATTAGTAGCTTGCACAGTAACGGAGAGTAGTGCTTATTCATCAGATGGGGACAGTGCGTGGTTTGACATTGATGTAATTGATAAGGACAGCATGGAGCATATCTATCTGACATTTACTTTCCGTTTTAGTACAAGGGAAGAGTAGGGGGATAGTCTATGAGAAATGAAAGAGCAGCAGGTGATTCCAGACATGCAAGAACTGGTAAAGATGGAGCATTCTACAATAAAGATGGGGTTATGCTTGCAACTGTGGAGCAGTTTACGTCGAATGTTAATTGGAATAATAGTAAATATAATGTGCTTGGAGATGCACAGGAACATGAGACAGCGAATACTTTTTCTGTTAGTCTTACCATGTCGCAGATTGTAGTAGAAGATGATGAATTTATTGTTGAGCTTATGACTGCATTGGAGACACAGGTTATGCCAGTATGGGATTTTCAGGGTTCTCTTTTAGGGAGAAATGGATCGGAAGAGCGTGTAATCTATCGAGATTGTATTCCTTCAGGGCAGGTGGATATTCAGAATGTTTCTGTAGGTGATGTAATTAAGCGCAACTGGAATTTTTTTGTGAACAGGGCGCCGAAGTTACAGACCTTACTTAGTATCGACAGTTAGTAAAAATTTAAGTAACAACGATGGAGAGTGGCAGGGTGTCATTCTCTTTTATTATGCACATGGACACCAAAAGGAATCTTGTCAGCAAAGCTGACAGGTGCCCAGCGCGAGTAGGGGAAGTAACCTTCCTTACTCGATTGTGCAGCCCCATGCAGAGGAAATAAGCCACTAATGTGGCGCACGGGTCTCGCGGCGAGTAGAGGGAAGCAGCCTTCCCTATTTAATTGCAGAATTGGAGGAAAATCAGATGTCAAAAGAATTTGTAAAAGGTGTAACGATAAGAGAAAGTGAGCCTGAAGCAGAAAATACGCAACAGGTAGGAGAATATGAAACAGATACCAAAGATACCCAGGCATTAATGCGGGCAAATGAAGAGGATTTTATACAGGGGCTGATTGCTGCGGCAGAGTTTGTATCAGAGGAGACGCAGCGCATTGAGATTATTCGGGATAAGAGGCTGTTCTTTGCATTCAACATTCGCCCCCTTAGTTCACAGGAATACGAAAAGTGTAAAAGAAAGCATACCAAGTATGTGCGCAATAAGCAGCTTGGAATGAAACTGCCAGAGGAGACAGATCGGATTAAATACCAATCTGCCATTATTTATGAGGCGACAGTGGCAGAAGATAGGGCGAAACTGTGGGATAACCGTAAAATATGGGAGGCGCTAAACGCTAAGAAAGACCGTATTATGAACGGTTTGGACGTGATTGAATATACACTTAAAGCTGGGGAAAAAGACAGGATTTTGGAAGCAATCGACAAGCTGAGTGGCTATGAAGACAATCTGGAGGACGTAATAAAAAACTAATTTGTGCAGGGGGAAAAACCTGTCTGTTACACCACATTTTTCAGACAACAGGCATTACTCCTGATGAATTTTATAAGAAGCCAGAAGGCATACAAAAATTTATGCTTGCCTCTATGAGAGTAATCGTGGAATCACGAATGAAAGTAGGTGAGGATAATAGCACAGACACTTAAAATTGAAATACCAATCGAGACTGTAGATAAGACAGAACCTGAGCTGTCAAATCTGATTCGGAAAATGGGAAAACTAGAGGAGGCAGCTCAGAAAACAGGAAATTCCTCCAAGAAAGCAGGAGAACAGGTTTCCCAGTTTGACAGACAGGCTCAAAAAACAGAGAAAAGTCTGGCAAGCTGGGCGAAAGAAAAATATCAAATCTTGCTGGAGGCGAAAGAAAAAATTACTCCAATTATCTCCAAAATCGGAAATGGCCTAAGAAGTTTCGCTGGAAAAACGTGGAGTGTTACTATGCGAGCCGCTGACTTTATTACTTCACCTGTAAGGGGGATTATAAACCTGCTGAAAAATCCTATTTTTCAAGCTGGGGCAGTTCTTGGAGTCAGTATAGGATTAAAAGATACAATAGATACCTATAAGGGCTTTGAGGCTGCCATGTCACAGGTGGAAGCTATAAGCGGTGCTACTGGTTCGGAAATGGTAAAATTGACCGATAAGGCAAAGGAAATGGGCGCCACAACCAAATTCACGGCTTCCGAATCAGCAGAAGCGTTTAATTACATGGCTATGGCAGGCTGGAAGACAGAGGATATGCTTGGTGGCATTGAGGGAATACTTAGCCTGGCAGCCGCATCAGGAGAAAGTCTTGGAACAACATCGGACATTGTGACTGATGCCTTAACCGCCTTTGGAATGAAGGCAAGTGAAGCGGGGCATTTTGCTGATGTTATGGCGGTAGCAGCATCGAACTCCAATACAAACGTCTCTTTGATGGGAGAGACGTTTAAATATGCAGGGGCTATGGCTGGAACACTGAAATATTCTATTGAAGATGTTGCACTGGCAACTGGGTTGATGGCGAATACTGGTATTAAGGGAAATATGGCAGGTACTGCCCTAAACTCCATATTTACCAGATTATCTACCAATACAAATGGAGCTACAGATGCATTAAAAAAATTGGGGATTGCATTTTTTAATTCAGATGGATCAGCGAGAGCATTTGGAGACATTATGAAAGAATTGAGAGATGCGACAGCAGACTTTACAGATAAACAGAAAGCGAATCTTGCTAATACAGTTGCAGGAACGTATGCACAAAAAGGGTTTCTTGCAATTTTAAATGCGTCTACAGAGGATTATGAAAAACTGTCCAAGGCTGTAAATAATGCAGATGGAGCTGCTGCAAATATGGCTGAAATTATGATGGATAATCTGCAGGGTTCCATTACAATACTGCAGAGCGCCGTGGATGGGGTGAAGCTCTCTTTTGGGGAGAGACTATCGCCATATGTGCGAAATCTTGCTGAATGGCTTACTGCTCAGATGCCTGTAGTAGAACAGGGATTAAATGAATTTATGGACTGGGTTGACGGGAAAATTGACCAGATGCAGAGGAAATTCAATGCGATTGCAGATACAAAGGAGTGGCAAGATGCAGATTTCTTCGGAAAGGTCAAGATAGCTTGGGACGAATTTATTGCTGAACCATTCTTAGAGTGGTGGAACAGCACTGGCAAAGTAAAATTTGCAGAGTTTGCACAGAGTATTGGTAATGGAATTGGAGCAGGATTAAAGTCTGGCATTATGACGCTGTTAGGAATAGATATTAGTGAAACTTTAGATGAAGGAGTAAGTATTGGTGCTGCATTTGCAAAAGGATTTTCACAAGGATTTGATTTTGATTCAATTTCAGGAGGCTTATGGCAGGGATTTAAAAGTATGGTTTCCAGTGCAGGGAAGCTGCTGCCAGGTGGCGAGTCAGCAGGTTTATCCTCTATTTTATCAGCGGTTATGCTTAGTAAGATTGCCGCCCCGTTTATTGGTATGGGAAGAGGAGCGGCAAGTCTTGGAAAAGGGCTGTTTGGAATAAATCCAGAAACGGGAACATCTCTGGCAGGTTCCATTATTGGAAAAGCTACGCTTAGTGAAGCGTTAGATGGAAGTGCTGTTTTGAGTGGAAGTGGACTGCTGGGGCTGTTTGGAAAGGCTGGAATGGCTTTAGGTTCTGGTGCAACATCTGGAGCAGGACTTGCCGCTGCCGGAGGCGGTGCTATAGCCGGAGGAGTTGCCGCTGGAGCCACCTTAATAAGCAGCATGCTGGATGCATATAAGGCAGTCAAATCAGACAGTAAGGAAGAATCGAAAGCCTATGGAGAATCAGCAGCATGGAAAGCCGGAGGAGTTGTGGCAGGTGCTGCAACCGGTGCAGCGATAGGCACTATTATTCCTATTCCTGGAATTAGCACAGCGGTAGGTGCTTTAATTGGTGCTGGTGTTGGCGGTATTACCGGTTGGATAAAAGGGAATCGGATAAAAGAGGAATATCAAGAGAATGTAGAGGAAATGCAAAAGGAAGCGGAAAAGGCACAGAAAGTCTTTCAAGCTACAGGATTGGCAATTGAAGATGTTAAATTTAAGAATGAAGCATTGACGCAGGCTATGAATGATGCAGGGGTTTCTGCCTCCCAGTTTGCAGTAATGTTTCAGGAAGAATGTGCGAATGTGGCTAAGAGAGCTTTTGGGGATATTTCCTTGTCTTTAAAAGAAGTAAAGAAAGTTGCAAGCGAAATCACCTTTGCCGGAATGGCAGAGGAATTAGACGAGTTTGCAAATGTAGTGGCTAATACAGAAGAGGGGTTTAATAACCTAAAATCTTCTGTAACAAATCTAAAAAAGGAAAACTGGAAGGTAGGTCTTGGAATGGAGCTGTCTGAAACAGATAAGGACAGTTACAGAGGTGCAATTGAAAACTTCCTAAGCACAAGCCAGGATTTCATTGATAATAACCATTACCAAGCAACAGTTGCTTTGAAACTGCTGACAGGAGAAGAGGCAGATACTACCAATCTGGATAGTTACTATGGCAGCTTGAAAAGCCAGCTTGAGGATTTAGGTACAAAACTAGCGGATTCCATGAATGCTGCTTTGGAGGATAGTATAATTACTCCAGACGAAGCCATAGATATTGAAAACAGGCAAAATCAAATTTCAGATATTACAAACAAGCTGGCAGATGCAAAGACCGATGCAGCGTTTCAGACACTACAAATTAAGCATAAAGGCGCTGCACTTAATGTAGATAGCTTTAATGCACTTCAAGAGGAGCTTCAAGCGCTTGTAGCATCTGCATCAGAGCAATATGACAATGCCTTAACAATGAGAATTACAGACCTAAATTTACAGCTTAAAGATAAAGTAATCACAGAGGAAGAATACCAAAAAAAAGTTGAGGAGGCTACAAAGGGTTATTATGCAAATATAAATGAGATGGATGTAAGAGTGAGGACTTTTAATCTTGATAGTATTGCCACTGCTTTTGAGGAACAATTGTCAGACATAATGCCTGATATAGAAGGAACGGTGTCAGAAAAGCTTAGCCATGCTTTAGATGATGCAATGATAAAGAATCCAAATATAGCAGAATGGGAATCGCAGGATATTGTTAAATGGATGGGGCTTGATAAGCTGGATCTTGATACGTCAGAGCAAACCACAATTGCTCTGGAACTAAAGCAGATTGCGCTTGCAGTCCCAGAGGGAACAAAAAAACAGCTTATAGACAGCTATTTAAGCCAGATTCCTACAATAGAAGAAATCAAGAATGCCATAGATTGGTCCGCATTAACCAATAATGATATCAGTGAAATGATGCAGCAGGTGGGTGCTGTGGTGCCAGATAATGGAATAAAACAGGTGGAGATGCCTCTTGAAAAGTGGGCAGAACGGTATGGGAAAGATTACGAGGAGTTAATAAATAATTATTCCAGGCAGATAGGGACTGCCTTATTTGATAACAGAAATATGGAAAATTTGTCAACTTTCACAAGTCAGTATTTGCCAAATTTTAAAGGTTCTAATGATATTAACGATATAATAGCACAATATAGTTCAACTTCAAATGAGGATTGTGGAGAATTAATGAAAGAATGGGAGGATACTGGAATTAGCTTTGGCACAGCATTTAGTACTGGTGCTTCCACTGCATTGTTAGATTCTTCGTCTCTTTTAAGAACAGATATGCAGACAGCGTTAAATACAGCAATTGAAAATCCTTTTACAATCAGTCCAGTAATAAATATGCTGCCAGCTTATAATCTTGCTGCCCCTATATTTTCAATGGCTAGCGCTAGCCAAGAGACAAGTAACCATGCAGCAGGAGGTTATGTAAGCAGTGGTCCGCAGCTTTCGTGGCTGGCAGAGGAAGGATATGGGGAGTTTGTAATTCCAACGAATCCGAGTCGTAGAGCAAGAGCATTAGATTTATACCAACAGGCAGGAATTGCATTAGGAATATCTGCCCATGCGACCGGAGGTTTTATAAGAGGCTCAAATTTAAGTGATAATGAGATAGGCTATAATTTTAATAAGGCAAATAAAAACGCTTCTACAGCCTATAACGAGAACCCAGAGGATAATTACAGCGAAACAACTCCAATATACGAGCCTGTTTCTGTAGAAAGGGAAAACAGTTCTAGTGTGACACCAGTACAGATTCAAGTCAGCCTCCAACCACAATTTGTTATTAATGGTGGTGATGGGCAGAGTGAAAAAGATATTATGCAGGTAATAAGGCGGCATTTAAAGGAAATGGCTGACGAACTAGGCGGAGAAATAGCAGCGAATTTAAGCCAGGTATTTTCTAATATGCCATTAAAGAAGGTGTAAGCTATGGACATAAAATTAATTCCTGTTGGAAGCGGTGCAAAGTTTACGTTTCCATCACTACCCGAAAAGATACAGGGCAAGTATGGGGCAAAGTACCAAAGCTTTGACATTATATCTCAAGGGACTGTAAAGGTTCCAAAAGGAACAGCAGTAACAGAGTTTTCATGGGAAGGTGTATTTTTTGGGAAATCCAAAAAAATGGAGCCTATTGTAAAACAAAACAGTTGGAAAGAACCCAAAGAATGTGTAAAAATATTGGATAATTTTATAAAAAATGAAACCGTATTGAATTTGATTGTGACAGAAACATGGATTAATGTAGATGTTACAATCTCCTCTTTTCAAGTGCGGCCTATAGGCGCATATGGAAATGTCGAGTATTCTATAACTTTTGTCCAGAAAAAGTCTTTAAAAATTTATACGACAGAAGAGTTTGGAATTGTAAAAGCAACAAAACCAAGAGAGGATTCTAGTGACTCGAACAGTGAAGGAGGCACTTATATTGTAGTAAGTGGTGATACTTTATGGGGTATTGCAGCAAAAAAATTAGGGAGTGGCAGTAAATGGACCTCTATCTATGATGCTAATGTCCAAACAATAGAGGCAGAAGCGAAAAAACATAAAAAAGAAAGTTCGGATCATGGTCATTGGATATGGCCTGGAGAAGTTTTGACAATACCAAGATAGGAGGCGTTTTTCTTTTGATTGATTTAGCGAATATAAAATATCACGTTTTAGTAATGGATTCATCTGGAAATGAATATAACATTGGAGATTTCGTTCAGAATTTAGGCTGGGAAGAAAATGAAAATGAAATTTCAATGCGTTCTTCCTTTACAGTTCGTAACAATGAAACAGCAAAAGGCTACCTATCGAGTCTTATTAAGCCTGGATGCTTAATAGGAATTTTTGCTACAGATGGGTTTATTTATGAAGAAGTGGCTAGAGGATATGTAGAAAATTGGAATCAAGTAGAAAAGAATAGTGAGAACTGTTTGAAATGTACCTGCTATGATGAACTATATAAACTGCAAAAAAGTCAGGATAACCGTTATTATCCTTCTGGAACTGGAACAAAATCGGCAATTGAAGGAATTTTTAACGATTGGGAGATATTACAGGGGGATTACAATGGACCAAATGCTTCACATGGAAAAACAGTATGTAATAATAAATACCTGTCTGATATTATCTTAGAATTTCTGGATGATGCAGTTAAAAAGGGGGAAGAAAAGTGTATTATACGAGCCGCAAAGGGGTATACCAGCGTGGTTCCGTGGGGCAGCAATAAAACAGTATATGTATTTAGTGTAGATAATACCCAATCGTTTAGTAAAAATGTTAGTACAGAAAATTTAATTACTAGAGTAAAAGTTGTTGGTCAGGCAGATAAAGAAGGGAAACATAGAGTAGAAGCTACACGAAATGGTGCAATTGAGTATGGTATCCGACAAAGAATTTATATTAGAGGAAAAGATGAAACATTAAGCGATGCAAATCTGGCAGCACAAAAGATACTTGATGAAGAAGGCGCAATTGAAAAGAAGATGACAGTACAAGGACCAGACGTTCCATTTATACGGAAAGGTGATCTTGTTTATATTCTAAGCAGCATAATTTCAAGCTACTATTATGTTAAAAGTATTCAGCATAATGCGGATAATTACAGTATGTCAATAGATTTGGAGTATGCTGAGTCAGAAGAATTAAAAGAAAACAGTAATGACGGACAGACAAAGAAAGAATACCAAGTGGGTGATATTGTGAATTTTCATGGTGGTACCCATTATATTAGTAGTTATTCTGATGCCAAAGGATACAACGCAAGGGCGGGAAAAGCGAGAATTACAATTAAGAATGGTTCTGGAAAAGCACACCCGTGGCACCTTATCCATACGGACAGTGGCAGTAATGTCTATGGCTGGGTAGATGATGGAACATTTGATTAAGGGGAGGCAGTACAGATGGAAGGGTTTGATGGATATCGCGGAACAACAAAATTGGCATCAGTCCTGAGCAATCGAATGAAAAGCGAGAAGGAATCTCCTTTAATATTGGATTTTGGAGAGATACAGGCAAATAACAGCTTAGTAACAAATACATTTCCAATTCCGATTCCCAAAGGGGATTACTCTGTCTGTAGGTCCATTAATGGGTATACGCTAGGGACATCAGAGTCTAGTTGGATAGGACATTTACAGGAGGATAAGCATATACATGATAATCCTTCTGGTTTTTCAGGACATAGCCATGATGTGTCTCTGCCAAAACTGAAAGCAGGAGACCGTGTTTTAGTAGCATGGGTGCAAAGTGAGGCAGTAGTAATAGATGTAATTGAAAGAGCATAAGGGGGCGAAGCAAATGTCACAACCGTTATTTCCAGTGGTTCAAGTGCCAGAGTTTGTACCACAAAATACAAAATATGATATGGAATATAGGCGGAGTGCCAAATGGGACCCTGTTAAGGGTGATTTTGTTAGAGATGGAACAAACCGTGTTGTAGAATGTGATGGTGAAGAGGCTTATTCTACATGGTGTTTTAAGATTGCCCAAACAGAACGGTATCGCTGTCTTGCATATCCAGACTCTATTGGGGTTGAAATGGAACGTGCTCTGGATAATGACGATGTAGAAACAGTTGAATCTATGGTACAGAGAACAATTACAGAAGCGCTTATGGTGAATCCTAGAACAGAAGATGTCTGGAATTTTGAATTTTCTTGGAAAGGTGACAATATGTATTGTAGATTTAAGGTAAAAGGCGTCGATTGTGATGAAATTACAATTGCAATTTAAGAGGAAGAAGTGTGAGAGTATGCAGCCGGAATTTATAAGGCCAGAATTTATTGAAAATAATAGTGCAGAGGAAATACACCAGAGAATGATGAATAATCTGCCAGCGGATATTGATAATACACCAGGAGGCTTTCCCTATGATTTTACAAAACCTGCTGCACTGGAAAAAGATGAGTTTATCAATTACCATTTAGTAAGGGCATTAATGATTGCGTTTCCTCAGTATGCATGGGATGAATGGCTGGACCTCCACGGACAGCAAGTACATCTTGAACGGCATCAGCCAGAAAGTGCATCAGGAAAAGTAAAGGTTACTGGCACACCAGGGACAGTAATTGCAGAGGGAACAATATTTTGTACACCAGCAACAGACAGCGGACCTTCCATTCAGTTTTGTTCTACGCAGGAAAAAGAGATTGAAACAAATGGTACAGTCCTTATTCCTGTATTGGCGGTGGAAAGCGGCAGGGATTCCAATGTGCCAGCTAATACCATAACCCTTATGGCAAAACCAGATAAAAACATCACTGATGTAATCAATCCTGAACAAATTAAAGGAGGCACCGAACGGGAGAGCAATGATAATTTCTATGACAGAATTGCAACAGAGTATGATAACAGTCTTACATTTTTAGGAAATGACAGTGATTATATTCGTTGGGCAAGAGAAGCTGGTGCCGGTGATTGTATTGTAATTCCGACAGCGGAAGGTGTGGGAACAGTAAAACTGGCACTGGTAGATGGTAATGGACAGCCTGCCAATGAAGAACTGGTACAAGAAGTGTATCATTATATTGTATCTCCAGAAGATAGAAGTAAGAGATTACTGCCTACTGCTTGCGCAAAATTAATATGTGTACCTGCTACAACTGTAGAGATAAATTATACAATTACTGGACTTTTATATGATAAAACAACATCAATTGAACAGATTAAAACGGATTTTACGCTTGCGATAAAGGGAATCTATACATTGGCAAAACAACAGGATATACTGCGTTATAATGATGTAAGACCGATTATTTCTGATATTGCTGGTGTAACAGATTTCCATGCGTTTTTTATGAATGGAGAGATGCAAAACATTAGACTAAATAGAGAAGAGTATCCAGAAACTGGCATTCTTAATTTTTGTTAGGAGGCAATTCTATGAAAAAATTTGATTTGGAAAACTTTCCTACAAGTAAGAGTGCTAAGAAGATGCTCAGTTATGTGTCAGATGGATTTTATGATGAATCCTATATTGGCAAATGGTTATTTCAGGTTATGGGGATAGAATCTGATAAAGTGCTGGATATAATAGAGGATCTGCCTGCACAGTTTTTTCCAGAAACAGCCACATGGGGGTTAATGTACCATGAAATTAAGTGGGGACTGCCAATACGATTGAATTTATCCTATGAAGAACGGCGTATTCTAATTTATCAGAAAAGAGACTGTAGAGCACCTATGACACCATATCGAATGGAAAGGTATCTGGAAAATGTCACTAACTTTGAGGTACATATTGCAGACGTGAATGATTTAGGAGCATATGGTTTTATCCCTTCTCACCCTAATATTTTTAAGGCTTATTTTTTAGGAGAGGGGACATTAAATTCAGAACTGGTGCATGATGTATTAAATAAGTTAAAGCAGTCCCATACAATGTATATTGTAAATGACAGGGTTGAAATTCCTTTTATTAATACATATTTGGAACGAATTAGAGCTGCTTGTATATTTATTTTATATATCCCATTTTGGGGAGATGATATTTATACAGGACCATACTGCTATGATGGCACACTTACATATAACGCTGTAAGAAAATATAAAATTAGGGTTTTAATAAGGTACTTGATGCGTATGCAAACACAGCAAAATGTAGTATATAGCAAAAGCAGCATTAAGGCATTTATACAAGGAAAGGAATCTATAAACTTATCCCTGCGCAGTCTTTACAGTATAAGCTTTTGGGGCTGTCCTGTATATAATGGTCAGGAGCGCTATGATGGAAGTGTACAATATAATGCTTTAAGAAACTACAAAATCAGTATTGTAACAGGCTATTATATAGGTGTTTTTATATTACAAAGATTCGTATGCAGTAAAAATTATTTAAGAATGCTGATACAAAATAAAATACAAACCAATGCTTTATTGTCCATATTTAATCAAATCAAGTATAAAAAATTGGTTCTTCAGGTGGAAACAAAAAATTTAGTAAAACTAAATATAGCAGAAAAAGTAAGGCATACGAACCATGTTTTGTATATGCAGACGTTACATAAGAATATCTTAAATATTTGGCAAAGGTACAAAGATAAGATTCAGAATCGTAAGACTAAGGTAATAGGTACTATTAAGACGCATATGGAGATAAACAATCCTTGTGGGCAGATAGGAAATATGCAGCTTATAACGTCGCGGAATGTGGCTTATTATGATGGGACGTTAAAATATGATGGAACCGCAAAATATGATGCACTGTACAAAGAAGAAAGGGTGGAATAAAAATGAGTGCAACAAACAAAAATGTAGTAATAACAAAAGCAGCAAGAATGAAGTTAGTAAAGGCTAGGGCAGGAGCGATAACGCTTCCAAAGGTTGTAGGAATGGCATTTGGGAATGGAGGCGTAGAAGCAGATGGAACAGTGATAGAACCACCAGACAGTCAAGCGGCACTAAAGAATGAATTGTACAGAAAACCAATTGATGGGTATACCTTCCCAGAAGATACCATATGCCGCTACGAATGTACGCTTATGGGGAACGAGCTTGCAGGCGAGGAAATATCCGAGATTGGATTATATGATGAAGAAGGCGACATTATCTGTATAAAGAATTTTACCCGAAAAGGAAAAGACGATGATGTGGAACAAACCTATGTGTTGGAAGATATATTCTAAAGAAAGGAGTGAGAGACCATGAAAAAATATACATCTAAAAATCCTGTATTTTCGGAAGAAATAAATATTGTAGAACGAGCAGACCTTGTAAATGACCAGAATAAAACGGAAGCAGAAAAGCAATTGCTTCAGAATGATTTAGTATTAAAAAAGCAAATGGATACATGTCTAGGCGAGAATGGAAGAGATGGAAACCTGGGTCTGGCAGAGGGGATAAAGGCAGATAATCTTGTGGGTGCCGTGAATGAGGTTTTTCGGCTTGGCAGTGAGAAGAAAAAGCAGCTTGTGGAAAATCTTACTGCCCTGGGAATTGCAGCTTCCACAAATGAGACATGGGAAATGCTGTTGAATAAAGTATTAAGGCTAATGGATACCAGCGGGGCGAATGCAGTGGCAGGAGATATTTTATTTGGCAAAAAGGCGGCAGTAAAAGGAAGTTTAATCGCAGGCACAATGCCAAATAAAGGAGCATGGACAGGCAACACAACAGGAAGTGGGAATGTACCAATTCCAGAAGGCTATCATAATGGGCAGGGGCATGTATCTGGACAAGGTGCATACAATAAAGGTGTTACAGATGCGGACAATAGGGCAAATCCAAATAGTGCTAACTACAAAAGCGGCTATAATGCAGGAGTAAACGCGGCAGATGGGCGAGTAAATGCAGATAGCGCCAACTATAAAGGGGGCTATAACGCAGGTGTAAGTGCCACCAAAAAAGGAACAGCGAGCGCAGGAGATGTGCTATCTGGAAAGACCTTTACGAATAATAGCAGTGTAGGTGCAGGCGGCACAATGCCAAATAAAGGAGCATGGACAGGCAACACAACAGGAAGTGGGAATGTACCAATTCCAGAAGGCTATCATAATGGGCAGGGGCATGTATCTGGACAAGGTGCATACAATAAAGGTGTTACAGATGCGGACAATAGGGCAAATCCAAATAGTGCTAACTACAAAAGCGGCTATAATGCAGGAGTAAACGCGGCTGATGGGCGAGTAAATGCAAATAGCGCCAACTATAAAGGTGGCTATAACGCGGGAGTAAGTGCCACTAAAAAAGGAACAGCAGGTGCAGGAGACGTACTATCTGGAAAAACATTTACAAATTCCAGTAGTGTGGAAGCAAGTGGAACAATGGCAAATAAAGGAAACACAACGCAAGATGCTACAGTGACACAGGATAACGACTATACATATTTGGCAATTCCGGCAAGCGGATACTATGATACGAATAGTAAGCTTAGGACGAAAAATAGTAATTTAGCCAAAGTAAAAACAGGAACCTATGTAACAGATAAAGTACCTGTATGTTTAGCGTTGGGATTTCGAGCAAAATACTTTTTTGCGGTTGGAACAATAAATGGCAAAAAGATTGTTCGACTATATAATTCGGATTTTGATTCTAGTAAAAGCTATGTTACATCTTACGATAGCACATGCACAATTGCTGGAGAAAATCTAAAAACGGGTTCTTCGTTTTCTGGCGGCGGTATATGCATAACTGATACTGCTGTATATGCAGGGCATTCAGGTGCATTTGCTGGCGGAACTATGCATTATGTAGCTATTGGATAAATTACACTGTAATTTTAGAATAATAGTATCCTTTATGACCAGATGGACAGGAGATATTTATTGTACTTGCTGTTGCTTTTACTAACAATGTTCTGCCTCGGACTTTAGGTTCAGTAGTTGTCGCTTCTGCATGATAATCATAAATAATTTCACAACCTGCGAAAGAATTATCTTTTAAGGCATTAGAAGTAGATTGAATGGATAGCAAATAATTTCCCCTATAACAGCAGGAAAACTTGTTACTCGTGAATCTGAATTTGTGGCAGAATTAACTATCTTGACTGTTCCTAAATTACTATTTATTCCCCCAAATGACCGCATATCAGCACCAAAAAAGAAATTTGGTGTTGATATGCGTTTATTTATGCGCAAAAAGGAAGAAAGGAGGAAATCACATGGATGAAGGGATATCCAGAAAGGAGCATGAGGAGTTTGCAAGACGACAG
>CASJPF010000045.1 GCA_949383255.1 Lachnospiraceae bacterium | reverse complement strand
CAGTAAATTCAAGGCCTCTGGGACTTTTTTGCTGTTTCAGGTGTCAAACTCAGGAGTATAAAGTGCTTTCATGTCTAAATCATGTTTATTTATTGAATTATTTTTCAAAGAATTATGAACGATTTATGAACGCTAGAAGATGTAATATTTTTAAATATTATAGTAGCTCTTTACGTTATCTAACAACAATGATAAACTATAAATGATAAATAAATCCTAAAAGGTTTTAAGAAACTGTAAAGAAATAACATGTACAGCTTGCGTAGGATATTTCTTTGGGGTGATGTTAAAAAATATAGTCGCAGCGGGGCTTTTTGACATGTGCAATCGGAGAAATAGACAAGTCAAGACATTGGTTATTTATTCATAGTTCCTAACATAAGAGGAGGTTATAATGGGAATATCTGTGCGAAAACGGCGGCGGATTCAATATGGCGGACAGAATTATATATGGTGGGTTGTACCAAATGATGACGACTGCGACCAGATTTATTTAAATATTATTTCTGAGGATAAAAAAATTATTCTTGCATGTCCAATTGGCGACGAAAATTATACTGTCATAAGCAAGGGGCGGTTCTTTCAGGGACAGAAAACTTCCGGCTGCTGGGAGTATCATAAGATTCCGCTTGACAGTCCACTCATGTATGTGACACCTAAGGATGTGATTCAGATCATTGCATGGGCGGTTCCTTAGCTCCCCGCAAACCGAAAAAATTTTCAGCTAATCTCCTGTTCCAGCTTATGAAACAGGCTGCATTGAAAGAAATCATCTAATGAAATATCGAGCCCGTCACATATGATTTTGATAGTCACGATTCCAGTGTTTTTGCTGTGACCATTCATAACATTTTTCAGGGTCGATTCTGGCATACCCGCAGAATAGGCCAACTGTGATATCTTCAGATTTCTTTCTTTGCATAGACTTTTAATGCGCAATACAACTGCTTCTTGTGCTTTCATTCGTATCCACCTCGATACTTTTTATTAATATGTTATTTGTGGTTTTTAACAGTTCTATTCTACATAATATGAATTAGCACACCGGATCTTATATGGTCTTTTTAATATATTTTCATTCTTTTTCTAATAGATCTGCTTTTTACAAAACGTATTTTGGACAGTTATGTCTCTTGTTTATGCTTATAAAAGGTGATAATCTGATAGAAAATAGGTTGAAAAAAACTAAAAATAAATGTATTATAAGATTATAGGACAAAAGATAAAGTGTGCGTTGTCAGAAAACTGCACAGAAGAGGGTATAAAAGATAAATGAAAAGAAAACGTTCGGAAGCGGGGCAAGATTTTCCCCGTTTTTTAAAACATGTCAGAAAAGAAGAAAATGTGTTGCTGGAACAATTGTCTAAAGGATTGATGACAGTCAGCAATCTTGCAAGGATTGAAAAAGGACAGCGACCTGCCTCAAAAAATATACGAGACTGTCTGCTAGGGAGGCTAGGAATTGCCAATGAACTGTATGAAAATATGTTAAATATTGAAGACCATGCAACATGGGAGCGACAGTGCTGTATTTTGTGCGCAATAGAATCTCAAGAAACCAAAAAAGCACAGGAACTTATTTTGGATTATGAGACACAGAAGTTAATTAAGGACGGAGTACAACAACAGTTTTGCCTGATGATGAAGGCGGAGGTCTTAAAGCAACAGCAGGCAGATTTCGGAATGATTGGGGTGTGCTATGAAGCAGCGGCAAAATGTACAATTCCTGATATAGCGCAGATATCTTACGAAAAGCGGGTTTTGTCCATTCAGGAAGTCAATGTGGTTCTGGAGTATGAGTATTCTCATAAAGAGATGGATTTTGAGAAGAAATGTAAAGCGCTATTAACTTTTGTGGAACAAGCAACCTATGATGCGCTGTCCAAAGTAAAAGTGTATCCAAAGATAGTGTATTATTATTTGCGGGAAGTTTATGTAGAGTCCAATGTACCTGTAGCCAAAACTGTAGTGATTACGTACTTACAAATCTGCGACAGGGCAGTTGAGATGCTGCGCGACACTGGACGAGCGTATTATTTGTTGGAACTTTTGGAGATAAAGCTTAAGCTGTTAGAAGGAATCAGCACACAACTTGAGAATGGGGAGCAAGCGTTAAAGGCAAGCAGACAAGAATGTAGGGATTTTGCAGAATTGTTAAAAAGTCTCTGTGCAGAATATCATGTGCCAATGTATATGCAGGATTCTACCTATTTGTATCGGCAGAGATGGATGTTTTATGTGGGGGATATTCTGTGCATTCGCAGAAATATGTATGGGCTGACGCAGAAAAAGCTGTGTGAGGGAATCTGCTCTGTCAGGACACTGCGCAGAACAGAGAAAAAAGAAGCGAACATGCAACAGGAGGTGTTGGGTAAATTATTGAGAAGGCTTGGCATTTCCAAAGAGTTTCAGCGTGCACGACTTGTGGCAAATGACAGGGTAGTGCTGAAATTAAGAGAGGAGATTGCAGTGTGTCGCAACAATCATGAGCCAAAGAAGGCAAGAGCGCTGTTGGAACAGATGCGTGAGCGGGTTTCTATGGATATACCAGAAAATAAGCAGTATTTTTTGGAGACGGAAGCTTCTTTGGATTGGATGGAGGGTAAGATTACAAAAAAGGAATTTGCAGCGCGGGAAGAAGAGGCACTTCGGTGCACTCTTAAGGTAAGAAAGCTGTATAATCTGAAGGAAGTGTATCTGACCGAAATGGAGATGCTCTGTATTCGTAAGAGGATACAAGGAATAGAAGGAAAGGAAAAAGAAAAGTGCATTGACTTTCTTTTGAGCTTTTTAGAGTGGTATGAGAAAAAGAGTACATTATCAGATTGCATTTCAATGTATGAATTTGTAATAGTGTGTTTAGTGAGTGAATTGGGAAATATGGGGGAGTATGAGTTGTCAAAGAATTTGGGTAAAAAAGCACTTAGAGAATCTTTGATGCAAAAAAGAATTTGGATAATTGCAGATTGCCTATATAATATTATGTGGAACGAAAATGAACAACGAGAACACATAGGGCAGCCATTAAATAAAAAAATAATGACTGAGACTTTGCAACAATGCATTTTACTCAGCCATTTTTGTAGACAGACACTTGATGAGAAATTTTATTATGACAAAAGCATTTATCAAGAATAATTATCATCTAAATAAGGTTTGTCGCTTAAGGTTGAAATGCCTCCCTCATCAGAACAAGCATCCGATCCCTCTGTCATATTATAAACAATAACAGTGCCATTTTGAATGAAAATCACCAGAGCCAGCATTAACAACCATTTTCCCAAATTAAAACGTTTCATTTGTAAAACCTCCATTTTATTAATTAGGAATTGTAGGAAAATAAGTGATGCAGATTGCGTAGGATATTTCTTCGAGGAGGTATGTCAAAAAACGTAGGCGTAGCGGGCTGCGGCGAGGCTTTTTGGCATGCATAATCGGAGAAATAGCCAAGTCAAGATGCGTCAGTTATTTTTCTACAGTTCCTTATAGCCTTTTGGAATCTTTTTCGTACTTGATTTTGCAGCGGATTTTCTATTATATAAATACAAATATAATCAACACATGTTTTATAAATTATATATTTCTAACAAAAAATATTTTTGCAATATCCGGTGCAAAAGACTCCAAGAGCCTATTTATTCGTGCTTCAAGACAGGACTACGTATAAAATGCGTAGTCCGTAAGAAAGCCTAGATTTTGGCATGTAACTATGAAGAAATCAGAATGTTATGATAATCTAAATATAACCAAGTTTTATATAGTTTTCAAGGGACAGAATTGGCCAGCGAAATATTATTGGTTTTGTTTACTTATTAGTATAGTGAAGAGTGCGAGCAATTCACTCGCGGACAAAATAAATATTATACTTCAATAAGTCATACAAAAGAAAGGAAGAAAGGTATGAATACACAAAAAACACATAAGAACAAAATTGGAGCACGTAATCTGACAACGGCAGAGGCAAAACTGATTTTGCCTGCATATAAGCACATTTATGATCAGATTGACCAATTTAGGGAGGAAAAGGAATCACGCCCAAATGAAATGAAAGCAAAGGGTGAATATACAAATCAAAAAACAAATAATATTGGCATAATAGGAGTTCGAGGAGCCGGCAAAACGTCGATACTAAAGACGATAAAAGCAACTTTAGAAAAAAAGTCAGAGTATCAGGACATTATTCTTCCAATTATTGTGCCAGAAAATATGTCTGAATCAAGTACATTGATGGCGACTATTTTAGGAATGCTCAGTGAATTTATTAAAAATCGTGATCAGGAAAGGAAAAATGGATGTATTGAAAAAGACCCACTTAATAAATGCTGTGACGAGGCAATTAAACAATATACTTATATACAGAAGGAGTATCGCAGTATCTTGCTGCGGGAGTATACTACAGAGAATGATTATGTGAAGAGTTCAGCGGAGGTGTTTAATTCCGATATCGAGTTTATTAAAAAGTTTAATCAGCTTATTTCATTTCTGGTAAATCCTAATAACGAAACAGATAATAAAAATTTGCTTTTTTTGTTTATTGATGATATTGATCTAAGTACATATCGATGTGCAGATGTGGTCAAGACACTTTTGTCTTATCTGTCAAATGAAAATATTGTTACAATTATTTCAGGTGATCTGAATACGTTTGAGGAAGCATTGACGTTGGATTTTCTAAGGCGGGATAACGTATTAGATGGAGATGTCCTGAATAGTGCGATTGGTGAGAACACCATTTTGAAAAGCAAACAGGATCTTGCATATGAATATTTGAAAAAGATACTGCCTCCAGCATATCGATATCAAATTAAACATTGGTCTTTAGAGGAAAAAGGGAATTATTGTATTGTCGATTTATCAAAAGAGCAGGAATTAGAGAATGATATGGGAGTAAAATTGTCTGATTTGTTAAGCCAAGCATTATCTGGCTGGATTGATTCGTCCTACTTCTGCTATATGGAAAATTCACAAGAAAAAAAGGTGCTTCCTTATACCTATCATTTGTTTGATAATACTTCCCGAGGATTGAATAATGTCTACAATGTATTGAGTGATATTGCGGCAAAAAGAAAGGAAAAAGAAGGGGAATACTTGGTAGAGAAGAAATTATTATTGGATACCATCGTTGCTTCCAAACCAGTTTATAATCAGCGCCGAGATGATATTTATGATTACTTGTACGTTGTGGGAGAAACGGAAAAAGACAGTAAAGTATTTTTTGATAATGCATTAAACATCATATATAAGGAGAAGACACAGGATGAACCGAACAAAAAAGAGTCACAAAGAACTTTTTATATTGAAGAGGCAGTAGAACGCTTTTCTTTGTTCCTTTTGGTGGATTTTGCGGCGCGGCTTTTGTACGGAAATTCAAATTTGAACAATAATTATAGGAGGGCTATTGAGAAGGATCAAAGTTATATTAAGTTAAAGAATAGGGCTATGGAAGATTTATTTTTCTATCCTGAAATTGCAGAGCGAGCTATAAATGTTTTAGATAGAGGCTGGACAGATAGAAGTGCAATGAATGCAATATATAGGAAAAAAGAAGAAAAGTTGTATTTCTTAAACAGGAATTTTTTGCTAAAAGGCGATGTCATTTTCAATATGACATATTATAGATACCTTCCTATAGAACGTATAATAAAGTTGGAACAGGATGGAACGTATTTTACAACATCATTGGAACAGGATGTGATTATTTCTTTTTGGAGTGCAATATCTTCGGTGGCGTGGACAAATGCAATAAAACCTTTGCAGATGGTAGCAAGATATTATCCTGCTTTTTGGGAGGAGTATGCCTATATTCAGAGCAGATTGTCGGGAATGGCATCACAAAATGTAGTTATGGCATTGTTTGATAAAGAGTGTGACGAGGTTATTAGGAATAGGAATATAGAGGAGAGCACAAAACAGCAGTTATATCGTATTCTGATAAATACCATCTCACAATTGCTCCAGCCAATGATAGACCAACATGATATAGATATGGAAGTTGAATTTGATAAAAAAGAATATATTGGCAATAGGGAGATGGAAAGAAGAGTTGGTATTTTGCAGGCAATTGATAGAGAAACGTTATGGAAATCAGAAGTGATAGAATCTGTGGCAGAATATTTAAAGAAGGAGATAGGTAAAACACTAACAGACATTCAGAATAGATTATTGGAGATAAATGGCACATTAATACTAAATATTAAGAAAGCGAATGATAGCTGGAAAGATTTTAGAAGTGCCTACGATGGGGAGTCAAACACAATATTCAGACAGACTAAGAACAGCATTTGGTGGATTTTGGGAAAAGATAATCCAGAAAGTAATGGTGAACTTGAACAAGGAGTATCATTAGCAACATATCAGGAAATATGTGACAAACTTGAGAACTTGGCAACGAATAATCGTGTCTGGTATGGCAGATTTGAGGCGCAGAGATTATGGAATGTTCTTCAGGAAGCTTTTGCAGACGTGGAAGCGGACGAAAAATGGATAGCAGAACACCCATATTTTGCATTTTTATTACAATGTTATTATAAATATAAAATTGCAAGAGATACAACAGGAAAAATCTTTGCGCGTGCAGATTTGCTGGCGGACATTACCAGACAGTTGTTGGCGGCAAATGAAGATGCAGATGATGCGGCACTTAATGACTTTATTGATAGTCTGAACAAGAATCCTGATTTTCAGACCACAGCAGACGAGTTTGAAAAATTATTTTCAAAATAAATTCTTAGAGGTATCAAAATGATTAATGATTCAATCAATCGTTTTTTGGGAGTGTTGTGTTATCCATTGACTTCTATGGAAACATTTCGCCAGGATTTGATTCAGGAATATCTGGAGGCAATGCAAGACAAGGATACGAAAAAAGCGAAAAAATTGCGGGATAGTTTAAGGAGCCAGTTGGTTGGATACATTCGCCAGAATTACAATCTTTATTCTTATGATGAAATTTACTTATATCTTGAGAAATGTTATTTATATGATGTGCAAAAGTTTGAGGACACAATGGAATTGTATTTTTATACAATGGAGCGAATAGCAAGATCTCTGATTTCTCACAGAGATGGACAGATTGTATTTAAATACTGGAAAAACAAAGAGGACAAGGAGTTATTTGGTGGCTTTGCGGAGAATAATAAGGTGATGCTATTTCACAGTTTAAACTGTCATATTCCAATGGATGTCATTGCGATTCTCTATATGGTTTTGAATCAGGAGGAGAAGAATATCAACTGTCTTGATGGTTTTTATGGGAATATAGACGTCGCAGACAAGCAACTTTCCCGTGTATTGGAGGGTGGTGTTGCGGAAAATCACCTTCATAAAGGTGTTTCAAGAACATTTCCTAGTATATGGGATTCTTTGATGGAACCGTTGACAGTAAAGAAAGGCAAAGTGCTTCAACAGACAAGATTTGTGAACGGTACAGCAGAACAAAATGAACGTATGATATATTATATTCTTGGGTGTGGCATTGTTAGAGCATATTTGGTTTTGACAAAAGGAAAGGACTCAGATGAACAAAAGGGAAAAGATATCCGCGTGTTTGTGGAGATGTTCCGAGAAGGACAACCATTTGAGGATTTCTTTTATCATTACAGTGCCTTTCAAGAGAAGAAAAATAGAGCAAAAGAAATTATTGCATATTATGTGCAACTCTGGAATGATTTGACATATATTTCTTCGGATGAAATGCTGCCTAATAAACTTTATACACAGATATTAGAGGATAGGATATCAATTCATACTTTGACTGAAAATATATTTTTATATGATACTTTTTATGATATTTATCACTTGCACAAAAACTGTGAGGATAATGAAAATTCTTTTAGAAAGCAGTGCTTCCTGCAATATTTGCGCGTTCGGAATTATTTATTCCATGTGAGTGTACAGCAGAAGACAATTAAAGGGTTAGATTATTTTCAGCAGGAACACTATGGGATAAATTCGGCATTAAACCATGCGAATATTAAGAATTTTTGGGAACATGCAATTCGAGAACAATTTCAGAATCAATATCTGAGTAAAATTGAGTTTCGTACTTCCATGCCGGAATCTTACAGTGCATTTAAAAAAGAGGTAGTTCACTTTCTTAAGGCATATAAGGAGATTCTTGTAACAGAATATTGCGATGAAGAAGGCGTGCCGGTGAGACGAATTCCGCGCGCAGGTTTGGTGATACATTTTCTAAAGCGGGAGGACGAGACAGTTCCTGAGAAATGCTTGCAAAATGGAAGGACAGAGTGCTCGTATCTTCATTTTGGACAGATTCAGCAGTCTTATCAAAAACAAATAGAGGCGTTTAAGCAATTGCGGTCTGAATTTGTCGAGGTGAGCAGATTTCTAGTTGGCATAGACGCTGCAAGTTTGGAAAACGCAACGCCCGTATGGGTGTTCGCTCCAATTTATGAAAAAGCGCGGGACAGCGGGATTGAACTGATTGGAAAGGATACTTTCAGTGGAAAGTATATGCAGAGTCTAGGATTTACGTTTCATGCTGGCGAAGATTTTCGACACATATTATCTGGATTGCGCAGGATTGATGAGGTAGTGGAGTATTTAAAATTTCATGCTGGAGACAGGATAGGTCACGGGATTGCGCTTGGTATACCAGCCGCAAAATGGAAAGAGCAAAACCCAGTGATTATTATTCCAAGGATAGAAGCGCTCGAAAATTATTTGTGGGCATATGATGCATTGAGCAAAAATTATAGTGATTTTCAGGCGGCAATTTTAACCTATATGGAAAAGCAAATTTATGAGTTGTCGAGAAAGATCTATGGGTGCGAAGATGGAGGAATCCGGATAGAACTACTCATAGATGGGTATCATCAGTTGTTCCGTGACAGTGAGAATGATTTTGAATCTGTGGAGTGGATGTCAGTAGAAGAAAATTTGTGTAGAAAACTACGTGCGCAGGAACGAATTGACTGGAATCCTAGTTTGCTGGCAGCCGCCAGACATTGCAAAATTTTTGTGGGGAAGATGGAACGTCCAATTCACTGTGAAGTTACAGAACAGGATTTGCTCATCATTGAGGAACTGCAAGAGATTATGAAGAAAAAACTTGGAAGAAAAGGGATTGTTGTGGAGGTCAATCCTTCTTCCAACACAGCGATTGCAGACCTAGAAGTTTTAGAGGACAGTCAATTTTATCAGATGAATCAAATGAACGGTGATCAGAATGTGATAGTATGTATCAATTCAGATGACCCTGCTGTTTTCAACACGAATGTATCTAATGAGCTTGCCTATATTTATTATGGAATGTTAGAAAAGGGAATTAGCAGAGAGATGGCGCTGCTCTGGATTGAGAGAGTTCAGAAAAATGGTATGAATAGTTCTTTTATTCGGAGGGAAGAATCAGACGAAGCATTTGTGAAAAAATTAGTAGAACTGACACAGAAAATGTAATTTTCGGTGTGTAATAGGAGTTTCCATAAATTTTGTAATTATTTCGTATTAATATATAACAGTGTATACTGCTAGAAAAATTGTTATGTTTTAGAATTGTTACAATTCAGCATCAGGACTTTGCATTTACTGCAAAATCTGTGAAATAACGTAGTGGTTGAGATGCATCAAGCCACCACGAAGTGGTTTTGCATGGCTTGATGCTTGTAACAGGAAGCCGAAGGCTGAACTGTTGTTTAGAATCAAAGTTTTGCAAAAGAAAGGCTTGCACAATCGTGGTAATTTATGTATATTAAAGAAATAGCATGTACAAAATCAAAAAGTTTGATATAATGTTAGCTGCGGCAGGAATCTAAACATAAAGATACTGTTTTGCAGGCAGCACAGAAATGCAGGTGGACCAAAGACATTGGGAGGCGAAGGATGAAACTGATCATACAAATCCCCTGTTACAATGAGGCAGAGACACTAGAGATAGCATTAAATGACCTTCCGCGTCATATTGATGGCATTGATGAGATAGAGTACTTAATCATCAATGACGGGAGTGATGATGACACAGAGCGCATTGCTTTAGACTGGGGGGTGCACTATGTTGTGCATTTCAAACGAAATCTGGGGCTAGCTAAGGGATTTCTTGCCGGTATTGACCTCGCTCTGCGGCACGGTGCGGACATTATTGTTAATACGGATGCGGATAACCAGTACTGTGGTGCGGATATTGAGAAACTGATACAGCCAATTCTAAAAAGAAAAGCAGATATTGTTATTGGAGAGCGGCCGATTGATGAAATTCAGGAATTTTCTTGGATCAAAAAAAAGTTGCAACGTTTTGGAAGCTGGGTAGTGCGCGCGGCGTCGAAGACAAGCATACCAGATGCGCCAAGTGGTTTTAGAGCTTACAGCAGAAAAGCCGCAATGCGAGTGAATGTACATAATGAGTATACTTACACTCTCGAAACAATTGTGCAGGCAGGCAGAAACAAAATGGCAATCACCTCAGTTCCGGTACATACAAATCCTGAGTTGCGTAAGTCCAGGTTGATGAACTCCACAGGAAGCTATATCAAAAAATCCGTACTGACCATACTGCGTGCGGTCCTAATGTACAAGCCGATGAAGATCTTTACGCTGATTAGCAGTCTGTTTATACTGTTTGGTACAGTGATAGGGGTTCGATTTCTGTATTTTTTCTTTACAGGAAACGGTTCAGGGCATACGCAGTCTCTGATACTTGCAGCCATGATGATTATCATCGGTTTTCAGACGCTTGTGACAGGTATGCAGGCAGACATTATATCAGCGAACCGCAAACTGCTAGAAGACATACAGTTTCGAGTAAAAAAGCTTGAGCTGGGACTGCTGGACCCGGAGGGCGAGAAAAAGAAAGATGACAAGTAACAATGGTAGTGAGTAAACAGAAAATCAGGGAGACGTTATTTGGACTATTTAGAAAAGAAAAAATACTGAAGTACATATTTGCAGCGGTCATTGTGTGGATGGGAGTATATAGGCTTGGAGAACTGACAATGCCCATTATTCTTGATGATGAATTTGGATACTGGTCAAACAGTATGCTGTTTTCAGGCAAGGATTGGACAGATTTGACAGGACGAATCAATTATTATTCCTATGGATATAGTCTGATACTTTGCATTGTACAGAAAGTGGCTGCATTTCGTGGATATGGCTGGACTGATTTATATAAGGTAGCTGTCGCCTTCAACATTATTTTTGTTGTGATAGGATACCTACTATCTGTAAAAATTGCAGAGCGTTATATGAAGCATCTGAATTGGGTAATGATTCCGGCAGTTTGTTTTGTGGCTGCTATTTATCCGTCCAATATGCTCTATACACATGTTACATTGACAGAATGTACACTATCATTTCTTTTTTGGATATTTGCTTATACGATGATGCGAGTTATAGACAAACCGAGTGTGGCAAATCATACTGGGTTGGCGGCTATCGTTATCTATATGTATACAGTGCATCAAAGAACATTAGGGCTTGTGCTCACAGCAGTGCTGATGATAATTATTTTAAGACTGCTAAAAAGAAATCGTCTGTGCCAGACAACAGCATTTCTGGGAAGTGTATACATTCTGTATACGCTTCACAGTATAGTAAAGTCTTATGTTCGGAATGTAAATTATCTAGGAAAAACGCCAAGTGATATGGGGGAAATTCTTTCCGCAGCCCTTACAAAATCAATGCTTGTAATTTTTGTTGTGATTGTTGCGGTAATCTTATGGCTGTATATTCTTGAGAAAGGAAAAGTCAAACTGGGACTGGTGTTGCTGGCTTTGGCAACTGTGATAATTTGCGGGGCGGTGTCAATGGGGTTGAACCTAGTAGAAACACCTGAAAGAGGCAGAGAATCGATACTTGCAATCAATGAATTGTCAGGACAGATTGGTGTGCTAAAGAATGTATTTACCAAATATGGACTGATTCGCCTTGGGACAAGTATTGTGGGTAAGTGGTACTATCTTGCTGCGGCTACGGGACTTGTCATTTGCTGGGGACTAAGGGATCTGTTTCTAAATGCCATCTTTTTGGCGGTAGATGGCTGTAAACGACTTACAGCGACATTACGAGGGAAAGAACACATTGTCAGTGCGAAGGCCCGAAAAGATTTTGAGGAACATTTGTTTTTGCTGGGAATGTTTCTGTCCTTTGCGAGTGCTTTTATGATCAATGCTTTGTACAAAGAAGGATTTTACAAAGTAGATGATCTAATCAATGGAAGATATGTTGAATATCTGATAGGGTTTGTGTTAGTATACAGTGTAGAGAGAATGCTAACAGACCGCTATTGGCTGTGGTATTGGATTGTATTTCTGGTGGCTTATCTGGCGGCGGGTGCGTATTGTCAGTATGCGTTTGACGAATTGCAGCGGACGGAGTATGAGCTGATACATGCGACAGTGTTTGGCAGGGTATTCTGGAATTATGAATCCCCTACAGGAAAGATAAAGGAGGTGGCAGGGTATGTGGTTCCGCTGGCAGCGGGATTTGTGCTGATATTCAAGGCGGGTTTGTCAGGAATTATGAAAAATCGGTTGGCAACATTTCGGCTGATAGTAGCATTAATACTGCCAGTTGCGGCATGGAATCATATTTATACAGAGATTGTTGACCATTATGTAGTGGTAAGAAATCAAAAGCAGTCAGGAGCTGCGCCACAGATTGCAGAGTGGGTCAACAGACTTTCGGGTGGAGAGAATATTTATTTTATTAATGATTGGCTAAGCTATAAGCAAGGCGAGATCTTGCAGTATATGATAGGTCCCGAGAAGTTGAACCTAACAGAATTTGGAAAGGTTAATTTTGATGAAGATGCCTTGTTTATACTAAATAAAAATCTCCTTAATGACGATATAATTAAGGAGAAATGTGAGGTCGTAGACACAAAGGGAAGTTATGCGTTGGTAGTAAACAAAGATCAGAAATTGGCGGATCGGTGGCGCTGGTATGATAAACGTTTGCATCCGCTCCAACATATGGAATATATTGAGAAAAACTGATTTTTGTATAACAAATATCGATGTAAAGATGTACAAGTTGACTAAATTTGCAGATATTTAGAAAAAAAGCTTGCGAGACTTTTCATTTGGGTATATGATATATAAAGTATAATGGTTCAGCAGCGATATGTTTTCATAGGCAATTTGAACGTATTTGTGTTCCTATATATGCATAAAAGCGCTGAGAAGTTATGAAAGGTTAAATAGTATAATGGAGGAAAAAGGTGCTATGAAAAATCGTGTTATTAAGAAGATTATGGCATACTTATTGGTGGGTGCCATGGTTATCACAACACCAATGACAGCATCGGCATCGGAAAGCACGCTTCAAAAGGCATATGGTGTTGACCAAAGCGGCGACGGAGCAGATGATAACGTAAATACCGGTTCTGGAAGTGGTACAAACACAAACACAGATACAAACACAAACACAAACACAAACACAGATACAAACACAAACACAAACACAGGTGGAATACCAATAGTGCCAATAGAGCCGGCGTATCCTATTATTCACAAATTATTAGTGAATCCTACTGACTTGCAGTTTGATACTACTGGAGAAGTGAAAAGGGTTGAAGCAACAGTTATTCTTGATGAATCTGAAGAGCCCAATGAGCCCAATGAGTCCGATGACAGTGAGATGACCTGGGCTACAGAGGATGAGAAGAATGAGTTAAGAAAAAAGATTGAGGATAGCATTCGGTGGTACAGTGAGGGATTTGAGAGTACAGAAAATCCAGAACAAAAAGAAATTGTAACATTATCTGGAACAAGTGGAAAAAGTGTAAACGTAGAATCAGCATTTCCGGGTGAAGGAAAAATATATGCTTGGATTGAAGCGGATGGCAAGGCTGGCAATGAAAAAAATGATCGTCCTACCGAGGGTGACTATATAGCTGAAGTTACTGTCAGCGTAAAGAAGACTTTGAAAGGTATTACATTTAACCCAAATCTTGGTACAGGCGATGGAACAAATGTTGAGAATTTTAAAGCGTTTGATAAATTCACATGGGGAAAACGCCAATATGATCTTAGAAAATTTACAATATTGGAATATTCTGATGGTACCCATGAGTTAGCAAGCAATAGCGATATTAAACTTACATACTCTATTGCATCTACAAAGCAAGCGTTAAAAAATGATAAAATAACGGCAACTTTGACAGAGGCTGGAAACCTTAAAATTAGTAAGGGTGCTGCAGGAAAAACGATTAAGGTTGATATCATCGGCGATGATGATATTATGGTAAAGGATGCTTCAATTACCTTGGTCGCTCAAAATATAGTTAAAACAATGAAAAAACCAAGTGCTGCCGACAAAACGAAAACTCTTGATTTTGGAGGCGAAATAGCTGGTTCAATAACATATCCTGAAGTTACCAATCAAGATAAGACGACAGGTATTGAAAAATCTACAGATGAGCTTGTTTGGTCATCCAATAAACCAGCAATAGTAGAAGTAAAACCTATTGAGAAGACATTGTCTCATGGAGATTGTACATCAGCAGAAATTATTGCAAAGGGTGTAGGAACAGCTAAAGTTACAGTAAAATCTTCGAGCGGCAAGAGCGCAGTGTACACAGTTAATGTTTATTCAATCCCAGATTCTGTAGAAATTACAGGTGCTGCAACTGGATATACAGGTAAGCCAATTTCACTAAAGGCTGTTCTTAAGAATGAAAAGGGAGAGGAAATTCCTGTAGGTACTACAAAACTTACATGGAGTATTGACAAAATAGAAAATAAAAAGAATCCTAATGCCAAAATTAGTGGAAAAAAAGAAAATGCTACAGTTACACCAGTAAATCTGTTAGTGAATTTGAATAAAGAACATATTAAAGAAGCAACAATAAGTGTAAGTGTAAAAGCAACTTATAAGTATGGAACTAACAAGGGTGAGAAAGGGCTTAAAGATCCATTTAATATTACATTAGCTCAAAGTGATGTATCACAGGTTAAGATTGAAATGTATGGCACAGTTTTGGATAATAATGGCGAACCAAAGCGTGAGATACTAACAACAATGGAGCCTTTGAAGGGAACTAAGGAAACTTATGCAATTACATATAATGGAATAAAGAATGAGACACAATTTGATGTCGGTCAGAAGTATGATTTAATGGCAACTTCTAATTATCCTGGTTCCGAGAAACAAATGAATACAATTGCGTGGGCAGTTACAGGAAAAGGAGTTACCTATATTGAAAATATTGGTTCCGAAAATGAATTTTCACAAATCATACCTGATTTTGCCAGCAATGCAAAAGCGACATTTAAAGCATCTTACATAACATTGAAAGATCAAGGGGCTGGTAAAAATCCAAAGGCAGTAAAGAATACAAAGACAATTAATATTACCCCTGTTAAGAAGGCTGATTCAATTGCTTTTGCAAAACCTGTTATAGTAAAGAATCCCGCAAAGAATCCAAATAAACCACAAACGGTTAGCTTTACAATAGCAGAGGCACCTAAAAAATCATACTATGGTAAAGTTGAATGGAAAGTATTAGCATATAATAATAAGGACAAACAAGTATTTACTTATAATGTTAAGATGGATGGTGCTACTGAGAAGACGGACCTTGTTAAACCAACAGCTAAACCTAATTACAAGTCTGTTACAATTAATGTTCCTGGTGATTTTACAACAGGTAGTGTTATTAAGGTAGGTGCTTACTCAGAATTTGGTGTAGTAGCATATGGTTATATCTACATAACTGAACAGACAAAAACAGTTATCCCTTATGCAAAAGTTGGCACAGGAGAAAGTAAACCAGTTAAAGACATGACTAAGAAACAGGTTACAATGAATCTTTTTACTGAAGATGGTAAGATTAACACTGCACAGCTTTCTGTAAAATTTGATACACAAGTTAATACAGTTGGTGTGGACAATAAGGTTACTCTTGTGAAAAATCAGGGGATAGCAGCAGGGCAGATGACAGAGGCAAATTTAGGTGATACAAAATCATATATAACAGACCCAGTTACTTACTCATTAGATAAAAAATCAGCTTTAGTAGTTAAGGTTGATGAGAATGGTAAGGTTACACCATTAAAACGTGGTAAAGCAACTGTTACAATTAAGGCATTAAATGGTAAGTCTGCTAAAGTGAAAATAGAAGTTAAATAATTTTATAAAGAGATACCCATTAGGGGTATCTCTTTATTTTATGCTTCAAATATGTCTAAACTAATTAGTTGATGTTGGTGCTGGTGCTGTTACCACAACTTTAACCTTCGCTGTCTTACCAGATAATGTCTTGATTGTAACTTTAACGCCTGAAGCTTTTGTTACTTGCAGTGGAATAATTGTACCATCTTTCGTAACTCGAATAAACTTTGCAGCAGTTTTATCTACGGAATAGGTTACAGGCTCATATTCATATTGCATTGGTTTACTTATATCAAATTTCTCACCATTTTCACCCTTAACTTCCGTAATCTCCTTTTCAATCCAATATCTTGTATCATTATTGGTATTTATTTTGGGTTCTATTTTAGCAGTTTTACCCATTTCTACTGTAATATTAGCAGCACCAACCGTTGTAGTCTTTTCTGTAACATAGATATAACCAGTAGCCATAACACCACCATCAGTATATGTAGCTACTTTAATAACAGTTCCAGCATTTGTATTCTTTGGAATAGTAATCTTGGCATCTTTTCTAAAGTTACCATTCTTATCCTTAGCATCAATTGTAATACCAGGAGCGTCTTTCTTATAGCCGTCTTCTGTTATAGTATCAGTAATATCCTTTCCTGCCTCATCTACTGCAATTACCTTCCAACTAGTAACATTATATGTTGCTTTCTTAGGTGTTACATTAGATATTTTAAATGATACTTGTGTAGCTTTTGTAGTATTAGGATTAGCTACTACTACAGGTTTCTGGAATCCGATTGCTGTTGCATTCTGAATAATTTGTAGAGGAATTGTCTTTTTCTTTACTTGAGGTATGGCTTTACCATTCTTATACTTTAATGAAATATAGCTTGCTGTAACATTAGCCTTTCCACCTGCAACAGGTATAAGATTACCATTATCATCAATTGTAGCAGCCTTTCCACTAATAGACCAACTAATGGAATTATCTAAGTCTTTGTCTTTTTCCGATCTTAGAACTGTCTTTAAACCATCAATTACAAATGCTGTTGCTGCATATTGATACTCTTTCCCTACATATGTTTTTGTGGTATCACTCTTCATATTAGGTAATTTACCTATAATCTCAGTAACTTGAGGTTTAATACCTACTACTTTTGAAGCCAATACCTTTTCTTGAACAGTAATATGAGGAGTCAGATGCGGGAGCAGCAGCGGATCACGATTTTCAGCAATAGCGGTTGCACGTTCCTCATCATTGTATGAATTGACAATGCGCGTCAGCATTTGGAATGAGGTCATCGTCAACTGCCAGCTCGAAAGCCGGACTTAAAAACGCATTCATAATATGCAGGTAGCCAGAAGACAGACCTTTATCGAGCAGCCCATTATAAAATTTTAGCATATCGCTGTTTTTAATATTGCAGATTGATTTTTTTCCAATGGAACTGTCCTTAATATGGACATTAAAAATTTTCCGATAGGATATTTCGGTGGATTCCCGTATGCTTCGGTGGTTTTCTAAATACATTTCAACGAGATCAATCAGCGTGATTTTTTTAGAATCCATGCTCCGAATCCCATCTTCTAGATCGTTTAAGATTTTCTTTTCTTTTTCGCGCAATTTAGACAGGTTCATATCATATATGCAATGTCGTTTTCCTGTGGAATCTGTGTACTGGAATTGATACCTCCCGTCTTTACGTTGGCTCTCTCCTATTTTAAGGATTCTGCCTTTGTTGTCTGTTCGCTTGCTGCCTGCCATAATAAGCACCGCCTTTCTTGTAAATCAACTGTTACTGAAACGAACTCATTATAATCTTTTTTGGAAGTTATTTCCATTTCGGAGAGGCAATTTTTTGGTCAAATATGTCCTGTTATACAAAACCTTGTTTTTGGCGCAGCCGATAGATTTTATGAAAATTTTTGTGCATTTTAACAAAATTGATATTATTTTTATTTAGTAAGTTGTTCGTATCTAAAAAAAGGATTATAATATGAAATAGCATGGCTAATGGACTGGAACGAGGACATTTTTGTCAGTTGGTGCTGGGTTCTCTTACAGTTTCATATTAATATGGATCATAGTGCGCAGATACGAAGTGCGAAGAAGGAGGTTTCCATGATAAGAATCGGAATGTTAACAAGCGGCGGTGATTGTCAGGCGTTGAACGCAGCGATGCGTGGCGTTGCAAAAGGATTGTTCAATGCGGGGAAGGAAGTAGAGCTTTTTGGGTTCCTTGACGGTTACAAGGGGCTGATTTATGGAAAGTACAAGATGCTTTCACCGTCAGATTTCTCAGGAATATTGACAAAGGGCGGCACAATCCTTGGAAGTTCGCGTATGCCGTTCAAGAATATGCGTGACCCAGATGAAAATGGTCTGGATAAAGTGGAGGCGATGAAACATAACTATTATAAGCTCAGTTTGGATTGTCTGGTAATTCTTGGCGGAAATGGCACACACAAGACCGCGAATCTTCTGCGTGAAGAAGGATTAAATGTTGTGACACTGCCAAAGACCATTGATAATGATCTCTGGGGAACAGATATGACCTTTGGATTTCAAAGTGCAGTTGATATTGCAACACAATGTATCGACCAGATACACACAACCGCTGCTTCTCATGGACGCGTGTTTATTGTGGAAGTGATGGGGCATAAAGTAGGGTATCTTACATTGAATGCAGGCATTGCGGGTGGTGCTGACATTATTTTGATACCAGAAATACCATATGATATCAATAAGATTATTAAAGCGATACAAAAGCGCTCGGAGAGAGGCAGCAAATTTACGATTCTCGCAGTGGCAGAAGGTGCGATTTCCAAGGAAGTAGCAGCACTTTCTAAGAAAGAATTTAAGAAGTATATGGCAGATTATAAATATCCAAGTGTGTCCTACGAGATTGCGGATAAGATCAAGGAAAAGAGTGGAATGGAAGTACGTGTCACTGTTCCAGGACATACACAAAGAGGAGGAAGCCCCGATCCTTATGATAGAGTGTTTGCAAGCAGACTTGGCGCAGAGGCATCGAAGCTGATTCTCAAGGGTGAATATGGCTATATGGTTGGCTATCAGAACAGAGAGGTTGTAAAAGTACCACTTCAGGATGTGGCGGGCAAACTTAAGATGGTAGACCCCGATTCGACAATCATTAAGGAAGCAAAGATGCTTGGTATCAGTTTTGGTGATTGATTAGAAATAGAAGAGAACCCTTGGCTGTATTTTGGACAAGAGGTTCTCTCTTTTATGCACAGGCTATACTTATTTGGATTTCGCAGAGGCAGACATTTGGTTACAATTGGAAAATATTAAATTGATAGAAAGAAGATGAGGAGGGAAAACAATGAATGAACAGACAGTCGATTTGACATCGGGAGTACAACCAGTGAGAGAGAATATTTTGTTAGGGATTATTGGTGCGGTCTTGGGCGTATTGCTTGGGGCAGCATTGTGGGTCTTTCTTGGACGTATTGGATTTATTGCTGGAATCGCCGGATATGCCATTGTGTTCTGCGGTATGAAAGGTTATGAATTACTTGGAGGACATTTGTCGAAAGGCGGGATTATCCTTTGTATTATTCTTTCTTTTCTGGCAATTCTGGCAGCGGAATTTGTGTCATTGGGAATTACAGTTCATTCTGAACTTGGGGAAATGTATTCCCTTTCAATGGCAGATTCTTTTCGCATGGTTCCAGAACTTTTAAAGGAATCAGAATTGATTGGTGCAGTTGCAAAAGATTTGCTTTTTGGATATGCGCTTTCCATCTGGGCAAGTTATTCTTCAGTAAAAAATATTTGGAGACAGACTGTGGAAAGTTAAACAATGATGCAACTTTGATGCAACTTCGATACAAGTTTGATGCGCCCGCTCTCTATAATTAGGATGTTATAGAAATAGCTTTCGAGAAGCTATAAGAGAGAATGGGGGAATGCACATGGAAGTGAAACAAAAGAAAAAGATTCCGGTAGGCTTTTTGGTTGGTGCAGTGCTGGCTGTAGCAGTGTTGGGGGCAGGTGTTTACGGTGCGCTGCAGTTTCTTACGCCGAAAGGGTGTCGGGATTATACAGTACAGAAAGAACAATATTATGTGCAGTATTCAGAGCAGTATGATTATTGGGATGTGCTGACAGTGGAGTATCCGCGTGTATCTGGAATAAGCACCGGACAGGAGGAGACTATCAACAAACTTTTTAATGATGTAGCAATGGAAAAGGTTCATTTTTGGCATCTTTTTCCAGATGAGGAAGTAAAGGAGCTACAGAAGGATTATCAAATGTTTTGCAGTGATGTGCACTGTGAGGTCCCATATCACAGCCAATATTTGATGAGTGTGCATTTTCAGGAACTTTATGCGCCAATTTCACCTTTGCATTATGTACATAGAACACAGCGCTGCGCAAATGTCAATCTAATGACAGGTGAACAGTATGCGCTCTCAGATATTTTTACGCTGAATGATGATTTTATGGGGCTTTGGTGCACACAAGTGGAGGAGAGCGGAGATTATGGCGAGCTGATTGTAAATGATGCGGATACGCGGGAAACATTTTTGCAGTGGTTTTTGAATGACGATGAAGAAGCGAACGCACAATATCTATTTACCCCTTTTTTCTATTTGGATGCGAACAAGAATTTTGTGATTGGATTGTCCTATGACCCAAAACCAAGTAAGATTGTGAGTAAATTGCCATTAGAAAATAGTTTCTGTGCGCATTTTCAGAGTGCTGAATTAGAGCCATACCGAACGGATTCAGAATTTTGGAATTGGTATGAGCAGTCAGAGCAAACGGGAGAAATCTTGGAATGTGAGAACTTAGAGGAGAATTTGTGGCTGGGAAAGGATGCGAGTATATGGGAATTTATCGAGCAATAGCGGGAATAACCATTGTATGTACACTTTTTGGGCTGATAGAGGGCACCTCTATGATAGCATGTGCATCGGAGGAGAAGCTGGTGCAATATGATGTAGCATCTAGTGAACGAGATCAATATTGTGTGCTCACAGAGGAGATTGGCACGTATAAGGTTTGCGAAGGAGACAATCTTTGGCGCATTTCAGAAACGTTATTGGGAAATGGAAAAAATTATATACAACTTGCAATGCAGAATGCAGATCGGATTGTAGACCCAAATCTGATATATCCCAATATGCAGCTTCAAGTCAAACGGAATGTCTATGTGAAACGGCGAATGGGCGTGAATGGAATTAAGACACCAGAATATCAGTTTGGGACACTGGCGCAAGCGAGATTTGGCATTCTGGAATCTGGGAAAGTATTTGCAAACTGTGCTTTGTTTGGCGAGGGCGTGGCAGATGTTCTCTGTCTAATTCGAGATAAGGAACAAGCAGGAGAGAAAGCGCTGGCAGACTGGGAACATAGTAGACAACAAATAGAGGCTTATGTTAAGAAAAATTATGCCAAAAAGATTTCTGATTTGACTTTTTATGATTATCAGACGGAAGATGGGCGGGAATTGCATTTGTTTTCGTACATATATACGATTCCTGGGGAGCAGTATGGATATCAAGGCGAATTAAAAATTTATGTGTGTGAGGGTGTATGCCAGACAGAGCATATTCAGGCAGAATTTACTGGGTTTGACATGGAGGAAGGTGTGCAGGATGTTGTGCTTTATATGCTTGCGAGTTTTGAGGAATTTCCAGAAGCAAAAGGGGCTTCAGTAAATGGATACAATATTCAGATTGCACCTTGCGACCCATGGGAAGTTTCCGGTATTCACAATTCTTTTGTGTGGATTGAACAGTATTTTGACACTATATTGAGTGAAATAAGCCAGAAACCAACAGCGAAGAAAAATGCAAGAGAAAGGATATTAGGAGAATAAAAAATACCCTCTTCCCTCGCCGTAAAAAGTGTGCTATAATTACGGCGGTCTATAATAAACTAGGCGTTTAATTGATGGAGCTTTAAGGAAGAGGGTATTATAGTGCACACAAGAAGAGAGAAGACAGCCTGTTTGGCGATTGTGATAATGCTGCTCTTGTCCGAAATATACCTTAATATGGTTATGACGGACTCTTTTTTTGCGTACAAATCTACAGGAGCATCAAACACTTTCTTTCAATCAAGTTCTGTGGATTTTATTTTTGGCAAAATATTGATAAAAGATGATTCTAGCCACATCAATAGATATATTTGTACAATAAAGATGCTGGGCGAATGTGTTGGAATCGAATTGCAGTCTGCGGGCTGGAATTTGTTTCTATGTCTATTGCATATAGGGTATCTTTTTCTTTTGCAGGGAAAATTTTTTCAGCTTTCAGAGATAATACAAACTTTTTACCGGACGCTAGATGCATTGGTCACAGAGTACATGCATCAATCAGACGGAAAAAAACGAATCATTCCCCGAATCGATTTCAATACATAAAGTAAAGCATAAGGATATTTGGATTTGTTTTTTTAGAAAGAAGGGTGTATCTATGTTAGCACAAGTGTTTGCAGTAATTATTTTTATTGCAATGTTTGTTTTTATTGTGACGGAAATTGTGGAACGGCACATTGTATCGCTTGTATGCGCAGCACTCACAATTATTTTTGTTTTTGGGGTGGGTATGCACAGTATGACAGCGTTAATTCAGACAATTAATTTAAAGAGTATTTTTATGGCAGATTTCTGGTATCTGTCTGGGGAGTCAGGAAGTAGCAGTGCAGGCATTAACTGGGAGACAATCCTGTTTATTTTTGGCATGATGGTGATGGTTGAAGGTATGGCGCGCGTCGGTTTTTTTCGGTGGCTGTGTATGCGTATTGCCAAGTTTGTGAAATATCAGGTGATACCACTGTTTATCACATTTATGGTACTGTCCACAATACTTGCAATGTTTATTGACAGTATTACAGTGATTTTATTTTTGGCAGCAGTGACAATTGAATTGTCGCAGCTTTTAAAATTTAATCCAGTTCCAATGATTTTGTCTGAGATTTTTTGTGCAAATCTTGGGGGTTCTGCGACAATGTGCGGAGATCCGCCCAATATTATTATTGGAACTTCACTGGGGTATTCTTTTACAGATTTTGTGACCAATACAGGTGTAATTGTGGCAGTCTCACTGGTTGCAGTGTTGCTGTATTTCTATCTAATATTTAAAAAGGAATTAAAGCCAAATACTTCTCAGGCGATTGATTATAGCAGTTTGCCAAGCCCCGAATCAACGATTACAGACAAAAAAGGTTTTATTGTAAGTAGTATTATTTTTGCAGCGGCGATTATTTTGCTGGTGACACATGCGCAGACGGGACTAACAGTATCCACAATTGGTACAATTGTTGCAATTGCCACATTGGCAACGTCGTGGAAATATGCTATTCTATTATTAAAGAAAGTTGACTATAAGACATTGTTGTTTTTTATCGGATTGTTTGTTGTGATTGGCGGTTTGGAGCAGACAGGGATATTGGAAATTATGGCGGCGTTTATTGGCAAGATTAGCGGCGGTAATGTTATGGTGATGATTGCAATTATTATCTGGCTGTCAGCGATAGCAAGCGCATTTGTGGATAATATTCCGTTTGCGACAACGATGATACCAGTTATTAGAAGCTTGTCTGTCACCTATGGCGTTGATTTGTCAACGCTTGCGTGGACGTTGGCGATGGGAACCGATATTGGTGGAAGTGCTACTCCAATTGGAGCCTCAGCAAACGTTGTTGGCATTGCGACGGCAGCGAGGGAAGGTTATGTAATTAAATGGGGAAAATACTGTAAGAAAATGATGCCGGCAACAATTATGGTTGTAATGATATCCATGTTGATTATTTATGTTCGGTATTTATAGGGAGGCAAGTTCGATGGAAAAGCAGTTGATTATCTCAGTGGGCAGGGAGTATGGCAGCGGCGGACATGAGATTGCAGAAAAATTGTCAAAACATTATAAAATCCCATTGCTCGACCACAATCTGCTTGATGAGATTGCAGCAGAAAAAAATATGGATATGGAGCATTGGAAAGAGCTGGACGAAAAGCGTAAAAACAGGCTTTCTTCGAGGACAGTGCGCGGTTATAGTAGTTCGCCGGAGGAAAACTTGTATCAAATGCAGTTTGACTATCTAAAAAATAGAGCATTATCAGGGGATTCTTTTGTGATTGTCGGGAGATGCAGTGAGACGATTTTAAAAGAGTTTGACAGTCTAGTGTCAATCTTTGTGCTTGGCGATATGGATACGAAAGTAGAGCGCATTATGCGTTTGTATGAGTTGTCGGAGAGTCAGGCGGTGAAAAAGATTCGCGAGAAAGACTGGAAACGCAGACGTTATCATAACAGTTTTTGTGCGGGAAAATGGGGGGCTTCGCGAAATTATGATATCTCTATCAATAGCAGTAAGTTAGGCGTGGATGGGACAATTGAGATGCTGATTGATTATATTGATAGAAGACGTTAATAAGAATCGAGAGGGGAAGGTTATTTCCCCTCTCAATTAATATCCAGAGCCAGAATCAACATTTTTAATAAGCTTGATCATACGGCTTGTTCCTAAGCGATCTGCGCCCAAACGGAGAAATTCCTCTGCATCGTCGAGTGAAGCAATACCGCCGGCCGCCTTGATTTTTACATCTTTTCCAACGTGTTCCTGCATCAGTTTGACATCTGCAAAAGTAGCACCCGCTGTGGAAAAACCTGTGGAAGTTTTGATATATTCTGCGCCTGCATTGGTGACAATCTCGCACATTTTAATTTTTTCTTCCTCTGTGAGTAAGCAGGTTTCAATAATGACTTTTAAAATTCTACCATTGCACGCTTCATGAATTTGGCGAATTTCGTCCTCAAGGTCCTGATAACGCCCGTCTTTCAGCCAGCCGATATTGATGACCATATCAATTTCTGCCGCGCCGTTTGCGATAGCGTCTTTTGTTTCATAGACTTTGACAGCAGTGGTGTGATAGCCATTTGGAAAACCAATCACAGTACAGATGGGCAATTTTCCATTTACATAGTCTGCTGCTTGTTTAACATAGGAAGCGGGAATGCACGCAGATGCAGTTCCGTAGGCTATGCCATCGTCAAGAATTTGACGGATTTCTGTCCATGTGGCAGTTTGCGTGAGCAGTGTGTGGTCCACAGTTTTTAAAAGTTCTTTTTTATCCATAAAATTATCCTTTCTAATAATTTTCTACGATTATTTTAATTGCGCAAGCAGGGAGTGACCGATGGTGCTTTCAGGCATTGACACGCCGAAATTGTCGGCAATTGTGGCGCCGATTACAGCGAATGTAGAAGTATCTTCTAGTTTTCCACTGCCTGTAAAGGACGGCGAGTAGGCGATAAATGGAACATCTTCTCGTGTGTGGTCTGTTCCTGTATGGGTTGGGTCATTTCCATGGTCCGCAGTAATGATTAACAAGTCATCATCTTTTAGACATTTTAGAAATTCACCAAGTTTCTTGTCAAATTTTTCAAGTTCCTGTGCATAGCCTGTTACATTTCGGCGATGTCCCCAAAGGGCATCAAAATCCACAAGATTCACAAAACAGAGTCCCTGAAATGATCTGTGTGCAATTTCAATAGCCTGCTCCATACCATGTACAGAACTTTTGGATTTGTTGGATTCTGTAAGTCCTTCGCCGTCAAAAATATCATATATTTTTCCGACGGAAATAACATTAAATCCAGCGTCTTTGAGCACATTGAGAACAGTTTTTCCATAGGGTTTAAGGGCATAGTCATGACGATTACTTGTGCGCACAAATTCTCCTTTTTTCTTACCGATATAAGGTCTAGCGATAACACGCCCAACTTTCCATTCGTCCCGCAAGGTCAACTCTCGCGCAATCTCGCAGCAGCGATAAAGTTCTTCTAGCCCAAAAGTTTCTTCATTTCCACAAATCTGAAGCACAGAATCCGCAGAAGTGTATACAATCATATGACCTGTGGCAATTTCCTCCTCGGCAAGTTCATCAAGTATTTCTGTGCCGCTTGCGCTTTTATTTCCAATAATGGTGCGCCCTGTCCGCGCAGACAGTTCATCTAAAAGTTCTTTTGGAAATCCAGTTTCAGTAAAGGTCTGAAATGGTTTTGTAATATGCAGTCCCATCATTTCCCAGTGTCCTGTCATTGTGTCCTTTCCGGTGCTCGCCTCATGCAACCGTGCAAAATATCCTGCTGGTTTTTCAACAGGGGCGACGCCGTGTAAAGAATGTAAGTTTGCTATTCCTAACTTTTGCAGGTTTGGAATTTGAAAATTTTCTGTTTTCTGAGCAATGTGACCTAATGTATCCGTTCCGGCATCGCCATAGGCAGCCGCATCTGCAGCGGCGCCAATGCCCAAAGAGTCGATGACAATTGTGAAAATGCGATTGTATTTTTTAATTTTCACCATAAAATACTCACTCCTTTTGAATGTTCTTATTAAAACAGCATAATAATTCCGACAATCATAGCACTTAACATACTCACAAAGATGCCGCCCAGCATCGCCTTGAAGACAAGGCGTGAGAGGGTGCTCTTTTTTCCTGGGCAGAGTACAGCAATGCCAGATACACAAATGCCAAGACTAGACAGATTTGCAAAGCCACACAGAGAGATTGCGCAGATCATACCTGTTCTGGTATCCAGAGAATTAAGTATCGCACCTAAATCTTGAAAGGCAACAAATTCATTGACAATCAGTTTGTTGCCAAGAAGGGACCCTTCCATCAATACATCATTTCCATTTAATCCCATCAGGAAACCAAACGGTGCAAATAGATAAGAGAAAATTTGTTCTAACCGGATTCCAGCAAAGCCTAGAAACATATTTACAACTGCCACAATACCAATAATGCCAACTAAAGATGCAGCGATGGAAATGACCATCTGCATACCAGTGGATGCACCTTCAGCAATTGCGTCAATAACATTTGCATTATTTCCTTTGTTGTCCATCTTGACATCCGTAATGGATTGTGCAACTTCTGTCTGCGGAAGAATCATCTTTGCAACAAGGATACTTCCGACAGGAACCATAGCGCTTGCAATCAGCAGATAATCCATAGGGATTCCAAGCGCATGATAACCACCCAAAATCGATACAGACATACTGCCCATTCCTGAGACTAGAATAACAAAGATTTCGCTGTCGGTCAATGATTGGATGTATTTGCTCACCAAAATGGGACTGTCCGTCTGACCTAAAAACATATTTGCCACAGCGACAAAGCTCTCTACTTCTGTTGTGCCCATGAGCTTTCCAACGCCCTTTCCAATCCATTTCACTACAAAACCTAATACACCAATATAGTACAATAAGCTTACCAGTGCAGATACAAAGATAATATTGCCAAGTGTCTGGACGATAAAGATACCGCCCAGAGATGTACTGTCTGCAAGACTTCCAAAGACAAATGACAGTCCTTCCTGTCCACAGTTGATGATGGCTGTGATTCCGTTAGAAATTACAGATACAATGGTTTTTCCAATTGGTATTTTTACTAGTAACACAGCGATAACAAACTGTATTAGAATTGCGCGAAGCACTGTTTTCCAAGGAATGCTTTTGCGGTCCCATGAGAGCAGGAAGATAAGTCCTAAAATGATAACAATACCAATTAAATTTATTAGTAATTTCATCTGATGTGTCTCCTGTCTGCCCAGAGGCTTTATTTTTCATGGTCTGCTGCAATGAGCTTGCGGATTGCTAGGACAGCCGTTTTAATTGCGGATTCGGTATCGTGTATAATTGGATTTTCCATGCCAAGGGCATTTCTCTCTTGATTGCCTACAACAAGGAAGTTTGAACCGCAGCGAACACGCAAATGACTTGCAGCGATAAACAGTGCTGCTGATTCCATCTCAGAAGCTTTGCAGCCCATACGTTTCCATGCTTCCCATTTGTTTAACAGTTCGTAGCTGACGGGCATGCGCTCGGGCTCATGCTGTCCGTAAAAAGCATCTTTACATTGAACGACGCCTGTGTGGTAAACATTGCCTAATTCTTTGCTTGCTGCGACAAGAGCGTTTGTGACATCTAAATCTGCAACTGCGGGATACTCGATTGGCGCATATTCGCGGCTTGTGCCTTCCATGCGGACAGCGCCTGTTGCAATCACAATATCACCACCTTTGACCTCAAGGTCAATACCGCCGCATGTGCCGACGCGGATAAAAGTGTCAGCACCGCAAAGCACTAGTTCTTCAAGCGCGATAGACGCAGATGGTCCGCCAATTCCAGTGGAAGTCACACTTACTTTTTCCCCGTCGAGCGTTCCTGTGTAAGTGACAAACTCTCTGCTGTCTGCAATAAGTTTCGCATTATCAAAATGCTTTGCAATTTTCTCGCAGCGTTTAGGATCTCCTGGCAAAATCACATAGCGACCGACATCGCCTGGACGAATCTGTAAATGATACTGTAAACCTACTTCACCTGAATAATTCTGCATATTCTTTTCCTCCTTTTGGCAGTATGTACACCCAGTGTTTCTTTTATACCTTTTATGTATAGGATAAAAAGCTGGTTTTATATATAGAAACACATAGGAATACATTTTACTTGTTTATTGGTTTTTACAACTTGATTATAAATAAATTGTATCACTATACATGTATAAAAACAAGATGTATTTATAGATAAATTATACAAGTTGTTTTTTGTGACTATTGACTAAGATTTTTGCTTTCTTCGTTTTGAAAGCAAAGGATGCATCTATTTTGTGCTTCTTGACTTTTGACTTGTATAGATTTAAGATAGAGGTAGGACAAAAAGAAGATTTTTTGTATTGCGATTTTTTATACACACGAATATAGAGAGGAAATATGCAACTAAAGCTGGTTGTGCACATAAAATTGTGAAAAGGAAATAAGTCGTTAAGGCGGTATACAGATTGCGCGGTGAGTGGAGGAAGATAAATCTTCCTTACTTAATTTTCGTTTGTTATTGTTTTTTAGACAAGTATAAAATAAGTAGGAGTATCACATGATAAAAGAGGAAGATATTGAGTACAAAGAAAGTAGAGAGAATAAGGAAAGTAAACTAAAACATGTCAGAGTGTATAACCAGCTCTACGAGATGATTCAGAATGGAATCTTTCCGCCAGATTCCCGGCTTCCGTCGGAGACAGTGCTGTCTGCACAGTTGGATGTAAGTCGCATGACGCTTCGGAAAGCGTTGGCATTGTTACAAGAAGATGGTATAACGAGGAATGTGCAAGGAGTTGGGCATTTTGTGTGCAGCCAACCGGAAAGTAAAACAGAGAAGTCTCTTGTCGAGACACTGCAGCACCCTATCTATTCTTATTGTACAGAGAAACTGGATACTGTGGAGATGGCATTTCGTATTGAGCCGCCCACAAAGTCAATTTCAGATGTCCTAAAGCAGTATACGCCCGCTGTGGTTATTGTAGACCGTTGGTATAAACAAAAGGGAATCCCGCTTGCGTACTCGCTAAGCTTTCTGCCAATTGAATTGATTGGGGAGAAGAAGATTGACCTAAATCAATCCAGCCAATTGCAGGAGTATTTGGAGAGACAGTGCTATGATAAGAATAATTGTTTTCGACGTATTTGTTCACACTCGACCGCAGGGAATTTTACAGCGTTGACTTGTACCTTGTCAGAGGACAATTCTTTTTTGCTGGTTCAAGAAACTATATCAGATACAGATGGGAGCATACTTGTCTCGAGTAAACATTATATACCATCAGGGTTATTTCGGATTGAGATTTGTATGTGAGTTTTTGTGCGGACTTTACTGTTCACTCGTTCATCAAAGTAGTAAAAAATGTGCGCCAAAATGCGTGTCCTTTCGCATTTTGTGTGCAAAAATGTTGCTGTTTACGCCTGCAATGAACTAAAATATACCAAAATCGGATGGCGTGATATTGGTAAGGGAGTTACTGTTCACTCGTTCATCAAAGTAGTAAAAAATGTGCGCCAAAATGCGTGTCC
>CASJPF010000044.1 GCA_949383255.1 Lachnospiraceae bacterium | reverse complement strand
AACACGCCATAGCACAATGCTGTCGGCTCATGCAGGTACAGCACTTGCATTATGCAGTGGATATCGACATTCATGGCTTCTTTGACAATGTAAAACATGGGAAGCTGATAAGGCAAATGTGGGAAATGGGTATCCGGGATAAAAAACTGCTGTGTATCGTCAGGCAGATGTTAAAGGCACAGGTGGTGCTTCCAGACGGAACGAGAATAACCCCGACCAAAGGAACGCCGCAGGGTGGTATTCTGTCACCTCTGCTCTCCAACATTGTGCTGAATGAGCTTGACTGGTGGGTAACTTCCCAGTGGGAAGAAATGCCTGCCCATTACGAGTACAAAACCCGGCAGAATGCCCGTGGTACAGACATTAAAAGTCATACCTATCGGGCGCTCAGACGGAGCAGTCTCAAAGAAATGTATATCGTGAGATACGCCGATGACTTCAAAATCTTTTGCCGTAGCCGGCAGGACGCTGAAAAGGCGTTTGAAGCAACGCGGCTATGGTTAAAAGACCGGCTCGGACTGGAAATCAGCCCGGAAAAGTCTAAAGTCATCAATCTAAAACAGCGGTATTCGGAGTTTTTGGGATTTAAGATGAAAGTCTGTCCCAAAGGGAAAAAATATGTGGTCTGTTCACACATGAGTGACAAAGCCGTAAAGCAAGCAAAGGAGAAAATATCTACTGCTATCCGGGCGATACAGAATCCGGCAGATGACCGGGCGCAATACATCGCCATTCAGCAATACAATTCCGTGGTTGCCGGACTGCACAATTATTACCGTCTGGCAACACACATCAGCGTAGATTTTCCAAAGCTGTCCTATGGACTGAAGCTGCAAATGGCAAACAGGCTGCGGGAATTGACATCAAAAGGAAAACTGGAACGTGGATTTATCAAGGAACGGTATGGCAAGAGTAAACAGCTAAGGTTTCTGAACGGACACCCTCTCATTCCAATGGGATATGTCCAAACAAGAAACGCCCAGCACAAAAAGAAAACCGTCAATCGGTATACATCGGAGGGACGGGCAGAAATCCATAAAAATCTTGGTATCAATACCGATACGATGATATGGCTCATGCAAAACCCTGTGTTGGATAAAACGATTGAGTTTGCAGACAATCGGATTTCGCTGTTTGCGGCTCAATATGGGAGGTGTGCCGTAACTGGCATTGACCTTATGCCTCATGACATTCGCTGTCACCATAAAGTGCCGCTTGAAAACGGCGGTACAGATGAATATGGCAACCTTGTTCTTGTAACCGAAGCAGTACATATCTTAATCCATGCCACTTTGGGAGAAACAATCCAGAAGTACCTAAATGAACTCCAACTGAACAAAAAACAACTGGAAAAACTGAATAAACTGCGAAAACTGGCGGGAACGTCTGTAATCGCATAACCAATCTTTTAATGCTGTAACGAAGTGTGTAAGTTATGTTTAAAACGTAAAATTTCTAAATTCGATGGGGCGCCGTGTGCGGTGAAAGTCGCATGCACGGTGCTAAGCGGGGGAAAAGTCGGAAACATTTGAAACTGTAGGCTTACCTATCGCAATCGGGCGCAAAATCACAGGGAATCAAGCAGCTTATGAGTGGAGGGGGCATTATCATTGTGGCGCAGACGGTGATTCCACAGCTCTCCAGCCTGTTTTCATAAGATAAATGGGCGGCATTATAGATAAAATTACCGAACTCATAAAGGATATACTCAAAGGGTGGGTACTCAGCAACCTCGATACCATGTTCACCGAAGTGAATTGTTAGTAAAGTGGGTTTTGATGAAAAAGGATACGAAGCTGGTGTGTGAAGTGGTTCTTATAAAAAATGGAAAATTTTATAAGAATGAGGTAACACAATATGGAAAAACAATTTTATATTACAGAGGAAGAACAGGAGAAGTGCCGCAGAGTGATTGATGCGTTTGTGGAATTGTACGAAATAGAAGATGAAGATATTTTATTGGTTGATGCTGGCAGGTATGGTTTTGTCAAATTGCAGTGTTATACACAGTCATATGGTTTTGAGGAACTTGACACATATACAGACAGCTACAGCTTATTTGAAGGACTTTGGGAGGAATGGTTTAGTCTGAATGTATTTATGCTTGCAAGAGAAATGCAGTTAGCTGATGTTCTCTATGAGGATTTATTCAACAATCTGCCAAAGGAAAAACAGTCGAAACTTATCGGGAAAAAAGATTACTTTGCAAAAAAGGCGGGTATAACTCTGTAAAATGAGTTTTATGGAAAGAAAACGCTCTATGTAGTGGGCAAAAAGCTTAGAATTGCTCTGCGTATGATAAATATGCAGGGCTTTTCTTAGCCAACAAAATATTTGTGATTGAACAGAAGGACGGAATCCCTCTCATTCCCCTATTTATAACCTGTTTTTACTTCCCCATTCACACATTCCGTCTAAAATGGGAATCAGAGATTTACCACGTTCGGTTAAACTATATTCTACTTTTGGAGGGATTTGTGGGTATTCTTTTCTGTTGACTAACTGATCTGCTTCCAGTTCTTTCAAAGTGGAACTTAAAGTTTTGTAGGAAATTTTCTCTATATACTTTTTCATTTCATTAAATCGAACAATACCAAACTCTGCCAAAACATATAAAATAGTCATCTTGTATTTTCCGTTAATCAGTGACAATGTATAGCTGAATCCAGTACTCCTAAAACATTCATTTGCAATACGACGTTCATTCATCTTTGCACTCTCCTTTAAGTAAGTATATAACGTAGTTGTAAGTATCATACTTGTATGTGCGTACTTGATTTTATTTTAATTCTTGCTAAGATTATAATATCAGATACAAAAAAAGTCAATCTCACAGAATAAGGAGGACAAATTTTTATGAGCAAAAAAATAGTTGTTATAACGGGCAGTCCCCGGAAAAACGGGAATAGCTTTGCCATGACAGACTCTTTCATCAAGGCAGCCGAAGCAAAAGGACACACAATCACAAGATTCGACGCTGCATTAAAAAACGTGGGCGGTTGCAGGGCGTGTGAAACCTGCTTTTCCACGGGAAAAGCCTGTACCTTTGATGATGATTTCAACACGATTGCCCCCGGCAATTCTTGAAGCGGACGTTATCGTATTTACCACGCCTGTTTATTGGTACTCCATACCGGCACAGATTAAAGGTGTTATTGACCGTATCTTTTCTTTGGTTGTAGGCGGCAAGGATATTGCCGGAAAGGAATGTGCGCTGATTACCTGTTGTGAAGAAGAAGATATGACTGTTATGGACGGTGTTCGTATTCCCATTGAACGCATGGCGGCACTGAATAAATGGAAAATGGCAGGCGAAGTTTTAATTCCCGGTGTATTGAATGTCGGCGATATTGACAAAACCGAGGGCTGCAAAAAAGCGGCTGATTTAGCTAATTCAATCTAAGGGAGATGTAACATGAGTAAAAAGATTATTATTCTCAATGGAAGTCCAAGAAAAGCCGGAAATACAACGGCATTGACCGCAGAATTTAAGAAAGGCGCAGTGGAAGCCGGAAACACCGTGACAGAATTTTTTCTTGACGGTATGAACATAAACGGCTGTGAAGGGTGCTTTGGAGGTGGTAAAAACCCGGACAGCCCGTGTGTGCAAAAGGACGATATGGATAAAATCTATCCCGTTTACAAGGAAGCGGATATAATTGTTCTTGCAACGCCGCTTTACTACTGGACAATCAGCGGACAATTAAAAACTGCCTTTGACCGCTTATTTGCTGTTGCGGAATGCGATTCTAACTATCGAAATACCAAAAAGGAAAGTGTTCTTATTATGGCAGCCGAGGGTTACGGATTTGAGGAAACGCTTTACTGGTATGACCGCCTCGAAAAACATTTAGGCTGGAAAAGCATTGGAAAAGTGCTTTGCGGCGGCGTAATGGCGGCGGGCGATATTGCCGGAAAACCTGAATTACAGGAAGCATATAATTTAGGAAAATCAATCCAATAAAGAAAGGAATTTGTTATTATGAATAAAATCAATTTACCACAAGCTGCAAAATTAACTTCTCCAAACCCGGTAAGTATTGTATGCACCATGAAGCCGGACGGTTCAACCAACCTTGCCACTGTTTCATGGTGGACTTATCTTTCCTTTAACCCGAATATGATTGCTTATGCAATGGCAAAAACTTCATACAGCGGCGAAATGGTACGGGATACACATAAGGTTATCCTCACAATTCCCGGTGTAGAAATTGCAGACGCAGTAATGGGGTGTGGAAGCACTACGGGGCGCAACACGGATAAGGCAGAAAAATTTAATATTGACCTTACAGAGATAGAGGGAAGCAGTATCAAAATCCCTGTTCACAGTCGTGTAGCAATTCAATGCAGCTTAAAAGAGTTTTATGAGGTTGGTGATCACTACCTGTATATTTGCAATGTGGAGCAAGTGTATGGGAACGAAGCAGAAGAAGCGTTGTTTGCATGGGACGGCTATTCACAGTTACGTTCGGCAAAATAAAAAGTTCATGTTGCTAAACCGTCATTCAACAGTAAATCAAAACACAGATTATAATTTTAGCCTTATAAACAGCGTTATTTTCGATGTTTACCTTGTAAGATGTAACGATTTCAGGTTTTGGTGAGGACATACTTTTTCAAAGAAGAACGAATATTGGAACAGGCTTTGCAGTGTTTCTTATTATCCTTCTAATGTCTGATTACATGATTTATCATGGAAACAAAAAGATGAAGCAGTATGAGCAGCATAAGATTTTAAGAGGAAAATAATATTACATCGTTTTTACTTTTATCATAGCGGCTTTGGAAAAATAAAGCCGCTATTTGTCTGCCTGTTTTATAAACAATCTTTGGTGCGGCAAAAGAAAACCTTTGGACTTAAGAAATAGGATACTATTTTGAATTTGAAATAGTGTTGTATGGCGGCTGTGTTTTTAAAGAAAATGCTGAATAATGGTTCAAAGGTAAGGAGATGCGGAATAATGAGAACAAAAAGAAAAAAACATAAGAGGTTGATAAAAACATTTACCAAATTATCTATAGTTATAAATATAGAAAAAATTTGCCAGAAGAGATAACTAAGACGGCTCCAAATGGATATTATTGGCGTATTAGGAATATAGGAAAAGCTCTTTATGAGTTTATTTTGGAGGAAGGTATGGAATTTATAGAACCAGATAAGATGCTTGCTACAATAAAAATTCCAGATAGTACACCAAGCATTGTAAGAAAGTATAGTATTTCTGATGAGCAAGCACTTCTAACAATAGTTCGATATAATAGATTAATAGATATATTTCTTGGAATTACTTGTTATTCTTTGCAAAATCATTTACGTACTACTGTAGTTGGAATTGGACAGATTGAAACAGATGAAATTTATGTTGGATTAGATAAAAAAGTAGGCAGTTTATAATACCAGTTCAGGCTAAGGGCGGTAGCGATAAATTAGGAGTAACCCAAATTGAGCAAGATCTTGAACTGTGTAAACAGAAATATCCAGAGCTAATTTGTAGAGCAATTGCTTGTCAATTTATTACAGCAGATGTTGTTGCAATGTTTGAGTTTTCTGTTGAGGAAGGAAAAATCGTTAAAGAAAATGAATGTCATTACAAGATAATTGAAGCAAAAGAAATATCAGATGATGATCTAAATAGATATAATTCTTGAATGGGACTGTGACCCTTTATTTTCATAGAAACTGTTGTATTAGGTACTTTGGAATAAGATATTTTATCAGTAGTTTTGTGAAAGGCATCTGTTGAAGCAGGTGTTTTTTCTGTTTCATACACGCAGTGAAGATAGGATTTCAATTTAAATATCTATACTCATGCTCTCTAATTTTATATACAAAGCGTGAATATATGACTTGGAATGTGTCAGAAAAAGCGTTACAATAGATAATAATGATTCTATAGGACGACAATTTCTAAGATAAAAGAAAGGGGGATAACATGTACAGAAGAATCCTGTCAGGTATGTTGGTGGTGCTGATGGTGTTTCAGCTTTGTGCAGAGAAAACCTATGCGACAGAGACGATTGGGGCAGCGCACCAATCCCAATCAGAAATAGAATTTTTAGAAGAGAAGCCGCTTTCTTTTGAAACAAATCAGGAAACAGAAGATAAAACTGAAGCTGACACAGAGATAAAATACGAGATAACTTCTGAATTGGAAACAGAAACGGAGTCTCAACTAGAGAGCGAGTCTTTGATAAAAACGGAAACACAACTGGAAATAGAGACTCAATTAGAAAGCGAATCTTCAATAAAAACAGAAATACAACTGGAAACAGAGACTCAATTAGAAAGCGAATCTTCAATAAAAACAGAAACACAACTGGAAACAGAGACTGAGTTAGAGAGCGAGTCCTCCACGGAAACAGAAATTGAAACAGAGTTAGAAACAGAGACGGAAACTGACCGCGATCCAATGTTGTCAGATACAAGGATAGATGACAGTGAGGTGGAAGCGTTTGAGGAAGGCGATCCAGATTGTCTTTTTCAGGCTGGCGGATATCGGGTTTTAAATGAAGATGCAGGCTATGAGAGTGGGATTAGTCTGTTTTCAATAGGAGATGTTGACGCCCTTGCGGAGACAATGTACTCTGCGCTGAAAGAACGGGCAGCAACGATTCCGATTGCAGAGTATGAGCTTTACTGGGATAATACAGAGGACCGAAAGCAGCTTTTGGGAATATACTATGCGGTGGTCAATGATCACCCAGATTTGTACTATGCACGAACAGGATATGGGGTAGCCTACAATAAAACTTCTAAACTGATTACAAAAATCTCTCCACAATATTTTGAGAATATTGATGAGGAGGCATTTTATACAGAGGTGCAGAATGCGAAATCGATTATCACAGAGGATATGGATGACTTACAGATAGCGATTGCAATACATGAGTATATTGTTTTGAACTGCGAGTATGATAAGGAGCGCCTCGCGGACAAAACAATACCAAAAGAGTCTTACAGCGCATATGGCGTGTTGGTAAATCGCATTGCTGTCTGTCAAGGGTATGCACTTGCATACAAATATTTAATGAATGAATTTGGGATAGAGTGCTATATTGTGACAAGTGATGCGATGAATCATGCATGGAATATTGTGGCGATTGATGGCAGTTTGTATCAGTTAGATGCGACTTGGGACGATCCAACATGGGATAAATATGGATTGGTGCGTCATTCGTATCTACTGCAATCCGACGAGGAATTTCAGAAAAGTGCTACCAATCACAGCAAACACTATGATTGGTATGTGACCAAAGGCAGCGGAATTGTGGACATTCAGGCAGATGGAACAAAATATGACAATGCATTTTGGCGTGATGTCTGTTCCCCGCTTTTGTATGACAGTAGCTATACGCAAAAATACTACTATATTTCAAAAGATAAAACGTTGGAGAGCAGAGCATATGGCAACAATGGAATTAGTACAACGACAGATCAACTGACTACAATTGATACCACCTATTCCGGTCTTGCATTGGACAATACCAAACTTTATTACAATAACAGCAGAAATATTTCCTATATTGATTTGGGTAGTGACCCGCCATATACTGCACAGGTGCGATTTGCTCTGCCAAAAGAGGATACAGACAATATTTATGGTTTTATGAAAAAGGAAGATAGGATTCAGTATGTCAAAAGAGCCAATTATGCTTTGTCAGAAAGGAGCACGATTTATGTTTTGGACGATTCCAATCAGACAGAAGGCGAAGTTTACACAGTAACGTTTCAGGACCAGTTTGGAACAGTTTTTGACCGTCAGATTATTGCAGCGGGCGGATATGCCATACCGCCAGACAAAAAAATGACGCCTTCTGTGGGGTATACGTTTTCTTATTGGAAAGGAAGGTATTCCAATATTGTTCAAGACGAGACGGTTATGGCTGTCTATACAAAAATTTCCTATCAGATTGACTATGTTCTAAATGGAGGGATAAACAGCAGCCAAAATGTAACAAATTATGATGTGGAGACAGATACGTTGGTGTTGGAACCACCGACAAGGGCATGTTACGATTTTGCAGGCTGGTATGCAGAATCAGAGTATCAAACAGCGATCACTGCAATTTCTAAGGGGAGCACCGGAGACCAAACGCTTTATGCCAAATGGACGCCAACTGTGTATCAGATATGTTATGAGTTGGAAGGCGGCACAAATCACCCAGAGAATCCGTTAGAATATCATGTGGAGATGGAGGATATTCTATTAAAAGAACCCATTCGAGAACACTATAATTTTATAGGTTGGTATATAGATGCAACATATCTGAACAGAGTTGATATTATCGCAAAAGGAAGCAGTGAAAACCAAACATTTTACGCCAAGTGGGAGCCAAAGCCTTATCAGATTACTTATGTGTTGAATGGGGGAGTAAACAGTCCTGACAATCCTATGACGTATCAGATAGATTCGGACGATATAGTATTACAAAAGCCTGAGCGGGAAGATTTTGTTTTTGCGGGTTGGTTTGCAGATGCTGCGTATCAGACCAAGATAAATGGTATAGAGAAAGGAAGTGGAGGCGACCGTATTTTCTATGCGAAGTGGGACCGATATTATCAGGTTTCCTTTCTGGATAAGGATGACAGGCTTTTAACAAAAGTGCGAGTAAAAGAAGGCGAGAGTGTGGTGCCGCCCGAGCCTGCTGTGCCTGTGGGATATGAATGGGAAGGCTGGGACCACGACTGTAATCATATTCAGGAAAGTCTTACAATGCGGCCGATTTATCGACCTGTGTCCTATACCATTACATATGCGTTGGGATATGGAACAAACGCGTCGGCAAATCCAGAGGTGTATACAATCGAGACGGAGACGTTTTCGTTTGAAGCGCCAGAATATCAAAATCCAGATCTAACCTTTTTAGGATGGTATGATCCAGAAACACAGGAGCGCATTACTTCTATAGAAAAAGGTAGCATAGGCGATATTACGCTTTATGCAAAATGGGAAGGTATCTGGGCAGCGTGGGAGGATTGCGAACAGAAAACATATACGGGAAATGCAGTGACATTTGACCAGATAACAGTGTACAGCGGATTAGAACCACTTAGACCAGGATTGGACTATACGATAAGTTATAGCAACAATGTGAATGCCGCGGAAGAAAATGCAAAAAAACCACCCACAGTAATTGTGGCAGGAAAAGGTAATTATACAGGAAGTTATACGCGAATCTTTAGCATAAAACCAGTGGATATTGGTCAGTCAAACGCCGTGGCAATAGAGAAAATGGCGGTTCCCTTGAGTGGAAAGGGAAAGCAAAAACCGATACCAACTGTAGTTTGGAACAACACAAAGCTAGTTTATAATAAGGATTTTATTGTTTCTTATCCAGATGAACCTGCACAAGTGGGGGAATATCGTGTAATTGTGACAGGAAAAGGCAATTTTATAGGAACTGCGGAGACAACACTGACAATTACAGACAATGCGGAATGTGTGGCAATGGGATCTGTGAAAGTGACAAAGAAGATACCAGACCAGAAGCTTGTGAAGGGCATAGCAGAAATTGAAGAGGATCTGATTACTCTCAAATACAAAGGAGAGCGACTGAAACCAAAGGTAGACTATGTGTTTGATACATCACAGTACTATGGTGCTGGAACACATTATGTTACAATACGCGGAATAGGAGAAAAATATATTGGAGAGATTGTGACAACGTTTCGCGTGCAAGGCACAAAGGTATCTGCGTTGAAAGTGGACAGTGTGGTCTATACAGGTAATATGATAAAGCCAATTATTCGGGATAAAAATGGGCAACAGTTGATAGAAGGGGAAGACTATGTAATGCATTCGTTGACTGGAACGGAATCTGTCGGGATTGCGAAGATTACAATTTCTGGAAAAAATGCCTATTATGGAACTGTAGTAAAATCCTTTCGTGTAACGCCACATGCCATTGATGATACAGATGTATCAGTAACTTTTGCAAAGGCTGGTAGTATGCAGTCTTATGAGAAAAATGGAGCAAAGCCCAAGTTGAAGGTGACTTATGCGGGACGACAGTTAAAAGAAGGCACAGACTATGTATTAAGTTATCGAAATAACAAAAAGATTGGCAATGTAGCGACAGTGACCATAACTGGAAAAAAGAATTTTCGATCAAAGAAAGACCTCTCATTTATTGTTGGAAAAGGTAGTCTGGAAGATGCGACAGTCATAGTTGCCGACAAGGTGGTGTCAACAAAAGTTGGCGGCTATGTGAGTACGCCTGTTTTAAGAGATACCAATGGCAGTAAGCTTGCTGCCGGAAAAGATTACGATAAAAATATCATTTACAAATGTGATGGTATGGTGCTGAATAAAAAAGCAGATCGCTTGCTTGCTGGAGCGGAAGTTACCGTTGAGATTATCGGAAAAGGAAACTATGCGGGGACAAAGACAATGGCTTCGTATCGAATCCTTGCGGCTGGGAAGGATTTGTCCAAGGCAAAGGTTACGGTAAACAGCAAATTTTACTACAATGGTGACAATGTCATATTATCCCCAGAAGATTTAATTGTGAAGATTGGCAAAATCACATTGCCTGCAGATGCCTATCAGATTTTGCCAGAAACTTATTTCAATAATGATAGAAAGGGAACAGCGCAGGTGACAATACAAGGTGTAGGGAGTTACGGCGGTACAAAGACCATTCGTTTTAAAATTAACGCGCGGAAAGTTAATAACTCCGCGGCAGGATAAGAGGAAAAGGTAATGAGACAGATACGACTGCCTGAAAAGGTGAGACAATTGATAACACGGTTGGAGATGGCGGGGTTTGAGGCGTATGCAGTTGGCGGATGTGTTCGGGATTCCTTGCTTGGGAGAGTACCTGATGACTGGGATGTGACGACATCTGCAAAACCGCAGCAGGTTAAGGAGCTGTTTCGCCATACAATTGATACAGGGATTCAACATGGCACAGTGACGGTGATGCTGGAACGCGAAGGATTTGAAGTCACTACTTATCGAATTGATGGAGTTTATGAAGACAGCCGCCACCCAAAAGAAGTTGTCTATACAGCAAATCTAGTAGAGGATTTAAAACGCAGAGATTTTACAATCAATGCCTTTGCCTACAATGACCGAAGCGGTATTGTGGATGTGTTTGGTGGCATGGAAGATTTGAAACAAAAGAGGATTCGCTGTGTGGGAGAAGCCACAGAACGGTTTGGGGAAGATGCACTGCGTATGTTGCGCGCAGTGCGGTTTTCGGCGCAGCTTGGTTTTTCTATTGCAGAGGACACAAAGGTTGCGATTCGGGAACTTGCACCCAATCTAAAGAACATTAGTGCGGAGCGCGTGCAAGCAGAACTGGTGAAATTGTTGCTGTCAAATCACCCAGATTTTATGCGTGATGCTTATGCGTTGGGAATCACGAAGATTGTGCTTCCTGAGTTGGATGCTGCATTTTTGACACTGCAGCACAATCCACATCATTGTTACAACGTCGGAGAGCATTTAATGCAAACTTTGCTGCACATTCGAGCAGATAAGGCGCTGCGCATCGCCGCGCTTTTACACGATATTGGAAAGCCAGCGGCAAGGACGACAGATGTGGCGGGAATTGACCATTTTCATGGACATGTGGACCAGAGCGAAATAATGGCGACAGATATCTTAAAACGTCTTAAATTTGACAATGATACCATTACAAAGGTGCAGAAATATATTCGATTTCATGATGATAAGCCTGAGCCAAATGCAAGGTCTGTGCGGCGTGCCATTCACAGGATTGGCATGGAATATTTTGCAGAGGTATTGGAGCTGCGACGGGCGGATGTCTTGGCGCAGAGCAGTTATCAACAGCAGGAGAAACTTGCACGAATTGACGAGACCAGCAGGATTTATCAAGAAATTTTAGAGCAGGAACAGTGCGTTTCGCTAAAGACACTTGCGATCACTGGAAATGACCTGATTGCGCTGGGAGTACCCAGAGGAAAGCAGATTGGTGCACTGTTAAACCAGCTTCTTGAGGAGGTTTTGCAGGAGCCTGCAAACAATAATCACATCTATTTGACAGAAAGAGCAAAAGAAATAATCTTGTAGAAAACAGTGGAATAAACACCCCCCTTTGCACATAGGATAGAATAAACGATTTTTTGTGTGGAGGGGGATTTTTGTGAATGACAAGGCAATCAATGTGCTTGAACAGTATGATATAACAGTCAACCGCACCTTTAAAGGGCGTGGAACTATAATTTGCGATACAGAGAAGGGTATGCGTGTTCTCAAAGAATATAAAGGAAAAACGGAGAAACTAGAACTTTTGTATCAGCTACAATGCCGTTTAAATGACAGCCTGCGAACTGATATTTTGGTGCACAATAGAGAAGGTGCGCTATTTGTAAAGGATATTGACAACAATGTTTACATATTGGAGGAGCAGGTCGAGGGAAAGGAGTGCAGCTACAAAAGCGAGGAGGATATTATCAAGGCGTTTGGCGCTATGGCAAAGTTGCATCTGAAATTTATGACACCTGTGTCCTGTACAGGTCTGGAGGCGGAAAGCAGACTGTACAGGATGCCAGTTTTTTTCTATGCCGATGAGATGGAAAAGCATACAATGGAGTGCAAGCGGGTAAAAAATTATCTAAAACGGCTTCGTAATAAGACGGATTTTGAGCGTGCTTTACTAAGGGAATACGACTATTTCCTAGACACGGCAATTGATGTGACTAGACGTGCAAAAGAGGAGTCTCGGGCAGAGTACGAGGCGTATGTCAACAGCAATAGACTGTACTGTCATGGGGATTACCAATACCACAATGTTTTGTTTGGAAAGGGCAGTGGTGGGACATACACAGGCATCATCAATCTGGAACATTTTGCGCATGATACTGGTGCGCGAGATTTTTATTTATTGTTTCGGAAAATTTCGGAAAAGTGTGACTGGTCTGATGAGATGGCACAGAACATGTTAGACGCCTATCAAAACAGAAGGGTATTTCCACCGATAGAGTGGAGAAGTTTGTGCCTGCGGCTTGCATATCCTGAAAAATTCTGGAAAATTATTAATTTTTATTATAATTCCAGAAAATCGTGGATGCCAAACCGCAACTATGAAAAACTTGAGGGATTGATTCAGCAAGAAAAAAACAGGGAGAAGTTGCTAAACAAGTTCTTTTCTTGAGGGGGTTGTACAGAAAGGCAAAACTCGTTATAATAGGTTTACAATAATTAGTTTTTCATTTGTATTTGAGCCGCCAGAGGTGGCATGGGGGATTATAATGAACGAAAAGAGAAACCATCAGATAAATGTTGCGCTTGCGCAGACAAAAATTATCTGGGAGGATAAGGAGCAGAATTATGCGCTTACAAAAATGCGGATTGAGGAGGCGGTTTGCAGGGGAGCGGAGGCAGTCTTTTTTCCAGAGATGAGTTTTACAGGATTTTCCATGAATACGGAAGATACAAAGGAACAGGATGCACAGACAATACAGCGTATGAAGGAGATGGCCCAACAGTATCAGGTATCTCTTGGTTTTGGCTGGGTGAAGGACTGTGAAAAAAGGTGTGAGAATCACTATACAATTGTGGACAGAAAAGGAATTGTTTTGTCTGATTATGCCAAATTGCATCCTTTTTCGTATGCAGGAGAAGATTTGAAGTTTCAGGGGGGCAGTGCGCTTGCGTCCTTTTCGATCAATGGCATTGCTTGCAGTTGTTTTATCTGTTATGACTTGCGGTTTCCTGAAATTTTCCAGGCGGCTTCCCGCACAGCACATGTTATTATCGTACCAGCGAACTGGCCGGCAAAACGCAGCGCACATTGGAAGGCACTTTTGCGTGCGCGTGCTATTGAAAATCAGGTTTATATTCTCGCCATAAATTGTGTGGGCGACATTGGTGGTGTTGATTATACTGGAGATAGTTGCATTATTGATCCAGAGGGAGGTATTAGAGTGATGCTGTCGGGAACGGAGGGAAATCTTTGTTATACGCTGACAGATGATGTGGAATCTTTTCGGGCTGCTTTTCCAGTAAAGCTTGACAGACGGGAGCAGTTTTATAGAGGACTGTATGAAAAGGGATTAGGAGAGACACTATGATAAAAAGAAAGAAGATTTGGATTACAGCAGTCACATTTTTGACAGCAATGTTTCTGTTGAGTGGCTGCGCCCAAGGCGCAAAGCATTTTACAGCAATTCTGACAAACCAGCCAGAGCAGGATGCGGCGGTAGAAGTGGAGCCAGAGACAATGATTAACGATATGAATCGAAGCGGAATTTATGACTCCGAGGATGCGGCAGTTGTCGTGCGAAAAGATTTGGAAGCGGGGACCATACAATTTCAAAATATTGCGTCCTCACGCAGATATACGCTGTCCTACGACGGCACGACAACGGTATATGACAAGAATGACCAGGCGCTTTCCATGAAGCAGTTAAAGGAGGGAAGCGTCGTTACCGTGCGTTTTTACAAGCCTAGAAAGGCGCTGGCTTACATTAAGGAAAATCCAGACTGTGTGAGTTATAGAGAGGTGCAAAACTATAACATGGATTTGCGCAAAGGGACGCTTACAATCGGGGAGAATACCTATAATATCAGCGCGCATGTCGTTGTTGTGTCCGACGGGAAAGAGACAGATATGATGGAAGTAAACACAATGGATGTGCTTAGTGTATGGGGATACAAAGATAGGATCTATGGCATTTATATTGAGAAAGGGCATGGATACTTACGACTGCAAAATGAGGATTATTTTGTAAATGGTTGGATTGATATTGGGGACAGAGTGATTAGAAAAGTGGCGGAGGACATGCTGTTGGTGGTTCCAGAGGGGACCCATAAAGTGACGGTCAGCCACAAGGGAAGCAGTGCCACACAGGAGATTACATTTGCCAGAAATGAGGAGATGGCATGGGATTTAGGAGAGGTTGAAATCACTGTAGTGCAAAAAGGAACTGTGATTTTTACACTGACGCCATTGACAGCGAAAGTTTTAATAGACGGCAAGGAAGTTGATGTGTCAAAACCAGTGGAAATTGAATATGGGCTGCACCGAATGCGCATTACAGCCGAGGGATATGATGCAGTTGCACAGTATATTCGGGTGGCGGAGCCTTCCGCAAACATTGCTGTGGAACTTGAGAAGAGTGAGGAGGAAACACAGGAGGCTTCCAGCGAAAAGAAAGACACCACAGAGAAGGATGCGTCAGAGAAAGATACGGACCAAGAAGACGACGTGGATGATGAGGAAGGCACAACAAGCAAGAAATATCAGTCAAAATTATCCGATACAGAAGATGAGGACACAGAGGAGAAGTCTTCCAAGAAGCAAGAGGAGGATTCCAAGGACACAGTCGTGTCTTCCAAGAGCAAATACAAGGTGTATATTGACGCGCCAGATGGCGTCGAGGCATATGTGGATGGAAACTATATTGGCATCACGCCAATCAGCTTTAACAAGGTGCCCGGCAGCTATGTTGTGACCCTGCGCAAGACCGGTTATCAGTCTAGAAGTTACACGCTTCAGATTGACGAGGAACAAAAAGATGTCAATTATTCGTTTACAGATCTGGTGAAATTAGAAGATAAATAAAAAACCTCTAAAAATCAGCAAATTTTAGGCATTTTTCCTTGACAAACAAAGGTTTTTCGCCTATAAATAGATATAGGCGTCAAATCGGCGCAAATCAACTGCAATAGGACTTCTATTGTGTAATACTATTTACAGTAATTTAGAGGAGGAGTTCACAATGAACAAAACAGAATTGGTTGCTGCTATGGCTGAGCATGCGGAGATGACAAAGAAGGATGCTGAGAAGGCTCTTACCGCTTTCACAGAGGTTGTTGCTAAGGAGTTAAAGAAGGGCGAGAAGATTCAGTTAGTAGGATTCGGTACATTTGAGGTTTCTGAGAGAGCAGCTAGAGAAGGCAGAAATCCTCAGACAGGTGAGACGATGCAGATTGAGGCGTCCAAGGCGCCGAAGTTCAAGCCAGGCAAGGCATTAAAGGACGAGGTAAACAGATAATAGTTCTTTAAGACAACCGATGGATATCATCGGTTGTTTCCGTTTAGGAGGAATGACAGTGTATGAGATTGGATAAATTTTTAAAGGTTTCACGGATTATAAAGCGCCGTACTGTTGCAAATGAGGCTTGTGACGCGGGGCGTGTGCTCATTAACGACAAACCGGCAAAGGCGTCTGCAAATGTCAAAGTGGGGGATATCCTGACGATTCAGTTTGGCAATAAAGAAACAAAAGTGGAAATTCTTGACGTGCAGGAAACTGTGAAGAAGGACGAGGCAAAAGAACTGTTCCGTTATATTTGACGGGAATCAGGTCATATCTGTGTATTCTTTCCCATATAATGTATGGAGTACTTCCTTGGATGAGGAAAGGACAGTGTCTATGGAGAGCAGAAATGGAAGCACAAGTGCAAACATAGGAAAGCACAGGCTAGGCATGGAGCAGCGTCGGGACTGTAAAATAACAGGAGTGTTGGAGGTTCATTCTTTTGATGAGAACAATATCCTGATGGAGACGGTGGACGGGATGCTTGCCATCAAGGGGAGCGGCCTTCATGTGAGCAGGCTAAATCTGGAGAAGGGTGAGGCGGATGTAGATGGCAGGGTGGATGCACTTACCTATTCTGATAAGAGTACTCTTGCAAAAAAAGGAGAGGGGCTGCTTACACGCCTGTTTAGCTGATGAGTGAAGAGATTATCAGAGAATGGCACTTTTGGCTGGCTTCTATTGCAACTGGTGCCTGTATGGCGTTTTCGTACGATTTGCTGCGGCTGTTTCGTAGATTGATAAAGCATGGTAGGATTGCAGTCGATTTGGAGGACCTTCTGTATTGGATTGTCTGGTTTTGTTTCAGCTTTGCTCTCTTATATTATGGAAATAACGGTGTGATACGTTTTGCAGCGGTATTTGGTGCGGCGGTTGGCATGTTGATGTATGCTGCAACAATAGGACGTTTTTTTATCAAGGTTAGCTATTTTGTTATAGACAAGACAGTTGGCAATCTGTTGCGGTTGTTTCGGAAGCTGTTGGAGCCAATCAAACGTGGAAAACGTGCGGCAATTAGAAAAATTCGGTTGACGTGTGCGACGATTCATCATAATATTAAAATATATCATTTTACAAAGGCAAAACAAAGAAGGGAGAAAAAGAAGCATGGCAGAAAGAAAAAAAAACACAAAAAAGACAAAAAGAAAAACGCCGGAGTTTCTTCGCAACAGGAATGAGAATCGTCTTGGAATGTTGATTGCCGTGTTTGCGATTCTGATTACAACCAGTGTGGTTGGTGTCCATTCTATCTCCCTAAAACAGAAGGAAAAGGCATATGCTGCCAGAGAGCAAGAGCTTTTGCAGCTCATTGCTGTGGAGGAAGCGCGTGCCAAGGAACTTGAGGAGTTTGCCACTTACACAAAGACAAAAAAGTACGCAGAGGAAGTGGCAAAGGATAAGCTGGGACTTGTGTATGAAAATGAGATTATTTTTCAGGAGATCGATTAACGTTGCACCGTTATTGGGAGAATCCCATATAACGGTGCTGATTTTTGTCAATGAAAAATTAGAAATCAGTGCATGGGTTTGACAAAATATGAACGGATTCCCTTTTATACTAAAGAGGTGGAAAAGAATAACAGGGGGACAATGTTATGTTGAAAGTATGGACACCAAAGGCTTCGCGAGAGGCAGAAAATAAATCGGGAATCACAGAAGGATATCTGTTTAACGGATATAGTAAACGAAAGCTCTACTGTTTGGCAGAGACATATGAGGAGTTGGCAAAACTCTATCGCAGCATACCAGATGGAGATTATGCTTGTATTGACAGAAAGGACATGCTCTATCAGAAACAGATACAGGAGACCAAGGAAGTTTTTGCAAATCATCTTGAGGAGATTTCAGATGCGTTTGCCGATGTCGCAGACACAGTTGTGCATTTTAGTATTCCAATGGCGCATAAGAAACGGACACTGATACAATATTTAAAAAAACGAGGTATTATCGTGCACGGTTTCATTTTTCTCGAAGGCGGCGATGCGGGAAATTACGGGAGTGCAGCGGACGGCCGCTGTGGAAACAAAATCAGCGTTGAGGCACGCACAGTCAGCAGGCATGGAGTACCAGCAAGCGTTCTAGGGAAGCTGCTCTCAGAATTTTTTGGCAGAAGTCTTGTTTTGTCCGCGGAGAGTGCACTGAGAATTGAACGGGGATATCATACCTTTATCTATGAGGACGAGCCAAAATACAAAGTTTTGAGCGCGATTTCCCGCGCAGTGCGGGAAGACGAAAAAATTTCAGGTGACAATTTCTCTGTGGAGGAATATAATCAGAATCAAATGATTGTTATGATTGCTGATGGCATGGGAAGCGGTGCACAGGCATGTCGGGACAGCCAAGCAGTCGTCGAGTTTATGGAGCGTTTTTTGGAGGCGGGTTTTCCGAAAGAGAAGGCGTTTTCTATGGTTAACGGTGCGATTGCTGCACAGAATGGCTGCTGTAATCTGACAACGCTTGACTTGTGCGCAGTCAATTTGTTGACAGGAGAGGCAGAATTTGTCAAGGCAGGTGCGGCGGCAAGCTATATTAAGCGCGGAAACTGGGTGGATGAGGTGTCGGCGGACACACTTCCACTCGGCAGTATGGAGGAGCTAAGCCCGATTACGCAGAGTGTTCGGCTGGCGGATACAGATATGCTTGTCATGGTGTCTGATGGGATATCAGATGCGATTGACCGGGAAAAGACAGGCAGGATGCGGGAATTGATTTCAAGAAGTCGGATTATCAATCCTAAGGAGATGGCAGATTATCTTTTGCAGTGTGCTATCAACAGTGATAACGGGCGCATTCGGGATGACATGACAGTGCTTACTTGCTGCGTGAAACGGCGCGGAGAGGCAGTGTAAAACAACTTATAATTCGTGTTTGAGGAGTAGCAGTTCAGCCTTTGGCTTCTTGTTACGGACATCAAGCCATGCAAAACCACTTCGTGGTGGATTGATGCATCTTTGCTGCTACACTATTTCACAGACTTTGAGGAATACAAATGATTGACAAAGTGTTGCAATATGTAGAGGAACATCATATGATTGAAAAGGGCGACTGCATTGTGGCAGGCGTGTCAGGAGGGGCAGACTCTGTCTGCCTGCTTCTGATGCTTCTGGAATTTCGCAGACGGATTGCATTTGGGCTGCGCGTAGTTCATATCAATCATCTGATACGGACAGACGCCGCAAAGGATGCAGAATATGTACGGGGAATATGCAGTGCAGAACAAATTCCTTTTATGCTGGTGGAGGAAGATGTGTGCGCACTTGCACAACAACGCCATATTTCCACAGAGGAGGCAGGTCGCATTGTGCGCTATAATGCATTTGCGCGAGAGTTGGGCGAAAAGAAAGGAAAGATTGCTGTTGCACACAATAAAAATGACTGTTGTGAGACGTTTTTGTTTCACTTGTTTCGAGGGACTTCGCTGAAAGGATTGACTGGAATACAACCTGTGCGTGATAAAATTATTCGACCATTGTTGTGTCTATCGCGGAGTGAGATCGAAGCGTTTTTGCGGGAAAGAAACATGCCATACTGTATAGACAGCACCAATTTGGAAGATAATTATTCAAGGAACATTATTCGGCACCATATTTTGGATACTGCGGAAAAAAAAATTAACACGGCGGCAGCGGATCACATTTATGATGCCTGCGGGCGAATAAATGATGCGTATGAACTGATTGCAGATCTCACCAAACAGGGAGTTGCCGCCTGTGTCAAAGTGGATAAAGAAACTTTTCATATTGATAAGGAACAGTTTGTACAGCTTCATAGGACAATACAGGGGTATGTGATTTTTGAAATGCTAACACAGGCATCTGGCAGCAGTAAAGATTTGGAGGCAATTCATGTCAGACAAGTGCAAGCGCTGATGGACAGTCAATGCGGAAGGACTGTGATGCTTCCATATCAGTTGCGGGCAGAGCGCACCTACACAGGTGTTTGTCTGTACAAAAATTCTGTCAATTGTGTGGCACAAAAAACAGAGCAGGCGATAGGTTTTCCAGAGATTGTGTTGTCTGTAGAGGAACAGAATGCACTTTTGGCGGGGAAAGAACTTGTGTTTTTGGTCGGCGCACATCAAAAGATGCGAGTAAAAATAATCCATGTGGAAAAAAATGGAATTGATTTTGAAAATATTCCGCAAAATAAGTATACGAAATGGTTTGATTATGGTAAAATAAAAAATAGTATTGTCATAAGAACTCGCAGACCGGGGGATTACCTGACAGTAAATTCTATGAATCAGCATAAAACACTAAAGTCGTACTTTGTTGACCACAAGGTTCCGCAAAAGGAGCGGGATCAGATTTGTCTTCTCGCAGATGACAGACATATCATTTGGATTGTGGGTGAGCGAATCAGCAATTATTATAAAGTCAGTGAGCACACAAAGACGATTTTGTGCGTTGTTTTTGAGGAGGATTCATGAGCACGCTCAAAAATGTTCTGTGCACTGCCAGGCGTATGTTTAACAAAGGAGGACCGAATTATGGCTGAAAAGATTGAAGTCATGCTGACAGAGGACGAGGTAAACGATAGGATAAAGGCGATTGGTGAGCAGATTAGCTGCGACTATGCCGGCAGGCAGGTTCATTTGGTGTGCGTGCTCAAGGGTGGCAGTTTTTTTATGTGTGAACTTGCCAAGCGAATCACAGTTCCTGTATCGTTGGATTTTATGTCCGTCTCGAGTTATGGCGGAAGCACAAAATCGAGCGGGATTGTTAAGATAGTAAAGGACCTAGACGAGCCCTTGAAGGATAAGGATGTGATTGTTGTGGAGGACATTGTTGATTCTGGCAGAACGCTGAGTTATCTGCTGGAATTGTTGGGACAGCGCGAGCCAAAGAGCATGAGGCTGTGTACACTTCTTGACAAGCCAGAGCGGCGTGTGGTTGATGTGAAAGTGGACTACACAGGCTTTGAGATACCTGACAAATTTGTGGTAGGTTATGGTCTTGACTATGATCAGCGTTATAGAAATCTTCCATATATTGGAGTGGTTACGTTTGACGAAGAATAAGCAGTGGCAGGACCGGGAGGAGACAGAAATTGGGAAAAGGTGCAAAAGGAATTAATTTAACATTTATATTTATACTGATATTGGTGCTGGTGTTGATTTGGGCGAGTACCAACAGTGGCAGCAGCGGCTCCTACACAATGGGACAGTTGATTTCCGAGATGGAGGAAGGTCTTGTTGTGGATGTGGAAATTCACCCAAATGTACAGGTGCCAACAGGTATGTTGCGCATTACATTAAAGGATAATCAGCAACGAAATCTCTATGTATCTGATGTTGTTGAGGCACAGGAGATTGTGAAGGGATATAATATAGAGCCAATTGTGAAAGATGTGCCACAGGAAAACTGGTTTATCACAGAGCTTTTGCCATTGCTGATGTTATTGGTGGTTGTGGTATTTATGTTTAGCATGATGAATGCCCAAAATGCCGGAAACAGCGGCGGAAAGATGATGAATTTCGGAAAGAGTAGGGCGCGCCTTATGACTGGCGGAGAAGTCACATTAAAAGATGTGGCAGGTTTAAAAGAGGAGAAAGAAGATCTTGAGGAGATTGTGGATTTTCTAAGGGACCCAGGCAAGTATACAAAGGTGGGAGCAAGGATTCCAAAGGGTGTATTGCTCGAAGGTGCACCTGGTACTGGTAAAACATTGCTTGCAAAGGCAATTGCCGGCGAGGCGAATGTGCCATTTTTCTCAATATCAGGTTCTGATTTTGTGGAAATGTTTGTCGGGGTTGGCGCGTCAAGGGTGCGCGATCTCTTTGCGGAAGCGAAGAAAAATGCGCCTTGTATTGTGTTTATTGACGAGATTGATGCCGTGGCAAGGCGTCGTGGTACTGGTATGGGCGGCGGCCATGATGAGCGTGAGCAGACCTTGAATCAGATGTTGGTTGAGATGGATGGATTTGGAACAAACGAGGGTATTATTGTGATGGCAGCAACAAACCGCGTCGATATCCTTGACCCAGCAATTTTGCGGCCAGGACGTTTTGATAGAAAGATTACTGTATCCCCGCCAGATGTGGGGGGCAGAGAAGAAATCCTGAATGTACATGCCAGAAACAAACCGCTTTCTGAAGATGTGGATCTAAAGCAAGTGGCACAGACAACAGCAGGATTTACGGGTGCGGACCTTGAAAATCTTTTGAATGAATCAGCGATTCAGGCTGCAAAGGAAAATCGTGCTTTTATCAAACAAGATGATATTAAGAAATCTTTTATTAAAGTTGGAATTGGTGCGGAGAAAAAGAGTCGTATTATCTCAGAAAAAGAAAAGAAAATTACAGCTTACCACGAGGCAGGACATGCAATTCTGTTTCATATACTACCTGATGTGGGTCCCGTCTATACTGTTTCAATTATACCGACAGGACTTGGCGCAGCGGGTTATACAATGCCGCTTCCAGAGCGGGATGAGATGTTTAATACGAAGGGCAGAATGCTGCAGGATATTATGGTATCGCTTGGCGGACGCATTGCGGAGGAAATTATTTTTGATGATGTGACAACAGGCGCATCAAGCGACATTAAAAAGGCGACAAAAGTGGCAAGAGCGATGGTGACAAAATACGGTTTTTCAGAGAATATCGGCGTCATAAACTATGATGAGGAAGACAATGAAGTATTTATTGGACGTGATTTGGCACACACAAGAAGTCATTCAGAGGCGGTTGCTGGCGAGATTGATATTGAAGTGAAGGCAATTGTAGATGATTGTTATAAAAAGGCAAAAGACATTATTTTGAAAAATGAAAAGGTATTGCATGCCTGTGCGGATCTTCTTCTTGAGAAGGAGAAGATTGGAAGGGATGAGTTTGAGGCGCTGTTTGCCTAATAATTTTAGCCACCCAAAATGGGTGGCTGTTTTTATGCACAAAAACTGTTACCAAAAACTTTTATTTTTTGTAATTGAGTCTAGCCGTCGCACAAAAGACTTGGTATAATGGATAGGAAAAATAAACTTAGAAATTATGTGAAAATATGCGGAAAGGGGTATTATTATGGGACTTATCAAAGCGGCATTAGGAGCAGCAGGAGGTACACTTGCCGATCAGTGGAAGGAATTTTTCTACTGTGATGCGCTTGATCAGGATGTGTTGGTGGTAAAAGGACAGAAGCGTATTAGCAGCCGTTCTTCCAACACAAAGGGAAATGACAATATTATTTCCAACGGTTCGGGTATCGCTGTGGCAGATGGGCAGTGTATGATTATTGTGGAGCAGGGAAAAGTTGTTGAGGTTTGCGCGGAACCAGGTCAATTTACATATGATTCATCTACAGAGCCAAGTATCTTTTCTGGCAGTCTTGGAAAAGGAATTGCGGATACATTCCGCACAATTGGAAAACGCTTTACTTATGGTGGTGATACAGGAAAAGATCAGCGCGTGTACTATTTTAATGTCAAGGAAATTATGGACAATAAGTTTGGCACCCCAAATCCCATTCCATTCCGCGTGGTGGATTCTAGGCTCGGACTGGATGTGGATGTCTCTATTCGCTGTTCTGGCGTGTATTCATACATGATAGCGGACCCGCTTTTATTTTACACAAAAGTCTGTGGCAATGTAGAGCAGGCATATACTAGGGACGAGATAGAGAGACAGTTGAAAACAGAATTTATCAGTGCACTGCAACCTGCGTTTGGAAAGTTGTCTGAATTGGAGTTGCGCCCAAATCAGATTGTCTCTCACAATACGGAATTGGAGGAGGCTATGAATGCTGCGCTCTCGACAAAATGGGGCAAATTGCGCGGATTGAAAGTGGTTAGTATTGCACTTGGTTCTGTCTCTTTGCCACCAGAAGATGCTGAGATGATTAAGCAACTTCAGCGCACAGCCGTTTTGCAGAATCCAAATATGGCAGGTGCTACGCTGGTAGGTGCACAGGCAGATGCAATGCGGACAGCCGCCGGAAATGCAGCGGGCGCGATGAACGGTTTTGTAGGCATGGGTATGGCAATGAATGCAGGCGGTATGAATGCACAGAACTTGTTTGCTATGGGACAGCAGCAGGCACCAGCTTCTGCGGCATCACCAGCTTCTTCTGCTGACAGTTGGAAATGTTCTTGCGGTGCTGTCTCCACAGGCAGATTCTGCCCGGAATGTGGTGCGCCAAGGCCTGAAAATAATGGATGGACCTGTTCTTGCGGCACTGTGAATAAGGGCAAATTTTGTCAGAATTGTGGTGCAAAGAAGCCGGAAGGAACACCGCTTTATCGCTGTGACAAGTGCGGCTGGGAACCAGAAGATCCCGCTCACCCGCCTAAATTCTGTCCAGAATGTGGAGATGTTTTTGACGAGAGTGACAGGAGATAAGGAAAGATGGCACAACTAAAGGAATATAAATGCCCCTGCTGTGGCGGTGCAATTGCTTTTGACAGTTCAATACAGAAAATGAAATGTCCCTTTTGCGATACGGAATTTGAGATGGAGGCACTGGCAGGATATGATGACGAACTGAAAAATGAACAGCCAGATCAGATGGATTGGGAGGTTTCAACAAATTCTGAGTGGCAGGCAGATGAGATGCAAGATTTAAGAACATATATTTGCAAATCCTGCGGCGGAGAAATTGTTGGTGATGAGAACACTGCGGCGACTTCCTGCCCTTATTGTGGAAATCCTGTAGTGATGATGGGGCAGTTTTCCGGTGCGTTAAAACCCGACTATGTGATTCCGTTTAAGCTGGATAAAAAAGCGGCAAAAGAAGCACTAAACAGACATTATAAGAATAAACCTTTTTTGCCAAAAGTATTTAAAAATCAAAATCATATTGATGAAATAAAGGGCATTTATGTGCCGTTTTGGCTTTTTGACGCGGAGGCGGAAGCAAATATCCGCTACAGGGCTACAAAAGTTCGCAGTTGGAGTGACAGCAGTTATCACTATACACAGACCAGCCACTATGCGGTGATGCGCGGCGGAACAATTTGTTTTGAACGTGTTCCAGTAGATGGTTCTTCCAAGATGCCAGATGATTTGATGGAGTCTATAGAACCTTTTGACTTTTCTCAGGCGGTGGATTTTCAGACTGCTTATCTGGCTGGATATCTGGCAGATAAATATGATGTGGATGCCAAGCAAAGCATTGAGCGGGCAAATGAACGCATTAAGAAAAGCACACAGGACAGCTTTGCGGGGACTGTGCAGGGCTATGTCTCAGTGATTCCAGAATCTACAAGCGTTCGTCTGCACAATGGGCAGGCAAAATATGCGTTGTATCCAGTGTGGATTTTAAATACGACTTGGAAAGATAACAAATACTCTTTTGCAATGAATGGACAGACTGGAAAATTAGTTGGTGATTTACCAGTGGATAATGGCGCCTTTGCGAGATGGCTGTTTGGATTATGGGGTATTATCAGTGTGGCAGTTTTTGGCATCAGCTATTTATTGTGGTTATTATAGGGAGAGATCTGTCATGAAAAAAAGAATTATGACACTTTTGTTGATTGCAATTTTTTGTCTGTCCTTTGGCATGGTGGTTTGTGCAACGGAAGGAAAGTCTTCAAGACTTGTAGATTTTGCAGATATTTTGACAAAATCAGAGGAGAGCAGACTTCTGGCAATACTAGATGAAATCAGTGAGAGGCAACTACTAGATGTTGTCGTTGTCACAACAAATACACTGGATGGAAAATCGCCTATGGCGTATGCCGACGATTTTTATGATGAGAATGGTTATGGTTTTGGTGTACCAAAGGATGGTGTTCTGCTTCTTGTGAGTATGGAGGACGGAGATTGGTGGATTTCTACCGCTGGCAATGGAATTACAGCGTTTACAGACGCAGGGATTACATATATATCAGAACAATTTCTGCCAGCGCTGAGCAAAGGTGATTATGAGGAGGCTTTTACTCGGTTTGCATATCTCTGCGATGAATTTATTACACAGGCACGAACAGGGGAAGCCTATGATAGTGGTACGCTTCCCAAAGCCCCGTTTTCTATTGGATATTATTTGAGTAGAGCATTGTTGATTGGGTTGTTTATTGCACTTATCATCACCATTGCAATGCGTTATAGCATGAAATCGGTGCGGTTTCAGCCAACGGCATCTGCATATGTCAAGAGTGGTAGCATGAATGTTACAGAGGCGAGAGATCTGTTTCTGTATTCGCATGTTGACCGTAGAGTGCGGCAGAAGGAGAGTAGCTCTGGAGGCGGTTCTAAGACACATACTTCTTCTTCTGGAAGGTCTCACGGCGGTGGAGGCGGAAAATTTTAATAAACAATTGTTTCTTTACCATTTGGACTGAGCATACATACAACTTTATGGCAATGATACAATCCTATTTATTTTTTGGAGCAGTGGTGGGCATTTTGCTGTTGATTGCAATGCAAAAAGAAGCAGGAAAGACCGCTTCTTAGAGAAAAAGAACGGTCTTTCTGTCAAGATTGATTAATCGTCTGTGGTGATAATATTTGTTGTGGTAGTTGTGGTGATTGTAGAAGTTTCTGGTTCTGGGTTGTCGCCAGTCTGTGTCAGAGAATATCCGCCATTTCCATTTTCTGAAATGGTTAGATAGATGGTTTTTCCTTCATGTGTCATTGTGATATTGCAAACGTCATTCTCAACTAACAGGTCTGTTATATCTTGTTTCTGGTCATAATAATATACCCACACTTTACCGTCTGCGTCTTTCTCCACAGTAGCCGAGTTGTTAATTTTGTTTGCAAGCTCGTCAGCAGTTAGCCAAGTTTGGCTGCCATCTGTATTAAAACTGACACCGCCGTAAACAGATATTCCTTCTGTTCCATTTCCGCGATCATAGGTAAAGGTATGCCCGCCATTTTCATTTTCAGTGACATCAACTTCGGTCTGTTTTCCATAGAGCCAGACGGAAATCTTTTCTTGAATGCCACCGATATCTGTGGCATACACGGTTCCAGAACCGCCGATAATAACTGCACACACAATTGCTGCTGCAACTGCCATGTTTTTTTTGTGTTTCTTATGAATCTGTGTCATTTCTGCTTCCTCCAAATGAAATTGCTGGGAGGACGGAAGTGCAGAAAACGCCTGTTTGTATCGTTCTTTATTTGTCATCATCCCATTCCTCCTTCAATGCTTCTTTGAGTAGTGCACGTCCGCGCGACAACCTGATTTTTACATTACTCTCGCTCAGCTTTAAGATATCTGCGATTTCACGGACCGTATAATCCTCATAATAATATAAGTGAATGACAATGCGGTATTTTTCGGGAAGGTGCATAACAGTTTCAAATAAGTTCTCCGCCTCCGGTGTCTCGAAAACGAGAGTTTCCATATAGTCTTCAATGGAAATCTTGTTGCGTCTCCAAAAAGTGCGGGTGACGTTTTTAGCCTTGTTGACTGCTACCCGTATTAGCCATGCGCGTATATGTTGCTCACTCTCAAACTCTTTTTTGGTTGTATAATACTGAACAAATGTATCTTGAACAATATCTTCTGCATCCTGTGCATTTTTGCAAATATTAAATGACACGGCAAAGAGATTGCTCTGATACAACGTTGCCAGTTCCTGTACTGTCTGTCTCATGAGTGCTCCTTCGTACAAAATTTTCTTATCTTTGAAAAGCCTTTCATTAATGATACAATACAGAAGAGGGATTGGTTACAATTTTATATATTTTTTAAATGTATAAATCTGACATTAAGGAACTGTAGAAAAATAACTGACGCATCTTGACTTGGCTATTTCTCCGATTATGCATGCCAAAAAGCCTCGCCGCAGCCCGCTACGCCTACGTTTTTTGACATACCTCCTCGAAGAAATATCCTACGCAATCTGCATCACTTATTTTCCTACAATTCCTAAGGCAAAAAAGAGGGAATAAACCATTATTGATTTATTCCCTAACAATTCATTATTTTGTTGTAATTATTGATGCAAGGCTGGAACCTATCCTTAGTCACACCGCACAGAGGATAGCACCAGTCAGCAGGGAGAGCTTCAAAAGCGGCTGCTGGAGCAATACCATGCTCAGGCTCTCCTTTTTCCGGGTTATATGTATAACCACAAAAATTGCAAAAATATTTTCTCATATTGTATTCTTGGCTGTGCTATAATTGCTCATATTTACAAAACACTTATGTTTCTCTGTGTGTTGCGGTTTTTTTGCTATTCATCGAAATGCTTTTTCCATTGCGCGTGTAAAATATAATTTCTCTTTTTGCCGCTTCTATCTGTTTCATTCAAAATTTAATAGATTATTCCCTTTCTGTTCTCAAAAATATAATTTAAGCTGCTTCATACAAGGTTATCCCTTCTTTTGGAGAACGTATATATAAAAAAGCAGGCGTAACAGGCATCATCATTTTTTACTATACTCAACTTTATATTTATTATATCTATCTGCACAGCGAAAAACAAGGCAAAAATGCGTTTTCTTATAATTAAAAAGTTATAAGAGTTACTATTCACGGTCTGAAAGCCGCTTATAGTAACAATTCGGGGCGATATTCAAAAGTTTGCTTCGCAAAAATCGCCCCTCACCACTAAATCATGGGTCAGGAATGCGCAGTTCAGCGCATTCCTGACCCATGAAAAGTAACTTATAAGATACCTCTGTTCCTGGATTAATATAGTACACCGTTTTTTAATTCCTCATATATCAAGCACTCGCTATTTGTATACGAGGATTAAAAAAAGGTGTACTAGGTTTTTTCATCTCTTTCAGATACCCTTTGACAGTTTTCAAAGTGCTTAAATCAGTTATGATACCTTTTTCAATTTGCCCTAACACTTATATTCGGTAAAGTATTACAAGTTTTTAGGAAAACGAATTGGCGGTTTTTTAAGCATATTTGAATATGATAAAGAACTTTTGTGTTGGAATAGGTACAAATAAATAAAAAACTGTGTGTTTAAACACAAAAAAATAATTGACAAAATAAAAATAATAATATAATATATTTGTAAAGGGCACAAAAAATATTTTTTTGTGTCCGATAGAAACAAAAAATATATTTGATGACAGAAAGGAGAAAAGCATGGGAAACATCAAAATTTCAACAAACGATACGAAAAAAATGACAGGTCTGGACGATTCAGGAATCCGAAAAATCAGGAAAATTTTTCAAGATGAGCAAAGAATTGGGCGTTATGAACATTTCGATGAAGAACAGGTCGAGGAAATCAAGACAATTGTTGCGTATCAGCGGCTGCATCCGCATTCTTCATACAAGGTGGCTTATGAGGCTGTAAAAATGCAAAATGCTTTGGATAAGCTCAAGACAGAAGCGGTTGACGATTTTACAAGCGAGGCGGTTTTGACCATGGGGGAAGGAAAATTTGAGCTTTTTTGTAAATTTTTTAGTTTGCTTGAGGAGCTTTTGATAGAATTTGATGATGAAAGTGTTGAACTTTTGAAAAATTTAGAGTCTGTAATTCTTGCTCGTATTATTTTAAAAACGCAAAAAATCAAAAAAACAGCTGCGTTGGCAGACGTAAGAACGCAATAGCACGTTTATCCACATTTTCTAAAACGGCTTTGATATTGTTCCAAGGTTTTTTAACTACAAATATCTATTTTTGTGTTCAGAAATTCTTGTATATGGTTTGGACCAATATCCCTTGATTTATTTGATTTCTAAGTAGTTGATTTTGAGCCAGTTTGCAAAGTTAGAACTAAGGTCAATTAGATTTTTCCTATGTGAATAAGAATAAATCTTGCTGTTATCCTTCTTTGCCAATGCGATAGTCCATTTTGATGAAGCAAGCCCGCACATGCACGTTGTAGGTGTTCCCGTAGGCAGGGGATTTAAGCGTGGGTTGGAAACAAAGGGTTCCAAATGCTCCATATTTACGCCTAAGACACTGGAGGAAATCTTACAGAACTGTCTACGGCAGACCGCAAGTATGGAAATGCTTATCCATTATGGGGTGCTTGTAAAAGATAGACAGAAGGGGAAAAACCATGACCTGACGGTTGCGGAATACAAGGTTGCAAAAGAGGAAGAAAAGATTGAAAAACTATCAACGGATAAAATAGGATTGGAGGCTGACATTCTCGTCCTGAACCATAAAAAGTCCACTACGCAGAGGAAATTGGACGAATTGGACGAGGAGATTGAAAGTTCCAATATCTTCCTAAAAGCACTCAGGCAGATAAAGCAGTGTATACAGTCATATCTTCCCTTTGCGCCGCTGATTGAGGAATTTGCAAACCATGTGGAACGTGGGGCGGATATTGAGGCGGGAAACAGCTTTCGTGGTTTGCTGACCGCACTTGGAGAACTGCTAAATTCATTTAAGGAGATTATAAAAGACGGATTATTCTGGTTTCCCTGCCTTATGCGGTGGCAGACCTCAAAGGGCGAGGTTTCCCCTGTGTTTGAAAATAACAGGAATGAAGGCTATTACTATCGGCTGAAATCCTACATGGATATCCATACAAGGCAGGAATACCCAAAGGAATGGATACAGCCGGAAATCAAGCCGGAAAACCGCACAGGAACAATAGAGCAGTTAGCGCAGAATGTTGAGGCTGTCGAAAAGCAGGTGCAGCTTATGGGTATATGGATGAGTCAAAATCATAAGCGTTAAAGTTGGCAAATTATAAAATAGCAGGCTTAAATTCAAAATCGAAATGTTTCAAGAAGTACCTGCATTTGTAAAAAAGAGAGCAAGATAGTATCAGATTAAACGCATGAATGAAAAAGCCATGCATATTTTGAGTTTTTTTGTTAT